>NZ_CP099837.1:1876681-2502241 GCF_024134545.1 Nocardiopsis exhalans
CGCGGCAGCAGGTCTTCGGTACGCAACCCGGATACGAACGTCCGGGCCGCCTTCATCGGGCCGACGGTGTGCGAACTGGACGGTCCGATACCGATCTTGAACAGGTCGAAGACGCTGATGGCCATGGCTGTCCTCCTCATTGAGCACAGGGGATGGGGCCGTGGTGACCGGCGCCGTGTGGGCCTTCGCGGCCCACACGGCGGGCACTGCTACAGGTTGGGGTAGAGCGGGCGCTTGGTAGCCAGAGCGCTGACGCGGTCGCGCAGGGCGGCCTCGTCGAACCCGGGCTTGAGCGCCTCGGCGATGACGTCGGAGACCTCGGCGAAGTCGGCGTCGTCGAAGCCGCGTGTGGCCAGGGCCGGGGTGCCGATGCGCAGACCCGAGGTCACCATCGGCGGGCGCGGGTCGTTGGGGACGGCGTTGCGGTTGACGGTGATGCCCACCGCGTGCAGCCGGTCCTCGGCCTGTTGGCCGTTGAGCTCGGAGTCGACCAGGTCGACCAGGACCAGGTGGACGTCCGTGCCGCCGGTCAGGACCTTGACGCCGACCTTGGCCGCGTCCGGCTGGTTGAGCCGGTCGGCGAGGATGCGCGCGCCCGCCACCGTGCGGCGCTGGCGGTCGGCGAACTCCTCGCTCGCCGCGACCTTGAACGAGACCGCCTTGGCCGCGATCACGTGCTCCAGCGGGCCGCCCTGCATGCCGGGGAAGACCGCGGAGTTGATCTTCTTGGCGTACTCGGCCCTGGTCAGGATCATGCCGCCGCGCGGGCCGCCCAGGGTCTTGTGGGTGGTGGTGGTGACCACGTCCGCGAACGGTACCGGGTTGGGGTGCAGCCCGGCCGCGACCAGACCGGCGAAGTGCGCCATGTCCACCATGAGCAGCGCGCCGACCTCGTCGGCGATCTGGCGGAACTTGGCGAAGTCCAGGTGGCGCGGGTAGGCGGACCAGCCCGCGACGATCATCTTGGGCTGGTGTTCCTTGGCCAGGGCGGCGACCTCGTCGTAGTCGACGGTGCCGTCCTCGTCACGCACGTGGTAGGCGACGGCGTTGAGGATCTTGCCGGAGTAGTTGATGCGCATGCCGTGGGTCAGGTGACCGCCGTGGGCCAGGTCCAGGCCCAGGATCGTGTCGCCCGGCTTGAGCAGCGCGAAGTACACGGCCGTGTTGGCCTGGGCGCCGGAGTGCGGCTGCACGTTGGCGTGCTCGGCGCCGAACAGCTCCTTGGCGCGGTCGATCGCCAGCTGCTCGACGACGTCGACGTGCTCGCAGCCGCCGTAGTAGCGGCGGCCGGGGTAGCCCTCGGCGTACTTGTTGGTCAGGACGGTGCCCTGGGCTTCCAGGACGGCCTGCGGGGCGAAGTTCTCCGAGGCGATCATCTCGAGGGTGTCGCGCTGGCGGGCCAGTTCGGCGTCGACCGCCGCCGCCACCTCGGGGTCCAGCTCACCGAGGGTCTGGTTGAGCAGGTTGTCGCTGGTCATGTTAGTTCTCGCCTTCGGTCAGCTTGGTGTACTCCTCGGCGGAGAGCAGATCCGCGGGCTCCTCGGAGACGCGCACCTTGAACAGCCAGCCACCGGTGAAGGGCTCGGAGTTGATGGTCTCGGGGGCGTCTTCGAGGCCCTCGTTGACCTCGACGACCTCTCCGCTCACGGGGGAGTAGATGTCGCTGACGGACTTGGTGGACTCCACCTCGCCCGCGGTCTCCCCGGCGGTGACCTCGCTGCCGACCTCAGGGGTCTCGACGTAGACGATGTCGCCCAGCGCCTCGGCGGCGAACGCGGTGATACCGACGGTGGCGATCCCGCCCTCGACCGCGATCCACTCGTGTTTGGCGGTGTAACCCAGCTCCGTGGGAACGCTCACTTCAACTCTCCTTGGAGGTGTTCCATTTGTCTGCCGTGCGCCCGTACGGCGACCCGGCCCGGCCTACGCCTGGTCACGCCCCGGCCGTGCCGGTTCCTCATGGGAATCCAGCCGTCGGTGCGTGCAGGTCGTCGGGGCCGCGCGGTGGCGGCCCCCGTTTCCTACGGCTGTCGCTTGTAGAACGGCAGCTCGACCACGTCGACTTCCTCGCCCCGGCCGCGCACGTCCACGGTGAACGTGCCGGTCGAGGTGTCGAGGTCGCCGTCCACGTAGGCCATGGCGATGGGGCGGCCCAGGGTGGGGGAGGGGGCGCCGCTGGTGGTGACTCCGATGACGGCTCCGTCGCGCAGCACGTCCTGGCCCTTGCGCAGCGGGCGGCGGCCGCGGCCGGCGAGCCCGATCAGGCGCCGTTCCCGGGAGGTGCGCGAGGCCTCCTCCAGGGCGGCGCGGCCGACGAAGTCGCCCGGCTTGTCGAGCTTGACCACGCGGCCCAGACCGGCGTCGAAGGGGGTGAGGTCCGCGCTGAGCTCCTGGCCGTACAGCGGCATCCCGGCCTCCATGCGGAGGGTGTCGCGGGAGGAGAGTCCGGCCGGGACCAGTCCGTGCCGGGCACCCCCGGCCATCAGGGCGGCCCAGATCTCGGGTGCCTTGTCGGCGGGCTTGACGAAGATCTCGAAGCCGTCCTCACCGGTGTAGCCGGTGCGGGCGAGCAGGACCGGAACCCCGGCCACGGTGTGCTCGTACCCGGCGTAGTAGCGGATGTCGTCGAGGTTGGCGTCGGTGAGCGGGGCGAGGATCTCGACCGCGCGCGGGCCCTGGATCGCGATCAGCGAGTAGGCGGCGGACTCGTCGGTGACCTCGACGTCGAAGCCCGTGGCGCGCTCGGCCAGCGCGGAGGCGACCACCGGCACGTTGGCCGCGTTCGCCACGACCAGGTACTCCTGCTCGCCGAGCCGGTAGACGATGAGGTCGTCCAGGACCCCGCCGTCCTCGGCGGTGATCATGGTGTAGCGGGCGCGGCCCACCTTCACCTTGGACAGGAAGCCGACCAGTGCGTGGTCGAGGGCTTCGGCGGCCTGCGGGCCGACCAGCCGGATCTCACCCATGTGGGAGAGGTCGAAGAGCCCGGCGGCCTCACGGACCGCGGTGTGCTCGGCGGTCTCGCTGGCGTAGCGGAGCGGCATCAGCCACCCGGCGAAGTCGACGAGGGTCGCCCCGGCCTCTTCGTGGATCTTGTGCAGCGCGGTGACGCGCGGCGCGAACGTGGGCTCTGACATGGGCACTCCCGAGAGGATGGGCGTCGTGTCGTGCGATAGGCGTTGCCATCCTCCCCCTCTGTCATGGGTGCCTGAGAGCTTCACCGCGCGCTCGGCGTGGTTTGCACCTTCGGCGAGGGAACGTGTCCCTGCTTTCCAGAGTGGTCTCGCCCGTACGGTCCGGTGTGCCTGAGAGGTTGTCATCGGGGAGGGATTGCTCCTTCGGCGGCCCACGCTGGATACGCGGACTCTCTCCCGTACGGGGTCAGCAACACGTTCAGCCTAGCAGCGGCGACACAGGGCGCCCAAGACTGGCCAGCCGGTTGTGGACAACCGCCGCCCAACCGACCGAACCCAGCCCCAGTGGGTAACCGCACGGGTTAGCTTTGTGGGTGGACGTTCCGTCGATCAGCCTGTGGAGGAGACGAGTGCGCACCGACACCGAACGCGCTACCGCGAGGCCGGGGCGTGCCCCCGGCCTCTTCGCCGTCGGCGCGGCCGGGTGTGCCATCACCCTGCTGGCCGGCGCCGCCTGCGGAGGTTCCGAGGAAGAGAACGGACCCGACCAGGGGACCGTCGGCAACCCCGTCCAACTGGGCGACGTTCAGACCGTGGAACGCGAGGACCTGGAAGCGGTCTTCGCCGAGGCGGGGGTGACCGGGACTTTCGTCCTCTTCGACGCCGGGGACCGCTCCGCGGTCGTGGTGAACCCGGAGGGGGCGCGCGAGCGCGCGGTGCCCGCCTCCACGTTCAAGCTGCCGAACACGTTGATCGCCCTCCAGACCGGCGAGGTGGCCGACGTGGACGAGGTGATCTCCCCCGAGGACGGCGAGGAGCTGAGCCTGCGCGAGGCCCTGCCCACCACCGACGTCCCGGTGCACCAGGAGGTCGCCGACCGGATCGGGCACGAGCGGATGTCCACCTGGGTGGACCGCTTCGACTACGGCAACCGCCAGGTGGGCGAAGAGGGCGAGATGGGTCGCTTCTGGCTGGAGGGTCCGCTGGAGATCTCCGCGCTGGAGCAGGCCACCTTCGTCGCCGAGCTCGCCCGCGCGGAACTGCCCGTGGACGTCGAGCACCAGGAGGCCCTGCGCGAGCTGCTCAAGGTGGAGGAAGGACCGGACCACGAGCTCTTCGGCCGGACCGGCCTGGGCGTGAACGTGGACCCCGTACCGGGCTGGTGGGTCGGCTGGGTCGAGCACGGCGACCAGCTGCACACGTTCGCCCTGCGCCTGGAGGTCGAGGGGGAGGACGACGCCGAGCAGCGCGAGTCCCTGGGCCGCGAACTCCTGGTGGCCCTGGAGGTCCTGCCCGCGGAGTAGACCGCGCCGGGGCCCGGGGCCCGGGAACGCGGTCAGGGGTCGCCGGGGGAGCGGAGCTGGACCGGGGTGCCCACCTGGATCGCCATCCGGGGTTCCGAGGGGCTGGAGGCCACCGGGTTCACCGGTTTCGGCGCCATCGTCTGCTTCATCCTGCTGGCGTTCCTGATCAACCTCTTCATCATCTCGGGCTCCGCCCAGTGAGCCCAGGTCGCCTCCGCGTTCGTGCCGATGTTCGCCCTGATCGGCTACGAACCCGGGTTCGTCCAGGCGGCCTTCCGGACCGGTGGCTCCACCTCGAACGCGCTGTCCCCGCTCAGTCCCTACGTGGTGATCATCCTGGGCTTCCCGCGCCAGTACGAGCCCAAGGCCGGAATCGGTAGCGTCATCGCGCGGGCCCTGCCCTTCTCACTGACCTTCCTGGTGCTCTGGGCCACTGTGCTCGCGGTGTTCTGCTTCGCCGGTCTGCCGGTCTGCCCGGGTATGTACTCGCACATCTGATCCACACCAACCCCGAAGGAGACCTCCCATGACCGGCGCCAGGACCCTGTACCGGGACCTCACCCTCGTCGACGGCACCGGCTCCGCGCCGGTCGCGGACGCCGCGGTGCTGGTCCAGGGCGGTGTGATCGCCTACGCGGGGCCCGCGGCCGACGCGCCGGAGCCCCGCCCCGAGGACACCGTGGAGAGCCTGGGCGGGCGCACCCTGCTGCCCGGGTTCATCGACACCCACGTGCACTTCGGGTTCGCCGACGGCCGTGCCCTGGCCGCCAACAACTCCGGGGTCTCGCGCAGCCTGCACGCCTTCGAGTCCGCTGAACGGATGCGCCTCACCCTGGAGGCGGGTGTGACCGGCGCCCGCGACCTCGGCGGGGCCGACGCCGGGTTCCGGATCGCCCAGGAGCGGGGCCTGATCCGGGGCCCGCGGCTGAGCATGGCGCTGCGCCTGATGAGCCACACCGGCGGCCACGCCGACTTCACCTTGCCCTCGGGCGCCAACTCGCACGACTGCGAGCACACCGCCGCCGAGATCGCGGACTCTCCGCAGGAGGTCCGGGTGGCCACCCGCCGTCTGGTCCGGGACGGCGCCGACGTGATCAAGGTGTGCGCGACCGGCGGGCTGTCAAGCCCCTCCGACGGCCCCACGGACGAGGGGATCACCGAGGAGGAGATCAGGGTGATCGTCGACGAGACCGCCAAGCACGGCGGGCGACCGGTCGCCGCACACGCCCAGGGCGCGGCGGGGATCCGGAACGCGGTGCGCGGCGGGGTGGCCAGTATCGAGCACGGCTACCTGATCGACGACGAGGGCATCGACCTCATGCTGGAGCGCGGCACGTTCCTGGTGCCGACCCTGACCACGTTCGACTTCGAGGACCGCATCCACCTCATGTCGCAGAAGTCGATCGACACCAAGCGCGCCCTGGCGGATGAGACCTACGAGCGCATCACACACGCGGTGAGCCGCGGGGTGCGTGTGGCGATGGGCACCGACGCCGGTATCTCCGAGCACGGCCGCAACCTGCGCGAACTCGCCCAGCTGGTGTCCGTGGGGCTTTCGCCCATGCAGGCGATCGTGGCGGGCACGGGCAACGCCGCCGAGCTGCTGGGCGCGGCCGACCGGGTGGGCACGGTCGAGGCGGGCAAACTCGCCGACCTCGTGGTGTGCGAGGGCGACCCGCTCGCGGACATCGCCCTGCTGGGCGACCGCGCCAACATCGTGCTGGTCGTCCAGGACGGCGAGGTCGTCAAGGACACCCGGGCCTGAACCCGTGCAACAGGCGATGGGGCCTACGCGGTATCCGCGTAGGCCCCACATAGCGTCGGCTGTGCGGAGGTCGTGCGTCAGGCGGCGTTCTTGCGGCGCCGGCGGACGGCCTCGGCGAGGTTCTCCAGGACGCCCTCGGTGGTGTCCCAGCTCATGCACTTGTCGGTGATGGACTGGCCGTAGGTGAGCTCGGCCGGGTCACCCAGCTTCTGGGCACCCTCCTCGATGAAGCTCTCCAGCATCACACCGATGATGCCCTTCTGGCCCTCGGCGACCTGTGCGGCGATCTCGCGGGCCACCTCCGCCTGGCGGACGTGGTCCTTGCCGCTGTTGGCGTGGCTGGCGTCGATCATCAGACGGCGCGGCAGCTTGGACTTCTCGAGGACGTCCAGGGCCGCGCTGACCGAGGCGGGGTCGTGGTTGGGGCCGCTGCGGCCGCCGCGCAGGATGACGTGGCAGTCCGGGTTGCCCTCGGTGACGACCACGGAACCGGCGCCGGCCGGGTCCACGCCGAAGAAGGTGTGGGAGGCGGCCGCCGCGCCCACGGCGTCCACGGCCACCTGCACGTCGCCGTCGGTGCCGTTCTTGAAACCGACCGGGGTGCTCAGACCGCTGCTGAGCTGGCGGTGCACCTGGCTCTCGGTGGTGCGGGCGCCGATCGCACCCCAGGAGACGACGTCGGCGATGTACTGCGGGGTGATCGGGTCGAGGAACTCGGTGCCCGCGGGCAGCCCCAGGGCGTCGATGTCGATGAGCAGCTTGCGGGCGGTGCGCAGGCCGCGGTGGACGTCGTAGGTGTCGTCCAGGCCCGGGTCGTTGATCAGGCCCTTCCAGCCCACCGTGGTGCGCGGCTTCTCGAAGTACACGCGCATGACCACGCACAGCTCGTCGCTCACCGACGGGACCAGGGCCTTGAGGCGGCGGGCGTAGTCCAGGGCCGACTCGGTGTCGTGCACCGAGCAGGGGCCGACGACGACCAGGAGGCGGTCGTCCTCGCCGTCCAGGACACGCTTGACCTCGGAGCGGGAGCTCTCCACGAGGGTCGCGCTCTCCTCGCCCAGGGGAAGCTCGGCGAGCAGGTCCTGGGGGGCGATGAGTGGCTTGTAGCTCGCCACCCGTGTGTCGTTGGTGCTCGTCATCGTCTCCCCTAGGTCCCGTCATGTTGATCGTGTGGCAACAGAACCGTAGCGCGGCCGGGCGCGCCGGACGCGGTCGCGTCGGCAAATTCGACGGGGGCCGGGGATGGGAAAGGCCACATTCGCGCATTGCGGAAGAGTTCGTCTCATTGGTTGAGACGAAAATGCGCGGTGGCCATTCCCGCCGAAACCCGGCGCGAGGTGCGGACTCAGTCCTGCAGCCCGGGGAGGTCCTCCTCCCAGAACTCGCGCGCGTTGCGCGTGCCGTCGGTGACCGTGCCGCGCTCGGCCTCCGCCTGGCGCAGCCGCACTCGTCGGATCTTACCCGAGGCGGTCTTGGGCAGAGTGGTGAACTCCAGGCGGCGGACCCTCTTGTAGGGGGAGAGGCGGCCGCGGGCGTATTCCAGGACGGCGCGCGCGGTCTCGGCGTCGGGTGCCACACCCTCGGCCAGGGCCACGTACGCCTTGGCCACCGACAGCCGCAGCGAGTCGGGCGAGGGCACCACCGCGGCCTCGGCCACGTATTCGTGCTCGACCAGAACGCTTTCCAGTTCAAATGGTGAGATGCGGTAATCCGAGGCCTTGAACACATCGTCGGATCGGCCGATATAGGTAATGTAACCGCGCGAATCCCGAGTGGCGAAGTCGCCGGTGCGGTACAGGCCGCGCCGGGTCACCTCCCGGGTGCGTTCGGGGCTGTCCGAGTAGCCGCGCATCGCGCCCACGGGTTCGTTGGCCAGATCCACGCAGATCTCCCCCGAGTCCGCGGCCTCCTCGGTCTCCGGGTCGAGCAGCACGATGTCGTAGCCGGGCATGGGACGCCCCACCGAACCCGCGACCACCTCCTGGCCGGGGCCGTTGCCGATGAGCAGGGTGGTCTCGGTCTGCCCGAACCCGTCGCGCACGGTGAGCCCCCAGGCCTCGCGGATCCGCTCCACGATCTCCGGGTTGAGCGGCTCACCGGCCGAGACCACCTCGCGCAGCCCCACCTTCCAGGTGCCCGGGTCGGCCTGGAGCAGCATCCGCCAGGCCGTCGGCGGCGCGCACAGCGAGTCGGCCCGGCAGCGCACCACCGCGTCCAGCAGGGTCGCCGGATCGAACCGGTTCTGCTTGACCACCAGCACCGTGGCCTCGGCGTTCCACGGCGCGAACACACTGCTGTAGGCGTGCTTGGCCCAGCCGGGCGCGGAGACGTTCAGGTGCACGTCGCCGGGGCGCAGGCCCAGCCAGTACATGGTGGAAAGGTGCCCGACCGGATAGGAGCTCTGGGTGTGCGTGACCAGTTTGGGGCGCGCGCTCGTGCCGGAGGTGAAGTACAGCAGCAGGGGGTCGTCGGGGGAGGTGCGGTGGGGCTGGGTGAAGTCCAACCCGGCGTGCTCGGAGTCCGGGTAGCTGAGCCACCCCTCCATGTACCCCACACAGACGCGCGTCCAGTGCCCGCTCAGGTGCTCGAACCGTTCGGTGTCGGCGGGCGAGCAGACCACGTGCGCGACGTCGCCCCGGTCCAGCCGGTCCACCAGGTCGCCCTCGGAGAGGTTGGTGGCGGTCGGGCAGACCACGGCACCCAGTTTGATCGCGGCGAGCAGGGTCTCCCACAGTTCGACCTGGTTGCCGAGCATGAGCATGATCCGGTCCCCCGGATGCACGCCCTGGCCGATGAGCCAGTTGGCCACCTGGTTGGAGCGTTCCGACAGCTGCCGGTAGGTGTGGTGGACCTCGGTGCCGTCCTCCTCCACCAACCACAGCGCCGTCCGGTCCGGGCGGGTGGCCGCCACGTGGTCGAAGTGGTCCAGCGCCCAGTTGAACCGCTCCGGCCGGGGCCACGTGAACTCCCGGTGCGCGGTCTCCTGGTCCTCCCGGTGCTGTAGGAGCAGGTCCCGCGCGGCGCGGAACTCCCGTGCCCCCTCGGACATCTCTTTCGACATCGAAGGCCTCCGGTTCGGGGACGGCGCGCCGGGCGCACCGCCCACGGGCCCCCAGCCACCGGACGGGTGGCGGGACGGGGTGTGCCCCTGCGGTTCTACCCGCTCCGGGCCGTCCCGACCCCTCGACCCCGAACCGGCCCTTTCCTCCGCCCGACCCCGGCGTGGTCGGGGCCGGGCCGGGGACTTTCGCCTCACGGGGGCACCCCTAGGATGGTTGCCCATGGAGGAACTTCGCGGACACCACGCCCTCTGGCGTTTCGACGAGGAGAGCGTACGTGTCAGCTTCGGTACCGGACGCAAGGTTCCGGCCCTGTTCAAGGCGCTGGGTCAGTGCTCGGTTCCGCTGGCGGCCGTGCGCGAGGTGGAGTTCGACCCCGGCGACCGCAAGAACGGGTGGCGGATCCGGCTGCGCCTGGTTGACGGGGCAGACCCCTACGCGCCCCTGGAGACGGGGGGCGTCGCCCACGCCACCACGCCGCTGCGGCTGACCGGGCCGCACGACCTGGAACTGGTCGCCGAGTACTGCGCGGACCGGATCGCCGAGTTCGCCCGCTACGCCCGCGAGACCCTCACCGCACTGATGGACCCCGTTCAGGTCGGCCTGGGGCTGGTGCCCGGACCGCCCTTCCAGGCGCGCACGGGGGAGGGCTCGGCAACCTTCGACGGGGACCGGCTGCGGCTCCAGTGGGACGGCTGGATGGCCAGTACCGCCAAGGGGCAGGAGAGGTCGCGCGAGTTCCCCTTGGCGGAGATCGAGTGCCTCCAGTGGTTCCCGCAGGTCGACTTCGACGAGGGCTCCCTGCGTGTGGTGCTGCGCGGGGTGACCCTGCCCGAGGCCTCCGGGCTGGAGCACGACTTCTTCACCCTGGCCTCGCACGGCCTGAAGGGTAGTGAGGAGAGCCTGTTGATGGCGGCCACCGTCAACGCCCACATCGCCCAGGCGGATGAGGTGACCGCGCTGGAGGGCGCTGGCGCCCCCGCTGAGCTGGAGGCCGCGCGCCAGCCCGAAGGCAGCGAGGCGGTCTTCGCCAAGATCCGGGAGCTGGGCAGCCTCCACGCCGAGGGACTGCTGACCGACAGCGAGTTCAGCACCAAGAAGGCCGAGCTCCTGGACCGGCTCTGACCCCGGTTCCGGCGAAAGCCATGCACACGGCCACGGCCGACACAGCCACGAAAAGCGAAGAGAGGTCATCAGCCTTGCGCACCTTGTACCCGCCCATCGAGCCGTACGACTCGGGCATGCTCGACGTCGGCGACGGACACCGCGTCTACTGGGAGCTGTGCGGCAACCCCGCGGGCAAGCCCGTGGTGTTCCTGCACGGTGGCCCGGGCGGCGGCTGCACGGCCGACCACCGTCGGCTCTTCGACCCGGAGAAGTACCGCATCCTCCTGTTCGACCAGCGCAACTGCGGTCGTTCCACTCCGCACGCCAGCCGCATGGACGTCGACCTGTCCACCAACACCACCTGGGCGCTGGTCGAGGACATCGAGCGCCTGCGCGAGATGGTCGGCGTGGACGCCTGGCAGGTCTTCGGTGGCTCCTGGGGCAGCTGCCTGGCCCTGGCCTACGCCCAGAAGCACCCCGAACGCGTCACCGAGCTGATCGTGCGCGGCATCTTCACCCTGCGCGACCAGGAGCTGCGCTGGTTTTACCAGGACGGCGCCTCGTACCTCTTCCCGGACCTGTGGGAGTCCTACCTGGAGCCCATCCCGGAGGAGGAGCGCGACGACCTGATCGGCGCCTACGCCCGCCGCCTGGAGTCCCCGGACCGGGAGGTGCGGCTGGCGGCCGCCCGCGCGTGGAGCGTGTGGGAGGGGTCGACGGTCACGCTGCGGCCCAACCCGGCGCTGCGCGAGCACCACGCGGACGAGGACTACGCGCTGGCCTTCGCCCGGATCGAGAACCACTACTTCCACAACAAGGGGTTCTTCACACCCGAGCAGCTCATCGAGGGCGCGGAGCGCATCCGGGACATCCCGGGCGTGATCGTCCAGGGACGCTACGACGTGTGCACCCCGGTGCGCACCGCCTACGACCTGCACCGCGCCTGGCCGGAGGCGGAGTTCCACATCATCGACGACGCCGGTCACGCCTTCAGCGAGCCGGGCATCCTCGACCAGCTGATCGAGGCCACCGACCGCTTCGCGAAGTAGTGAAGCCGGGCTGAAGAAGCAGGGATGAGCGGGGGCGTGCCAGGCCGGGCACGCCCCCGCCGTGCGTTCTAGTAGCGGTACGGGGTCACGCAGTGGGGGCGGTCGACGCCGTCGAAGGACACCGAGCCGAAGAGGTCGTGCTCGGCCAGCAGGGAGCGGGCCCGCTCCCGGGACAGGTTCCGCGCGCCGAACGCGTCGGAGGTCCACAGGCGTTCGCCGATCCGGTCCAGGGCGCAGGTGCGGTCCTCGCCCTCCAGGTCGATCAGCCCCGGCACGGCGTCCGCGGACAGCCCGCGCAGGTACCAGGTGTCCACCGCCTCGAGGTCGAGGTCGTGGTGGCTCTCGGCGATGCGCAGGTCCGGGTTACTGTAGGCGAACACGGCCAGGGCCACGGCGCCCAGGGCGACGGTGGCGCGCGGCAGCCACCGGGTCCGGCGGCCCAGGGCGTTGAGCACGCCCGCCACCAGGATCAGCCCGAACAGCAGCGCGCTCCAGGCGATCCACGCCTCCGCGGCCACCCGCATCCGGGTCAGCCCGAACACGTCGATGTACAGCTGGAGCCGCATCATCGCCGAGGCCAGGATGATCAGGGTCAGGAAGCACAGGACGCCGAGCATCGAGTTGCGCAGCACCCGGGTGCCCGAGGGCTGGTCCGGGACCAGCCGCAGCACCAGCGCGACCACACCGAGCACGAGCAGGCTGACCGCCACCAGCTGGAAGAAGCCCTGGCGGGCGTACTCCGCGTAGGTGATTCCCGCGACCCGCTGGACGTACTCGTCACCGCCGAAGACGGCGGCGACCTGCACGGTGAGGAAGGAGGTGAACAACACGGCGAGGGCGCCGAGCGGTACCGCCCACACCCAGACCGGCCATGGCCGGGCGGCTTTCGCTGACGCCGCCGCTGGTTCGGCCGGGTCCGTGTGACCGCCCGCT
The DNA here is from genome assembly GCF_024134545.1 of Nocardiopsis exhalans. Classification (GTDB taxonomy): domain Bacteria; phylum Actinomycetota; class Actinomycetes; order Streptosporangiales; family Streptosporangiaceae; genus Nocardiopsis; species Nocardiopsis exhalans. Next base: position 1,889,033 of record NZ_CP099837.1, read on the forward strand.
GGGACGATTCGGACCACGGGGGGACTCGGGCGGCGCCGCGCGGCGAGGACGGCGGCACCGGTGAACACCGCGGTGAGCAGGGCACCGGCCGGGCTGAGTGTCTGCAGGCGCCGATAGACGGAGTCGATCAGTTCCTCGGCGTAGAAGGCGAAGACAGGGTTGGCGAAGGCGAGCAGGAGACCGAAGACCACCAGCACCCCGAGGGTCGCCCCGGTGGTGACCAGCGTGTGCACGAGCACCAGACTCGACGCCCTGGACCTGACCAGCGGGCGGCTGAGGAAGACCGGTACGGCGAGGGCGTTGCGGAGCAGGGCCATGGAACCGGCGGCCACCCCGACGGTGTTCCGTCGCGCGGCGGGGTTGTGCACGGCGAAGGCCAGGGAGGCCAGAAAGAAGGCCCCGATCAGGGTCCAGGCGAGTACCCAGCCCGCGTCGCGCAGGGCGGCGGTGGCCAGCAGGACGACGGCCAGGATCCCGTAGACCGCCGACCACGCGTGCCGGTAGCGGTCCGGGCCCTCGTGCTCCTCGGCGGCCTCGCCCTCTTCCCCGGCGTCCTCTTCGTGCTCCGTGCCGTCCGCGGGGTCCTCGCCGCCCTCGCCTTCTCCGTCGTCGGCGCTCTCGGCGATCGCCGGACGCACCATCAGAGCGGTGACCGCGGTCAGCCCGGCCACCACACCGGTGATGACCAGACCGATCCCGGGCCGGTCGAACGTGGCCAGGAACAGCGCCAGCACGCCCACACCTAGCACCGCGAGGGGTAACCACACCGGGGCGGCGGGTAGCGGAGTCCGGGGCCGCGAGGGCAGCTCCGTGTACGGCCCCTGGTACTTCAGCGCGTAGTGGCCCGTGTCATCCTTCGCGGGTTCCTGCGCCGCGCTCTCCGGTGTCGCGGGCTCGTCCGTACCGTCGTCGACCCGCCCGTCCCGCACCGTGTGGTCCGTCTCCGCGGCGCTTGTCTCCGCGGCGCTCGTCTCTTCAGCGCTCATGCCCCACCTCTTTCGCACCGCCCCGGTCGGGGAGTTCCGCTCGGTGTGACGGCGGTCGTGCCGATCGGGTTCTGATGTGGGCGCAGGAGGCCGTGCCCCCGAGAACCGCGAACCCCCCGTGCCGCGGGCACTCTGGTTAGGGTGTTGCCACCCGCAGATCCCGAGGGCGTCACCGCCCGAGAGAGAAGGCAACATGCGAGTCGAGGTCGACTACGACCAGTGCGAGAGCAACGCCCTGTGCATGGGCGCGGCGCCCGAGGTGTTCGAGGTCAGGGACGACGACTTCCTCTACCTCCTGACCGAGGAACCGGCCGAGGAGCTCCGCGACAGGGTCCTCCAGGCGGAGAGGCTGTGCCCCAAGCGGGCCATCACCGTGACGGGTTGAGCCCCGCCGCGGCCAGGGCCTCGTCCCAGGTCGTGGGCTTCTCCAACAGGGCGCGGTAGCGCATGGTGCGCGGGGTGGAGCGCAGCCCCAGGACACCGGTGAGCATCCCTCCGCGCCCCAGGAACGCGACGAATTTTCGGTCCTCCGCGGACCCGTGCACGAAGGCGACCTGATCCGCGGGCGCACCCTGCCCCAGGAGCTGGATCTTCTTCTTGTACTGGTCGGACCAGAAATACGGCACGGGAGTGAACGGCGTCCGCCCGGACCCGGCGAGCAGGTTCCGGGCGGCCGCCTCCCCTGTTCGCTCGCGTTGGTCCAGTGCTCCAGGCGGATCCGGCCGCCGTAGCGGGGGTGCGGCCAGTTGGCCAGGTCGCCGACCGCGTACACGTTCGGCACCGAGGCCGCGGAGTACGCGTCGCACGCCACCGAGCCGTCGTCGAACAGCTCCACACCCGAACCGCGCAGCCACTCGGTGTTCAGGTGCACTCCCACACCGGCCACCACCAGCGAGGCCTCGACCGCGGAGCCGTCCGCCAGCCGGACCCGCTCCACCCGGCCCGCACCCTCGAAACCGGTCACGCCCGTGCCCAGGCGCACGTCCACACCGTTCTCCCGGTGCAGGTCGGTGAGGACCTCCCCGATCCGGGGGTCGACCACCCGGGTCAGCGGAGTGGGTGCCGCCTCGATGAGGGTGACCTCCATGCCCACGGCGCGGGCGCTCGCGGCCACCTCGGCCCCGACGAAACCCGCGCCGACCACCACCAGGCGCCCGGTGGAGTCGAAGGCGGCCCGGAGCGCCTCGGCGTCGTCCAGGGTGCGCAGCACGTGGATCCCGCCCAGGTCGGTCGAGGGGCGCCGGGCCCGGGCCCCGGTGGCGATGACCAGCCCGTCGTAGCGCAGCGAGTCCTCCCCTTCCGGTCCGGCCAGCCGCACCTCGCGGGCGGCCGGGTCCAGCCCGACCGCCCGGGTGTTCGGCCGGAACTCCAGGTCGAGGCCGTCCAGCACGGAGTCCTCGCGCAGCCGCAGCGCGCGGTGCCCGACCAGCCAGCCCGCCTCGCCGTTCGCCGGGTCCATCCCGATCCCGGTCAGGACCTCCTTGGACAGCGGCGGCCGGGAGTAGGGCCGGTGCGGTTCCTCACCGACCAGGGTCAGACGCCCCTCGAACCCCCGCTCCCGCAGCGCCTCCGCCGCGTGCAGCCCGGCCATGCCCGCACCGGCGATGACGATCTCGCTCAGAGTGTCCGACACCAAACTCTCCTTCATCCGTCCACTTGGCATTCGGTGATCTTGCTACCAGAAGCGAAATCGGCGCCGAACTTGCTACTGGTAGCAAGATCACGGGGGTCAGAGGGTGCGGACTTCGCCCACCGTGCGGCCGCCGCCCTGGACCGGGGTGGTGAGGTGTTCGGCGACCGGGGTGACGTCCACGCCCAGGGCCTGGAGGGCGGTCAGGCCCACCAGCACGCGTGAGCGCTCCTGGGCGTCGCCGTCGCTGATCTTGACCGCGACGGTCTCGCCGGTGGGCGCGTTGAGCACCAGCACGCCGTCGGCGCCGATCTTGGAGACCAGGCCGGGCAGGCGGGTCATCAGCTCGGTGTCGACGCGCTCGGGGCCCGAGACGTACTCGGGGTGTGCGCTCATCGCCTCGACGACGGCGCGCTCGTGGGTGCCCTCGGGGGACAGGCGCATCCTCTGCACACCCCGGGCCAGGCCGACCAGGGAGACCGCGAGCTGGGGCGCGCCGCAGCCGTCGACGGCGGTGTGCGCGACCTTTTCCCCGCACATGTCCTCGGTGGCCTCACGCACCAGCACCTGGAGGGGGTGCTCGGGGTCGAGGTAGTCGTCGGTGCTCCACCCCTGGGCCACGCAGGCGGCGAGCATGCCCGCGTGCTTGCCGGAGCAGTTCATGTACCGGCGCTCGGGGGAGCGTTCCGCGGCGATGAAGGCCTTGCGGGCGGTGGGGGCGCCGGGGACGTCCGGCGGGCACTGGAGGGCGTCGGCGGTGAGCCCGGCGGCGGCCAGGATGCGCTCGGCCTCGGCGGCGTGGAACTCCTCACCCCCGTGGCTGCCCGCGGCGATGGCCAGGGAGGCCCCTTCGAGCCGGGCCCCGGCGCGCAGCATCGCCAGCGCCTGGAAGGGTTTGGCGGAGGAACGGGGGAACATGGGGTCGTGTACGGGCCCGCGGGCGTAGGCGATCTCGCCTTCGGCGGACAGACCGACCACCGCTCCGTAGTGCACGCCTTCGCGCATCCCGGAGCGGACGACCTCCGCCAAGGGGGCGTAGCTGGGCAGCGGGGTGGTCTGGTTCATGCGGGTTCTCCTCGCCGTTGAGGCTGGTGCGGTAGGTGCCCTGCGGTGCCGGACACGCGTCAAAACGTACCGAAACCCCGGGTTCTTCCCGTTCGGCGGTGTGCGGTTGCCGGGACGGCCCGGGGGTGACCTGGGCCGTCGCAGATTCTCCCAGGTCGGGGCCGCGCCGCGGCCGCTGTCGGGCCCGGGCAGTAAGGTCGTGAACCGATGGTGATCCACCTGCGACGTTGGGAGTTGGGCAGAACATGGGAACGCTGCGGACGGGCGCACTGACCCGGAGAAGGGTCGGCACGCGGGCGGCGGACCTGGAGTACGCGGTCATCGACGTCGAGACCACCGGCCTGGACCCGGACGAGGGTGCCCGGCTGGTCGAGATCGCCGTGGTCCGGGTGCGCGGTGACGGCAAGCTCGTGGAGGAGTTCAGCACGCTGGTGGACCCCCGGGCGCCGGTGAGCGGCCAGGAGTTCCACGGGATCGGCGAGGGCGACGTCATCGGGGCCCCGCGCGTGGCGCAGATCGTGCCCCGGATCGCCCGGCTGCTGTCCGGCGCGGTGGTGGTCGGCCACAACCTGGACTTCGAGGAGCGCTTCCTCGCCGCCGAGCTGGTTCCCGCCGGGCTGCCGCGCGGCCAGTCGGGCCTGTGCACGCTGCGGGCCCTGCGATCCCAGCTCGACCTGCCGCGTTACTCGCTGCCGCGCGCCACCCACCTGCTGAACGGGAGCTGGCCGACGGGGCAGCACACCGCGCTGGGCGACGCGCGTGCCTGCGCCAAGCTGCTCGTGGAGATGATCGGGAACGCGCGCGGTGAGCTGCGCTACACGGGCCCGGCGCCGCGGTTCCTCCAGGGCGAGGTACCCGAGGGAGAGCCGGTGCGCTGGAAACCGCGCACCACGTCCTCGCCCAGCGGGCTGGACCCCCTGAGCGCCTGGATCGCGCCCTGGCGGCCCGTCGAACTGGACCCCGCGCTGTGCGGCGGGGCCTTCGGCGGCTCGGACCGGGCGGCCGCGGAGAAGGCCGCACGGCGCGACTCCCGGCTGCGGGAGCGGCTGGCCGCCGCCGCGGTGGTGACCGGCGGCATCGCGGCCACGGCCGCGGGCGGCCTGTTGCTGCGCATGGCGGGCGTCCGGGCCCGCGCGAGCTGACCCAGCGGCCGGGCCGGGTCGCCGACCAGAGAGCGCGTCGGCCGCTTCAGAGGCCGGACAGGCTGAGGAAGAACGCCACGATCAGCGCGCTTCCGCCCACGGTGGTGAGCAGGGCGCGCCCCTGCTCGGTCAGTCGGGCGGAGGCCAGGCGCACCCGTGGTGGCGCGCTGGTGCGCTGCGCGGTGGCGACCCCGCCGCCGGAGCGGGGGGCGGGCATGCGCCCGGGTACGTACTGGGGGACCTTGTTGAACAGCGCGATCGACACCAGGACGGCGCCGACGACGATCAGGGTGAGGGACACGTCGATGAGGGCCTAACAGGACTCGGTTACGGTCGGGTGTGCTCGCCCGGGAAGGATCGGGCAAGCGGAGCGTTCCCCGGCCCAGTGGCCTTCATACCGTTCGACCCTGGCCGCTACCGGACACGTCCGGTTAGGTCCTGACCTTTATCGCCGAGAGTATTTTACTGCGTACTCTCCGTGTTTTTTGTCCTGCCTGTGGGCAAGATGGTGTCCACGGTTTCGGTCCGCACTCCGAGGGCGCGGAGTACGAACCGGGTGACCAGGGCGTGCGTGTCGTCGATGTCGATCTCGCCGTTCACCAGGGGCATCCGCTGGGAGCCCACCATGGACAGGGTGAGCCCCGCGACGCGTTCGGCGGGCAGGCGGTCGAACTCCCCGCTGGCGGTGCCCTCCTCCACGATCTCGGTGAGCAGGCGCTGCATCGGGGCGACGTGCGCGGCCAGTGCCTGGTAGGCGTCCGGTCCGAGGCTGGCGCCCAGCTCGGCGGCGGGCGGGTGCGGGTGCGCGACGAGGCCCTCCAGCTGGAGGCGTACGAAGGCTGACAGGCGACGGGCGGCCGACACCCCCGAGGGGAGTTCGCGTTTGTACCGTTCGACGAACGCGCTGTTCACCTGCTCGGTGAAGGCGAGGAGCAGCGCGGGTTTGTCCGGGAAGTAGTTGTACAGCGCGGTGCGGGTGATGCCGGCGGCGTTGGCCACGTCGGTCATGGAGATGCGGTCGATCCCCTGGGTCCTGGTCAGCCCTTCGACGGCGTCCATGATGCGGTCCCGTGTGCGGGCACGGTGAGCGGCGATGGTCGGAGCCGTGATCTTGGGCATGCCTCCTATGGTGGCACGCCAAGAAAGCCGGACCGGCATGGTCCGACTTCCTCGGGTTGCCGGAGAAAGGGTTGCGGCGGGCCGGGGGCCGAGGTCAGACGTGCCTGCGGCCGAGGTCGGCCAGGACCTCGGTGTTGAGCTGGTAGGCCAGGCGGGTCTCCTGGATGAGGAAGGCCGCGGCGGCCTCGTCGAGGTCCAGGGAGTCGAGGTGCTCGCGGTACCCGGTGCGGAACTTCGGCAGGCTGCCCAGGGCGTCGAAGACGTAGAAGGCCACGCCCGCGTTGTCGGTGAAGTCGTAGGCCTTGGCGGCGATGCGCCGGATGAACTGCCCGCCCGAGACGTCGCCCATGTAGCGGGTGTAGTGGTGCGCGACGAACCCCGCGGGGTGGTCGGCCATCTGCTCGATGCGCGCCACGTAGGTCCTGGTGGCCGGGGTGGGGGAGATCTGGTCGCTCCAGTCGGCGCCGAGCAGGTGCTCCAGGTCGGCCTCGAGGGCGGGCACACGCTCCAGCTCGGGGTAGTCGAAGCGGCCCGCGACGGGGTCGTCGGCCAGGATGCGGCCGACCCGCTCCAGGGCCGCGTAGGCGAAGTAGTGCTGGGCGACCATCGCGGTGTAGCCCTCGAGGGGGAGCTCGCCGTCGAGCAGGGCCTTGGTGAAGCCGTGGTGCTCGGCGGTCGCGTGGTCGCTCCAGGTGGCGGCCTTGAGGCGTTCGGAGAACGTCTCGGTGGCGGGCTCAGCCGTCGTGGGGGCCTCGGCTGTGGCGCTCATCGGCACTTTCCACCTCTCGCTTCCGGGGTCTTTATGACATCATGTCATTTAGGTGGGCAAGGTTGTCAAGATTGATACGACACCATGTCATAAAAAAAGGGACACAACGCTCACGCGGCGCTTATCCAACGTGCCCTGTGTCACATGGTTCACATGCCTCCGCACACGCACATGCACGCTCTGACCACCTGCGCGACCCCGGCCATGCCGGGAGGGCCCGGGCTGAGGGGCCCTCCGACACGCCCGTCACACGGAGGTTCCACGCCTCGGCGTTGGATGTGTCTCGTCTCATCCGCTGGTCAACTGGTCACCGGGGCGTTTATCGTTTGGATGTCGTGCGGTCCGAACCGCCGGGAAGACCCGAGGTGTCCGCCTCGGGCCTCCGGCATGACAGCGCGCCCCACGGACCCGCGGACCTTGAGGCGATGAGTGGATACCAGGAGAACAGGGCACGATCCCGTGAAGGTGATCGGTGACGAGGCGGCCCACGCCGCGAACGGCGCTGCGACACACGGCAGCGCCGCCCTGGGTGACGACACCGTCCTGGACGACCGGGTGGAGGCTACCGTCGAATCGGTTGACGTCCTGCTGATCGAAGACGACCCAGGCGATGCCTTCCTCGCCGAGGAACTCCTCGCGGACACCGCGCTGGCCACCCGGATCACCTGGGTCTCCACGCTCAAGGCCGCCCGCGAGCACCTCACCGACTTCCGCGGCTGCGTGCTGCTCGACCTCAACCTCCCGGACGGGCACGGCCTGGACCTCCTGCGCGAGGTCCTGGGCACCGCGCCCTCCGCCGCCGTCGTGGTCTTCACCGGCCTGGACGACGAACACGAGGGCATCGCCGCGGTCGCCGCGGGCGCCCAGGACTACCTGGTCAAGGGCCAGGTGGACGGCTCCCTGCTGGCCCGCAGCCTGCGCTACTCCCTGGAACGGCGCCGCGCCGACGAGAACGCCCGCCAGCTGCGCGAGGCGCGCATGCGGGCCCGCGAGAACATGCGCCTGGAGCGCGGCCTGCTGCCCCAGGTCCTGCTCGGCCGCTCGCCGCTCAGCCACCGCGCCTACTACCGGCCCGGCCGCAAGCGCGCCCTGGTCGGCGGCGACTTCTACGACGCGGTCGAAAAGGACGGCACCACCCACGTCATCATCGGCGACGTCAGCGGCCACGGCCCCGACGAGGCCGCCCTCGGCGTCAGCCTGCGCATCGCCTGGCGCACCCTCGTCATGAGCGGTGTCGCCGAGGAGCGCGTCCTGCCCAACCTCGAGGACCTCCTGGTCAGCGAGCGCGCGCAGGAGGAGATGTACGCGACGCTGTGCATGGCCAGCCTGGACACCGGCAGCGACCGCGCCCGCGTGCGTGTCCTGGGTCACCCGCCGCCCATGATCGTCTCCGGCGGTGTGGCCGAGGAGATCCAGGCCGTTCCGCAGCCCCCGCTGGGTGTCTTCCCGGTGGACCAGGACGAGGCGACCGAGATCGTCCTGCCCAAGGGCACCAGCATGCTCTTCTACACCGACGGCCTGGTCGACGCCTACGACGGCGGCCCGCCCGCGCGCCTGGAGGTCGCGGGCCTGCGCCGGATGGTCAACGGCGCGCTCAGCCAGGGCGTGGCCCTGAACAACCTGCCCGAACACCTGGTGGACGAGGCGGAACGCAGTAACGGAGGCCCGCTCCAGGACGACGTGGCGATGCTGCTCGTCAACCACGGAGAGCCGGAGTGAGCCCCACCGGGGAGGAACACCACAGCATGAACACCGAGTCCGCAGCCACCTCCGAACCGGACGGGGGGCCGGACCCGGAACAGGGGGAGGGCTCCCGGCCGTCCGTCGGGGGAGGTCACTTCGTGCACGCCTCCCCACTCGGGCGGATCCACTCCGCCCGGCACTCCTGGAGCCTGCGCCGCCGGGTCACCAGCCTGCTGACGGTGGTCGCCGTCGTCCTGGTGGTGGCCGTCTCGGTGATCACCATCGCGGCTTTCCAGGCCCGGGACTCCCTGGTCCTGCAGGTCGACTCCCTGACGCCGGGGCTGAGCACCGTCGAGCAGACCCGCTCGGCCTACCTCAGCCAGGACCACGCCCTGCGCGGCTACATCCTCACCAGCGACCGCGACTTCCTCCAGCCCTTCGTCGAGCAGCGCATGGCGCTCGCCGAGTACCGCAGCGCCCTGACCACGCTGGCGGAGGAGAACGAGGAGGTCGCGCCCAAGGTCAACGAGCTCATCGAGGCCGGTGACGTCTGGAGCGAGGATTTCGCCGAACCCGTTCTGGAGCAGGTCCGCACCGGCGAGTCCCCGACCCAGGAGGAGCTTCAGCGCGGCCGTGTGCTGTTCCTGGAACTCAACCGGGCCGCCGACGCCACCACCAACCACCTCACCAGCGAGATCCAGGAGGCCCAGAGCGGCCTGACCCTGGCCACCCAGCAGGTCGTGGCCCTGCTGGTGCTGGTCGGCCTGGTCGTGGTGTTCCTGTCCGTCTTCCTGTGGGTGATGCTCCAGCAGTGGGTGCTGCGCCCGCTGGAGGACCTGGCCGGGCACATGCGCCAGGTCTCCGAGGGCTACTACGCCCACCGCATCTCCCTGCACGGACCGCCCGAGATCGTCCAGCTGGGCCAGGACGTGGACGCCATGCGCGAGCGCATCGTGCAGGACCTGGACGAGGTCGCCTCCGCGCGGCGCAAACTTCAGGAGCAGTCCACCCTGCTGGAGCACCAGACCGAGGAGCTGCGCCGGTCCAACCTGGAGCTTGAGCAGTTCGCCTACGTCGCCTCGCACGACCTCCAGGAGCCGCTGCGCAAGGTGGCCAGCTTCTGCCAGCTGCTCCAACGCCGCTACCAGGGCCAGCTGGACGAGCGCGCGGACTCCTACATCGACTTCGCGGTCGAGGGCGCCAAACGCATGCAGACCCTCATCAACGACCTGCTGGCCTTCTCCCGGGTCGGACGAACCAAGAACTTCGCGCCGGTCGACCTCAACGTGGCCCTGGACGACTCCCTGAGCAGCCTGGAGACGCGGCTGGGGGAGGCGGGCGCCGAGATCACCGGCGACACCCTGCCCACGGTCCAGGGCGATCGCACCCTGCTCACCCAGGTCTTCTTCAACCTCGTGGGCAACGCGGTCAAGTTCCGCGGCGAGGACGCGCCCGCGGTCCACATCAGCGTCGAGCGCCAGGACGACGAGTGGGTGTTCTGCTGCGCGGACAACGGCATCGGGATCGAACCGCAGTACGCGGAGCGGATCTTCGTCATCTTCCAGCGCCTGCACACCCGGGAGAAGTACACCGGAACCGGTATCGGCCTGGCCATGTGCAAGAAGATCGTGGAGTTCCACGGCGGCCGCATGTGGCTGGACACGGGCCCGGAGGAAGCCGAAGGGTCCGAAACCACCGACGACACGGACTCCGGGCGGACCGGAACCCGCATATGCTGGACCTTGCCCGTCGACACCGACGCGGAGGTGGAAGAAACGGTTGCCGTGGAGGGAACCGAATCGACCAACGACACCGATAACGGCGTCGAGGGCACCGAGGCCGCCGAATCCGCCCCCGCGGAGCAGGCGCCGACGGCCACACGAGAGCCCGGCGAGACCGAGCCGGAGACCGAGTCCCCCACGGGTAGCGAACCCGGCGGGGAACCCCGTCCCCTGCCCGGTGGAGCCGGCGATACGGTTCCACCCGGTCCGCGAGGACACGGGTCGGGACCCGTCTAGGGGTCTGGAAGCTTGAGCGAGGTCATGTTGGTGCATCCCATTGAGGTGCTGCTGGTCGAGGACGATCCCGGTGACGTCCTGATGACCAAGGAGGCGTTCGAGGAACACAAGCTGGGCAACCGCCTGCATGTGGTCTCGGACGGCGTCGAGGCGCTCCGCTTCCTGCGTCGCGAGGGCGAGTTCGCCGACGCCCCCCGCCCCCACCTGATCCTCCTGGACCTCAACCTGCCGCGTAAGGACGGCCGGGAGGTGCTGGAGGAGGTCAAGAGCGACGACGACCTGGCGCACATCCCCGTCGTGGTGCTCACCACCTCGGAGGCGGAGGAGGACGTGCTGCGCAGCTACCGCCTGCACGCCAACGCCTACGTGCCCAAACCGGTGGACTTCGAGCAGTTCATCCGGGTCGTGCGGCAGATCGACGACTTCTTCGTGACCGTGGTCCGGCTGCCCAAAAGCTGACCGTCCCCAGGGCTGACCTGGGGCGGAGTCGGTATGGGTCACGGGTCGTAAGTCACGGATCGGGGACGGGAACCGCACTCACCGCGCCGGATCCGGTGGGTGGGATGGTTTTTCGTTACGGTAAGGAACATGAGCCTGCCGGAACCGCGTGACCCCGCTGGTCCCTACCGCGTCAGTGTGGTGTGCCTGGGAAACATCTGCCGCTCCCCCATGGCGGAGAAGGTGCTCACCGCAGACCTCGAACGTGCCGGAATGAGCGACCTCGTCGAGGTCGACAGCTCCGGCACGGGCGACTGGCACGTGGGTGGGGACATGGACCCCCGTGCCTCCTCGACACTGCGTGTGCACGGGTACCTGACCACCCACACCGCCCGCCAGTTCGCCCCCGAGGACCTGGCCACCCGGGACCTGATCCTGGCCATGGACCTGGACAACCTCGACGACCTGCGCCGCGTCGTCGACGAGCGCGGGGCCGAATTCGGCTTCGACGTCTCCCGACTGCGGCTGTTCCGCTCCTTCGCGCCCGCGAGCGGTCCCAACCCGGAGGTGCCCGACCCCTACTACGGGGGAGACGACGGGTTCACCGCCGTCCTGAACATGGTGGAGGCCGCAGCCAAGGGCCTGACCGGGGAACTCACCACCCGGCTGCGTGGCTGAGTGGGCAGGGATCCGATCGTGCGGCCCTTCGGGTCCTCAGGCACGGGGAGCGGGCCGGGGCGCCGGGGCCGGGACCCGCTGACCGGCACCCTCGCCGACCGTGTCTCCGCGCTGCTCGACCTGGAGGTCCGGCGGGCTGTCCGGGCCGGGAACAGCCATGACTGGATCCTCTCCTACGCCGAACTCGCCGACGGCACCCGGCTGTTCGTCAAGTCGCTCTCCCGCGGCAGCGCACCCACGGGGGTGCTGGTCGCCGAGGCGCGCGGTCTGGAATGGCTCGGGCGGTGCTTCGGCTCCCCGGCGATCCAACCCCTGGGCTGGGACGAACGCCTGCTGGTCCTGCCGTTGGTGGAGCAGCACGAGCCCACCCCCGCCGCTGCTGAACGCCTCGGCCGCCAGCTCGCCGGGACCCACCTGACCGGGGCGGACAGCTTCGGCGCGGACTGGCCCGGCTACATCGGTCCGCTCCCGCTGGACAACACCCCGGCCCGGCACTGGCCGCGCTTCTACGCCGAGCAGCGCCTGCGCCCCTACCTGCGCCAGGCTCTGGACCAGGGGGCGCTGACCCCCACCGACGCGCGGGCGGTCGAGAAGGTGGTCGACTCGGTCGAGGACCTGGCCGGGGAGCCCGAAGCGCCCGCCCGTATTCACGGAGACCTGTGGAACGGCAACGTGCTCTGGCGCGAACGCGACGCGGTGCTCATTGACCCCGCCGCGCACGGCGGCCACCGCGAGGCGGACCTGGCGATGCTGGCGCTGTTCGGCCTGCCCTACCTGGACCGGGTCCGTGACGCCTACAACGAGGTCGCCCCGCTCTCGTCGGGCTGGCGGGGCCGGGTGGCCCTGCACCAGCTGCACCCGCTGCTCGTGCACGTGTGCCTGTTCGGCGCCGCCTACCGGACCACCGCCATGGAGGCGGCGCGGACCGCCTTCCGTTCCTCCTGAATCCCGGGCGGCGGTCCGGGTCGGCAGCCCGGGGCGGTCACCCCTTGACGCTGCCCGCCAGCAGTCCGCGGACGAAGTAGCGCTGGAGCAGGAAGAACACGAGCAGCGGGACGATGATCGACACGAACGCGCCCGCGGTGAGCCGGTGCCAGGCCTCGCCCCGGGTCCCCGCCAGTTCCGCCAACCGGACGGTGAGCGGTGCGGTGGCGGTGTCGCCCCCGGCGAAGATCAGCGCCACCAGCAGGTCGTTCCAGACCCACAGGAACTGGAAGATGCCCAGGGACACCAGCGCGGGCGCGATCAGCGGCAGTGCCACCTTGCGGAAGATCGTGCCGTGCCCGGCGCCGTCCACGCGCGCGGCCTCGAAGAGCGACTTCGGCAGCTGCGAGATGAAGTTGTGCATCAGGAAGATGCCCAGCGGCAGCCCGAAGATGGTGTGCGCGACCCACACGTTGGTGAACGCCATCGCCCCGGTGAGCTCCCACGCGGGCAGCAGCTGCACCTCGCCGATCGACACCCCCTGGGAGAAGAACCGCAGCAGCGGCACCAGGGACATCTGGAGCGGGACGATCTGGAGCGCGAAGATACCCAGGAACACCCAGTCGCGGCCGCGGAAGTCGATCCAGGCCAGCGCGTAGGCGGCCAGTGCCGCGATGCCCAGGACGAACACCGTCGAGGGCAGGGTGATGACGAACGAGTTCACGAAATGGCTGGCCAGGCGGCCGTCGTTGGCGCTGCCGAAGAGCACGTCCCGGTAGTTGTCCAGGGTCACCTCCGGCGAGCCGAAGAACGTCCACCAGCCGGTGGTGCGGATCTGCTCTGCGGGCCGGAACGAGGAGATGAACAGCCCGGCGGTGGGCAGGGTCCACACCACGGCGATGACCAGCGCCACCAGGCTGGCGGTCCCGGTGGTGAGCCGCCTGCGGACCCGGGCGGCGGCGCCCCGGTCGGCGGGGGCGGAGCGTCCGGGGATGGACTCGGCGGCGGTACCGGGTTCGGCGGCCTCGGCCTCGGGGCGGGGTCCGGTCTTGCTCATGCCAACTCCCTGGCCTTGCGGTTGCGCCGGATCTGGAGGACGACCAACGGGATGACCAGGACGAACAGGAAGACGGCCAGAGCCGAACCCTGCCCCAGCTGGCCCTGGGAGAACGCCTGGCTGTACATCTCGTTGGCGATCACGCTGGTGCCGTAGTTGCCGCCGGTCATGGTGCGGACGATGTCGAAGACCTTGAGCGTCTGGACCGAGATGGTGATGAGCACGACCAGCAGGGTGGGCCAGACCGACGGCAGGGTGATCCGGCTGAACAGCTGCCAGGGCCCGGCGCCGTCGATTCGCGCGGCCTCCACGGTCTCGGTGGGGATGGCCTTGATGGCGGCGGACATGACCACCATCGCGAACCCGGCCTGCACCCAGATCAGCACCAGGATCAGCAGGAACGTGTTGAGGGGCTGGTTCAACAGCCACAGCTGGGGCTCACCGCCGAACCACACCACGATCTGGTTGAGCAGCCCGTACTGCTCCTGGTCGGCGGGCCGGTAGGCGTACACGAACCGCCAGATGATGCTCGCGCCGACGAAGGAGATCGCCATCGGCATGAACACCAGGGACTTGGCCAGGGACTCGAACCGGGACCGGTCGATGAGCACGGCGTAGAGCAGCCCGACCGCGGTGGCCAGGACCGGCGCGAACAGCACCCACAGCAGGGTGTTCAGCAGGACCTGGAGGATCTCCGGCCGCTGGAACATCCACAGGTAGTTGGCCAGCCCGACGAACGTGTCGCCGCTGCGGTCGTAGAAGGACAGCACGGTGGTGCGGATGACCGGGTAGACGAGCCCACCGAGCAGCAGGAGCACGGCCGGTCCGAGGAAGAAGACCGCCTGCCAGCGGTCCCGCTTGCTGCGGGGCGCGTCGAGCAGGACGAGCATCAGGCCGATGACGCCGAGGAAGACGACGATCCCGATGAGCATCCACACGAGCTTGGGCAGCTCGTTCAGGAAGGAGAACTCCATGGAAGATCCCTGGTGCCTGGAGAAGGGAGGGGAGAGGGCGACGGGTGGGCCCGGCCACGCGGACCGGGCCCCCGACGTTCAGCCGGAGCCGGGGCGGCTGCGGGCGACTTTAGGGCCAGGCGGACTCCACGCTCTCCAGGACCGTGGCGGTGTCGGCGCCGGTCACCCAGTCGACCATGCCGCCCCAGAAGACGTTGGTGCCCACCGAGGAGGGCATGGCGTCGCTGCCGTCGAAGTGGAAGACGGTGTCCGGGTCGTTGAGGACCTCGGCGGTGAACTGGTCGGTGGGGTCGGCCAACACGGACTGGTCGAGGTCCTGGTGGGCGGAGACCCAGGAACCCAGGGAGGCGCGCTGGTTGGCGTACTCGCCGGAGGAGAGGTACTCGTGCATGGCCACGACCTCGTCGCGGTCGTCGAAGGCGACCACGAACTCGCCGCCGCCCATGATCGGGACCTCGGCGTCGGCCTCCAGCGGGGGCAGGACGAAGCCGTAGATGTCGGCGTCCTCGCCGATCTCCACGTCGTCCTCGAACTGGGCGCCGTAGAAGGAGCCCATCAGGTACAGGGCGCAGCCGCCGTCCAGCAGGGGCATCCCGGCCTCCTGGAAGGAGGTGACGGCGATGCTGTCGACCCCGCCGAAGGTGCCGTTGACGTAGTCCTCGTTGCGGATGATCCCGTCGGCCAGGTCGAAGGCCTCCTCGACCTCGGGGGCGTCGAACGGGATGTCGTGGGCGATCCAGTCGTGGTAGACGTCCGTGCCCGACGTGCGCAGGAGGGCGTTCTCGATCCAGTCGGTGCCGGGCCAGCCGGTGGCGTCGCCGGACTCGAAGCCCACACACCAGGGCTTGGTGCCGTCGGCGGCGATGGTGTCGCTCAGCTCGACCATCTCGTCCCAGGTCTCGGGGACCTCGTGGCCGTTCTCGTTGAAGAAGGTGGGGGAGTACCAGACCATCGACTTCATGTTGGCGCCGAGCGGGGAGCCGTACAGGTCGCCGTCGACGGTGGCGTAGCCCTGCCAGTCCTCGGACCAACCGGACTCGACGTTGCTCTGCACCCCGTCCGCGACCGGGACGGCGTGACCGTCCTCGGCCGCGCGCTCCAGCAGACCGGGCTGGGGGATGAAGGCGAGGTCGGGGGCGTTGCCGCCGTCGAGGCGGACCGGGAGCTGGGCCTCGAACTCGCCGCTGCCCTCGTACTGGACGGTGATGCCGGTGCAGGCGGCGAAGTCCGCCCAGGACTCCTCCAGACGGTCACCCTCCTCGTCGCGGATGGACGCGTAGATGGAGACGGTGCCGCCGGTGTCCTCCCACTGTTCGTAGGGGGAGCAGTCGATGTCGGAGGTGTCGGCGGTGCCGCCGTCGCCCCCGCTCAGGTAGGAACAACCGGAGACCAGGAGGACCAGGCCTCCTGTGGCCGCTGCTGCGGCCATAAGGCGGCGGTTGACCGAACTTGGCATGGGGGTTCACTCCTTCGGCACGCACACCCGCCGGTGCTGCGGGTGTGATACAGGTCATGCGCGTTTCGATGAAAGTCTGTTTCGGGCTCATTGTCCAGAGTTTGCGCAAATTCTTGCGTAACGATCCGGCGCGCGGAGCCTTACATTGGAGGGCATGGCTCCCGCACCCACCAGCCCTGGTCAGGGCATCCCCGAACATGACGGACCCGAGCTGCACGTCGCCCTGATCGGCTACGGCAAGGGCGGTGAGGTCTTCCACGCGCCCCTCATCGACGCGGTCCCCGGGCTGCGCCTGTCCGCCGTGGTCACCGGTTCCCCCGAGCGTCAGCGCGCCGCACGGGAGCGCTACCCCGGGATCAGCGTCTACGACACGGCCGCCGAGCTTTGGGCCGACGCCGGGCGCTACGAGATCGCGGTCATCAGCACCCCCAACGACACCCACGCTCCGCTGGCCCGCGCCGCCCTGGAGGCCGGATTCGCGGTGGTCGTGGACAAGCCCTTCGCGCTCACCGCGGACCAGGCCCGGGAGCTCACCGACCTGGCGGCCGAGCTCGGACACGTGCTCACCGTGTACCAGAACCGCCGCTGGGACGCCGATTTCCTCACCCTGTGGGAGCTGATCGAGGAGGGCGCGCTCGGGCGGGTGCACCGTTTCGAGTCGCGCTTCGAGCGGTGGCGCCCCGAACCCAAGGGGACCTGGCGGGAGAACGGCGGCGCGGAGGTCGGCGCGGGGATCCTGTACGACCTCGGGCCGCACCTGATCGACCAGGCGGTCAACCTGTTCGGCCCGGTCGCCTCGGTCTACGCCGAGGTCGACGCCCGACGTGAGGGCGTGCGGGCCGACGACGACGTCTTCCTGTCCCTGAAGCATGTCCGGGGCACGCGCTCCCACCTGTGGATGAGCGCGCTCAGCGCGCAGAACGGGCCCCGTTTCCGGGTCCTGGGCAACGAGGCGGCCTTCACCAGTCAGGGTCTGGACGGCCAGGAGGCCCGGCTGGTGGCGGGCGAGCGCCCGGACGCCGCGGATGGGGGCGCCGCCGACTGGGGTGTGGTCCCGGAGGAGGAGTGGGGCCTGATCGGTTCCGACGGCCAGACCAAGCCGGTGCCCAGCGTCCGCGGGGCCTACCCCGAGTTCTACGCCGGGGTGCGCGACGCGGTCGGCGAGGGCGAGCCGCTGCCGGTGGACCCGCACGAGGTCATCCACGGCCTGGAGATCATCGAGGCGGCGTTGCGGAGCGCCCGAACCGAATCCGTGGTGACACTGCCCGGTCACTGAGCGGGGCGCTCGCCGAACAGTCACGACATGCCTGGGGCCGGGTCTTCCGAGAGGGGGAGACCCGGCCCTCGGTGTTCACGGGGTCACTCCTAGCATTGACATCCAACTAGTTGGTTGGTTTCATGTGGACGTCCGGCCCGACAACGAAGGATCCGACAGGGAAGAGGTGAGGACATGGCACGGGGAACAGGCGGGGCGACCGGGCGCAGCCGGTCCCGCGCGGTGGTGCTCGGCGTCGCCGCGTCGATGGCGATCGTGCTCGGCACGTCCCTTTGGGCCTACGCCGGAACGCGCGGGGGAACGGATCCCGCCGACTACGTGACGAACGCCAGCGAGGAGGGGCCCGTGAGCCCGACGACCCAGGCCCAGGACGAGTCCGATGCCGAGGACGCGGTCGGGAGCGACCCCGCGCTGCGGGGCACCGGGGTGGAGATACCGGAGGGCTGGGCGGAGGCCGATGAGAGCACCGTGCGCCACGACGGCGAGGAGGTCACTGTGCGGCGGTACCAGGCCGGCGGTGAGCGGGTGCTCGGCGAGAGTCACCTGAGCGTCGTGCTGGGCGGGGACGGCCGGCTCGTGGGGCTCACCCGACTGGAAGCCGGGGCCGCGGGCGACCCCGCCGACCTGCCCAGCCATGAACAGGCCAGGGAAGCCGCCTACAACTGGTTGGCCCGGCAGGACTCGGAGTACCTGGAGGGCCTGACCGAGCAGTGGGTGGACCGGCACGACGAGGTCGTGGTGGACGCCGACGGGCAGGAGACGGTCATCCCCGGGGTCAAGGTCAAGACCCGACACGAGGACGGGCGCTACGCCTGGGTGATCGTGGGCGCCGGAACCCGGATCGTGACCTTCGAACGTGACATCACCTGGGATTCCGCAGCCCAGCGCCGGTCCACCCAGATGTGGCTGCACGACGCGTGGGTCGCGGCGGTGGAGGGTACGGGCGAGCAGCCGCCCGCCCCGGCGGCGGTCGCCGACGCGGGCTGAGGCCCGACGGCTGCCCTTCGGCACGGGCCCTGACCCCGCCCGAACCGCTCAGGAGCGGGAGGAGGGCGCCGGGATCGCGTTCCCGGCGAAGTCCATCAGGTACGCGCGCAGCTGGTCCTGGGTCTGCTCGTCGGAGGGGCCCCGGCCCAGGACGAGGCGGGTCAGCTGCGGGGTGATCTGGGGCCAGGCCGCCAGTCCGATCATGGTGAGCAGCAGGTGGCGCACATGGGTGTCGGAATCGGTGCCGCCCACTGCCCCGGAGAGCGAGGCGACCTTGGCGTCGTACAGGGCGGCTCGCCCCTCCTCGTCCGGCACCGGGGAATCTCCGTAGTGCAGGGCCTCCCACAGCAGCAGGCGCAGCACGTCCGGATGGGATCTGTGGTAGTCGAAGATCCGGCCGACGTAGGCGGCCGGATCGCTGTCGTCAGTGAGGGTCGCGGCTTGCGACAGCTCGCCGACCGCCTCACCGACCACGTGCCGGAACAGCTGTTCCTTGTCGCCGAAGTGCGCGTAGATCCGCTGCTTGTTGACGCCGGCGCTCTCGGCGATGCGGTCCACCCGCGCACCGGCGATGCCGTGAGCGGCGAACTCCCGCCGTGCCGCACCGAGGAGGAGGGCTCGGGTGTTCTCGGTTCGGGAAGTGTTACTCATGACACAATGATAGGCGATAACCAACTGGTTGGTTACTTGGGGTGCACGAAGCCCTGAACGCGGGGTGTGTGTTGCGCCTCACGGTGGCCGGAAGCGGTCCTGTCACGACCCTTCGGGCGATTGACAACCAACTGGTTGGTTGTCAACTATTGCGTTCATGTCCACGACACAGCACACCACTGGGGTGAACCGGGAACAGGGCCCGGGGCCCCGCCCGTTCCCTGTCACTGCTCTCTCCCTGACCGGCGTCCTGGTCGTCGGCCAGCTCTACGCCGTCCTCCCGCTCCTGGCACCCATGGCCCAGAGCTGGGGGGAGGAGCAGACCACCGTCGCCTGGACGGTGACCGCCTTCGCCATCGCCTACGCCACGGGCTTCCTCGCCTCCGGACCCGCGGCCGACCATTTCGGCCCCCGCCGGGTGATCGTCGTCGGCGGACTGGTGACAGCCCTCCTGACCGGGGCCGTGGCCCTGGCCCCCAACGCGGCCGTGGGGCTGGCACTGCGCGCCCTCCAGGGGTTCGCCGCCGCCTCCTTCGCCCCGGCGGCGTTCAGTTACGTCGCCACCCGGGTCGCACCCGAACGCCGCGTCACCGCCGTCACCTGGCTCACCAGCTCCTTCCTCGCCGCCGCTGTCATCGGGCAGCTCGCCGCCCAGACCCTCGAACAGAGCATCGGCTGGCAGGGCGTGTTCGCGGCCTCCGCGCTCTCCCTGGCCGCGGCCGCCCTGGTCCTGCACCTCGTGCTCGCCCCCGACACGAGCCCGAAGGCCGCGGTGGGCGGAGCCTTCGCCAGCATGTTCGGCCTGCTGCGCGACCGTCGGCTCCTTCTTCTCTACGGCGCGACCGCCACCCTCCTGTTCGGTTTCGTCGGGGTCTACGGCGGCCTGGAGTTCTCCGGCCCAGAGTGGCTCGCCGGTGACGCCCAGGCGATGCTGACCCTGCGCGCCAGCGCCCTCCCGGCCATGCTCGCCGTTCCCCTCCTCGGTTCCCGGCTCGCCCGCTACGCGCCCGGCACCAGGCTGCCCGTCGCCCTCTTCGGCGCCGCCGTGACGGCGGCCGCGACCGGACTGGTCGCCGGTCTCGGCCCCCTCGCCCTGGGCGTGAGCCTGTTCGCCTTCGCCGGCTGCGTGGCCGTGGCCGCACCCGCCCTCGTCCAGGCCATCGGCGTGCGCGCCGGGGCCGCCCGCGGCTCGGCCACCGCTCTCTACACCTTCGCGCTGTTCATCGGCGCGGGACTAGGACCCCAGCTCGCCACCGTCCTTTCGGCTCTGGGGTTCACCGCGGTCGCTCTGGGCGCGGCGACCGCCCTGGCGGGGGGAGGCGCGCTGGCCCTGGCCGCGCTCCTCCTCCCCCGGAGGAACACCTGACCCGTACCGGGGCCGGAGCCGTACACCAAGCGCCTCGAACAAACCGGACCAGAGCGGCCCGGGCAGCGGTACGACAACCACGGAGTGGAGACAGCACCATGCAGCAACAGAACAAAAGACTCGTCTGCGTCGTAGGGAACAGGTTCGCGGGGTTCGCCGTGCACGAGAACATCCGGACCGTCTCCGAACTCGTCGCCGAGATCCAGCTCGGTCACCACGACGACCCCGAGGCCCGCTTAGAGGTGCGCGGCGGGCAGGGTGTGAGCGCCTATGAATGGCAGTACCTGGAGGACGCCGTCAAGCGACGAGGCATCGCCGAACACGTCCTGCTCCGGCGCTCGATGCCCGACCCGGCCCACCGGGCCGAGGCGCACAAGCACCGGGAGCAGAACGTCCTCATCGCTGGCCTCGGCAGGCGCGACGACCAGATCTTCCGGGCCGAACTCCTGCTGAACGCCGACAACGAACTGCTCCTGGACCACCAGACCGGACAGCACGTCCAGGGGATGGTCGTGGTCGAGGCGGCCCGCCAGATGTTCCTGGCCGTGACCGAGCGCTACTACACGAACCGCTGGCCCGAACGGCGCTACTACTTCGTGATCGACTCGATCTCCACGACCTTCGAGAACTTCCTCTTTCCCCTCGACGCGGAGATCCTCTACCTGGTTCAGAGCGCCGAACTCGACGACCCCGAGCGGCTCCGCTTCACCGGGCGGATCGACCTCCACCAGGCCGGTCGCCGCTCGGCCACCACCGAGGTCTCCTTCACCGCCTTCGACACCGCCCGGCTCAAGGGAGTGGAGCACCGCCGTGCGGACCGCGCCGTGGAGCACGTGCTCCGTGCACCGTCCGGCGATCTCACCGCTGCGGGGGCCCAGAGATGACCGCCGGACACACCAGCCTCCGAGACACGGGGGCGTGCGCGTTCTTCGACGTGGACGAGACACTCATCCCCGTCAAGAGCATGTTCGACTTCCTCGCCTTCCGCCTGGCCGAGCTCGGCCACCCCCGGAGCACCTACGAGGAGGCGGCCACACAGTTGCGGGAGCTGGCCGCGTCCGGGGCCCGGAGGGAAGAGGTCAACCGAGCGTACTACCGCCTCTACCGGGGCGCCTCCGAACAGGAACTGAAGGCCTCGGGTGAGCGGTGGTTCGCGGCCCGGGCGGCCGCACCCGGTTTCCTCCTGAACGGCAGCGTGCTGGCTCTGCGAGAACACCTCGCGAACGGGGACCACGTGGTGCTGCTCTCCGGTTCCTTCGCCCCCTGCCTCGAACCCCTTGCCGCGGCCCTGGGCGCGACGGCCTTCCGCGGTACCCGGCCCGTAGTGGCGGACGGACTGCTGACCGGTGACGTGGAGCGTCCCATGATCGGCGTTGCAAAGGGCGACGCGGTGCGCGAGTACGCGTCGCAGCACGGGATCGACCTGGAGCGCAGCCACGCCTACGGCGACCATCTCAGCGACCTCCCCATGCTGGAGGCGGTCGGCCGCCCCCGCGTGCGGGCGGACGGCGACCCGGCCCTGCTCGGCCACGCCTCACAGCGTGGCTGGCCCCTGGTGCGCGACCCCGTTTCGGTGTCCCCACCAGGGGAGCACGGCCCGGGCTGTGTGTGCGGATGCGCGCTCGCCGACTGGGCCGCGCCGTCCCACCTACCCCTCACCACCACAGGAGCACCTTCATGACCACGGACACCAAGGGGCACAGGAGCAGGGACACGACGGGGCTCGGCACCGGCCTGGTCCTGCCCCAGGCGCTCGTCCTGGGCGGGATGGCCGCCTGGCTCACGCTGATCATGATCAACAACATCACCGACAGCGGGACCAACATCCATCTGATCGGCCAGGTCCTCAGCATGGAGGCCATGGCCGACAACCCGAACCAGGGGCAGGGGCTGCTCGGCCGCGCCCTGTCCGCGGATCTGGCCGCACCCGCCCTGTACGGGGTGATCGGCTATCAGGCGGTGGCCTCGGCACTGCTGTGGTGGGCCACCGTCGCCCACCTGCGCCTGGCCTTCGGCCGGGGTGACGGAACCCGAGCCACCCTGTTCGGCAACCTGGCGCTGAGCGCCCTCGCCGGACTGGCGCTGATGTTCCTGGTCGGTGGTCTGTGGTTCGGCTACTGGATCACTTTCGGCCCCGTCCAACAGGTGCACTTCACGCTCCTGCTCGTCGCTGTCGGCGGGCTCGTGCTGGTGAACCTGCCGCGCGGGCGGACGACGGCCTGACCGGCTGTCCGGGACCCGCCCGCCCAAACGCGGCGGGCGGGTCTTCGCGCACGTGACCTTCGGACCTTCCCTGGGGCCTATGTTGGAGGCAGGTCAATCCAGGGATTCCAACGCCGAAGGAGCAGCGCCGTGGCCCAGGTCCTCGTGGTCGCCGACGACCTCACCGGTGCCAACGCCACCGGTGCCCGTTTCGCTCGCACGGGCATGCGGGTGGCCACGGTGACCCCCGAACACGTCAGCCGGGTCGCCGGGGACTACGACGTGGTGGTCGCCAACCTGGACAGCCGCCACGTCCCGGCCGAACAGGCCGCCGACCTGGTCACCGACGTGGTGGAGGCGGTCTGGCCGGTGGGCCTGGTGGTCAAGCGCACCGACACCACCCTGCGCGGCAACATCGGAGCGGAGATCGAGGCCACCTACGACGCCGTCCGCGACCGGCTCCCCGCCGGGACCCGCGTCCGCGTGCTGTTCACCCCGGCCTTCCCCGGTTCGGGCCGCATCACCGAGGACGGCGTCCAGCTGCTCAACGGCCTGCCCCTGGAGCGCACCGAACTCGCGGTGGACCCCCTCTGCCCGATGACCACCAGCGTGGTCGCCGACATCCTCGCCGAGCAGACCGACCTCGCCGTGCGGCACGTGCCCATCCGCCGGATCACCCAGGAGATGCTCACCGCCGAACTCCTCGCCGGTGACGAGCCCATCGTGCTCTGCGACGCCAGCAGCGAGCAGCACCTGACCGACATCGCCGAAGCCGCGGCCACCGCCCACCAGACCGACGGCACCGTCTGGGTGGCGGTCGACCCCGGTCCCACCGGAGCCCTGCTCGCCTACGCCCTGCGCCTGCGCGGTCAGGCGGGCTCCCGGGGGCCGCTGCTCGCGGTCGCGGGCAGCACCACCGAACTCACCCGCCGCCAGCTGGCCACGGTCGCCCGCACCGGCGCGGTCCGTTTCGTGGACGTGGACGCCGTCGCGATCAGCGACCCGGACAGCGACCACACCGACGAGGTGGCGGACGAACTCACCGCGCACCTGTCCTCCTCGGGCTTCCCGGAACTGTGCGTGCTGCGCGTGGTCACCACTGCCGAACGCGTCCGCGAACTCCCGCCCCAAGCCCGCGCCGAGCTTGCGGGGCGCATCGCGAGCCTGGTGGCCGACGTGGTCAACGAACTGGCCGACACGGTGGGGGCCCAGGCCCTGCCCAGCGGGCTCTACCTGACCGGCGGCGACCTGGTGGCCAGCCTCCTGGACGAACTGGACGTGCACGCCTTCGACGTGGGCGGCGAGATCGTCCCGCTCGCCGTGCACGGGCACCTGAGCGGGGGGCCTCTGGACGGCACCCCGGTCGTGGCCAAGGGCGGACTGGTCGGCGACGACATCACCCTGGTCGAGTGCCTGGCCAAGCTGAGAAGAGCGGTCCAGACCCGCCTCCACCAGGTGCACTCCGAAGTCTCCGAGCACGTGATTCCCACTCTGGTCCGCGAGCCTTAGCCAGTGCGAGCCCTGGCCGGTCCGCGACATGGGGCGCTCCCTTGTCCGCTCAAATGAACGGCTCGGTTTCACCCAGGCCTGGAAACACCGCTTCGAGCCAGGCCTCCCCGTGTTGTGCGGGGATCCCGGCCAGGACACGGAAAAGCTCTCAGCAGGTCAGGGCGCGGTGTTCTTTCGTGTCTCCCCTGTCTCCCTCATCTCTCCGATCCCCCCGGATCCCCGATCCCCAGATCCCCCCGGACTCCCGATCTCCCTGAACCCGCAGGGCACTGCTGTGCTCCCCGTGTAGCCGAAGACGGGGTCTCCTCCTGCTTGTAGATCCCGTCTTCAGGAAGTGACATGGCGAAGGGGCGCGACGCCCCCTCCGCGTCGCGCCCCTTGTATGTCGGGCTCTAGGCCTTCGTGCTCGTGGCGATGTGGTTGATCGCCAGCTTGTCGACCAGCTCGGCCAGGGTCTTGGGGACCTCCAGAGGGCCCATGTGGCCCAGGCCGGGGATCACGCGGACTTCTTCGCAGTTCTGGACGAGGTCGCCGATGTGGTGTGCGTGCCACGGGGGAGTGAGTTTGTCCTCGTCGCCGCCGACGACCACGGTGGGCACGGAGATCTCGCGGACCGACTCGTCGAGTTCGAGCTTGGTGATGACGCGGCCCCACTCGCCGCGGGGGATACCGCCGCAGTCGTGTACGAGCTTGGCGCACAGGCGTTTGGTGGCCTTGTCGGTCTTTTTGCCCATGACCAGGAACCTGAAGATCTCGGCGCTGACGGCGTTGGCCGGGCCCAGGGGGAGCGGGGCGGTCAGGAAGATCTTGGCGCCGAGGGTGCCGAGTGAGCCGGGGAGCGGGATGGCGGTGGACCTGCGGGCCAGGTCGGTGCAGCCGGTGTTGGTGAGGAGGACGGCGCCGGCCTTCTCTTTGAAGGTCGCGCGCGAGCCTGCGGCCATGATGGTCATGCCGCCCATGCTGTGCCCCGCGACCAGCGCTTTCCGGCCGTCAGGAACGGTCGCTTCGAGCACCGCGCAGAGGTCGTCGGCGAGCTTGTCAGTGCCGTAACCGGCGCGGGTGATGGGGGTCTGGGTGCGGCCGTGGCCGCGCTGGTCGTACAGGACCACCCGCAGGTTCGGGTCGAGTTCGCGGACGACGGGACCCCAGGAGGCCAGGGAGGTCGCCCAGCAGTGCGCGAACACCACGGTCGGTCCTTCGGCAGGGCCGCGGACCTCGACGTGCAGCTGGGTGCCGTCGGCGGAGCGCACCCTGAGTTCCTGGGCGTGGCCCACGTGTCGTGTCGCCATGGGGGGTTACCTCTCACTCTGGTCACTCTGGTCACTCGGGAAGGGGAGTCCCCCCAGGACGGCGCGTGACCTGGGGGGACGTTCTGGGGGCCGTGGGGGCGGCCGGGAGCTCAGTCGTCGAGTTCGATCTGGGGGACGGCGAAGGGCGGTGTGCCGGACCCGCTGACGGGGTGGCCGCCCCAGAGGTTGGCGCTGTCGAGGACGCCGACCCCTTCGTGCCCGTCCGGGGTGCGCACGATGACGGTGCGCGCTCCGCTCTCGTAGGCCTCGGTGAGGCCGGGGTCGGCCGACAGGCGGCCCTTCCAGCGGTAGTCGCCGGTCAGCGGGGAGAAGTGTCCGGCCAGGTGGGCCTGGACCTTGAAGCTCTCCCCGGAGCCGCCGCTCTCCGGGGGATCCTGGAGAACGATGGTGACCGTGCCCCGGTACTCCTCTTCCTCGTCATCGAACCCGCTCATACCGCTTCTCCTTCTCCGGCTCCGACTGTGGTCCCCGGCGTGCTCAGGCCGGGACGGCTTCCTTGTTCTTCCTGGCCGAACGGATGCGGCGCAGGTCGTAGTTGTGCGGGTCGAACCAGCGCGTGCGCAGCGCGAAGTTCCAGGTGAAGGTGGGCCACAGCGTCGTGTTGCGGCCCTCCTCGTTCAGGTACCAGCTGTCACAGCCGCCGGTCACCCACACGGTGCCCCGCATGGACTTGTGCACCATCTCGGTGTAGGCGCGCTGGGCCTCGGGGCGCGGCTCCAGGCGGTCGATCCGGTTCTTGCAGGCGAACTTGAGCGCCTCCATCGTGTACCGGATCTGCGCTTCGATCATGAAGACCTGCGAAGTGTGCCCGAGGCCGGTGTTCGGCCCGGCCAGGACGAACGCGTTGGGGAAGCCGTTGACGGTCGTGCCCCGGAACGCCTGGACGTCGGAGCCCCAGTGCTCGGCCAGCGAGCGGCCCTCGGGGTTGAAGAGGCGGTGCGCGATGGGCGGGTCGGTGACCTGGAACCCGGTGCCGAGGATGATCGTGTCCACCTCGTGCTCGGTTTCCCTGCCGGAGGAGTCCCGGGTGACCACGGAGTCCGGGCGTACCTCGACGATGCCCTCGGTGACCACGTCCACGTTGGGCTTGGCCAGCGCGGGGTAGTAGTCGTTGGACATCAGGATGCGCTTGCACCCGGCGCGGAAGGTCGGGGTGAGCTTGCGGCGCAGCTCCGGGTCCTTGACGCTGCGGTTGATGTTGGCCCGGCCCAGGCGCTCCACGATCCCCAGCAGCTTGGGGTTCTTCGCGAAACCGAAGATGTAGCTCTCACGGCCCCAGTAGATGCTCTTGCGGGCGATCTGCTGGGCGCCGGGGATGTTCCTGTACAGCCAGCTCTCGGCCCTGGTGATGTCGCGGTCGTGGCGGAACATCACCCAGGGCGCGGTGCGCTGGAACAGCGTCAGCCTGCCCACCTGCGGCTGGATCTTGGGCACGAACTGGATGGCGGAGGCGCCGGTGCCGATCACGGCCACCTTGCGGCCGGTCAGGTCGTGGTCGTGGTCCCACTCGGCGGAGTGGAACAGCTTGCCCTCGAAGGTGCCCAGGCCCTTGATGTCCGGGTAGGTGGGGTCAGCGAGTGGACCGGCGCCGCTGACCAGGAACTGGGCGGTGACGGTGCCGCTGGAGGTCTCGATCCGCCAGCGGTTGCGGTCGGGCTCCCAGCGGGCGGCCTTGACGTCGCTGTCGTAGCGGACGTGCTGGTCGACCCCGTGCTCACCGGCGACCCGCTTCATGTAGTCCCAGATCTCGGGCTGCGGGGAGAAGCTCCGGCTCCAGTTGGGGTTGAGCGCGAAGGAGAACGAGTACAGGTGTGAGGGAACGTCGCAGGCGGCACCCGGGTAGGAGTTGTCGCGCCAGGTCCCGCCGATGCCGTCGGCCCGCTCCAGGATCACGAAGTCCCTGAGACCGGCCTGCCTGAGGCGGACAGCCATCCCGATTCCGGCGAACCCGGAGCCGATGACGGCGACCCGGTAGTGCGGTACTGCTTCGGTCACGATGCTGTTCCCTTCGTGCGGCCCGGTGCGGCCCTGGACTCCTGCGGATCGGCGGACTCTGCTTGCCGACCTCTGCGTACCGACCGGTAAGTATGGGCCCCCGGGGGCGTGGCGCGTTTCGCCCCCGGGGGAGGGGGTGTCGAGGGCTGAGCGCGTGGCGCGTTACGCTCTCAGCCCCCGACGTTTGGGGGACCGCCGTCGGAAGACGTGGCGCGTTTCGCCTTCCGACGACGGCGTTCTGGGGAGAGGTGATCCTCTCGGGGGCGGTCTGCGTTCTCGGGGATTCGGGGGTTCTGGGGTGCGGGTTCCAGCCGTTGGGCCCTAGCGGCCGAGCAGACCGGCCTTCTTCCAGAAGTACCTGCCCAGACCCGAGATCGCACCGGCGGTGTCCAGCGTGCCGACGACCTTGCGGGCGGCCCAGGTCTTGGTCTCGACCCAGTGCGGGTTGCCCTTGGCGACCCGGTAGGCCTCCTTGGGGTCGAGCCCGACCTGCTCGTAGACCTTCGGGCTGATCAGGCGGGTCGCGGAGTAGTACGAGACCAGGCCCAGCACGATCCGGCTGTAGGCCTTGTTCAGAGCGCCGCGCTCGGGCCAGTCGCGCTGGAACTCCTCGCGGGCGTAGCGCATGTGGCGCGCTTCCTCGGTCACGTGGATGCGGGCCACGGCGCGCACCAGCGGCAGGATCTGCTCGTCCGGGACGGCCTCGCGCTGGAGCTGGTCCAGGACCTCCTCGACGAACAGCGCGCCCGCGAAGATCAGCGGGCCGTGCGCGATCGCCTTGAAGACGCGGCCGAGATGGAAGGTGACCGGGTCGAGCCGGTGCGTGTGCCAGCCCAGCTTCTCGACCATCTTCGCGAACATCACCGTGTGGCGGCACTCGTCCGCGATCTCGGTGTACGCGTACTGGACGTGCAGCGAGGTGGGGTCGTTGTGGTAGGCGTGCCGCACCAGCATCTGCATCAGGATCGTCTCGAACCAGATGCCGATGGTGGCGACGCTGGCGACCTCCAGGCGGGAGAGCTCCTTGCGCTTCTCATCGCTGAGCTGGTCCCACAGGTGGGTGCCGTAGATGGAGATGCGCTCGGGGCGGATCGCCCACATGTCCGGGTCCACCGGGGCGTCCCAGTCGATCTCGATGAGGGGGTCGAAGGAGGCCTTGGCGGAGCCGCGCAGGAGGCGCTTGGCGATGTCCTCGCGGTCGGTGACCTTGGGCTTGGCGATTACTTCGGCGGTCATCGGGTTCCTCCTCAGACAGTGCTGATTCAAGAAGTGCTGGCGGCGGGGGCGGCGCCGGCGGTCGAGCGGACGGTGGCGTCGGCGGTCGCGCCGGCGGTGGCGCTGGTTTGGGCGTACGGGGAGCCGTGTCGTGCGTGCAGCCCCTGGGCGATCTCCGCCTCCGCGAAGGCGCCGTCCGTGAGGAGCAGGCCGAGCTGGAGCGAAACGATCTGTTCGGTGGTGCTGGGGAAGTGCTTGGTCAGGTGGAGGGCCGCGGTGCCGAAGGCCGTGCAGGCGACGTCGCGCGGGGCGCGCTTGGCGCCCGCGGCGCGGACCACGGTCATCACGGTGTCGCGCTCGGTCTCGGCGGGGACCAGCCCGTCGAGCGAGGCTCCGGTGGCGCGCGAGCTCTCGTGGATGGGGGTGTCGACGAAGCCCGGGTAGACCGTGGTCACCCCGACGTGCGTGCCGTACTCGGCGCGCAGGCAGTCGGCGTAGGCGGTCACCGCGCGCTTGGAGACGGTGTAGGCCCCGGCCAGCGGCAGCTGGAGGTTGGCCAGCAGCGAGGCGGTGATGATGACGCGGCCCCGGCTCTTGAGCAGAGCGGGCATCGCCGCGGCGGTGACTCGCCAGGTGCCCAGGAGGTTGACCTCCAGCGCCTGGTGGGCGTGGGAGTCGGGCAGGTGGCCGATGTCCACGGACGGGCCGACCCCGGCGTAGTGGATGAGCAGGTCCAGGCGACCGCCGAGCTGCTCGATGGCCTCGGCGACCCCTTCGCGCACCTGGGTGTCGTCGGTGATGTCGCAGGCGATGACACCGGGGGCGGCCTTGCGGTCGATGCCGACGACGTTGACGCCGAGGTGGCGCAGGACCGCCACGGTGGCGCTGCCGAACGCGCCGGAAGCGCCGGTGACGATGGCGTTCTGGCCGGGCAGCCGGCTCAGGTGGCGCGGCAAGGGGGTCGTCATGTGATCTCCTCCACAGTCATTGCCGGAACGTTACAACGAGCATTGTCACAATGCAATGGGGTGTCGCCAGAAATTTACTCGCGGGTAAGTTCCGGGTTTCCGGAGTGCTACACCGGTCTGACGCACGCGGAAGGGGGCCGTGCGTCCGAGCGCACGGCCCCTGGGTGGCTCACCTGCGGCTCTGTGTTTACCGGTGTCTTCGCGGCTGGCGGCTCAATGGATCAGCTGCTCAGCGGCCGAGCAGGCCAGCCTTCTTCCAGAAGTACCGGCCCAGCCCCGTGATCGCCCCGGCGGTGTCCAGGGTCTTCACGACCTTGCGGGAGAGCTCGGTCTTGCTGTCGATGAAGATCGGGTTGCGGTGCGCCACCCGGTAGGCCTCCTTGGGGTCGAGGCCGACCTGCTCGTAGACCTTCGTGTGGATCAGCCGGGTGGCGGAGTAGTACGTGACCAGGCCCAGGACCAGCCGCGAGTAGGCCTTGTCCACGGGGCCGCGCCTGATCCAGTCGCGGTGGAACTCCTCGCGGGCGTAGCGGATGTGCCGGGCCTCCTCGATCACGTGGATGCGGGAGGTGGAGCGCACGACCGGCTCGATGCTGTCGTCGTCGATCATCTCCCGCTGTAGCTGGTCGAGGATCTCCTCGACGAACAGCGCGCCCGCGAAGATCAGCGGGCCGTGCGCGATCGCCTTGAAGAGGTTGCCCAGCACGTGCGCGACCGGGTCGAGGCGGTAGGCCTTGGAACCCAGCTTCTCGATCGCCTTGGCGAACATGACCGTGTGGCGGCACTCGTCGGCGATCTCGGTGTACGCGTACTGGACATGCAGGGTCGTGGGGTCGTTGTGGTAGGCGTGCCGGACCAGCATCTGCATCAGGATCGTCTCGAACCAGATGCCGGTGGCCATGGTGCTGGCCATTTCCAGGCGGGAGAGCTCCCTGCGCTGGTCCTCGCTGAGCCGGTCCCACAGGTGGGTGCCGTAGATGGACACCCGCTCGGGGCGCATGCCCCACTTGTCCTCCAGCGGGGCGTCCCAGTCGATCTCCACGAGGGGATCGAAGGAGGCCTTCGCGGAGCCGCGCAGGAGGCGCTTGGCGATGTCCTCGCGATCGGTGAGTTTCGGTGTCTGCGCGTTTGCCACGGACATGGGGTACCTCCAGGGGGTGTTCCGTGTCGGAGGCGCGCCGAACGGGCGGTTCGAGTGATGTGACCCCGTTCACTCCGATTCTCCTGAACGTTACAATCTTCGTTGACATCGTTCAACGGCACGGAGGGACGGATTTACTGATGAGTACGGCTCTCCAGGGTCTCTAGGCTGGGTTGTATGGCCGAATACCGCATTGACGAACTCGCCCGGCTCGCCGACACGACGGTGCGCAACGTCCGGGTGTACCAGGACCGAGGTCTCCTCGCCCCGCCTCGACGCCAGGGTCGCGTGGGCATCTACTCCGAAGCACATCTGGCGCGCCTGCGGCTGATCGGCCAGCTACTCCGCCGCGGCTACACCTTCGCCAACATCGGTGAGATGTTCCAGGTGTGGGAGCGCGGCGGCGACCTGTCCGAGGTCCTCGGCTTCGAATCCGCGATCGGGGACGCCTGGAGTGACGAGATCGCCGACTACATCAGCCTCGGCGACCTGAGGGAACTGTTCGGCAAGGGGGTGACCCCGAAGACCATAAAGCGTGCGCTGGACCTCGGTGTGCTCGAACGCGACGGTCTGCGTTTCCGGGTGCCCAGCCCGCGCCTGCTGCACGCCGGTGTGGAGCTGGTCAAGCTCGGGATGACCGTGGGCTCGGTGCTCGACATAGCCGAGAACCTGCGCGACAAGATCGGTCACGTCTCCGAGCACATGATCCGCCTGGTCTCCGACCACATCATCGCCGAGTACACCGCGGGGAGCGTGCTCCAGCCCGAGGACATCGCGAAGATCGCCGAACTCATCCGCCACGTGCGCCCCCTGGCCCAGCAGGCGGTGGACGCGGTCCTGGCCCAGGAGATGGCCAACCACCTCACCAACATCATGGGTGACCACTTCGCCGACGG
This sequence comes from Nocardiopsis exhalans, assembly GCF_024134545.1. GTDB lineage: Bacteria > Actinomycetota > Actinomycetes > Streptosporangiales > Streptosporangiaceae > Nocardiopsis > Nocardiopsis exhalans. The sequence goes on from NZ_CP099837.1 coordinate 1,920,488, forward strand.
GATGGAGACCCTGCGGAGTGAGGGCCTGACCAACCAGGACCAGGACGACCCGCACGGCCCCTGAGTCCACAGCCACAGCCACAGCTAAAGCCACACAGCAACACAGAGCCGTGCTCCCCGGCACCCGGCTCGCTCCGACCCCCGACAGCTTCGACCCCCGAAGACTTCGCCCCTCCACACAGCGGCCCCCACCGCTCGAACCCGGACAGACCACGGGCCCGGACACCGCTCAGGTGTCCGGGCCCGCGTGCGGCCCGGTGCGGACCGGAACCGGGTCAGCTCTTGGGCGCCTCGGCGCCGATCTCGGCCGCCTTCTCCTCGATCTGTTCGGCGATCTCCTCGGCCGCCTCCCCGCCGGGGGGCTCCGTGGAGCTCACCACGGACAGCGGCAGCGACTTCGTGAAGCGCAGCTCGGCGAAGGCACCGGTCGGGACGGCCGGGTTGCGCGGGAAGACCGGCTTGGTGCGCCGGTAGTCCTCGCCCTGTGCCGGGCGGGCGTCCTCCTCGCCCTTGTTCGGCCACATCGACATCGCCCGCTCGGCCTGCGCGGTGATGGTCAGGGACGGGTTCACGCCCAGGTTCGCGGTGACAGCCGAACCGTCCACCACGTGCAGCCCGGGGTGCCCGTACAGCCGGTGGTAGGGGTCGATCACGCCGCTCTCGGGGCTGTCGCCGATCGGGCAGCCGCCCAGGAAGTGCGCGGTCATCGGGATGTTGAAGATGTCGCCGACGGTGCCGCCCGGGTAGCCGTCGATCCGCTCGGCCAGCCGGGTGGCCGCCTCCTGCCCCTCGGGGATCCAGGTGGGGTTGGGCTCGCCGTGCCCCTGCCGGGAGGTGAGCTTCTTCCTCCCGCCCAGCAGGCCCCGCTTGACCGAGGTGGTCAGCGAGTTGTCCAGGGACTGCATGACCAGCCCGATGATGATCCGCTCGGACCAGCGGCGGTTGGAGAAGCTGCGCATGAACACGTACGGGTGGCGCGCGGCCAGCCCGAGGAAGCGCAGCCAGCGCGGGATCTTCCCGCCGCCCGGCACCTGGATCGCGGTGAGCAGCCCCATCGCGTTGGAGCCCTTGCCGTAGCGGACCGGCTCGATGTGCGTGTTCGCGTTCGGGTGGATGGACGACGTGATCGCCACGCCCTGGGTGAGGTCCTCGGGCGGCGGCACCTGCTTGCTCATGGCGCCGACCAGAGCTTCGGAGTTGGTTCGGGTCAGGGTGCCCAGCTTTTCGGACAGCCGGGGGAGCATCCCGTTGTCCCGCATCCGGTGCAGCAGGGTCTGGGTGTTGTAGGTCCCGGCCGCGACCACGACCTGGCGCGCGGTGAACGTGCGGGCGTTCGACTTGCGCCTCGGGGCGTCCGTGCGCAGGGTGTCCACCGCGAAACCGCCGCCCTCGGACTCGGGGCGCTCACGCAGCCGCTCGACCGTGGTCAGGGGGTGTACTTCGGCGCCGCCACGCTCCGCGAAGTACAGGTAGTTCTCGGTCAGGGTGTTCTTGGCCCCGTGCCGGCAGCCGGTCATGCACTCGCCGCACTCCTTGCAGGCCTTGCGGTCGGGTCCCGCGCCGCCGAAGTAGGGGTCGCCGACGGACTCGCCGGGGGCGGCCTTGTTGCCGTCGCCGTCCTCCCCGTCGCCGAAGCACACGCCGACGGGGGTGAGGCGGAAGGTGTCACCGACGCCCATGTCCTCGGCCACTGCCTTCAGGTGGACGTCGGAGGGGGTGACGGTGGGGTTGGTGCGCACGCCGAGCATGCGGCGGGCCTGGTCGTAGAAGGGCGACAGCTCCGACTTCCAGTCGGTGATGTGCTGCCACTGCGGGTCCTCGAAGAACGCGTCCATCGGGTGGTAGAGCGTGTTCGCGTAGTTGAGGGAGCCGCCGCCGACCCCCGCGCCAGCGAGGATCATGACGTCGCGCAGCAGGTGGATGCGCTGGATGCCGTACATCCCGGCCTGCGGGGCCCAGAGGAAGTTCTTCACGTCCCAGGACGAGGACGGGAGCGTCTCGGGTGTGAAACGGCGCCCGGCCTCCAGGACGCCGACGCGGTACCCCTTCTCCGTGAGGCGAAGGGCGCTGACCGATCCGCCGAAGCCGGAGCCGATCACCACCACGTCGTAGTCGAAGGCGTCGTCCGGGGCGGCACCGTTCACGCCGCGGTCATCCGGTTGTGCTCTGCCGTCGGCGGGGTCTTCTGTGCGCTGAGGGGACATGGCTTGGGTCTCTCTCCAGGTCGGAAGCGGTTGCCCGTAATGCGCCGGATACGAGTCCGCAACGATGAATGCGCCATCTAGAAATGTGACAACCCATATTGTAATGTTCGTCACTACCGCCGAGTAAGGTGTGTTCCATGTAACACGCGTGGCGTGCTTCGGCGCAAGTTTCGTTCCCCCTCGCCGCTTCCCCCAGCGGCGGAACACTGGAGGTTCACATGCCCAAGGCTCCCGAAGAGGCGCCCGAGGCTACTCAGGACATGCCTGAGCAGCCCGAAGGCAGCGGTGGAACACGCTGGCGCAGATTCGCCCTCGTCGCCGTCCCCGGTTTCGTGGCAGCTGCGGTTCTCGGCGGCATGACCACCCAGGGCCTTCTCGCCGCTTCCTTCGCGGTCTCCGGAGACAGCTTCAAGATGTCCGCGGACTCGCTCGAGGGCAACGGTTTCAGCCAGTACGGCGACGTCGCCAACTCGGTGGACGGCTCAGCCCGCCCCGTCGGCCTGTCCACGATCAACACCGCAGAACTGGACAACCTGTGCATGTCCTCCCTGTGGGACCTGCCCATCGGTGATGCCACCCTCGTCATCAACGCCGGGGCCACCAACCCGGTCCAGGGCAGCAACCTCGTCATCGACATCGAACAGCTCCAGGGCAACGCCGAGTTCAGCGCCATCGAGATCGGCCGTGACGCCAGCACCCTGGACAAGGCGGAGGGCGGCCAGGGTCCCGCGGGTGGTTTCGGACTCCAGTCCGACAGCATCACCGTCTCCGACATGCAGCTGACCACCTGGGCGGTCACCTCCGGTTCCCTGCGCCTGTCCGGACTGAACCTGGCGATCAAGCCCGGCAACCACGAGTGCTTCTGATCCCATGGCCCACGCACTGAACCCGCTTCGCTCGGGATGGGGATGGTTCCGCGACTGGCGACGGACCCGTCCGTTCTGGGGCGGAGTCCTCCTCATCGCGGCCGGCATCGAGCTTCTGGTCGCACCGGCCGCGCAGAGCCTGATCCTGCCGATCGACCTGATCATCTACGCGGGGATCGCCGGGGTGTCCGGTCCGCTCATCGCGTTCCTGCTGATCACGCTCGGCGTGCTGAGCTGGTTCCAGCCCGCCCAGCACGTGTTCTTCGGCCTGGTCGGGGTCATGCTCGCGCTGGTGTCCTTCGTGACCTCCAACTTCGGTGGGTTCGTCATCGGGATGCTGCTCGGAATCGTCGGCGGGTCTCTCGTGTTCGCGTGGGCACCCGACGCCCGGCGGCGCTCTCGCAAGCGCCGCCGGGCTGCGGCCTCCCCCGAGGACGAGGCGCGCGACGGGGTCGATGACGACACCGACGCCGATGCCGCCGACACGGCCAGCGCTGACGCGGACAGCGACACCAGCGGCACCTCCGCCGGGGACACCCCCGGCACCCGCACCGGCACACGTGCCGAAAGACCCGGTGACCACGGCAGCGCGACAGCGGAGACCGAGACCGTCACCGACCCGCAGGGCGGAACCCGGCCCCTGGTCGCGCTCGCCCTGCCACTCGCCGTCGCCGTAGCCGTCGCCTCGGCGCCCGCCCCCAACCTGGGCTGGCCCTGGGACTGGTTCCTCCCCGGGGGCGACGAGGAACAGTCCGAGGAACAGCCCTCCGAGGAACCCTCGGACAAGGCCTCGGAGGAGCCCGGCAGGGGTGACCCCGGAGAGGGTTACCCCGAGGACCCGGACGACGACGAGGACACCGAGGACACCGAGGACGAGACCGACGGCGAGGAGGAGGACGAAGAGGAGGAGCTGGAGGAGGACGAGGACGCCAACCCCGAGGAGTGCCAGCTCAGGATCGGTGACGACGCCGTCACCGAGGACGAGGAAGACTTCCTCGCCGTGGTCCTGGCCTGCCAGGCCGCCCAGGAGGAGGACGAGTACCCGGAGGTCATGGTCGACTCCGACTACGACTGCTTCCGCGGCTCGGTCCGCGACTCCGGCCTCACCGCCGACAGTCTCACCATGTACGGCGCCCGATACCGGGGCGTGGTGGAGTGCCCGACCGCGGACGGCCCTCAGCGTTACATCCGGCTCACCATGAGCCGCGGCGACATCCGCAACGGCGAACTGTGGTTCGACGACCTCGGTACCCGGCGCAGCCTCGGGCTGCCCACCATGAACCTCACCGGTGACGTGGAGATGCACGTGACACGCATGCACGTGCGGCTGCTGGGCATTCCGCTGACCTTCACGCCGGACTTCCCGCCGCCGCTCCTGCTGCCGATCATGTACGTGACCGGTGTGGAGGTGGACAACCCGATGGCCTCCACCGACTCGATGACCATCCCCAACCTCAACGGTCAGTACGGCGGGACCGCCTAGCTCCCCGACAGACCTCGGGGGACCTGTGCCCCGGAGAGCAGCATCGAGAACGGGGGCGCCGCAGCGGCGGCGTCCCCGTTTCCCGTTCCCGTTCCCGAAACCGGATCCGAGCCGAACTGGACCGGGTCCCGGCCGGTTGACCGGGACCCGGCTGCCGCGGGCGATTCAGGGACTCACGGGTTCGACCCCGGCCCTCACCTCACCAGTTCTCCGAAATCAGGCGGCTGGGCTGTCCCACATGCGAGACGTACAGCGCGTCCCGGGCCCGGGTGCAGGCCACGAACAGCAGCGTCCGCTCCTGCTGGTAGGCGTGCTCCAGCGCGACCTGGTCGCCCTCGGCCGCCTCGAGCGCGGCCTTGGGCGGCAGGAGGTGGTCGCTCACCCCGACCAGAGCCACGCAGCGGAACTCCTGCCCCTTCATCCGGTGCATCGTGCCGACCCGCACCGCCGCGGTGTCGCCGGCGCCCTCCAACGGGGTGGTCGGTACGCCGCGGGCCTCCAACTCCTTGGTGACCCCGCGCACCACCCACTGGTTGCGCCCGGCCACCGCGATCTCGCTCGGGTTCACCCCGGCCTCCAGCCACACCCGGACCCACTCGCCCAGCGCGGTGAGCTCCTCGGTCCGGCTCTCGCAGCCGCGCACCACCGGTGCGGGTCCGCGCAGCAGCGAACGGTAACCGGCCAGGGTGTCGGCGTCGTCGTCCATCCCCAGGGCGGCCCGGCGGCCCAGGATCGGCATGCTCCAGTCCAGGATCTCCTGGGTCACCCGGTAGCTGACCCGCAGCCGGTGGCCGCGGCCGCGCACGTTGATGCCGAGCGAGGCCAGCGAGACCCGGTTGTCGGACACCCGCTGGTGCGGGTCGCCCACGATGAACAGGTCGTCGGGGCCCTCCGGGACCGCGGCGCGCAGCATCCGCCACTGCGCCGGGTGCAGGTCCTGGGCCTCGTCCACCACCACGTGCCGGAACAGCGGGCCGGACCGGCCCAGCACCCGGGCGGCCTCACCGGCCAGCTGCGGGTAGGACCACAGTCCTTCCACCCGCATCGCGCCCACGTAGCGCCGCACCGTCTCCCACACCTGCCGCCGGTGCTCGGGCGCCAGGTGCTGGACGCGGCCGCTGCGCTCGCAGCGGATGTAGTCGGGTAGCAGCTCCAGGCCCTTGGCCAGGATCACCTGCTCCCACTCGTCCACCAGGAAGCGGCCGGAGAAGGGCAGGCCATCGGCGAGGGCGACCGCGCGCCAGCGCTGGGCCAGCTCGTCCTTACCGGCCATCCGCGGGGCCGTGCTGGTGTGCGTCTGCACGATGGAGCGGGCCAGGCTGTCGATGGTGGCCACCTTGACCCTGGAGCGGGTGCCGGGGTCGGGCAGCAGCTGGTCCAGACGGTCGGCCAGGGACTGGGCCAGGGCGCGGTTGTAGGTGGTGAGCAGGACGGACTCCCGGGTGTCCCCGGGGTGCGCGGCGGCGTCCAGTTCGGCCAGGTGCGCGGCGCGGTACAGGGCCATCACCGTCTTGCCGGTGCCCGGGCCGCCGGTGATCTGCGCCGAACCGTTGAAGTGCGCCTCGGTGATCCGGTGCTGGTCCGGGTGCAGGGTGATCTGCCACTGGGCGAAGGGCGAGCTGAGCGCTCCGGCGAGCTCGGGCGGGCCGATCGGGGTGAGGTCGACGGGGTCGGTCCCGGCCTCGACGAGGGTGTCGGGCAGGGCTTCTGGGCGCAGGCTGCGGGCGTAGCGCAGGGCCTCGTCGCGCGGGCGCACGGTGAGCAGCCGGTAGGGCGTCTCATGCGCCTCGTCCTGTCCGGCGTCCTCGGTGCCGGGCTCGACGTCGGGGTCGGGGACGATAACGCCGGACCAGTCGGGGGCGATACTGACGACCCGGACCCGGGGGTCGGCGGCGCCCGCGACGGACTCCAGTCCGGGCTGGTCACCGGCCTGGTAGGCGCGCATCACGGCCAGGGTGTCGAGCTGGACGTCGGGCGTGAGGCGGGTGAAGTCGCTGAGAAACGTCGGGGCGATCGCGAGGGCGGACACGTCGTGGATTCCTCCGGTCTTCGACCTGATGGCGGCTCTTTCGGACGGTCGGAGCGGATGGTGTCTGGCGAGGGTGGAGCCGGCGGATGGCTCCGCTCTCACTGGAGACATGCTCGCCGGGGAATTTGGGCAAACGCCGCTCGGAGGGCGATTCTCGGCGATCGCGCGGATCGCCTTGAGGGTCGAGTTTTCGCAGTTCAAAGGATGCTTTGCGGAAGGGTGTTCGAGACTCTCGCAAGGATTTTCGACGGCACTCGCGGAGGGGGGTCGTGACCTGCGGTTCTTCAGTCGCGGTCTATGTCCGCAATGCGGGTTATAGTTCTGGCCGAAACTCGCGTCTCGGGGCAGAGCCGTCCTGTTTCTCCTGGGGGAGTTGGGAGAGGGGAGGGTGTCCTGGCCTGCGGGGTACGGGTGGCCGAAATTCGAGAGTGGGACTGAGGTGGCAGGGGACCGGAAACATGAGGGAACCCCGGGTCTGGTTTCACAGTCTGGCCGGTTTCGGACACGCTCTGTGCAGGAAGGTGTGCGGTGCGACATGGTGTAGCCACCCGGGGGAGGCACGACGCGTGGTTCAGGACTCTGCCGGGGTCCGTCCTACCCCGGCAGAGTCCTCAACCACGTCCTCAACCACCCTAGAGAAGCGGTACCCAGTCCCCGTGCTCTCCAAAGCGGGGAGGCGCGGGCAAACCACGGCGGTCCAGGGCGGGGCCGCGCGAGGTGAGAACCCCGGTGCTGCTGAGGCTCGGAACGCATCCTCTTCGCCGGGTACGACAAACGGGCTCTCTCCGCCGTCGGCGCCGCGAACTCGGGAACCCCCGAACCGGCCCCATGCCCTAACGTTGGTGGTGACCAAACCAGGCGGAAGGAGCGGGACGAGCACGTGGCCCCCGACGACATAAACCACATGCGCATCTCGGACACCGAGCGCGACCATGTGGCCGAGATCCTCCGCGAGGCCGCGGGTGAGGGCAGGCTGGACCTCGACGAACTGGACGAGCGCCTCAGCGCCGTCTACGCCGCCAAGACCTACGCCGATCTGCGGCCCATCGTGGCCGACCTGCCCGCCGGAGCGGCCGGGTTCGGCGGCCCCGCACCCACCGGAGCCACCCTGTCCGGAGGCGGCCAGGGGCTCTCGCCCACGGGCCACCAACCCCTCGTGGGCGGCCAGCCCCTGGTCCTCAAGGGCCAGGGCGGCTCCGTCGCACGCAAGGGGGAGTGGACCGTCCCCCACCGGGTCGAGGCCGACGCGCGATTCGGCTCGACCAAGCTCGACTTCCGCGAGGCCCGCCTGACCACCCCCGTCATCGAGGTCTGGGTGGACGTGTCCTGGGGGTCGGGGGATCTGATCCTGCCCGAGGGAGCCACTGCCGAGATCGACGTCGACGCCTCCTGGTTCGGCAGCATCCGCTCGGACATCGACTCCATCCCGCGCCACGGCACCCCGCACTTCGTCATCACCGGCAAGAGCCAGGGCGGCACGCTCAAGGTCCGGTACAAGAGGTCCGGCGGCTGGAGCGACCTCTTCAGTTAGGGCGGAACAGCGTAAGGGCGGCACCGTGGCTGACCGAGGCCCGTGAGCAGAACCGTGTGCTCCCGCCGTGCGCCATGATGGTGTGGCCGCGCGGCAGGGGCCGCGCGCCGAACGGGGAGGACACTCGGCTGTGGGTATCTGGATCGTGGCGGCCGGAGCGGGCGTGCTCGCCCTCGGACTGTCGCCCTTCGCCTGGACCTACCTGGCCAGCACGGGTCGGCGCGGGAGCGTGGAGACCGTGCCCCACCGGCCCGTCGCGGTGGTGCTCGGCGCCGCCGCCTGGGCCGACGGCCCCTCCCCGCTGCTCGCCCGCCGCCTCGACCTGGCCGTGCGGCTGGTGGAGACCGGGAAGGTCGACCGCGTCCTGGTCTCCGGGGACAACCGGGAGGTCTCCCGCCGCGAGACCGACACCATGACCGACTACCTGGTGGCCCGGGGCGTGCCCGCGGACCGTGTGACGGCGGACCCGTTCGGCTACCGCACCTGGGACACCTGTGTGCGGATCAAGGGGCTCTACGGGGTGGACGCGGCGACCATGGTCACGCAGTCCTTCCACCTTCCCCGCACCGTCTCCCTGGCCCGAGCCGCCGGGATCGACGCCGTGGGTGTGGGCGACCCCAGCCTCGGCGCCCGCCGCCGCTCCACCCTCATCGGTTACGCCCGGGAGGTCGGCGCGGCCGCCAAGGCCCTGAAGGACGCCGTCCTGCGCCCCGAACCCGCCCGCGGCGAGCTCACCGACAAGGACGGCTGAGGGCCCCTGAAGCCCTCCCGAAGGGCTACCGGAACACGGCGGAGAGTTCCCGCGGGGCCGGTGAGAAGCACGACCTCGCCGCGCGATTCGCGCAGAACCCCTGAGCCGGGATAATCGGGCCTATGAACGCGACCACGGGAAACGAAGAAAACGACAACACGGAGAACGTGGAGAGCGCGGAGGCGGTGGACTGGGCCGCTCTGGCCCCCGACGGCGGCGAGCGCATCCCCGAGCTGCTCGCACAGGTCGCGGCCAGTGACAGCGCCCTGTCCGACCTCCACGACATCATCCACTTCCCCGCACCCGGTCACCGGGCCGCCCCCGAGGCCGTGGACCGCCTGGTCGACATCGCGATCGCCGAAGAGACCCCGCCCACCGACCGCTGGCGCCCGCTGAGCCTCCTCCTCGAGCTGGTCAGCGCGCACGCCGAGGACCGCTTCCCGCAAGCCCGGGACCTCGACCAGTGGCGCGACGAGGTGGCCTGGGCCGTCTCCAACGACGCGGAGAAGGTCCGGGCGCAGTACCGCACCTGGATGGAGGAGGCCCCCGACGAGCAGTACTTCCACCGGATGCGCAACCGGCTCGCCGTGCTGGAGGCCGACGACGGCGCCGAGGTCCTGCAGGCCGAGCTGGACACCTACGAGGCCGTCCTGGCCCGGGTCCCCGACCTGGTCACCCTGCTCAAGGGCGATGCCAACCGGAACGGCCTGGACCGCGCGGGGGAGTGGGTCGGCTACCTGCTGGGCTTCCTGCCCGCCGACGCCGAGCGCATCTCCTCCGAGATCACCGGTGCCTCGCAGATGCTGCTCGCCAAGGACCTGCGCCCCAGGCCCAAGGTCCCGTCGGTGCGCGAGTTGGCGGCACGGGGTCTGGACAACAGCGAGCAGGTGCCCGCCGACCCGCTGCCCGCGGAGCTGTTCGCCCTCGGTCTGGTCGCCGACCCCGCGGACGTCGACACCACCGTCGCCCTGACCCACCAGATGGCCAGCGGCAACCTCTACAATTCCTTCGCCGCCTCGGTGGCGCTGGTCCTGATCCACGGCGAGAACACCCCGCGCGAGGGGCTGCGCCGGATCGGCCGCGGCGGCGGGACCTCGGTGGGCTACGAGGGTCTGTTCAACGAGTCGTGGCCGCACTGCGGCAACCGCTCCCCGCAGGTCCTGGGCTTCCTGGCGCTGGGCCGCGCCGGGGACCGCGCCCGCCGGCTGCGCCTGGACATCCTGCCCGGCCTGATCAAGGGCGAGGACGAGTCGCGCGCCCTGGTCACCGGTGCGGCCCTGGAGATCGTCCTGGGCCCCCGCTCCAAGGGCTACACGGCCGAGGAGCACGCCCAGGCCGAGTACGAGGAGGAGACGCTGAAGGTCCTGTGGACCATCGCCGAACTCCCGGCCTCGGCGTGGGAGGACGAGGAGTTCACCGCGACCCTGCGCGCCTGGGCGCTGCCGGACGACATGGAGGAGTTCTGCGCCCTGGTCGGCGTGGAGCCCGAGCCGGAGGCCGAGGAGGCTCCCGAGGCCCCCGCCCCGCAGCAGCCGCAGGCACCCACCAGCCTGTTCGACCGCCTCTTCGGCGGGGGCCGCTGACCCTACGGCTGAACCCCAGACGGACCAGCCAAGGCGAAACCCGCTCCCGGAGCCCCGAACAGGCACGGGCGCGGGTTTCGCCGTCTGTTCAGCCCTTCGGGTCAGCGCGCCTCTTCTCCGGCGTGCGCGGCCAGAGCGTCGTCCACACCGCTCTCGTAGTCGCCCAGGAACCTGGGGTCGGGCTGGAACACCACGGTGCCCAGCGCCCGAACCGACGCCGGGACCTCGCGGGCCCACCCGTAGACGGTGGCGAAAGCGCGTTCGCTCATGCTGGAACCGCCCACCCCGACCGTGTCGATCCCCGCAGCCCGGCACAGGCGCACCGCGCGCGGCAGGTGGAACTCCTGGGTGAGGACCGTGGCCTCCTCCACCCCGAACACCTCCTTGGCGCGGGCGCACGAGTCCCACGTGGAGAACCCGGCGTGGTCACCGACCACCCGGTCCTCCGGGATGCCCGCGTCCACCAGGTAGTCGCGCATGGTGTCGGTCTCGTTGTAGTGCTCGACCCCGTTGTCCCCGGTGACCAGCACCGCCTGGACGCTTCCGGCCTCGTACAGCTCCACCGCCAGGTCCAGGCGCTGGGCCAGCAGATAGCTGGGCAGGCCGTCCGGGCGCACCCCCGCGCCCAGGACGATCGCCACCGGCCGGTCGGGCACCGTCTCGGCGGTGTGGCGCTGGTCGCCGGTGGAGGCCAGCATCCACACGAACGGCACACACGCCAGGATCAGGGCGGACACGGCCAGCAGGGCCAACAGACGGTGCCGTCGCGGCAGCGCCCCGGAGCTGCCCTCCGCGGCGTCGTTCTCGGGTACGCGGTCCTCGGATGCGGGGTCGACGTCGGGATTGTGGGATTCGGAGGTCGTCACATCAGGGGAGACGACCGGAACCCGGCCGGAGTTCCGAGCGATGCCCGGAACCGGTGTCCGGAACTCACGCGCGCATACGGCGGAGCGCGGACATCGCGCTGTCCACGGCCTGCTCGTCGGTCAGCTCCGCGACCCGGTGGGCCTGGTGCCCGCCGTTGAAACCGAGCAGCACCGGCCGGCCGAACGCCTTGTACCCGTTGACCCAGTAGGACCACAGCCCCGGGTCCTCGGGGTCCGACCACTCGATGACGTCGGCGTCGGCCGCCCAGAACACCTCGGGGAACCAGAGCCAGAGTTTGTCGAGCAGGCCCATACCGAGGGTGTCGACGGCCGCCAGCTTCTCCTCGGGCAGCTCGGGGGTGAAGGTCACAGACCCGGACTTGAGCACCCCCAGCGGCAGCGTGACCACACAGTGGTCGCCGGGGACCTCCTCCCCGTCCCGCAGCCGGACCACGGTCCCCTCGGTGTCGTACCCGACCCCGGTCACGACCGCGCCGGTGCGCACGGGCAGACCATCGCGGACCTGTTCCACCAGCCGGTCGTAGCCGTCGGGCAGCAGCAGGTCGCCACCGCGTCCGCCCACGCCCTCCTCGTCGGCGGTGATGGACAGCTGGTGCGGCTCGGCCCCGTACTCCTGCGCGTAGACCATGTTGGCCGCCGAGCGCAGCGCGGGCGAGGGGTCCGGCGGCAGCACCGCCGAGATGGGAGCGGTGTCGGCGTCGGGCCGGTCGTCCATGTCCTTGGTGAGCCGTCCCAGCTCACGCAGCGCCGCCCGGTCCCGCCCGGCGGCGTTGTCGTAGTCGAACGGCAGCGCCCGGCCGCCGGAGCGCCGCAGCACCTTGGTCATCTTGTTGCCCTTGTGCCCGTGGATCCAGGAGGCGCCGAGGTCGGCCGGCATACCGTCCACCCACGTGGTCCAGGCCCGGCCGCCGACCCGCTCCCGCGCCTCCAGTACGGTCACCCGCAGCCCCGCCTTCACGAGCTTGCGGGCACAGGCCAGCCCCGCGAACCCCGCCCCCACCACGGTGACGCTCTGCCCCTCCCGGGCGGTCTCCAGGATCTCCCGGGCGGCCCTGCGCCCGCTCAACAGGGCTCCGGTGGTGGTGGCGGGCGCCTGTGCCGAGGTCGCCTCCCCGGCGAAGTGCACCCGCCCGCCCACCGACTCGGCCAGGTGCGTGCGCACGTGGGCACCGAGCGGGTTCGGCGGCAGGTACGAGTACGAACCGAGGGCGAAGGGGTCCCGCGACCACGAGGTGCGAAGGAAACGGCTGGGCTGGGGGAGCATACGCGCGAAAAACCCTTCTTCCGGTGCGGCTGTCCAAGGTTAGAGTCTGCGCATGCCTGCACAGTCACACAATTCTGCACAGTCACTTGATTCTGCACATTCACACAGCTCCGCACAGTCTCAAAGTTCTGCACGGTCACACGATGACGAACTCTCCCCGCGGCTGCGCGCGATCGCCGACCTCATGCCCGGCGGCATGCGAGAAGGCGCCGGGATGCACGAGTACGACGGCCGGGCCGCCGACCTCTCGCCGAAGGGGGTGAGCGCCGCCCTGGCGAAGCTGGGCGGCCAACCTCTGGCCGACCCCCACGACGAGGCCCACCTCTCCGCCTTCGAGAACGCACTCCGCTACGAGCTGGGCGAACTCCAGTGGCACCGCGCCAACCCGCTCTACCACGCCGGTGAGATGGACCTGTCCGGCTACGACCGCGCGTACGCGCCCGAAGCCGAGCGCGACGCCGCCCGCACCGCACACCTGCGGCTCTGGCCGAGTCTGGCCGACAACGCGATCGCCGCACTGGACCGCCTCTCGGCACCCATCGCGCAGTCCCTCCTCGGCGCGGTCCGGGGGCTGGCCGAAGGCATCCCGGACAGCGTCTCCGAGGACGTGCGCCGCGAGGCCCTGGCAGCCCACGCGCGGCTGCTGGACCACGTCGAGCACGCCGCCGAACACGGCCCGGACAGCGCCGCGCTGGGCACCGAGGCGCTGAGCCGTCTGATGGGTACCGGCGAGGCCGTGGAGGTGGACCTCGACGCCCTGGCCGCACGCGCCGACGCCGAACGGGACCGTTTGCGCGCCAAGCTCGCCGAGGCCACCGAGCGGCTGGCCCCGGGGCGCGACCCGATGGAGTTCAGCCGCGAACTCACCCGACAGCACCCCGACACCGACGGGGTCCTCGGCGCCGCCCGCACCTGGACGCGGATCGCCCTCGACTTCACCGAGGAACGTGGGCTGGCCCCCTACGGCGATGGCGAGTGCCGGGTGGACGTTCCCCCACCCGCGCTGCGCTGGGCCACCGCGATGATGGCCTGGTCCGGGCCCTGGGAGCAGGACAACCCGTCCTTCTACTACATCACCCCGCCCGACTCGGAGCTGTCCGAGACGGAGGCCGCCGAGTGGCTGGAGCAGTTCAGCCACACGACCCTCCCGGCGGTCAGCGTCCACGAGGTCGCGCCCGGCCACTTCTCGCACGGGCGTGCCCTGCGCCGCGCCCCGAGCGAGGTCCGGCGGGCCCTGCACTCCATGACCTTCGCCGAGGGCTGGGCGCACTACGCCGAGGAGATGTGCCTGGAGGAGGGCTTCGGCGCGTACGCGGCCGAGCGGCTCGGGGACCCGGACTGGACCGCCGACCACTTCGAGATCGGCGTGTGGTTGGAGGCGCTCATCCGCGTCACCCGGCTGTCCGTGGCCATCGGCATGCACACCGGCACGATGACCGTGGAGGAGGCGGCGGCCCGCTTCAGCGAGGACACCCCGCTCCAGGGACCGGCGGCCCTCTCCGAGGCCCGGCGCGCCACGTTCGACCCCACCTACGGCCGCTACACCTGGGGAAAGCTGGAGATCATGGCGCTACGCGAACGCGCCAGGGAGCAGTGGGGGAGTGAGTTCTCCCTGCCCCGCTTCCACCGCGCCCTCCTGGAGCTCGGCTCCCCGCCCCTGGGCCTGATCCCCGCCGCCCTGGACACCTGACCCCCGTCCGCGAAACACCAGGCGGCCCCTCTCCCGGGATGATCTTGCTACCAGAAGCCCGGAGCCACTGGAACCCAGGGCGCCGAACTTGCTTCTGGTAGCAAGATCTACTGGTCCACCATGGTGGGTGTCGGGAGGGTTTCGACGGGAGCCGCCCGACAGCGGGGCTGGGGTGACTCAAGCAAGATCTGTCCCACGTGGACCTTGTCGTGACCTGTCCACCAGCGCTCGCAGGCCAAGGCCCTGGCCGCGGGAGTGACCTTATAGAAGCCTGTGCAGCCGATAACTCACAGTAGATCTGTCCCCCGGGCCAGGGCCCTGGTAGTCGTCCCGTTCCTGACCAAGAGGAAGCAGGACACCACCATGGTGACAGTGGGTATCGACCCGCACAAGGACATGCACCAAGCCGTCGCGCTGGCCCAGGACGGCACCCGCCTGGGCAGGGCCAAGAAGGTCCAGACGGGCCCCGAGGCCCTGGGCCAGCTCTTGACCTGGATCCGCGCCCTGGCCGGAAACGGCCCGGTGCTGTGGGCCATCGAGGGCGGCCCCGGGCTGGGCCGGGCCATCGCTGACGCCCTGCTGGGAGCGGGCCAGGAAGTGGTGTGGGTGCCGCCGCGCGCCATGGCCGCCCACCGCAAGCTGAGCGGGCCGGTGGGCGCCAAGTCCGACGTGATCGACGCGGTGGCCATCGCGCGTGCGGCCCTGGCCACCCTGACCTGGCCCGCCACCGGATCGACCCGCAGGTGCGGCAGGTGCGTGCGCTGGTGGGCCTGCGCCAGAATCTGACCGATCAGCGTGTGGCCCTGACCAACCGGGTGCTGGCGGCGGTGCACATCGAGTTGGACCACCGCCTGGGCAAGGGGGCGTTGAAAACCCGGGCCAAGGTGGGTCGGGTGCGTGCTCTGGTG
This sequence comes from Nocardiopsis exhalans, assembly GCF_024134545.1. Classification (GTDB taxonomy): domain Bacteria; phylum Actinomycetota; class Actinomycetes; order Streptosporangiales; family Streptosporangiaceae; genus Nocardiopsis; species Nocardiopsis exhalans. The sequence goes on from NZ_CP099837.1 coordinate 1,935,684, forward strand.
GAGGGGCCGAGCTGGACGAGGTGGCGCGGTGGGTGCTGCTGGAGCAGCTGGAGGAGATCCACACCCTGTTCGTGCGTGTTGTTGAGGTGGAGCGGCGTCTCAAGGAGCTGGTGGAGCCGTTGGCGCCGAACTTGTTGGGGATTCGTGGTGTGGGTGTGGTCTGGGCTGCGGTGTTGCTCTCGCAGGTGGGGGATGTGTCGCGGTTTGCGACCTCGGCGAAGATGGCGCGGTGGGCGGGGAGCGCGCCGATTCCGGTGTTTTCCTCGGGGCGGGATCGGCATCGGTTGCACCGGGGTGGGAACCGGCAGGTGAACCGGGCGTTGCACTCGATCGGGGTGGTTCAGGTCCGGTTGGGTGAGCCGGCTCGGGAGTTCGTGCGTTCCCGGGAGGAGGCCAAGGGCACCAAGGGTGCGTATCGGGCTTTGAAGCGGCATTTGGCGGATGTGGTGTATCGGGCGATGGTCGCTGATCAAGTGGTGAGAGGGCGGGCTGAGGTCTCTCTTCAGCCCGCCACTTGACATAGAAGCGTCACGGGGAATATGGGGGGAGCCACCCCCATCAACGATCTAGGTGTGCTCAACCTCTGTGGTCAGCATGCCTGGGGCCCCGGGGCCTGCTGGCCCGGCAGGCCCAGCTCGGTCAGGGCCGCGCGCACCCGGCCGCGGCCCTTCTCCAGAGCCCGCGCCGCCGTGGCCGCGTCCACCTCGGCCAGCAGCGACACCAGCGCCGTCCGGGTGTCGCCTTCGGCCGCCGTCAACGCCTCGGCGCACGTCTGCTCGTCCAGGCCGGTGGCCTCCACCAGGATGGTCACCACGCGCCCGCGAAGCTTGCCGTTGGTGGCGTCCACACCCACCATCAGGTTCGAGTAGGTCCGCCCCATCCGCACCATCACCGCGGTCGAGAACGCGTTGAGCAGGAGCTTCTGCGCGGTGCCCGCCTTCATCCGGGTGGACCCGGCGATCACCTCGGCTCCGGTGGACACACCCACGTGCACGTCGGCGCCCCCGGCCAGCGGGGCGTCAGGGTTCGCGCTGATCAACACCGTGGCGGCCGACCGCTTACGGGCCGCCTCCAGCGCACCGCCCACGTAGGGGGTCCGCCCGCTGGCCGCCAGGCCGACCACCAGCGAACCGGGGGCCACTCCGGACGCGTCGATCCGACCGGACTCCCAGTCGTCCTCGATCCCCTCCACGGCGCGCACCAGCGCCTCGCCGCCGCCCGCGTGGTGGGCCACCACCCACTCCGCGGGCACTCCGTAGGTCGGCGGCAGTTCCGCGGCGTCCTGCGCGGCGATCCGCCCCGAGGTCCCCGCCCCGAAGTAGTGGATGGCCGCGCCCTTCTCCAGCGCCGCCACCCCCAGCTCCACCGCGCGGGCCAGTTCCGGCAGCACCGCGCCCACAGCCGCCGCGACGGTGGTGTCCTCGGCGTTGATCTGCCGCAGGATGTCCAGCGCCGGGAGCATGTCGATGTCGTAGGTACCCGAGTTACGGGCCTCGGTGGGCGCCCGCACGATCACGGCGTCAGTGCTACCGGACCCGCTACCCGCTCCTCGGCCCGGCCCGCTGCCGGGCCCCCGTCCGTCCGGTCCCCGGTCCTGCGGGTTCTGTTCCGTGCCGCCCTGCACTGCGCTCTCCTGTTCGGTCCGCACCCGTGCTTGTCCTTCCATCCGGCCGCGCCGGGCCGCGCCCGGAAGGGCCGAACCACGGAACCGACGCGGATAGCGGGTCAGTCGTCGTTTCCGGTGGCGCCGTCGTTGTCGGTGGCGGGTGAACCGCCCCGCCGACGTCTGCGGTCGTCGCTGAGCCGCAGCCCCCGCACCGCCTCGTAGGTGGTCTCCAAAGCGCTCATGCTGTCCGTGTACCGGATCTGCGCGAGCCCCACGAACAGGCAGTCCACCACAGTCAGCTGGGCCAGCCGGGAGGCCGTGGCACCCGAGCGGAACAGGGTCTCCCGCGCCGCCGTGGTGAGCACGTGGTCGGCGAAACCGATGGGGGACCGGGGGAAGTTGGTGATCGCCACCGTCCGCGCGCCCCTGCGGCCCGCCTCGGACAGCGCCTGCACGGTGTCGATGGTGGTGCCGCTGTGCGAGATCCCGATCGCCACGTCACCCTCCTCCAGCAGGGCCGCGCTGGTCAGCATCACGTGCGCGTCCGACCACGCGAACGATGTCAGCCCGATCCGGTGCAGCTTCTGCTGGAGGTCGGCGCCGACGAACGCGCTCGCGCCCACCCCGTACACGTCGATCCGCCGCGCGTTCGACATCGTGTCGATGACCGAGCGCAGGACCTCCACGTCCATGGCCGCACCGGTCTCCTCCACCGCGCGGGCGTCGGTGTAGGCGATCTTCTGGACGACGGTGATGAGGGTGTCGTCGGGGTTGATGTCGCTGGCCAGCTCCGCGGAGTCGGCGCGCGCCCCCCGCGCCTGTCCGGCCTCGGTGGCCAGGGCCAGCCGCAGCTCGCGGTAGCCGCTGAAGTCGATGGTGCGGCAGAACCGGATGACGGTGGCCTCGGAGGTCGCACAGTCCTTGGCGAGTTGCGTGATGGAGGAGGCCGCGGCGCGTTCGGGGTCGTCCACGACCCGTTGGGCCACCCGCTGTTCGGCGGGGGCCAGGGAAGGGAGCAGTGACCTGATCCGGAGGACCGTCGTCGGGACCGGTGACGAGGAAACGTCACCCCGGTTCGCACGGTCACCAGACGACTTCGGAATTTGCGCCATGGAGGAAAGTTTCTTTCGGTCGTGGTGCTGAGTCAACGCACTGACGGGAAAAACCGGGAGATTCAAGGATTTCAAGGGACGGCCCGTGCGGCAAGTGGCCCTGTTCTGATTGCGTGATCCCAGCTCAGGCGGCACCCTGGGAGGGAGGCGGCACGTCGGCACCCGAACACATCCGTGTCGGCCTCACAGGGGGGATGAATCCGTGTCGCTGCTCGACCCGCCGGGAACACGGGACGAGGCGACCGTAGAACCCGAACCCGCCGAACCCGCTCGGCTGGAACCCGCTTCCCAGGGACTCTACGTCAGTCTCCTGGGCCGCTTCGGGGTCCAGGTCGACGGTGTCTCGCTGAGCCTGCGCGGGGACCGCCGCCGCGCCCTCCTGGCCACCCTGTTGCTCAACGCCGGCCGGGTCGTGCCCACCGACGACCTCATCGCCCGCGTCTGGGACACCCCGGGCCAGGCCGCCCGGGGCGCACTCCAGGTCCACATCGCCCGGGCCCGCGCCCTCTTCGAACAGCACCTGGGCGCTCCGCTCATCCAGGGCGCCGACGGCGGCTACCGGATCGACCTGGACCAGCACCGTTCCGATCTCCTGCTCTTCCGTGCCCTGACCGGCCGGGCGGAGCTGGCCGCCGCCCGCGGGGAGACCGAAACCCACGCCGACCTCCTCTCCCACGCCCTGCGCCTGTGGCGCGGCCCGGTCCTGGCCGACGTCGCCGCGCCGCTGCTGCACACACAGGACGTGCCGCGCCTGAACGAGGAGCTCCTTCGGGTGGCCGAACGGGGGTTCGACGCCGCCCTGGCCCGGGGCGAGCACGAACGCGTCGCCGCCAGCATCGGCCCCATCACGGCCGACCACCCCGAACGCGAACCCCTCATCCGGGTCCAGATGATCGCCCTCTACCGGGCCGGACGCCAGAGCGAGGCCCTGCGGGTCTACGCCAGGGCACGCTCCGTGCTCGCCGAACGCCTGGGCGCCGACCCCGGCCGCGAACTCCAGGAGACCTTCCACGGAATCCTGCGCGGTGACCTCGACTCCAGGCTCGGTCTGCGCTCCCGAGCGGAGGGCGTCGTCTGGCCCGGGTCGGCCCTGCGGAGTGCCGCCCCGCCGGTAGCCCTCCGCTCGACAACCCCGGAACCGGGAACCCCCGATCCGGGAACCACCGGTTCAGGAGCGGCTGTGCCCCGTCAGCGCGCCCATCCCGACACCAGGCCCTGCGCCGCCCGGCGCGGACCCGAACCCGCCAGCGGGCCCACTACCGGTTCCGCCAGCTGCCTCATCCCGGCCGAACTCCCCGCGGCCCCCCGCACCCTGGTCGGCCGCGCCGACACCCTGGCCGAGATCGACCGCCTCGTGGACCCCTGTTCCCCCGTGCCCGGCAGCGTCCTGGTCCGGGGCCCGGCCGGGGCGGGCAGCAGTGCCCTGGCCGTGCGCTGGGCGCACTCGGTGGCCACCCACTTCCCCGACGGCCAGCTCTACGTCAACCTGCGCGGCCCCGACGGTGGCCCCCTCCACCCCGCGGACGTCCTGGGCCGCCTCGTCCGCTCCCTGTCCGCGGGGACGGCCAACCCCGGAAACCCTGGCTCCGCGGACCCGGACCGCGGGGTCACCGAACCCGACGAGGCCGCCGCCCGGGTGCGCTCCCTGATGTCGGGGCGCCGGGTGCTGCTCGTGCTCGACAACGCCGCCACCGCCCACCAGGTACGGCCCCTGCTCCCGGGTACCCCGGGGAGCTCAGCGGTGGTGGCCAGCCGTCACTGGCTGACCGACCTGCTGATCCGGGACGGGCTGCGGGCCGTTCCGGTGGACGCCCTGCCGCAGGAACACGCGGTCGCCCTGTTGCGCTCCCTGCTGGGATCCGGCCGCTGCCCAGCACACACGCTGCGGCGGATCGCCGAGCTGGCCGGTGGCTTTCCCCTGGCGCTGCGGATGGCGGTGGCCTGGTTGGACGCCCACCCGGAGCACCCCGCCGCGGAGCTGGTCCGGCTGGTGGAACGGGCGGACCCGGCGCACGGCGTCTCGCCCACGGCCCGGATGGCCGCCGTGCTGCGCGCCGGGCCCTTGGGGTCGGGCACGGCCGCGGGGAAGTACCGACCGGGCTCCGAACCCCGCTCCTGAGTCTTCGCGGTCGGTCTTACGGGCGGCTTTCAGGCAGAGAAAATTCTCAGCCCGGGAAAGCGGAGTCACAGCAGTCACATCAGCCACAACAGCGCTCACAAGGGGTTTTCGAAAAGTCCGGGTTCCGGCCAGCCCAATGGAGAGTTGTGAGATCGGCCAGATCTGCCCCAGGGGGTGCTCAGCGGTCTCATGAGTCGCTAGTGTCAGCTCCATGACGCAGAACAACGATCCCAACCTCGACCCGGACCCGGCGGGAACCACGCAGCACTTCCGCCGGTTCGTCGACGACAACCCCGAGCCCGAGGAGGCTCCGCGCCGCCCGATCCTGCCGCTGGTGCTGGCGGGCGTGGGTGTCGTCCTGACCATCGGCATCATCATCGCCCTGGTCATGGCCTTCTCCTAAACCGGAGCAGGCCGCCCGGACCGCGCCCGTCAGGTTCGAAAGAGCCCGAGGGGCGAGGGCCGCGATGTGACGGGGCCGACCCCCGGTCGACCCCGAAACCGGTTCGCGACCACCTCACGGTCCTGCTAGAGTTAACTCCGTTGCCGCAGAGAGCCGCAGGGCTCACAGCGAGAACAGGCGTCATTAGCTCAGTTGGTTAGAGCAGCTGACTCTTAATCAGCGGGTCCGGGGTTCGAGTCCCTGATGACGCACAGCAGTACGACGGCCCCGGTCGGAGGACATCACGTCCACCGACCGGGGTCGTTCTCGTATGCCCGGGCTGCGCCCCGGGGCCGGGGCCTCCGGGGCGCGTCGGAGAACACCGCCCGGAGCGGTGCCCGGAGCCCCGCCCGAGGGCGCTGTCCGGGCAACTGCTTCCCCGTCTGAGCCCCGCTCATGCGGGCGTCCTGCGTGGCGTGGCGCACATCGGGCCCTTCCTGGCTCGGAGGGCTCAAAAGTTCCGGTAGAGTTAACTCCGTTGCCGCAGAGAGCCGCAGGGCTCACAGTGAAAACAAGCGCCATTAGCTCAGTTGGTCAGAGCAGCTGACTCTTAATCAGCGGGTCCGGGGTTCGAGTCCCTGATGGCGCACAGCAGTACGACGGCCCCGGTCGGAGGACATCGCGTCCACCGACCGGGGCCGTTCCCGTTGCACCACCTGCCTTCGCCGCCCTCACCGCCCCCGCACGGCGCGGTATCCCCCCGAATCCCGTTGACACCGCGTACCAGCTGGTGAATTCTTTTCCTGCCCGCCACCCCGACCGGCGGGCCCCTTCACGAAGAATCCGGAGCTCCTCCATGTCCTCCCCCACCCCTGCCCTCCTTTCCCCTGCCCTGCGTAACACCTCCCTCGCCCTCCTCGCCGCCGGTGCGGCCGTGAGCCTCTCCGCCTGCGGCCTGGTCAACGCCCTCCTCGGGACCGGCAACGCCATGGACGTCGAGGTCGGGGACTGCTTCAACGAGGAGGAGATGTTCGCCGTTCCCGGCGGTGAGAACGAGGAGGTCAGCGACATCCCGCTGATCGACTGCGCCGAGCCGCACAACGCCGAGTTCTTCTACGCCGAGGACCTGCCCGACGGAGACTTCCCGGGCGACACCTCCGTGTCGAAGCTGGCGGAGGAGATCTGCGAAGGAAGCGCCTTCGACGATTTCCTCGGTGAGAACGTCACCGAGTCCGACATCTTCATCGGCAGTCTCCAGCCGACCGTCGAGACCTGGGACCTTCTCGGCGACCGCGAGATCCTCTGCTACGCCGTGGTGGACGGTGATCCGGTCACCGGCAGCCTCGGAGTTGCCAACCCCTGACCCGTTCGACCCTCCCTGATCCGTTCGAACCGGCTTCGGCCCTGCCGGGGCCGGTTCGCGAACCGGGCGAAACCTTCTGCTGTCCGGACGCGTCTGGATAAGTAACGCCGATTCACTCTTCCGGGTCGGTGGGAGACCAACGATCCAGTGGAGCCGTCATGTTGTCCGAAGCGCGTCACCCCCTGCTCGGCCGTATCGCCCTGGCGACTGCGGCCGCCGGTGCCGCACTGTCCCTCTCGGCGTGCGGACTGCCCCTGCTTCCCCCCGCCTTCACCGACAGTGCTGAGGACCCCGGCCCCGCGGCCGAGCCCACGGAGACCGCGGAGCCGGTCGAGGTGGAGGAGCCCGAGCCCTTCGAGACCGAGGAGCCGCTCGAGGTGGAACCCGAGGACCAGGACGTGATGATCCTGGCCGTCGGCGACTGCCTCAACGAGTGGACCACCGACTACGACGACACGGTCAGCAGCGTCCCCATCGTGGACTGCGACGAGCCGCACGACTTCGAGGTCTACTACGAGGGCGTGGTCGACGAGAGCGGTGCCTACCCGGGCGAGGACGAACTCTCCGACATGGTCGACGAGGGCTGTATCGACGCCTTCGAGGACTTCGTCGGCTCCCCGTACGCGACCTCGGCCCTCTACCAGACCTCGCTGTGGCCCACCGAGGAGGGTTGGGAGCAGGGCAGCCGCGACTACCTGTGCCTGGTCGGGCACATGGACGGCAGCCAGTCCACCGGCAGCCTGGAGGACTCGCAGCTGTAGCCGTCGCCGGTCGACCCCGGCGGCGCCCCGCGGGGCGGTACCCCGCTGGAAACTGAACGGCCCGCGCCACCCGATGGCGCGGGCCGTTTGTCATGGTGTGCCCAGCATGGGCAGTTGCTTGGAGGTGGAAGTCCTCTAGAGGAAGCGGCAGTGCTAACTCTGAGCCGGAGGCAACGGCGTCACCGCGAGGTGGGGTCGGGAGGAAGCCCGAGGCGAAACCCTGCACTGAGGAACACGAACCGCATACAAGGCAGTCCGGTCGGGGTGAGCCAGCCATGGATGGCGAAGCCCGTCACTGCCAAGACGGCCGGGGTGTAGATGCGGCAGGCGTAGGGGGAAAGTAGCTGTTCTTACCTGGGGAGGTCTGTCCGGGTGTCGGTTGTGCTGAGTATGTCGCCGCGCCGACGGCCGCGACCGCAAGGGAGCGGCTGACCGGGCAGAAGTCAGCAGAGGTCGTAGTACCAGCCGGGATCGCTCGTGGGCTGGGAAGGGCCGAACGTCAAATGGGACAGAGGAACCGGTGCCGCTCGTGCTGGTCACACAGATCGCAGCCACCCCGCCGAAGGCGGGCCTGCGGTGGGAGGGGACGGTGCATTTCCGTTGAGTACCGCCGTAGAGCGTAGTGACCTGTCGGCGCGGCCTGGAGACGATGTCCACCACGGCCAGGGGGATCTGTGGCAGCGAATGCTGTCCAGCGCGAACCTGGCCGCGGCGCTCGAACGGGTCGAGACCAACCGGGGTGCCCCGGGTGTGGATGGAGTCACTACCGCTGATCTGCGGGGATGGCTGCGCGAGCACTGGGAGGGCGTTCGGGAAGAACTCGACGCGGGGAGATACCGGCCCTCGCCGGTCCGCCGGGTGATGATCCCCAAGCCCGGGGGCGGCGAGCGGATGCTGGGTGTTCCCACGGTGCTGGACCGTTTGATCCAGCAGGCCATCGCGCAGGTCCTCACCCCGATCTTCGACCCGGAGTTCTCCGGGTCTTCGTTCGGGTTCCGTCCCGGCCGGTCCGCCCATCAGGCGGTGCGGGTCGCGCGGCGGGCTATTGAGGACGGCCACCGATGGGTCGTGGACATCGACCTGGACCGGTTCTTCGACCGGGTCCAGCACGATGTGTTGATGGCCCGGGTGGCGCGCAGGGTTGACGACCGCAGGGTGCTGCGACTGATCCGGTCCTTTCTGGAAGCCGGGATCATGGCGGACGGGGTCAAGATGCCGAGCGCGCAGGGGACCCCGCAGGGGTCTCCGCTTTCGCCGGTCCTGTCCAACATCATGCTCGACGACCTGGATCGGGAGCTGTGGCGTCGCGGTCACCGGTTCGTGCGCTACGCCGATGACATCCGTGTCTTCACGCGTAGCAGGCGGGCCGCTCACAGGGTGCTCGACTCGATCACGGTCGTGGTCGAGCAGCGGTTGAAGCTGAAGGTGAACCGGGAGAAGTCGAAGGTGGTTCCGGCATCCGTCGCGACGTTGCTGGGGTTCGGTTTCTACTTCACCCGGGCCGGGGTGCGTATCCGGGTCGATCCCAAGGCGCTCAGGCGCTGGAAGGTGCGGATCCGGGAGCTGACCTCGCGCCGGTGGTCGGTTGCGATGGAGTATCGCATCGGCCGGTTGAACCGGTTCATCGTCGGGTGGATGGGTTACTTCCGGCTCGCGGACACCCCCAGGGTGTTCCAGGGGTTGGATGAATGGCTCCGCCGCAGGATGCGGCAGGTCCGTTGGAAGGAATGGAAGCGGGCCAGGACCCGCCGCCGGATGTTGCGCTCGCTCGGTATCTCGGATCGTGTGGCCCGGGACTGGGCGATCAGCAGCAAGGGGTACTGGCGGATCGGTGGCTCGGTCGTCCTTCAGCAGGCGCTGCCCAACTCCTACTGGGAGGGCTTTGGTCTGCGGATGCTCAAGCCGACCTGGCAGCGGTTGAGATCAGTTTGACGAACCGCCGGATGCGGGCCCGCATGTCCGGTGGTGTGGGGGGAGGGCCGGGCGACCCGGCCCTCCTACCCGATCCTGAGCCCTTGCCGCGGGGCGTCGGGCAGCGGCCACTCGTCGGGGCCAGCCACGTGCGGCAGGATCGCCGTCGCCGTCGAGCGTCCGGGCTGGTGGGCCCGTTCCGGCAGGCATGCGTGTGTGCGTCGCAACCGTGTGCGTCGCAACGGTACGAAGCGCTTGGCGAACAGCGACACCTTTAAAAGTTGTGTATCCCCCGAAGTGGCCGGATACGGCCAAATGCCCCTGAGGGCTATGGGTGGGTTTGTTGTCTTCTGTTCTTTTTGTGATGCCGATCGGGTCGCGCAAAAGACGCCGTTTGGTCACGAGGGTGGTGTGGGGCACACGGGTGGCGTTACCGTGATGTTCTATTAGGAAAGTTTCCTAACAAAAAATCGCCATGCCCCACGGTCCCCGACACCGCCGTGCCCCCTTGCTCGAAGGAGCCCCGTGGCCACCGAAATCGCGGCCTCCCCACCACCGGACACAGGTGGATCCGGGCCCGCCGCCCCCCGGAAGAACAACCCCCTCCTGAACCGGATCTGGCGCAACTACGTCTTCGTGAAGGTCCGCAAGGCCTTCGTCGTGGTCTTCGTGGTGGCCAACGTGACGTTCTTCCTCGGCCGCGCGATGCCGGGCGACCCCATCGACGTCATGGCGGGCCGTCTCACCCAGGGCGGCATGTCGATGAACGAGGCGCGGGCCATCGCGATGAACTCGCTGGCCTACGATCCGGAGGCGTCCCTCCTGCGGCAGTGGTGGGAGTTCCTCGTCGGGCTCGCCACGCTCGACCTCGGCAACACGATCAACCGCCCCGCCTTCAGCGTCACCGAGGCCATCGGCGCCTACCTCCCCTGGACCCTCTTCAGCATCGGCGCCGGCACCCTCATCGCCATCGTCCTCGGCCTCGCGCTGGGCATGGTCATGGCCTACCGCCGCAACCAGTTCCTCGACCACGTGCTCAGCGTGGTCGCCTCGGTCCTGGGCGCCGTCCCGAACTACCTCATCGCGATGCTCCTCGTCGTCGTCGGCGGCATGTACCTGGGCTGGTTCAACCCGATCGAACTCCGCGGCACCCTCAGCCCCGGCGTCCAGCCCGGGTTCACGCTCACCTTCATCGGCGACGCGTTCTACCACGCGGCCCTGCCGATCTTCACCTACGTGCTCGCCATCATCGGCACCTGGATGCTCGTCATGAAGGCCTCCACCACCGAGGTGCTCGGCGAGGACTACGTGACCGTCGCCCGGGCCCGGGGCCTGCGGGACAGCCGCATCGCCACCGCCTACGTCGGCCGCAACGCCGTCCTGCCGCTGGTCGCCCAGATCGCGATCTCCTTCGGCACCCTCGTCGGCGGCGCGATCTTCGTCGAACAGGTCCTGGTCTACAAGGGCGTGGGCGGACTCCTGCTCGACGCGGTCAACTACCGCGACTACCCGCTCCTCCAGGGGCTGCTCATCATCATCACCTCGTGCGTGGTGATCGCCAACCTCGCCGCGGACCTGCTCTACAGCAGGCTCGACCCTCGTATCCGGAAGTAGGGGGACGCACGCATGGCAGTCACCACCGCAACCGGTCCCGCGCCCGCCGCAGGCGTCTGGGGCAGCATCTGGCAGGGCATCACCCGCAGCACCAGCGGGTTCATCGGGCTCTGCCTGGTCCTGAGCGTCCTGCTCTTCTCCTTCGTGGGCCCCCTGCTCATCGACAACCACAACCCCACGGACGTCAGCAGGATCTGGGGTCCGATGAGCTCCGAGCACTGGCTCGGCACCAACCACGAGGGCAAGGACACCCTCACCCAGCTCATCCTCGGCGGACGCGAACCCATCATGGTCGGTCTCATGGCCGCCCTCATCACCGTCGCCATCGCGGTCACCCTCGGCGCGATCGCCGGTTACGTCCGGGGCAGGGTCGACCACTTCCTGCTCCAACTGACCGACATCACGATGACCATCCCCTTCATCGTTCTGATGCTGGTCATCGCCTCCTTCTACCGGACCTCCTCCCCGATGGTGGTCTCCTTCATCATCGGCCTGGTCACCTGGCCCTACCTGATGCGGTCCATCCGCGCGCAGGTCCTCACCCTCAAGGAACGCGAGTTCATCGAGGCCGCCCGCCTCCAGGACCTGGGCACCACCCGCATCCTGTGCGTCGAGGTGCTGCCCAACATGGCGGGCTACATCTTCATCAACTTCATCATCGCCATCACCAACGCCATCTACGCGGTCGTCGGCATGTACCTGCTGGGCCTGCTGCCCAGCACCGCCGACAACTGGGGGCTGATGATCCAGCAGGCCTGGGACAACAACGCCTTCCTCCTGCCCCAGGCGGCACCCTTCCTCGTCGCCCCGATGGTGATGATCATGCTCTTCCAGATCGGGCTGGTCACCATGACCCGCTCCCTGGAACAGGCCCTCAACCCACGACTCCGGGACAGGTGAGCCCAGTGAACGACCACCCCACCGCCCGGGACAGCGACAACGGGGCCCTGCTGTCGGTCCGCGGGGTCGACGTCGGCTACCGCACCGGCCGCAGGACCCACGTCACCGCGGTCCACGACGTCTCCTTCGACCTCCACCCCGGCCAGTCCATGGCCCTGGTCGGCGAGTCCGGCTGCGGAAAGACCACCCTCGGCCTCGGGCTGCTGCGGCTGCTGCCGCGCACCGGGGTCGTCCCCAAGGGCGAGATCCTCTTCCGCCGCAAGGACGGCACCCGCGTGGACGTGCGCACCCTGGAGAAGGAGAAGCTGCGCCGCTTCCGCTGGAACGAGGCGGCCATGGTCTTCCAGGGCGCCATGAACGCCTTCAACCCGGTGCTCAAGATCGAGGAGCACTTCCTCGACACCTTCCGCGCCCACGAGCGAGCCGGGCGGCGCCGCCCCCGCAAGGAGATCCTCGAACGCTCCGCCGAGCTGTTGGAGATGGTCCGCCTCGACCCGGTCCGGGTACTGGGCAGCTTCCCGCACGAACTCTCCGGCGGGATGCGCCAGCGCAGCCTCATCGCCCTGGCCCTGGCCCTCGAACCCCAGCTGCTCATCCTCGACGAGCCCACCACGGCCCTGGACATCCTCACCCAGCGCTCCATCGTGGAACGCCTCGCCGAGCTGCGCGAGGAGCTGCGCTTCTCGATGGTCTTCATCACCCACGACCTCGGCCTGGCCGCCGAGCTCGCCGACCGCGTCGGCACCATGTACGCGGGACGGCTCATCGAGACCGGCACCACCCGGGACATCTTCTACCGCTCCCGGCACCCCTACACCTCGGCTCTGATCAACTCCGTGCCGCCGGTCGTGGGCGACCTCCACGTGCCCGAGTCCCTGCCCGGCGGCCCGCCCAGCCTGAACGCGCTGCCCCCGGGCTGCTCCTTCGCGCCCCGTTGCGCCCACGCTCTCGACTCCTGTACCGCCACCCGTCCCGTGCTCGAGGTGCTCAAGCACCGCGACGCGGGCCTGAGCCACACGGCGGCCTGCTTCCGCTCCACCGACGCCGCACTCCACGCCGAGGGGGTCTCCCGTTGATTGACCGGACCGTCAACCCCGCCCACGCCGAACCGCGTCCCGACGACACCGCCCCGCGCGCCGCCAGCACGGTCGAACCGGCCCCCGGGACCGTCATCGGCGCCGCCGCGACCGCCCGGGCCCTCGGCTCCGATGAGCGCCGCGCCGAACCGCCGGTGCTGTCCCTCAAGGGCGCCCAGCAGATCTTCAAGACCTCGAGAGGCGAGGTCCCCGCCGTCGCCGGGGTCGACCTGGAGGTCCGCCCCGGCCAGGTGCTCTGCCTGGTGGGGGAGTCCGGCTGCGGCAAGACCACCACCGCCCGCATGGCCGCCGCCCTGTCCGACCCCACCGCGGGTGAGGTCCTGTTCCGCGGCAAGGACGTCGCCACGATGGACAAGCAGGAGCGGGCCGCCTTCCGGCGCTCGGTCCAGTACATCCACCAGGACCCCTACGCCTCCCTCAATCCGGTCCGCACCGTCTACTCCACGGTCTCCGCCGGACTGCGCCGCCACAAGCTGGTCAAGGGCCGCGACGAGGCCCGCCGCGTCACCACCGAACTCCTGGAGCGCGTCGACCTCACCCCGGCCGAGGACTACCTGGACAAGTACCCCCACCAGATGTCCGGCGGCCAGCGCCAGCGCGTCGCCGTGGCTCGCGCTCTGGCGATGAACCCCGAGGTGATCATCGCCGACGAGTCCACGTCGATGCTGGACGTGTCCATCCGGGTCAGCCTCCTGAACACCCTGGGCAGGCTCCGCGACGAACTCGGCGTGAGCTTCCTGTTCATCACCCACGACCTCGCCGTGGCCAAGTACTTCGCCTGGCGGGGCGAGATCGCGGTCATGTACCTCGGCAAGGTCGTGGAGCACGGGCCCACCCCGCACGTGGTGAACGATCCCCGGCACCCCTACACCAAGGCACTCATCTCCGCGGTCTGCGAGCCGGACCCGGACCTGGCGAAGAACAAGGAGCGGGTCCGGCTGCGCAGCGCGGACATCCCCGACCTCACCGACCTGCCGCCAGGCTGCGACTTCCACCCGCGCTGCCCGATCTACGCCCAGGGCAGCTGCGACACCGTACGGCCTCCGCTGGTCCGCAGCCACGACCGGTTGCTGGCCTGCCACGTCGTCACCAGGGGGTGAGGTGAGTTGCTGCTCCTGATCGGACGCTTCGGCCTGTTCGCCGGAGCGTTCCTCACCATCACATGCACCCTCATGGCCGTGTTCACCTCCCCCGGCACAGCCGAGTTCGTCATCAGCGTCGTCACCATCGGTATCGGCCTGGTCGTACTCGCCCTCGGCTGGATCGCCGTCCTTTTCGAAAGGAAACGCCAAGAATGACCCCCACCCCCTCGAACAACGCCCTCCTGAACGAGCTGAGCAGGAGGCGGCTGCTCAAGGCCGTCGGTTTCGGCGCCGTCGGTGTGGCGGGCGCCAGCGCCCTGTCCGCCTGCTCCGGTGGCAACGGTGACAGCGACGGCGTCACCAGGTTCGCCGGCGTCTTCGACTTCGACCTGGACTCCCAGACCCGCAACGTGCACGTCGAGGACGGCGCGCTGCTGATGAACTCCGTCTACCGGGACCTCTTCCTGTGCAGTGGCGCCTTCTACAACTGGGGCGCGCACGAGTGGGACTACCTCCTGTTGGAAGGGCACGAGTGGGACGGCGACGACCTGATCGTCTCCCTGCGCTCGGGTCTGAAGTGGAGCGACGGCACGGAGCTGAACGCCGACGACATGGTCCGCAGCTACGCCATGCGCGTCCTGGAGGCCCCCTCGTGGGGGACCGGGTTCCCGCAGGTCCAGGACCTGGAGAAGCTGGACGACCTGAGCGTACGACTCGGCTTCGAGGACCCGTTCCCCAACATCGAACTGAGCATCCTCAAACACCGCATCGTCTCCAAGACCACGTACGCGGACTTCGGCGAGCAGGCCCTGGAGCTCGTCAACGGCGGAGTCCGCCAGGGCGACGACGATCACCTCGAGTGGAACGCCGAGTTCATCGAGTTCAACCCGGACGAGATCGTGTGCAGCGGTCCCTACAAGTTCGACCGGGCGCAGATGACGGACGCGCGGATCACGCTGGTGCGCAACGAGGACGGCTACCGCGGTACGGAGGTCAACTTCGACGAGGTCGTCGTGCACAAGGGTGACAACCGGCAGTCCGCCCTGCTCGTGCAGCAGGGCGAGGTCGACTACTCCACCCTGGCTCCCTCCGCCGCGGACCAGCAGGCCTTCCAGGGGGTCGATGGCTTCCGGTGGATCGAGCACCCTGGTTACGACGGCTGCGGCCTGATGTTCAACTACGCCGCCAAGCCCGAGCTGAAGGACGTGCGCGTGCGCAAGGCGCTCGCCTACGTCCTCGACGGCGACCAGATCGGCCAGGTGGCCCGAGGTGAGGCCTACGGCCGGGTCACGCACTACGCGGGCCTGGCAGACATCCAGGCGGAGGAGGTCTTCAGCGCCGAGGAGCTCGAGGACTTCGAGACCTTCGACCAGGACATCGACAAGGCCACGGAGCTGCTGGAGGAGGCCGGTTGGACCAAGGAGGACGGCAAGTGGTACCTCCCCGACGGCGATGAGGCCAGTTTCGAGGTCATCGGTGTCTCGGGTTGGGGCGACTTCGAGCTGACCGCCACCCAGGTCGAGGAGGCATGGAACAGCTTCGGTATCAAGACCGAGGCGCGCAACGTCCCCGAGGACAACCCGTGGGGTATCTGGGCCGCCGGTGACTTCGAGGTCGCCGTGCGCCACTGGGGCAACCCCGAGCTGCCCGACTACTGGGGCGCCTTCCAGATGAACTTCCTCGCCGAGAACGCGGGTACCGAGGACTCTCCGGGACAGTCCTTCGACCTCAAGGTGGAGAGCCCCTCACAGGGCGAGGTCGACCTGGAGGAGTTGGTGGACACCGCCCGGCGCGCCGAGTCCGAGGAGGACCAGAAGGAGGCCGTGCGGGTCATGGCGATCGTCTTCAACGAGTTGCTGCCGCGTATCCCGATCTGGACCTACAAGTATCTCGCTCCGGCCATCGAGGGCGTGCGTGTCCAGGCGTTCGACGATGACCACCCGGCCGCGCAGAACGACATCTACGAGGACAACCCCATCATCCTGGCGCTGATCCAGGGTGATCTGACCTCGAACGAGGGCTGAGGCCAGCCGGGGAGCGACCCCGAACCCCGCCCGGTCCGGCCGGGCGGCAGGAGTGATCCCCTGTAGGGGCGAGTGCCCGCGGCCTCGCCCCTACAGGCGTGTTTGGAAGCGCTGCCGTGGGCGGACCCGAACGTGAGTCCGGGGGATTACGGGCATGCGGAAGTTTGTCCACCGGGGGGCCGTTTGTGCGCGTTCGGGGGCAACGCAGGTAGTCTCCCGTGCATTCGCACGCGCATCCGCGTCGTGTCACCCTCCGGCCCCGTCCGCCCCTGGATCCCATGGCCCCCTGACCGCCCCGGGGCCCCGACTCCGGCCTCCTCGGGCGACTCCACACCCCGCTCCACACCCCTTGTTCGCCCCCCTGCTCCTGCTCCTCGAAAGGACTGGCGCACCATGCCCAAGGACCTGTACGAACTCGGAGAGGTTCCGCCGCTGGGCCACGTGCCCGAGCGGATGCACGCCTTCACCATCCGCCGGGAGCGCTACGGCGAGCCCCGCGACGCCTTCGCCCGCGAGATCGTGCCGGTGCCGGAGCTCAAGCCGGGCCACGTCCTCGTCTACACGATGGCCGCTGGCATCAACTACAACAACATCTGGGCGGCCAAGGGCCACCCGGCGGACGTCATCGCCGTGCGCGAGAAGGCAGGGGAGCCAGAGGGGTACCACATCGGTGGTTCCGACGGCTCCGGCGTGGTCTGGGCCGTGGGGGAGGGCGTGCGCGGGGTCGAGGTCGGCGACCACGTCATCACCGCCCCGGGCCAGTGGGACGAGAGCGCGGACGACATCCGCATGGGCGGCGACCCCATCGCCTCCAAGAGCATGCGCGTGTGGGGCTACGAGCAGAACTTCGGGTCCTTCGGCCAGTTCGCCCTGGTCCAGGACGTCCAGTGCCACCGCAAACCGGACAATCTGACCTGGGAGGTCGCGGCCGGTTTCCTGGCCAGCGCCGCCACCTCCTACCGGCAGCTCTTCGGCTGGTACCCCAACGTCGTGCGCCCGGGCGACCCGGTGCTGATCTGGGGTGGCGCGGGCGGTCTGGGCACCTCCGCGATCCAGCTGGCCCGCCAGGCGGGCGGCAAGCCGATCGCCGTGGTCTCCACCCCGGAGAAGGCCGAGCTGTGCCGCGAACTCGGCGCCGTCGGCACGATCCTGCGCACCGAGTTCGACCACTGGGGCCGGGTTCCCGACGAGAGCGACCCCCAGGCCTTCGCGGCGTGGATGCGCGGTGCGCGGTCCTTCGGCAGGAAGTTCTGGGAGGAGCTGGGAGAGCGGCGTTCGCCCCGGATCGTCTTCGAGCACACCGGGGCCGACACCCTGCCCACCTCCCTGTACCTGTGCGACAACTCCGGGATGGTGGTGATCTGCGGTGCCACCTCGGGTTTCCAGGCCGACGTGGACCTGCGCTTCCTGTGGATGCGGCTCAAGCGGCTCCAGGGCTCGCACTTCGCCTCGCCCGCGCAGTGCCGCATGGTGATCGATCTGGTCGCGGGCGGCCAGCTCGACCCCTGTGTGACCAAGACCGTACCCTTCGACGAGATCGGTGAGGCGCACCAGTTGATGCGGGACAACAAGCAGCCGCCGGGGAACACGGCGGTCCTGGTCAACGCCGCTCCGGGGCAGTTCGGGCTGGACCTGTGACCCGGACCGCGAGCTGACGTCTCCCTCTGACGCAGGGACCTCCGGGTGTCACTGAGAGAGAGGTGACACCCGGCAAGAATCCGACAAAGCACCTCAAATCGACCGGATTTCGCATGGGTTGAGTAGCTTGTTTCTCAGTGTTCACGCACGTCAGAAGGGTATGGTCCGGCGCTCTTTCGGTGCTTCTTTGATTCTTCTGTCAAACTGGGCATCCTTTGTTAGTCTGACGAACCGAACGACGGTTCCCGGTGGAAGAACAGCAATTGTGTGGAGCGCGGACACTTGTCCTGCGGATCGGGCTCGCGGCGCCGATCCCGCTGTCACAACGCGCATGCGCTCCCACCACGGACGGAGCCGTCGAGGCGTTCCCCCGGCGTTCGGGACGCCTGGTCGTATCACGGGTCGAAAAAGACCCAGGAAACGATTTCCTCCCTGGTCAGGGCGGTGGTGCGGGGCCACCGCCAATCCGCCCACCTGATTCGAGGAGACGAGATTGTGGCACAGGCGCAGTCACCGCACGAGCGCGATGACCACTCCCTGGCCAAGATGAAGTCGACGGAGGATGGGCACGGAACAAGGCGTGAGGGAAGGTTTCGCCGGGCCATCTCCCGGATGGTCAAGTCCCAGACATCCTCGTCATCGGAGAGCGAGCAAGGACATCCCGTGCATCAGCCCGTGCATCCGCACTCGCGGAACCCCGACCAGACGGCGGACGGCGAGGAGACAGCCGTGACGGAGCCCCCCACCGGACCCTTCTCCGCGTCCGCCGAGAACGGTTACCGCCCCACCTCCCGGACGAGCGTCCCGAACCCCTACACGACCAGGAGCGTCGACGTCGATGATGTCGACACCGGCGCCAACCCGGTCGGTCAGTGGCGCGGCGTCGGACTGGACGAGCCCGAACCGCGCAACCCGTACACCCCCGCCACCACGGACACCATGACCGACAACCCCACACCGGAGGGCCCCACCATGCCAGGGAGCCCCACGCCAGGTAACACGGAGCGGCCCGAGGCCCCTGTGCAGTCGGCGGCACCAGCCTCTTCCGCCCCCGAGCCGGCGGCCGACCACCGGTCGACGCCGGGGCAGCACACCGCCCGCGAACCCCACCGCCCCGAAGCCCAGCTGCCCGAGCCCCAGGCCCCACCCCAGGAGTCGCAGCTCCACGAATCCCAGCCGCGGTGGCCCGCGGCCGAGTCCTCGGCGTCCGGTAGCCAGTGGGAGCCCCAGCAGGCGCCCTACGAGCCGCGACGGTACGCCGACCGCCCGCAGGCCCCCTACGAGCCGCCGCACCGCGATCAGGCCCGCCCCCAGGGGGCGGAGCAGGGCCAGGAGCACCGGCCTGCCGGGCACGACCCCCAGGCCCCCCTCGGGTACCAGGGTCACCCGGACCCGAACGGCTACCGGGACCACCAGGGTTACCAGCAAGCACAGCGTTTCGAGCAGGCACAGGGTTATCAGCAAGCGCAGGGCCTCCGGGGGCAGAGCTACCCGGACCCGGGCCACCCGGGCCAGGGCTACCCGGCAGACCGGCGCGGCCCCCAGTACCCGGGCAACCAGTACCCGGGCAGCCAGTACTCCGACAGCCCGTACCCCGGCAGCCCGTACCCCGAGAGCCAGCAGGGACGTCCCGGCCACCCGGGAGGCCCGCGCGGCCACCAGGGCCAGCCGCCCGCACCCTACCCGTATCCGCAGGCCGAGTACCCGCCGCAGCTGCCCGTGCCGCCGCTACAGCACTACCCGGTGCACTACGCCCACCCGCAGCCGCTGCCCTACCAGAGCGCATACCCGCTGCCCTACCAGCCGCCCGGTTACGTGCTCCCGGGGCAGCCGGTGATCTACCCGGGCCAGTTCGGTGCCTACGGCCAACCCAACCCGTACGGCCAGCCGGTGCAGCACGTGATCGTGCTCGCCGCCGGACAGCAGCCGCAGGTGGTCACCGCCGAGTCGGCCGCCACGCTCTTCGCGGAGCGCAGCGAACCGACTGTCTCCCAGGAGGTGCGTCAGGACAAGGCGCTCACCCGTTCAGGGACGGACGAAGAGGCCGCCCCCGAGCACTCCGAGGGGGCGGCCCAGGCGCAGCCGTCCGCCAAGTCCCCGAAACAGACCGACCCGGCGGCCGCGGTCGACGCACCCGTTGCCGAGCATCCGGCCAAGGACACCGCCGAGGAGACCACGGCGGAGAAAGCCGAGGCAGCCGCGGCGGCCAAGGCGGAGGTGGCCGAGGCCGTCTCCGAGGCCCTGCTCAACCCGGAGGCCGGATCCGGGGGCAGAATCCTCAACGAGGCGCTGGCCGGGCTGGCCATGCGCGACCTCTCCCTGGTCGACGCCCTACTGGAGACGGTCGAGGCGCTGGAGACCGATGCCCAGGACCCCGACCTCCTGGACAAGCTCTTCCAGATCGACAACTTCGCCACCCGTATGCGACGCAACGGGGAGAACTTCCTGGTGCTGACCGGGCACGACGGCGGCGAGTCCGACGCCCACGACGAGATCGTCCCCCTGCTCGACGTCGCCCGCGCCGCGACCTCGGAGATCAAGGACTATCCCAGGGTCAGCCTGGGCAAGCTCCCGCAGGCCTCCATCACCGGTCTGGCCGCCGACGACATCAGTCACCTCCTGGCCGAGCTGCTGGACAACGCCACCGCCAACTCGCCCGAGCACTCACAGGTGGTGATCAGCGCCCGCGAGCTGGAAGACGGCCGCCTGATGATCATCGTCGAGGACGAGGGCGTGGGCATCCCCGAGGACCAGCTGGCCGAACTCAACGGCCGCCTCAGCGGTGAGCCGGTCCTGGACGACGAGGTACCCAAGCACATGGGCCTGTACGTGGCCAGCCGGATCGCGAAGAAGCACGGCCTGGAGACCAGGCTGGAGCCGCGCTCCTTCCGCGGGCTCAGCGCCTTCACGATCGTCCCCAAGGGGCTCCTGCGCGTGGCCACGCCCCGCCAGCCCGGACAGACCCGTACCTCCATGATTCCCAGCACGAGCGCCCCCGTGACCTCGACCGGCCCCATCCCGCAGCAGCCCGCCAACGGCAAGCCGCTCAACGGCAGCGGCAGCAACGGCGGCGGCGCGAACGGCAACGTGGCCGCCGGTCCCGGCGCCTCCAAGGACGCACCGCCCGCGACCACCGGCGGTACCTCCGCGGTCACCGCCGCCGGCCTGCCCCGGCGCAGCGCCACCCCGCACGGTTCGCCGCTGCGGATGATGCCGCACCCCGGAGCGCTCTCGGAGACCCCGCCGCCCCCGCCGAAAGGCCGGGAGGACACCCCGCCCAAGCTCACCGGGCAGGCCCGGGCAGAGCAGATCCGCGACGAGATCGGCGACTTCCTCGACGGGGAACGCGCCGCCATCGAGGGCGAGGAGCTCGAGGGCGACAAGGAATGACCTCCAACGCTGCGGCCCGCGCCCTGGGCGCGGGCCCCCACACCCCAGACCCCCAGCGAACACGACACTCGGCCGAGGCAGGTAGAGCACAAGCATGACTGAATCCACGAACGACAGCGTTGAGAACTTCTCGTGGCTCATCGACCGGTTCGTCCGGGACGTGCGCGGTGTGGAGCACGCCGTGGTGGTCTCCTCCGACGGCCTGGTCCTGACCCACTCCAGCGACTTCCCCGAGGAGCACGCCGAGCAGCTCGCGGCGATCTCCAGCGGTCTGCACAGCCTGGCGGTCGGCGGGGCCAGTCTGTTCCAGCGAGGAGAGTGCGAGCAGCTCCTCGTCCGCTTCAACCACGGCCACCTCTTCATCATGGCCATCAGTGACGGTTCCTGCATGGCGGTGCTCACCGCACCCGGTACCGAGCTGAAGATCGTCGGTTTCCAGATGGCCAAGCTCGTGGACAACGTCGCCCACGTGCTCACTCCGCAGCTGCGCTCGCAGCTGCGCGAGGTCATCCAGAACTGACGACGGTGACCCGTAACGGTTCGGCAGGAATGAGGTTGCCGCGGCTATGAGCTTCCGCAGGCGAAGGAGTAACCGTGTTCGCCCGTTCACCTTCACGGGTGGGCGGACGCGGTCACGGCATCCGCTGATGGTGCAAACCCTGGTCTCGACGTCCGAGCCCGGGCAGGAACCTCCTGGCACCCTCATGCCGGAGTCGATCAGTATTTACAAACTGTGCCGGGAGACACGGTCTCTCGCCGAGGTGTCGGCCGAGCTGAACATCCCCCTGGGAGTCACTCAGGTTCTGGTCAGTGACCTGGCCGAGCAGGACCTGGTGTACATCCACCCGACCATCACCGGCAGCAGTCCGTCCGAAAACCAGGTTCTGGAGAGGGCTCTTCGTGGTCTCGAACGACTTTTCCAGTGACAACAGGTCGAATCGCAAGAAGATGTCGAGCAAGATCGTCATCGCCGGTGGCTTCGGTGCCGGCAAGACGACCTTGGTGCGCTCGGTGTCGGAGATTCCGCCGGTCACGACTGAAGCGATCATGACCGAGGCCAGTGTCGGGCACGACGACACCTCGGTCACACCCGACAAGACGACGACCACCGTCGCGATGGACTTCGGCCGCATCACCATCGACGACGAACTGGTCATGTACATGTTCGGCACGCCGGGCCAGGCCCGGTTCTGGTTCATGTGGGACGATCTGGTCCGCGGCGCCGTGGGCGCCGTCGTCGTGGTCGACTGCCGCAGGCTCGCGGATTCCTTCGACGCCGTCGACTACTTCGAGACCAGCAAACGCATTCCCTACATCGTTGCGCTGAACAAGTTCGAGGGCCGTCTGGACTACACCTCCGAGCAGGTCCGCGAGGCTCTGGAAGTCAGCCCGGAGGTCCCTATCATCGATTTCGACGCCAGGCACAGGACGTCCGGCGGCGACGTGCTCAAGACGCTGTTGCGGTACGCGCTCGAGCACAACCGTGCGAGCGAGCCCGTCGCCTGACAGGCAGGGAGCGTGTGGACCCCCAACCGGTCGATCCTCCCCACGGCCCCGTAGGTTCCCCAGGAAAGTTAGCGACACAATGCGCAAGATCCTTATCGTCGGCGCTGGCCACGCCGGTCTGCACCTGGCTCACGGTCTCCTGACCCATGGCTACGACGTCACGGTGATCACGGGGCAGTCCTCCACTGAGATCCGTACGGGGCGGTCCTCCGTCACGCAGTTCACCCTCCCCACGTCGCTGAACCACGAGCGTGAGTACGACCTCGACCTGTGGAGCGTGCTCTGTCCGCAGGTCCGCAACCAGAGGATCCACCTCTATCCCGGCAAGGACAAACCGGCCCTGTCCTTCGTGGGCCGGACAGGCAGGGCCAACGACTACATGGTGTCGGTGGACCGCCGGGTGAAGATGGCCGACTGGCTGGAGTTCTTCGAGGACCGCGGGGGCAAGGTCGTCATCCACGGCGTCACCGTGACCGACCTCGACTACTTCTCCCGCATGTTCGACCTGATCATCGTCGCGGTCGGCCACGGAGAGCTCGGCCAGCTGTTCGACTACGACCAGAGCCGGTTCAGCGGAGCCAGGCCCCGGTCCATGGCCCAGGCACTGATCTACGACGTCTGGCCGGACGCCGGCGACGACCCCAACGTCGGCTGGGCGGCCTCGGCCGCCGACGCCGGGAACACCATCCTCATGCCGATCCTCAGCCAGGAGGGCCCCTGCCACGCCCTGGTCATGGTGGACAAGCGCGGCGGGCCCATGGACGCCTGGCCCGACCGGCCGGGCCCCGAGGAACAGCTGCGCCGCATGAAGGACCTGATGCGTCGCTACGCGCCGGAGTACTACGAGCGCATCAAGGACGCGGCGTTGGTGGAAGGGTTCGGCAGTACCCTGACCGACGAGGTCACGCCCCAGGTGCGCAACCCCGTCGGTGTCCTGCCCTCCGGGGGGAGGGTGCTGGGTATGGCCGACGTCGTCGTCACGATGGACCCCTACGTCGGCCAGAGCTGGAACAACTCCATGCACTGCGCGAAGGCCTACCTTGAGGCGATCATGGAGCACGGGGACCGTGATTTCGACGAGGACTTCCTGGTCAGTGCGTTCGATCGGTTCTGGGAATTCGGTCTGCACAACCAGCTGTGGTCGGAAATGAATTCCACCATGTGGGACCAGGGTGACCTGCCGGATTACTTCCACGATCTCATCGACGGTGCTCAGCGCTACCCGGAGATCGCTGACCGGTGGATTCAGGGCTGGGACCACCCGCCTGACTACGCCTCTTGGCTCCTCCAGCCGGAGGAGGCGCTGAAGTACCTGGCCGAAGTCCGGGCGCGCAACGGGGGGTGAGCCGGGCCTGGAACACTTCGGCATGCCCAATGTCCACGGACATTGGGCATTTCTATTCGGTAACGAAGCTGTTAAATCCCTGGTTGTGTCGTGTTCTGAATGTGGTGGCGCTAATGACCGAAAACTAGGGTTCCGTTGTCATCTGTCCTGAATCGCGGATACCATCCACCCTGCGTATGACTCAAAACCGCATGTGAGGTACGTGTGGTTCATGCGTCAATGGAGTTGTATGCGGCTTGCTTGTCCTGTCTGTCGATTCTCCGGAGCACGCGGATTTCGCTGACGGGGCCCGTGACGGTCACTTCTGGACCTGACCTGTGCAAAGAGGGCGGTGCGCGTGCATCTTCACGTGACGGGCAAGCCAACCCCGTGACATGACCCCGGGCCGGGACCCGCCCGGGGTGAGCACGTCGAGTTCGACCGGAGGAACGCGATGACCAGGGACGTTGACAGCGATAACGTGACCCGCTCGCCCATCGCGGTCGTGGGCTTGGCCTGCCGTCTTCCGGGGGCTTCGACCCCGGACTCCTTCTGGCGGCTGCTGTGCGAGGGCCGTGAGGCCATCACCCCGCCGCCGGAACGGCTCGGGTGGACCCCGCTTGAGCGGGACCACCGGTGGGGCGGCTACCTGGACCGCGCGGAGGACTTCGACGCCGCCTTCTTCGGAGTCTCCTCGCGTGAGGCGGTGGCCATGGATCCCCAGCAGCGGTTGATGCTCGAACTCAGCTGGGAGGCGGTCGAGAACGCGCGCACCGCCCCCGACAGCCTGCGCGGCACGAGGACCGGCGTCTTCACCGGGGCGATCTCCTCCGACTACTCGCTCCTCCTGCGGGACACGCCCGCATCACACCACAGCCTGACCGGCGGCCAGCGCGGCATGATCGCCAACCGCGTCTCCTACTCGCTCGGCCTGCGAGGGCCGAGTATGACCGTGGACAGCGGGCAGTCCTCTTCCCTGGTCAGCGTGCACACGGCGATGGAGAGCCTGCGCAGCGGCGAGTGCGACCTTGCGCTGGCCGGCGGTGTCAACCTCATCCTGCTGCCCGAGAGCACCGAGTACGTGGCCCAGTTCGGTGGCCTCTCTCCCGACGCCCACTGCTACACCTTCGACGCCCGCGCCAACGGATACGTCCGCGGCGAGGGCGGGGCCGTGGTCGTCCTCAAACCGTTCGACCGTGCGCTGGCCGACGGCGACCACGTTTACGCGGTCCTGGCCGGCGGCGCGATCAACAACTCCGGCCCCACCTCCTACCTGGCCCGCCCCGAACCCGAGGGCCAGGCGGAAGCCGTGCGGGCGGCCCACCGCAGGGCCGGGATCGACCCCTCGCAGGTGGGCTACGTCGAACTGCACGGCACGGGCACCCCGGTGGGCGACCCGGTCGAGGCCACCGCGCTCGGCACGGTCTTCTCCGGGTGCTCCGGCGCCCTGCGCGTGGGCTCGGCCAAGACCAACGTGGGACACCTGGAGGGCGCGGCCGGGATCGTCGGCCTGTTGAAGGTCGTGCTCAGCCTCTCCCACGGCCTGCTGCCCCCCACCCGGAACTTCGCCGAGCCCAATCCCGCGATCG
Organism: Nocardiopsis exhalans; assembly: GCF_024134545.1. Taxonomy (GTDB): domain Bacteria; phylum Actinomycetota; class Actinomycetes; order Streptosporangiales; family Streptosporangiaceae; genus Nocardiopsis; species Nocardiopsis exhalans. The sequence goes on from NZ_CP099837.1 coordinate 1,961,102, forward strand.
ACCTCGAAGGGCTGGGACTGGTTCCGCAGACCGTCCGGGAGCCGTGGCCGACCGACACCCCGCTGGCGGGCGTGTCCTCCTTCGGCATGGGCGGGACCAACTGCCACCTCGTACTGGCTCCGCCGCCCCGGCGCTCTCCGGACACACCCAACCCGGCCTCGGGGGAGGGCACGCTCGACCCCGTGCCCTGGGTCCTCTCGGCCCGTTCGGAGGAGGCGCTGCGCGCCCAGGCGTCGGTCCTGCACTCCTTCGTGTCCAAGAGGCCCGGCCTGCGACCCGAGGACGTGGGTTACTCACTGGCCGCCACCCGCACGGTCATGGAGCACCGCGCGGTCATCCTCGCCTCCGCGGGTAGCGGCACGCGCGAACTGGAGTCCGTCCGGCCCTCCGGCACCCCGGTCATCGTCCGTGACGGACGCGGTCCGGTGCTGGTCTTCCCGGGACAGGGCGGGCAGTGGGAGGGCATGGCCCGCGCCCTCCTGGACGGCGACGGCCAGCTCGCCCGGGTCTTCGGCCGCAGACTCCGGGAGTGTGAGCGAGCCCTGGACCCCTACGTGGACTGGTCCCTCACCCGGGTGCTGCGCGGGGAGCCGGGGGCGCCGCGCTACGCCGGCTCCGGGGCCCGCGTCGACGTCGTCCAGCCGGTCCTGTGGGCGGTCATGGTGGCGCTGGCCCGGGTGTGGGAGGCCATGGGGGTGCGCCCCGCTGCGGTGATCGGCCACTCCCAGGGCGAGATCGCCGCGGCCCATGTGGCCGGGGTGCTGACCCTGGAGGACGCCGCCAAGGTGGTGGCTCTGCGCAGTCAGGCCCTCACCGCGCTCGGCGGCAGCGGGGCCATGGCCTCGCTCGGACTGTCCGCGGAGCACGCCCAGGAACTCCTCGACTCACTGACCGACCTGCACCTGGCCGCGGTCAACGGCCCCGAGTCCGTGGTGGTCTCCGGCAGCCCCGCCTCGGTGCGCGCCGCCGTGGACCACTGCGTGGACGCCGGAGTGCACGCCGCGCTGGTCGATGTCGACTACGCCTCGCACTCCGCGCACGTCGAACAGGTCCGCGAGACCCTGCTCGAACAGCTGGCCGACGTCAGGCCGCGCCCGGCCCGGATCCCGGTCCTGTCGACCCTGACCGGTGGGAAGCTGGGTGAGGACGGACCGGCCATGGACGCCCGGTACTGGTACCTGGGGCTGCGCAACCCCGTCCGCTTCGCCGACACCGTGGCCCTGGCCGCGGCCGACGGCCACACCGCCTTCGTCGAGGTCGGTCCGCATCCGGTCCTCGCCCACGGGATCGAGCGCGTGCTGGCCGCCCGCCAGGTGCGCGGCGCGGTCCTGGAGACCCTGCGCCGGGACCGGGGAGACCAGGCCCAGCTGCTGACCGCGGCCGCCCAGGCGTTCACCTCCGGTCTGGACGTTGACTGGGAGAACCTTTTCAGGGGGTCGGGCGCGCACCGGATCGACCTGCCCACCTACCCCTTCCAGCGCACCCGTTATTGGCCCGAGCGCATCCCGGCCGTGCTGACCGCCGAGGCCCCGGCGGCACCCGGAACCGGTGACGAGACGGTGCCCCCGGGGGACGGCGGCACCGTTCGGCTGGTGGCGTCCCTGAGCGCCCGGATCCTCGAAGAGGACGGTCTGGACCCCGCGGACGAACAGCGCGCCTTCCGTGACCTCGGTTTCGACTCCATCATGCTGCTGGAGCTGGCCGACCTCGTGGAGGAGGAGACCGGGATCCGCCTGGACGACGCCGTCCTCTTCGAGCTGCCCACTCCGGCCGCGCTCGCCGGACACCTCGCCCGGGAACTGGGCGAGGAGCCGGGCGGGTCGGTACCCCCACCGGTGGAGTCCGCGCCGCGCACTCCGGCCGCCCCGGTCGGTTCGATGCCCGCCGCCTCCGGCGACGACCCGATCGCCATCACCGCGATGGCCTGCCGACTGCCCGGCGGGGTGCGCTCCCCGGAACAGCTGTGGCGGTTGGTGGAGGAGGGAACCGATGCCATCGGGCCCTTCCCGGAGAACCGTGGCTGGGACCTCGACTCGCTCTACGACCCCGAACCCGGCACTCCCGGGCGCACCTACACGCGCGAGGGCGGATTCCTCCACGACGCCGACCTCTTCGACCCCGGCTTCTTCGGGATCAGCCCTCGGGAGGCGGACGCCATGGACCCCCAGCAGCGGCTGCTGCTGGAGACCTCCTGGGAGGCTGTCAGGCGGGCCGGCATGGACCCCGCGAGCCTGCGCGGCCAGCAGGTGGGCGTGTTCGTCGGGGCGATGCCCACCGAGTACGGTGCGCGCCTGGCCGACCCGGCCAGCAGCACGGACGGCGGATACCGGCTCACCGGCAGCACGCTGAGCGTGGCCTCCGGCCGCATCGCCTACGTGCTCGGTCTGAACGGCCCTGCCCTGACCATCGACACCGCCTGCTCGGGATCACTGGTCGCCCTGCACCAGGCGGCCGCGGCCCTGCGCCGGGGCGAGTGCTCCATGGCCCTGGCCAGTGGCGCGACCGTCATGGCCACCCCCGGCATGTTCCTGGAGTTCTCCGCCCAGCGCGGCCTGTCCCCGGACGGCCGCTGCCGCGCCTTCGGTGCCGGGGCCGAGGGGACGTCCTGGTCGGAGGGGGTCGGTGTGCTCCTGCTCGAACCGGCTTCCCAGGCGCGCCGCAACGGTCGGCCCGTGCTGGCTCTGCTGCGGGGCAGCGCCGTCAACTCCGACGGGGCCTCCAACGGCCTGACCGCCCCCAACCCGGAGGCCCAGGAACGGGTGATCCGGCAGGCCCTGGCCTCGGCGGGGCTGACCCCCGGTGAGGTGGACGCGGTCGAGGCGCACGGTACGGGCACCCGGCTCGGCGACCCCATCGAGGCCCGTGCCCTGATGTCGGTCTACGGTGGCGAGCGCGAGCACGACCTGCTGCTGGGTTCGCTCAAGTCCAACATCGGCCACACCCAGGCCGCCGCGGGGGTGGCCGGGGTGATCAAGACCGTGGAGGCGCTGCGACACGGACGCCTGCCCCGGACCCTGCACGCCGAGGAGCCCACCGACCGGGTCGAGTGGAAGGGCAGCGGTGTCCGGCTGCTGTCCGAGGGGGCGGAGTGGCCCGACACCGGTCGGCCCCGGCGGGCGGCGGTGTCCTCCTTCGGGATCAGCGGTACCAACGCGCACGTGGTGTTGGAGGGGGTGGCTGACGAGGGCGCCCCGGTCACGGTGCCCGACGACCCCTTCCGGCGGTCCCGCCACTGGCTGACGCCGAGCGAGCCGGAGGCCCGACCGGCGGAGTCGGCGGTGCCACTGCTCGACGAAGGACTCACCCTGGCGGACGGGGGAGTGGTGTTCCGGGGGCGGGTCTCCGTCGCGGACCATCCCTGGGCGGCCGAGCACCGTGTGCTCGGCCGGGTGATGTTCCCCGGGACCGCGCTGCTGGACCTGGTCGCCAGGGCCGGGCGGAGCGTCGGCGGGGACACCGTCGCCGACCTGGTGCTGGAGGCCCCTCTGACACTGGGCCGGGACGGGACGGCGGAGATCCAGATCATCGTCGCCGCTCGCGACGTGCTGGGGCACCGCGAGGTGAACGTGTACGCACGGCGCGGGGCCCGTGACGACACCCCGTGGATACGGTACGCCTCCGGCTCCGTGACCGGCGCGCGCCCTGCCGATGCCGCCGCCGGGGACACCGCCCCGGAGACCGGCGATGGCCTCGGTACCCTGCCGCCGGAGGGCGCCGAGCGGATCCCGGTCGACTACACCGACCTGCGCGCCCTGGGTTATGACTACGGTCCGGCCTTCCAAGGGCTGCGGTCGGCGCACCGGCACGGGGACGAACTCTTCCTGGAGGTCGAGCTACCGGACACCGCTGGTGGGAACGGGGCTTTCCACGGTCCTCACCCGGCCCTGACCGACGCCGTCCTGCACGCGGTGCTGCCCGGGGGCGATGCCGAGGTCCGCCACGGCCCCATGGTGCCGTTCGCCTGGACCGGGGTCCGGCTGGCTCCGGCCGGAGGAGAGGAACCCTCCCGGAGTCTGAGGGCGCGACTCACCCCGCTGGGCGACGACCGCTACCGGCTGCTCGCCACCGACACCGGGGGCGTTCCGCTCTGGACCGTGGACGAGCTGCTCCTGCGGCCTCTGGACGAGGACGCGCTGCCCGAGCCCGAGCCGGGCGAACTCCCGGAACTGTACGAGTTGGTGTGGGAGCAGGTGGCACCGCCTTCGGAACCGGAGGCCGAGGGCCCCTCTCCCAGGCCCCTGCCCGCTCTCGGTGATCTGGAGCCGCAGGGACCCGTACCGGAGCTGGTCTGTGTCGAACTGCCCGCCTCCGCGGTCTACGCCGAGGGCGACGCCCTGCCCGACGCGGTCCGGCAGGGGCTGGAATCGGCCCTGGAATCGGTCCGCGCGTGGCTGGCGGACGAGCGCACGGTCGACTCCCGACTGGTCCTGGTCACCTGGCGGGCGGTGACCACCCACCGAGGGGAGCCGTTCCCCGGGGTCGCCGCCGGTCCGGTCTGGGGCCTGCTCCGTACGGCCCAGCGCGAGCACCCCGGTCGTCTGGTGCTGCTGGACTCCGACGGTGCCGAGGAGTCCCACCAGGTGCTGGGCGCGGCGCTCGGACTCGACGAACCGCAGATCGCCCTGCGTGCGGGCACCGTCCTGGTACCCCGGCTGAGAAGGTCGACGGACGCTGCGGAGGGGGTCCTGGCCCCGCCCGGTCGCCTGTGGCGCGCGGACACCCGGAGCCCGGGCTCGCTGGACGCACTGGAGGCCGTGCCCTCGCCCGCGGCCGGGGCTCCGCTGGCCCCCTCCGAGGTGCGCCTGTCCGTCCGGGCCGCCGGGGTGAACTTCCACGACGTGGTCACCGCCCTGGGCGTGGTCGACGACGGTGTGGGGGTCGGCATCGAGGGCGCCGGGGTCGTCCTGGAGACCGGTGCGGACGTGACGGACCTGGCCCCCGGTGATCGGGTGGCCGGTATGTTCGACGGAGCCTTCGGGCCCTTCGCCGTGGCGGACCGCGCCCGACTGGCCCGGATACCCGAGGGGTGGACCTTCGAGCAGGCGGCGGCCGTCCCGGTGGCCTTCCTGAGCGCCTACCACGGTTTGGTGGACCTGGCCGCGGTGCGCCCCGGCGAGAGCGTGCTCGTGCACGCGGCCGCCGGGGGCGTGGGCACCGCCGCCGTCCAGCTCGCCCAACACATGGGCGCCAGGGTGTTCGGCACCGCCAGCCCGCACAAGTGGTCCGGGCTGGCCGCCTACGGCCTGACCCCGGAGCGGCTGGCCTCCTCCCGCACGCTGGAGTTCGAGTCCCGGTTGAAGGAGGCCAACGACGGTCGGGGCCTGGATGTGGTCCTCAACTCGCTGACCGGCGAGTTCGTGGACGCCTCGTTGCGCCTGTTGCGCTCGCCCAAGGACGGTCGCGGACCGGGGGGCCGGTTCGTGGAGATGGGCAAGACCGATATCCGCGACGCCGACGGAGTGGCGGCCGAGTACCCGGGTTGCACCTACGACGCGTTCAGCCTGCCGGACGTGGACCCGGAACGGATCGGCCACATGCTCGCCCGGGTGATGGAGCTGTTCGAGGAGGGCGCCCTCCACCCGCTGCCCACCACCGTGTACGACATCGGCGAGGTCCAGGAGGCCTTCCGCGCCCTCCAGCGCGGCGAGACCGTCGGAAAGCTGGTCCTGCGCGTCCCCGCGCCCTTCCCGATCGAGGGCACGACGCTGATCACCGGAGGCACCGGCGGGCTCGGCCACCGCCTGGCCCGCCACCTGGTCACCGGGTACGGGGTCCGGAACCTGCTGCTGCTCGGCCGCCGCGGCCCGGACACCCCCGGGCAGGCGGAGCGGACCGCCCAGCTCGAGGCGCTCGGCACCCGCGTGGAGGTCGTCGCCTGCGACGCGGCCGACCGCGAGGACCTGGCCCGTGTGCTGGCCGAGGTGCCGCGGGAGCGCCCGCTGTGCGCCGTGGTGCACGCCGCCGGCGCCCTCGACGACGCCACGGTTGCCTCTTTGACCACCGAGCAGCTGCACGCCGTGCTCCGGCCCAAGGTCGACGCGGCGTGGAACCTGCACGAGCTCACTGACGATCTGGCGTCCTTCGTCCTGTTCTCCTCCGCGGTTGGGGTGCTGGGCAACCCGGGGCAGGCGAACTACGCGGCGGCCAACGCCTTCTGCGACACCCTGGCCCACCTCAGGCGTGACGCCGGTCAGCCGGCCGTCTCGCTGTCGTGGGGGCTCTGGGCCGGGGGCAGCGGGATGACGGGTCACTTGGACGGGGCCGATCTCGCCGCTCTCGGCCGGAACGGACTGCGGCCGATGCGGCCCAGCGCGGCGCTCGGCCTCTTCGACACCGCCCTTGCCCGAAACCCGGTCCACGCCGTGCCCGCGTGGCTCACCCCGGCCGCCGACGTCAGCGTCTTCCGAGGGCTGCTGCCCGAACCCGGGGCCGGCCCCGCCCCGGTCTCCGCTGCCGCCTCCGGAGCCGGGGGCGGGACCGGAGCAGGTGAGCTCGGGGACCCCGCCGCGCGCTTCGCTGCCATGGAGGCGGGAGAACGGACCCGTGCCCTGCTGGACGAGGTCCGCGCGCACACCGCCGTGGTCCTGGGCCACCGGGCCGAATCGGCGGTCCGTGTGGACCCCGACCGCCCCTTCACCGAACAGGGCACGGACTCACTCACCGGCGTCGAGCTGCGCAACCGGCTCAGCACAGCGGTCGGTGTGCGAGTACCGGCCACGGCCGTCTTCGACCACCCCACGCCCCGGGCCCTGGCCCGGCTGCTCGACAGTCTCGTGAACCCGGAACCCCCGGCTGAGACCGGGCGGACCGAGACGCCTCCGGCGGAGGACGGAGGCCAGGACGCCATCGACGCCATGGGCGTCGACGAACTGGTGGACCTCGCTCTGCGGGGACCGAGCGTATGACGAGGAGACTGGGTTTGAGCAGCGAAAGCGAACGCCTGGTAGCGGCACTCAGGACCGCGATGAAGGAGAACTCGCGCCTGCGTGCCGAACTGGAAGGCGGTTCCGTGCCGGAGCCGATCGCGATCGTGGGTACGGGCTGCCGCCTTCCCGGCGGTGTCGACACCCCGGAACAGCTGTGGGAAATGGTCTCCGAAGGGCGGGAGGCGGTCGGCCCCTTCCCTGACGACCGCGGCTGGGACCTGGCCGGACTCCTGGCCGAGGGAGAAGACGGCCGACACGTCGACATGGACCGGGGTTCTTTCCTGCGGGACGTCTTCGACTTCGACCCGGCGTTCTTCGGCATATCGCCGCGCGAGGCCGAGGCGATGGACCCCCAGCAGCGCATCCTGCTCGAACTCGCCTGGGAGACGATCGAACGCGCGGGTATCGCCCCGGACTCCCTGGCCGGCAGCGACACCGGCGTCTACGTGGGTCTGAACCAGCAGGAGTACGGTCCACCGGTCCACCGGATGACCACGGACGGCCTCACCCTGACCGGGGTTTCGGCGAGTGTCGCCTCCGGCCGCATCTCCTACTGCCTGGGCCTGGTCGGTCCGGCGCTCACGGTGGACACCGCCTGTTCGTCCTCGCTGGTGGCCCTGCACCTGGCCGTGCGCGCCCTGCGCGATGGCGACTGCTCGCTCGCCCTGGCCGGGGGCGCCACGGTCATGTCGGGCCCCGGTACCCTCACCGAGTTCACCCGGCTGCGGGGGGTGGCCCCCGACGGCCGCTGCAAGGCGTTCTCCCGGGACGCCGACGGCGCCGCGTTCTCGGAGGGTGCTGGCCTGGTCGTCCTGGAACGCCTGTCCGACGCGCGCCGCAACGGCCGTCAGGTCCTCGCGGTGATCAGGGGCGGAGCGGTCAACCAGGACGGTGCGTCCAACGGGCTCACCGCGCCCAACGGCCCCTCCCAGACCCGCGTGATCGGCCGCGCCCTGGCCGATTCCGGTCTGGCACCGGCCGACGTCGACCTGGTCGAGGCACACGGCACCGGGACGTCCCTGGGCGACCCCATCGAGGCCCAGGCGCTGATAGCCGCCTACGGCCGGGACCGCACCGAGGACCGGCCCCTCTGGCTGGGCTCGCTCAAGTCCAACATCGGGCACCCGCAGGCCGCCGCCGGGGTGGCCGGGGTGATCAAGACGGTCGAGGCGCTACGCCACGGCGTCATGCCCCCCACCCTGCACGCGGACCGGCCCACCACCCACGTCGACTGGGACGGCGGGATCCGACTGCTGCACGAACCGCGCCCCTGGACCGGCGGTGACCGGCCGCGCAGGGCCGCCGTCTCCTCGTTCGGGATGAGCGGCACCAACGCCCACCTCATCCTGGAGCAGGCCCCCGACCCCGGGGGCGCCGATCCCGAAGCCCGCGTTCCGGAGAAGGACGCTTCGTCGGGCCGCCCGCGCGCGGCCTCGGTGACCGGGGCCACCGCCTGGCCGCTGTCCGCCCGCACCCCCCAGGCCCTGGCTGCCCAGGCCGTGCGGCTGCACGAGCACGCCCGCGCCCGGCCCGGCCTCGACCCGGCGGACGTCGCCCTGTCCCTGTCCACGATCCGGTCCGCGCTGGAATACCGGGCGGTGGTCGTCGGCGGTGACCGCGACCAGCTCCTCACGGCGCTGTCCTCCCTGGAGACGGGGGCCCCGGGGGCGACCACCGCCACCGGCCGGGCCCGCCCCGACCGCCGCCCCGTGCTGGTCTTCCCCGGTCAGGGCGGGCAGTGGGAGGGCATGGCGGTCGAATTGTTGGACTCCTCGCCCGAGTTCGCCCGGCACATGGCGGCCTGCGAACGCGCTCTTGCACCCCATGTCGGGTGGCGGCTGGCCGACGTGCTCCGAGGCGCTGACGGCGCGCCCTCCCTCGACCGCGTGGACGTCGTCCAGCCCGCACTGTGGGCGGTCATGGTCTCCCTGGCCCGGCTGTGGATGGTCCACGGCCTGACCCCGGCCGCCGTGGTCGGGCACTCACAGGGAGAGGTCGCCGCCGCGCACATCGCCGGTGCCCTGACCCTGGAGGACGCGGCGAAGGTGGTGGCCCTGCGCAGCCGTGCCGTGCTCGACCTGGCCGGGACCGGGGCGATGGCCTCGGTCGCCAGTCCTGCGGCGGCCGTGCGCGAGCGCCTGGACGTGTGGGCGGACCGGGTCGTGGTGGCCGGCGTCAACAGCCCGTCGAACACGGTCGTGGCGGGTGAACCCGAAGCCGTGGCCCAGCTGGTCAAGGAGTGCGAGGCCGATGGTGTCCGAGCCAGGATGATCGCCGTGGACTACGCGTCGCACTCACCGTCCGTGGACCTCCTGCGCGACCGGATCGAGTCGGAGCTGTCCGGGATCGCCCCCGAACTGCCGGGAATCCCCCTGTACTCCACCCTGACCGGCGCTCTCCTGGACGGGCAGCTGCTCGACGCGGCCTACTGGTTCCGGGGCCTGCGCGAACCCGTGCGCTTCGCCGAGGCCACCGAGGCCCTGGTCGCCGCCGGACACGACGTGTTCGTCGAGGTCGGGCCGCACCCGGTGCTGACACCCTCGGTCCAGGAGACCGCCGAGGCCGCGGGGGCCGAGGAGACGGTCGCCTTCGGCACCCTGCGCAGGGACGAGGGCGGGCCGGTCCGCTTCCTGACCTCCCTGGGCCAGGCCCACAGCCACGGGGTAGACCTCGACTGGACTCCGCTCTTCGGTCCGGAGGCCGCTCAGGTCGCCCTGCCCACCTACGCCTTTCAACGCCAGCGCTACTGGCGGCCGGGACCCGGTGCCGACCGGGCCCGGGAAGACGCCCACGACGCTTCCTCCGGAGCCGGTTCCGGCGCCTGCGCCGACGAGTGGACCTACCGCGAGGAGTGGGTGCCCGTCCCGGCCTCCGCCGAGGCCCCCGCCGCCCCGCCCGCTCAGACAGCCCTGCCGGACGCGGCCGGTGGCCGGGGCACCTGGCTGCTGGTCGGCTCCCGGCTCGGCCCGGCCCTCCGGAGCTGTGTTTGCGCCCTCGAGGCGCGCGGCCACCGCACGCGCGTCCTCGACCTGCCGGACGGTGCTGGGCGCGAGGCAGTGACCGCCCTGGTCGAAGGCGTCCGGGACGGTGCCGGGAGTATCGCCGGTGTCCTGCTGACCACCGCCCTGGACCGGGCACACGGGGACACGGATCCCACAGACACCGCTCCCGGCGAGGTCGCTCCCCCGTCCGAAGCGCCCGCCCACCGGGACGCCGTCCTCGTTCTCCAGGCCCTGCTCGGCACTGGGACCGACGCGCGGCTGTGGTGCCTCACCAGCGGCGCGGTCGACAGCGGGTCCGGGGTGAGCGACCCCGCCGCCGCGCTGCTGTGGGGCTTCGGCCGGGTGGCGGCCCAGGAGCACACGGACCGGTGGGGCGGTCTGGTCGACCTCCCCGACCCCGACGACGCGGAGAGCGGGGCCGCCCTGGCCACGGTCCTGGCCGGCGAGGCCGCGGTCGGCGAGGACCAGCTCGCGGTGCGCGGGCGGACCCTGTCGGCCCGGCGGCTCGCCCGCGTCCCGGTCAGCGGGACCGGGATCCGGGACTGGAGGCCCTCGGGCACGGCCCTGGTCACCGGTGGTACCGGTGGCCTGGGCGCGCACACGGCACGCTGGCTCGCGGCGCGAGGCGCGGAGCACCTTCTTCTGCTCAGCCGCCGCGGTCCCGACGCCCCGGGCGCCGGGGAACTCACCGCTGAGTTGCGCGCGGCGGGTGCGGAGGTCACCCTGGTCGCCTGTGACGTCGGTGACCGGGCCCAGCTCGCCGAGGCGCTGTCCCGCATCCCGGAGGGCCTCCCCCTCACGGCGGTCTTCCACACCGCCGCGGAACTGGACGATGCCCCCGTGGCAGACCTCGGCCCGGAGTCCATCGGCCGCGTCCTGCGCGCCAAGGCGGACGGAGCCGTGCATCTGCACGCGCTCACGCGAGGTCTGGACCTGTCGGCCTTCGTGTTGTTCTCGTCGGTGGGTGCCGTCTTCGGTGTGACCGGCCAGGGCAACTACGCGCCCGGTAACGTCTTCTGTGAGTCCTTCGCCCACTACCGCCGGTCCCTGGGGCTGCCCGCGACATCGATCGCCTGGGGCGCCTGGAAGGGGGCCGGGATGGCCGGTCGCGAGGCGGTGGCGGGTCTCCTGAGCCGGCACGGACTGCCCACGATGGAACCGGCACCCGCGGTGGAGGGGCTGCGCCGGGCCCTGGACCACGACCTGACCGCGCTGGCCGTCGCCGACATCGACTGGCCGCGTTTTCGGGTGGCCTTCACCGCGAACCGGCCCAGTCCCCTGATCACCGATCTCGCCCCGGCCGGGGCCGGGGCGCCGTCCGGCCAGACGGCCGGTCCCTCCCCGGAGACGGTCGTCACTGACCTGCGGACCCGGCTGTCCGGTGCGGCACGGGCCGAACGCGTCCGCGTGCTCACCGAGCACGTGTGCGAACACGTGGCGGCCGTCCTCGGATACGGATCAGGCGGGGACGTTCCGACCGACCGCGGCCTGAAGGACCTGGGCATGGACTCGGTCACGGCGGTGGAACTGCGCAATCGGCTCTCCGCGCTCACCGGGGTCCGCCTTCCCCCGGCGGTCGCCTTCGACCACCCCACCTGCGCCGCACTGGCCCGACACGTCGAGGAGCGGGTGTTCGGCAGCGCGGAGCAGGTCGTCCTGGAACGCCTCGACGGACTCGTCGCCGCCCTTGACGAGTTCAAGGGCGAGACCGGGGGCGGATCCGGTGCCGCCGGGGCCTCCGCCGTCGCGGACCGTCTCCGCGCTCTGCTACTGCGCCTGGAGCCGGGTACCCCGCCCCTTCGGGAGCCGGGGTCGGACGACCCCGACCTGGAGAGGGCCTCCAGGGAAGAGCTCTTCGCGCTCATCGACGAGACCCTGGGCGACTGATTCCCACCCGGGGCGGGCGTACCCCGCCCCGGGTGACCGAGTTCTGCCAGCCACCACACGAAGACCAGCGACAAGCACAGCCCAACCCCGGCACCCCGGTGCCGCGACGTGAATCGGCGAGGCATGCCCATGACCGACGACGCACAGGTTCTCGACTACCTCAAACGGGTCACCGCCGACCTGCGGCGCACCCGCGCCGAGCTCACGCGGCTGCGGGAACGCGACAACGAGCCGATCGCCGTGGTGGGCATGGGCTGCCGTCTGCCCGGAGGAGTGAACAGTCCGGAGGAACTCTGGGACCTGCTGGAACGGGGCGCCGACGCCATCGGTGACCTGCCGGACGACCGGGGCTGGGACGTGGAGGACATGCGCGGCCGTCCGGGCATGTCCGCGGGCGGGGGTTTCCTCGACGACGCGGCCGGTTTCGATGCCGCCTTCTTCGGTATCTCGCCGCGCGAGGCCGAGGCGATGGACCCCCAGCAGCGGCTCATGCTGGAGGTGACCTGGGAGTCCCTCGAACGCGCCGGGATCGACCCCGCCTCCCTGGCGCAGACGCCCACCGGCGTCTTCACCGGGATCAGCACGACCGACTACGCCCGTACCACCACCTCGGGCCGGGTGCCCATGCCCGAGGGAGCGGAGGGGTACCTGATGACCGGCACCGCCGCCAGCGTGGCCTCGGGTCGGATCGCCTACACCCTGGGGCTGCGGGGGCCCGCGCTGACCGTGGACACTGCCTGTTCCTCCTCGCTGACCGCCGTTCAGCTCGCCGTGCGGTCCCTGCGCCAGGGAGAGTGCTCTCTGGCGCTGGCGGGCGGGGCGACCGTGATGTCGGGGCCGTCTCTCTTCGCGGAGTCCGCGAAGCAGGGGGTGCTCTCCGCGGACGGTCGTTGCAAGGCCTTCGGCGCCGGGGCCGACGGCACCGGGTTCGCTGAGGGGGCCGCCGCCCTCGTCCTGGAACGGCTCTCGGACGCCGAGCGCTCCGGGCACCGGGTCCTGGCGGTGATCCGGGGCGGCGCGGTCAACCAGGACGGCGCCTCCAGCGGGCTGACCGCCCCCAACGGCCCCGCGCAATCGCGGGTGGTCCGGGCCGCGCTGGCCGACGCCGGGCTGACCCCCGACGACATCGACGCGGTGGAGGCGCACGGAACCGGGACCGAACTCGGCGACCCGATCGAGGCCGAGGCCCTCCTGGAGGTGTTCGGTGACCGGCCGGGGGACCCCCTGTGGCTGGGGTCGGTCAAGTCCAACCTGGGGCACACCCAGGCGGCGGCCGGGGCGGTCGGGATCATGAAGCTGGTGCTGGCCCTTGGTCGTGAGCGGCTGCCGCGAACCCTGCACGCCGAGGAACCCTCGCCCCTGGTGGACTGGGCCTCGGGCGGTGTGCGGCCGCTGTCGGGGGCAAGAAACTGGCCGCGCGGCGAGCGCGTGCGCCGCGCGGGTGTGTCGTCCTTCGGGATCAGCGGGACCAACGTCCACATCGTGCTGGAGGAGGCCCCGGAACCCTCCCCCGGAACGGGTGGCGCCGCGTCGGGGACCCCGGACGCCTCGGAGACCCAGGAGGGCTCGTCGGACTCCGGGCCCCTGACCGGGCCGTTGGTCACGGGGCGGACCGCCTGGCTGCTGTCCGCCCGCGACAGGACGGCGCTCAGCGAACAGGCCGCCCGGCTGGCCGACCACCCGGGCGGCGCCGCGCCGCCCGCCGACGTCGCCCGCGCCCTGGCCAGCACACGCGGCCGGTTCGTCCAGCGCGCGGCCGTCATCGGCGCCGACCCCGAGTCCCTCACCGCAGGGCTGCGTGCCCTGGCTGGGAGCGCGGGAACGGACGGGTGCGCGGCGAGCGTGGTCACCGGCGAGGCCCGCCGGTCCGGCCACTCCGAACAACCGGTCTTCGTCTTCCCCGGCCAAGGCGGCCAGTGGGCGGGCATGGCCAAAGGCCTGATGGCTGACTCCCCGGTCTTCGCCGCGTCCGTGGCCGAGTGCGAACGGGCCCTGGCACCCCACGTCGACTGGTCCCTGTCCGCGGTTCTGCGCGAGGACCCCGGAGCCCCGCGGTTCATGGGCGAGGACGCCCCCGTGGACGTCCTGCAACCGGCCCTGTGGGCGGTGCTGGTCTCCCTGGCCCGGCTGTGGCGGGCCGCGGGTGTCGAGCCCTCCGCCGTGGTCGGCCACTCCCAGGGCGAGGTGGCGGCCGCCTGCGTGGCCGGGATCCTTTCGCTCGAGGACGGGGCCCGGGTGGTCGTGGCCCGCTCGCGCGCGCTCGGCAAGGTCGCGGGTGAGGGCGGCATCGCTGTGGTGGGACTGGGCATGGACGAGGTCGCGGGCCTGATCGACGGGCAGGAGGGACAGCTCGCCCTCGCGGGCGCCAACGGCCCCGAGACCAGCACGGTCGCGGGCAGTGCCGAGGCAGTCCACGGCTTCGTGGCCGCCCGTGAGAAGGACGGGACCTTCGTGCGGCGCATCCCGGTCGACTACACCTCGCACTGCTTCCTCGTGGACCGGGTCGAGGAGGAGGTGCGGGCCGCCCTGGCCGACCTCCGGCCCCGGCCGGGCACCGTACCCCTGTACTCCACCGTGGCACCCTCACCCACGTGGAAACCCGGGGACGAACCGTCGGCGGAGCCCGTGGACGGGACTACGCTCGACGCCGGTTACTGGTACCGGAACCTGCGCCACGGCGTACTCCTCGAACCGGTGGTCCGCCGCCTGGCCCCGGTCAGCCACGCGTTCGTCGAGGTCGGCGCGCACCCGGTGCTGTCGGTGCCGCTGCGCCAGACCCTGGAGGCCGCCGGGGCCGCTGACCTCCCGGTGGTGCACACCCTGCGCCGGGACGAGGACACCGGAGACCGCTTCCTGGCGGCGCTGGCCGAAGCCCACTGCCAGGGGATCGGCGTCGACTGGGAACGGGTGCTGGGCGATGGCGGCCGCGACGTCGACCTTCCCACCTACCCCTTCCAGCGCCGGAGGTACTGGCTGGACGAGCCCCGACTCTCGGGTGACCCCTCCTCGGTCGGCCTCAGCGCCGCCGACCACCCCCTGATCGGCGCCTGGACACCGATCGGCGCGACCGGCCAGACCCTCTTCACCGGTCGGCTCGACCCCGCGCGTGCTCCCTGGCTGACCGAACACACGGTTTCCGGGCGGACGATCCTGCCCGGAACCGCCGCGGTGGAGCTGCTGCTGCGCGTCGGACGGCTCTGCGACCGGCCCGAGATCGCCGAACTGACCCTGAGCGCCCCCCTGGAACTCGACCCCGAGGGGCCGGGCACCCCGGTCCAGGTCATCGTGGAGGCCCCCGACCTGCGTGGAACGCGCGCCTTCCGCCTCCTGTCGTCCTCCGCCGACGGGCAGGAGTGGGCCACGCACGCCGAGGGCCTGCTGGCCCCTGCCACCAGGACCCCCGCCCCGTCCCCCCTCACCCCGGGCCCGGAGGCCACCGAACTCACGGTGGCGGACGCCTACGCGCTCTTCGAGGCCCGGGGCATCGGGTACGGGCCCGCCTTCCAGGGGTTGCGCGCCGTCCGGGCCGACGGCCCTCGGACGTGGGCCGAGGCCGGGCCCGAACCCCTGCCCGCCGACGCCGAGGCGATGACCGGCCCGCATCCGGTCCTGCTCGACGCCGGGCTCCAGTCCCTGCTTCTGCGCGAGGCGGAAGCCGACCAGGCTCCCCGGCTCCTGATGCCCTTCGGCTGGAGCGGGGTGCGGCTGCACGCGCCGGGCGCCCCGGGGCGGGTCCGGGTCCAGCTCACCCGGACCGGTGAGGACACCTACGGGATCCTGGTCACCGACCCCGAGGGGGGACCGGTCCTGAGCGTGGACTCCCTCTCCGTCCGGGAAGCCGCCCCGGCGGCCCAGGCGGACCAGGACGCGCTCTTCCACCAGGACTGGGAGGAGATCGCGATACCCGGGGGGACCGTTCTCCCCGACCCCGGAACCTGGGCGGTGGCGGGTGATCTGGCCGGGGTGGACCGTCGGCCTCAGGAGTGCGCCGAGGCGCCCGACGTGATCGTGCTGGCCCCAGGTGACGAGGGTGCCGGATCCGGCGGTACCCAGAGCCTCGAACAGGCGAACGCCGACCCCGAGCGGGCCCTCGAACGGCTGACCGGTGCCCTGGAACAGCTGCGGGGCTGGGTGGACGACGACCGCTACGCCGCCACCAGGTTCGTCGTGCTCACCCGCGGCGCCGTCAGCCTGCCCGGCGATACCAGTCTGCCCGCGGACCCGTCCGGCGCGGCGCTGTGG
This sequence comes from Nocardiopsis exhalans, assembly GCF_024134545.1. Lineage (GTDB taxonomy): Bacteria > Actinomycetota > Actinomycetes > Streptosporangiales > Streptosporangiaceae > Nocardiopsis > Nocardiopsis exhalans. Next base: position 1,977,159 of record NZ_CP099837.1, read on the forward strand.
GGGCTCATCGCTTCCGCCGAGACCGAGAACCCCGGCCGGTTCCTGCTGCTGGACACCGACCTGACCGGTTCCGAGACCGGCACCGAACTGATCGCCGCGGCGTTGCGCACAGGGGAACCCCGGCTGGCCGTCCGGGGCGGACGGCTCCACGCGCCGCGTCTGGCCCGCAGCCGCTCCGAGGCGGACACCGCCACCCTCCCGCCCGCCCGCAGCCCGGGCTGGCGGCTGCACGCCGACGGCCGGGGCGTCCTCGACGGCCTCACCTACGTCCCCGTGCCCGAACGTCCGCTCGCCCCGCACGAGGTGCGGGTCGCCGTCCGCGCCGCCGGCCTGAACTTCCGCGACGTCCTGATGACCGTGGGCATGTACCCCGAGCCCGGCGACATCGGCAACGAGGGTTCCGGAGTGGTTCTGGAGACCGGGGGCGAGGCCGGAGACCTGTGCCCGGGCGACCGGGTGATGGGGCTCTTCCCCGGCGCCTTCGGCCCGGTCGCGGTGGCCGACCACCGGTACCTGGCCAGGGTCCCCGAGGGCTGGGACCACGCGGAGGCGGCCGCCGTCCCCGCCGTGTACCTGACCGCCTACCTCGCCCTGGTCGAGGAGGCCGGGCTGCGTGAGGGCGAGACCGTGCTCGTCCACTCCGCCGCGGGCGGGGTGGGCCAGGCTGCGCTCGGCCTGGCCCGGCACCTGGGCGCCCGGGTGCTCGCCACGGCCAGCCCCGAGAAGTGGGACCTGCTCCGCTCGTCCGGACTGGGCGAGGCCGAGATCGCGCACTCGCGTGAACTCGGCTTCGAGAAGCAGTTCCGCGCGGCCGCCGACACCGTGGACGTGGTCCTCAACTCCCTCACGGGCGAGGCGATCCCCGCCTCGCTGAGGCTGCTCGGACCGGGCGGCCGGTTCGTGGAACTGGGCCGCAACGAGCTGCTCGGCGCGGACGGCGTCCCCGAGGGCATCGTCTACCGGGCCTTCAACGTCCTGGAGTCGGGGCCGGACCGGATCCAGCGGGCCTTCGCCGCCCTGTTGCCGCTCCTCACAGCCGGCACCCTGCCCCGCGCCCCCCTCACCCGGTACCCGATCGAGGAGGCCCCGGAGGCGTTCCAGGTCATGCAGCGCGGCCGCAACGTCGGCAAGGCGGTCCTGGAGCTGGCCACCCGCTTCCGTCCCGGTGGAACGGTTCTGATCACCGGTGCCACCGGTCGGCTCGGCGCCCTGGTCGCCCGCCACCTGGTCGTCCGGCACGGTGTCGACGACCTCCTCCTGGTCAGCCGCCAGGGCCCCCGCGCCCCGGGGGCCGATGCTCTGGTCGCCGACCTCACCGCCCTGGGCGCCGGGGTCCGGGTCGAGGCCTGCGACGTCTCCGACGCCGAGCGGTTGGGGGACCTTCTCGCCGAGGTACCGGTCTCGGCCGTCGTGCACGCGGCCGCGGTGATCGACGACGCCACCTTCACCGGTCTGACCGCGGACACGGTCGCCCGTGTGATGGGCCCCAAGGCCGTGGGCGCCTGGAACCTGCACCGGCTCACCGCCCACAGCGACCTGGACGCGTTCGTCCTGTTCTCCTCCGCCGCCGGGGTGTTCGGCAGCGCGGGCCAGGCGGCCTACTCGGCCGCCAACGCCTACCTGGACGCCCTCGCCGCGCACCGCCGCGAGCTGGGCCTGCCGGCCCAGTCCCTGGCCTGGGGGCGCTGGTTGGTGGAGTCGGGGGAGTTCGCGGAGATGAGCGAGGTGTCCGCGAACCGGATGTCCCGTACCTGGGGGGTCCAGGGGATCGGTGACCGCGAGGGGTGCGCGCTCCTGGACGCCGCGCTGGCCTCGGACCGCGCCCATCTGGTGCCCTCCCCGCTGGACCTGGTCGGGCTGCGCACCCGAGCGGTCACCCAGGGATCGGTACCACCGCTGATGCGAGGGCTGGTACGCGCCCCGGACCGGAGCGGACGCGGTACCGAAGCGGTGGTCGCGGTTCCGCCCGGCGTCGAGCGCCGGGAGCTGCTCACCCGGCTGGTGTGCGAACGGGCCGCGGAGATCCTGGGCTACCTGGAGTACGGCGCCCACCAGGAGTTCCCCGGGGCCGGGTTCGACTCGCTGACCGCCGTGGAACTGCGCAACCACCTCCAGGAGATCACCGGGCTGCGCCTGCCCGCCACCCTGGTGTTCCAGTTCCCCACACCCCGGGCCCTGGCGCACCACCTCGACCAGGAGATGGGCGGACCCGCCCCGGTGGCGGGCGGGGCGACCACCGCTGACGGAGCCCGCGGCGGTCGGAGCCGCGAGGCGAAATCCGACGACAGCCTGATCGGCCTCTTCTTGGACGCGTGTGCCGCACACCGCCCCAAGCAGGCCGTGGACCTCGCCCTTGCCGCCTCCCGATCCCGCGCGGTCTTCACCGGGGCGTCGCGGTCCGCCGCCACCACGCTGGCCACGGGTCCGGAAGAACCCGTCCTGATCTGCCACCCGTCACTGGTCATGACCTCCGGCCCGCACGAGTTCTCACGGTTCGCCAACCGGTGGCAGGGACGACGCAGGGTCCACGTGCTCTCCGCTCCGGGCTACCTGGAGGGCGAGGAACTCCCCGCTGACCTGGACACCTTCGTGCGGACCCAGGCCGACCAAGCCCTCGCCGCGGCCGACGGGCGCCCGTTCATCCTGGTGGGCCGCTCCTCCGGCGGCTGGACGGCCCACGCCGTCGCCGAGGAGCTCTCCAGCCGGGGGACCCCGCCCGCCAAGGCCGTCCTGCTCGACACGGTGGTGCCCGGCGACGACGACCTTCTGCCCATGGTGACGGAGTTCGTCACCGAACGGGCGCACGAGTTCGAACTCCTGGACACCACCCGCCTGACCGCGATGGGCGCCTACCTCGACCTGTTCTCCACCTGGCGTCCTTCGGAGTGGTCGGGTCCGACGGTTCAGGTGCGGCCCACCGAGGCGGTGGTCACCGCGGCCGGGACCAAACTCGGCCTGGACTGGAGCTGGCCGATCCCCCACGACTGGGTGGAGGTCCCGGGTGACCACTTCACCATGTTGGAGGAGCACGCTCTCCGCACCGCCGAGGAGGTCGACCGGATCGTTTCCGAGGGAGGGAAGCCGAACCGGACCGTCTCCAGGTGGACGACCCTGAAGCGGGCCGTCTCCAAGAGGAAGAGCTCGAGGTGAACCGAGACGGGGCACGGGTGCCCTCCCGGTGGATCCACCGGGAGGGCACCGACCTGCACGTCCTGGACACCGCGGGGGCGGGCCCGCCGGTCGTGATCCTGCACGGCCTGGCCGGGAGCGCGCGCGAGTTCTGGCCCACGGCGCGGGCCCTGGCACCCCTCTTCCGGGTGCTCCTGGTGGACCAGCGCGGCCACGGCCGCAGCACCTCCCGCCCCGCGGACACCTCCCGCGAGGCCTTCGTCGCGGACACCGTCGCCGTCATCGAGGAACTCGCGGACTCCCCGGTCCGGCTCGTGGGCCACTCCATGGGCGCCCACACCGCCATGCTCACCGCGAGCGCCCGACCGGATCTGGTGGAACGCCTCACCCTGCTGGAGTGCCACCCCGGGGGAGACGGCCCCGAGACCGCGACCCGGATCGGAGCGTTCCTGGCCTCCTGGCCGGTGCCCTTCCCCAGCCGGGAAGCGGCCCGTGCCTTCCTGGGCCCAGACGCCCTCAGCGCTGTCTGGGTCGCCGACCTCGTGGAGACTCCCGAGGGATTCGTCCCCCGCTTCGACCCCGCCGTCATGGAAGCGACCATGGAAGGGCTCCGGGAGCCCCGCTGGTCCGAGTGGGAGGGACTGCGGGTCCCCACCCTGGCGGTCTTCGCCGAGTTCGGTATCTTCACCGACGCCCAGACGAGGGAGTTGACCGACCGCCGCCCCGCCACCCGCCGGGCCGACCTGGAAGAGGAGTTCCACGACGCCCACCTCATCCCCGAGGGGCCCTGGCTGCCCGTCCTCAAGGACTGGCTCACCAGCCCGCTCTGACACCTGGAACAAACTCCGCCGCCCCGGACGTTCAGCTGAAGGTGCGCCCGGGCCCTCTCCTCCGGCCCGGAGTCGCCGCGCCCGCCGTGTTGTCGAAACCCTTCCTGCCTGCCCGCCGGGAAAACCGGTTGCCGGCCCTCTTAACCTTGGTTATTGATGAGCACCACCACGCCCGCGCCCGCCGCGGACCAACTCCGTTCCCGGCTGCGCGACCTCATGCCCGCGGACCGGCACCGGCTCCGTCGTCGTATCGACGGCCTGGCCAGGATCCGTGACGAGCGCCGCCGCGCCTCCGTGACCACGCAGATTGCGGGCGACATCGACCGCGCCGAGCTCCGTGTGGGCCTGCGCCGCGAGGCCGTGCCCGAGCTCAGCTACCCCGAAGAGCTCCCGGTCAGCGCCAGGCGCGAGGACATCGCCGAGGCCATCCGGGACAACCAGGTCGTCATCGTCGCCGGTGAGACCGGTTCCGGCAAGACCACCCAGCTGCCCAAGATCTGCCTGGAGCTGGGGCGCGGCGTCATGGGCACGGTCGGGCACACCCAGCCCCGCCGGCTGGCCGCCCGCACGGTCGCCGAGCGCATCGCCGACGAGATCGGCACCCCCCTGGGCGAGACGGTCGGCTACAAGGTCCGGTTCACCGACTCCTCCAACGACAGCACGCTGGTCAAGCTGATGACCGACGGCATCCTGCTGGCCGAGATCCAGCACGACCGCATGCTGCGCCAGTACGACACGCTCATCATCGACGAGGCGCACGAGCGCAGCCTCAACATCGACTTCCTGCTCGGCTACATCAAGCAGCTCCTGCCCAAGCGGCCGGATCTGAAGATCATCATCACCTCGGCGACCATCGACCCCGAGCGGTTCTCCCGCCACTTCGACGACGCCCCCATCGTCGAGGTCTCCGGGCGCACCTACCCGGTCGAGGTCCGCTACCGGCCGATCTCGGACGAGATTCTCGACCCGGAGGAGAAGAATTCGGGTCCAGGGACCGACAAGGACCAGACCCAGGCGATCCTGGACGCCGTCGACGAGCTCTCCACCGAGGACCCCGGCGACATCCTGGTCTTCCTCAGCGGCGAACGCGAGATCCGCGACACCGCCGAGGCCCTCGAAAAGAAGAAGATCCGCGGCCTGGAGGTCCTGCCCCTCTACGCCCGCCTGTCCGTGGCCGAGCAGAAACGCGTCTGGTCCCGGCACAGCGGCCGCCGTGTCGTGCTGGCCACCAACGTCGCCGAGACCTCGCTGACGGTCCCCGGCATCAAGTACGTCATCGACCCCGGCACCGCGCGCATCTCCCGGTACTCCCACCGCACCAAGGTGCAGCGCCTGCCCATCGAGGCGGTCTCGCAGGCCTCCGCCAACCAGCGCAAGGGCCGCTGCGGCCGTGTGTCCGAGGGCATCTGTATCCGCCTGTACTCCGAGGAGGACTTCCTCTCCCGCCCGGAGTACACCGACCCCGAGATCCTGCGCACCAACCTCGCCTCGGTCATCCTCCAGATGGCCCACCTGGGCCTGGGCGACGTCGCCGCCTTCCCGTTCGTGGACGGTCCCGACCACCGCCAGATCAAGGACGGCGTCAACCTGCTGGCCGAACTCGGCGCGCTCCAGCCCGAGGCCGCCCGGACCAAGACGTCCAAGGGGGACGGGGACACCGACGGCAAGCAGGGTTCGGACCGGCAGGGTTCGAAGCAGCGCCGCCTGACCCCGATCGGCCGCCGCCTCGCCCAGCTGCCCATCGACCCCCGCCTGGGCCGCATGGTCCTGGAGGCCGAGAAACGCGACTGCCTGGCCGAGGTCATGGTCATCACCTCGGCCCTGTCCATCCAGGACCCGCGCGAGCGCCCCACGGAGAAGCAGCAGCAGGCCCAGCAGGCGCACGCCCGGTTCACCGACAAGGAATCGGACTTCCTGGCGTTCCTCAACCTGTGGAACCACCTGCGCGACAAGCAGCAGGAGCTGTCCGGCAACCAGTTCCGCCGGATGTGCCGCGAGGAGTTCCTCAACTACCTGCGCGTACGCGAGTGGCAGGACATCCACGGCCAGCTCAAGCAGGTGCTGCGCACGATGGACATCGAGGTCCCGCCGCTGCGTGAGCAGGCCGCCGACCCGCGCGACGTGCACATGTCGCTGCTGGCCGGGCTGCTCTCGCACGTGGGCCTCAAGGACCCGGACAAGCACGAGTACCTGGGCGGCCGCGGGGCGCGCTTCGCGATCTTCCCCGGCTCCGCCCTGTTCAAGAAGCAGCCCCGCTTCGTGATGGTCGGCGAACTCGTCGAGACCTCCAAGCTCTGGGGCCGCATGGTCGCCAAGATCGAGCCCGAGTGGGCCGAGGAGCTCGGCGTCGACATCGTCAAGCGCAGCTACAGCGAACCGCACTGGGAGCGCAAGCGCGGCGCCGTCATGGCCTTCGAACGCGTCACCCTGTACGGGGTGCCGATCGTCGTGCAGCGCAAGGTGTCCTACGGAAGGATCGACCCCGAACTCTCCCGCGAGCTGTTCATCCGCCGCGCCCTGGTGGAGGGCGACTGGGAGACCCGGCACCAGTTCTTCCACGACAACCGCAAGCTCCTCGACGAGGTCGAGGACCTGGAGCACCGTGCCCGCCGCCGCGACATCGTCGTGGACGACAACACGCTCTTCGACTTCTACGACCGCCGCGTCGCCGACTCCGCGATCTCCGCCGCCCACTTCGACTCCTGGTGGAAGAAGGCCCGCCGCGATGAGCCCGAGCTGCTCGACTTCACCCGCGAGGAGCTCATCAACGACGGCGTGGACATGGTCAGCGAGGACGACTACCCGGACGTGTGGCGTCAGGGCGCGTTCGTCTTCCCGCTGACCTACCAGTTCGAGCCGGGCAGCGACTCCGACGGCGTCACCGCGCACATCCCGGTGAAGTTCCTCAACCAGGTCGAGAACACCGGCTTCGACTGGCAGATCCCCGGCCTGCGCAACGAACTCATCACCGCGCTGATCCGTTCGCTGCCCAAGCCGCTGCGCCGCCACTTCGTGCCCGTCCCCGACAACGCGGCCCGCGCCCGGGGCGGCCTGACACCCTACGAGGGCTCCCTCACCGAGGCCCTGGCGGCCGAACTCACCGTGATGGCCTACGGCGAGCGCATCCGCGCCGAGGACTTCCAGCTCGACCGGGTCCCCGACCATCTGCGCATCACCTTCCGCGCACTGGACGAGCGCAAGCGCACCCTGGCCGAGTCCAAGGACCTCGAACAGCTGCGCGCCAAACTCAAACCCCGGCTGCGCGAGGCGATCGCCACCGAGGCCAAGGGCGTGGAGAAGAAGGGCATCACCTCCTGGGACTTCGGTCCGCTGGAGCAGACCCTGGAACGCAAGGCCCTGGGCCCGAAGGTCAAGGGCTACCCGGCCCTGCTGGACGAGGGCGAGAGCGTCGCCATCCGCATCTTCGACACCCGGCCCGAACAGCGCGCCGCCATGCGCGCGGGCACCCGGCGGCTGCTCATGCTGAACATCCCGTCCCCGGCGACGGTGGTCAGCAAGGGCCTGAACAACCCGGACAAGCTCGCCCTGGCGGACAACCCGCACGGCTCCATCCGCAAGATGCTCCAGGACGCCGAGGCGGCCGCCGTCGACCACCTGCTGACCCGCGAGGGCGGCCCGGTGTGGAACGGCGAGGACTTCGCCAAGCTCACCGACCGGGTCCGCGCCGACCTCGGCGACACCCTCGCCGAGATCCTGGGGAAGACGGCCCGCATCCTCGTGCTGTGGCGCAAGATCTCCAAGAAGACCAAGGGCACCACCTCCCTGGCGGTCCTGCCGTCCCTCAACGACATCCAGGGCCAGCTCGGCGACCTCGTCGGCGACGGCTTCGTCACCCGCGCCGGGCTCTCCCGACTGGACGACGTGCACCGCTACCTGCGCGGCATCGAGTACCGACTGGCCAAACTCCCGGAGAACCCGCGCCGCGACCAGGTCAACATGTCCAAGGTCGAACAGATGCGCCAGGCCGTCGCCAAGGTCAGGGGTGTGTTGCCCGCTGGCCGCACCGACGACCCGGACGTGGTCGAACTGCGCTGGATGCTGGAGGAGTACCGGGTGAGCCTCTTCGCCCAGGAGCTCCGCACCGCCTACCCGGTCTCCGACAAACGCATCATGAAGGCCCTGGAGGCCGTCAAGAAGCCCGGGAAGTAACCCGGACAAGCAAGCGCCGCCGGACCGGGTTCCGGCGGCGCTTTGGGTTCCTAGCGTGTGAGACAGGCTTACGCCAAGGTCTTGGCGATGTCGCTCATCTTTCGGTAGAGCCGCATGCTTCCGGGGATGCCGCGGAAACCGTGCTTCTCGTAGAAGGTGTGGGCGTCGTCGTCGAGAGCGTCGACGACGAAGAACCGCACGGCGAAGATCTCGTTCCCGGCCAACGCCCGCTCGAAGGAGTCCACCAGGAGAACGGGACCGAGTCCCTGCCCCTGGTACCGCGTGTCCAATGCCAGTCTCGCCAGCAGCACCGCCGGAATCGTGTGCATGCTGCCCCGAGCCAGATTCTTGGGCAGCTCTTCTCTTGCCAAGGTCGTGGAGGTGAAGGAGTAGTAGGCGGCGACCTCTCTGCTGCCCTCCTCACACCAGACGAACGTGGCGGCGGTGTTGTTCGCACGCGCGTGGAGCGCGCTTGTGCGTAGCCAGGTGTCCAGCTCCTCCTTCCCGCAGGAGAAGGATTCGAGCTCATGCTCCCGGCTGAGGGGATGGCAGACGAACACGGTCGGGCTACCTCTTCTTCACTGTGGAGCGGTGCCTGCGCACGGCCGAGGCCAGCTCCTCGATCGGCTCCGCGGGCTCTTCCAGGGACTCGACCATGGCGTCGAAGAACGCGGCGGGAACCCTGGTGGTCCGCTCGCGCTCCACGACCTCCTCGGCCGCCTCCCGGACTGCTCGGGCGACGAACTTGGAAGCGGACTCGTGGTTGATGCGTGCAGCCTCAAGGAACAGTGCCTTGTCCTCGGGCGTCACTCTGACTTCGATCCGTTCGGTCGCGTTGCTCATGCGCGGTGTTCCTTTGGGGTGTGGCTCTGGTCTCCCGTCCAAGACCAGAGTGCTTTCAATTGTACGGCACTTGTACGGAATTCGTGCGGAAGTCAGAAGTGAACCGTGCCCTGTCGCAAGGCGAGGTGCATCCTTCTCAGCGGCCCGTCCCCGCAGGGGTGTGGGTGTGGGCCTCGCGTTCGCGGGCTTCTCGCTCCCGGGCCTCACGTTCCTGCTTGGCGCCGAAGTAGTCTCCGCCCTTGCGCACCATGTCGTCGGTGCCCCAGGCCTCGTCGGCGCCGACCTTGCGCAGGTGCGGGATGTGCTTTCGGCAGTGGATGTAGGCCTCCTCGACCTGGACCACCATCCACATCAGCGCCCGTTGGCCCGGCACCTGGGGCAGCGGCAGGTCCGGGACGTGGGCGCGCAGCCGCTCGTCCTCGGTGAGCTTCACTTTGCCGTTGACGTGCAGGCCGATCCGGTCCCGCTGGAAGTCCAGGAACATCAGGCCGATGTGCGGGTTCTGGACGACGTTGCCGGCGCTGGCGAACACACCGTTGCCCCGGTACTCCGGGTAGGCCAGGGTGCGGTCGTCGATGACGTGCACGAAACCGGGTGGCCCGGCCCTGAAGCTGGAATCGCACTCGCCCTTGGCGTCCGCCGTCGCGATGAACAGCATTTCCTGGCGGGCGATGAACTCCTTCATCGTCGGGTTGAGGTGGTCCAGCATCTGGTCGCGGTAGAAGCGGTCGGCCCTCTCCGTGGTGCCCAGGACCTCCTGTACGTAGTGTTCCCCCTCGGATCCGGGCCTGTGGTGCTGATCGGACTGTGACATGGACGAAGGCTTTCGACGGTGTACGGAAGCGGTGACGGAACGGGTGGAGCCGGGTTCAGTCAGCGCGCGCGGAAGGGTGTCGAGGGGTTCGAGGCGGCCCTGGAAGGCGACGGTGGGGCGGAGTAGGGGGAGGGCGCGGGAGGCGCGTGGTTCGGGGAGGCTGAGGGCGCCGAGGAGTTCGGGGAGGGGGCGTTGGCCTGCTCCGCCCCGGCCAGCATGTTCGCGGTGATCCACTGGTAGACCAGCACCCAGGCCGAACTCATCGAGGAGGACCAGGTCGGGGAGATCTCGCTGACGGCGCGGACCAGGGCGCGCCCCACGTGCGGGTAGTGCTCCGGGGCCACCCCCAGTTCCAGGCGGTGCTGCAGGCCCAGGCGCTGGAGGTAGTCGGCGACCTCTCCGGGGTCGTCGAGGTGCTGGACCACGGCCAGGAGGGCGTCGGCCATGCGCTGCTGCTGCGGCTTGATGTCGTCCGAGAACATGGCCCGCACCTCGGGGACCATGGTGAAGAGGTTGTCGTAGAAGCACTTGGCCAGTCGTGCCGACCCCTGGGGGATGTCGACGGCTGACTGGCGGACCAGGTCGACGATCTCCTGGTCGGGCAATGGCACTTCTGATATCGAGCGAAGGGTCAAGGCTGATCCAGTGTTCGGGTGAGCGGGGAACCACGGACCGTGGGGGAGAGCTGCGGCGCGCTCTCGGTTTCCGAGGGTGACGGGGGCCTTGGATCGGTCTTTTTCCGCAGGGCACGCGGGAAGTTCCGCGGCGGCCCGAATCAGGACAGATGTGCTGGAGGTGGCCCTGACCTCACTGACTCGGGCTTTTGGTGAGGAACTGTAACAGACTCGCTACGTAGTCGAGAGCCCCTGATTTGTGACTGCTGGGTATTTACGTGACTCCAGTGACTACCCCTGGTAACCGCCCTGGTGGCACGCCCGGGTGATACACGCTCAGCCTTTCCCCACCGGGTCCGGGGCGGTAGCATGCCGCCGGTGGTATGGACCACATCCCGCTCTTCGGCGAAGGAAACGAGGCACCCGGTGGACACACCGCGACGGCTCCTGCTCGTGGGGACCTACACCCCCGACTCCGACCCGCCGGGGGAGGGGCAGGGCATCCACCGGGTCTGGTTCGACCCCGAGACGGGCGAGCTGACCGCAGACGGCGTTGCCGCCCGCACCACCGGACCCTCGTTCCTGGACTTCGCCGAGGACCCGCCCACGGTGTACGCGGTCAACGAGCGCGCCAAGGGCACGGTGACGGCCTTCCGGGTGCACGGTGACGCCTCCCTGACCGAACTGGGCTCCCTCCCGACCGAGGGCGGTTCGCCCTGCCACGTCCTGGATCTGGGGGACGGGCTCGCGGGCGTGGCCGACTACGCCAACGGCACCGCCGCAGTGGTGGCCTTCACCCTGGACGGCTCCGGCGGCACCGACGACGGCGAGCCCTGGCAGCTGTTCGAGCACTCCGGAAGCGGGCCGGTCACCGACCGCCAGGAGGGCTCGCACGCGCACAGCCTTACCCTGGCGCCCGACACCGGCAACCCCGAGCTCTCCTACCTGCTCGTCGCCGACCTCGGCACCGACGAGCTGCGCGTCTACCAGGTCGCCAACCCCCATCCCCCGGAGCTCCCGGCTGACAGCGAGGGCCCCGGCATGGTCTTCGTCCCCGGCGGCCTGCAGGGGGTCATCGCGCTGCCCCCGGGCACCGGCCCCCGCCACGCCGCACTGCACCCGAGCGGCGCGTACGTCTACGTGGTCGGCGAGCTGGACTCCCGCGTGCACGTCCTGAGCTGGGACGGCCGCGAGGGAACCGGCGAGTACCTCGGCTCGCTACCGGCCACCGCCGAAGAGGCGGCGGGCAGCAACTTCCCCGCCGAGATCACCCTGCACAGGGATCGCGTGTACGTGTCCAACCGGGGCGCGGACGTCATCTCGACCTTCGCCGTGCGCGAGGAGGGCGCACGCCTGGAGCACCTCGCTGACACCCCCGTGGGCGCTTGGCCCCGCCACTTCACCGTGGTTCGTGGACACAACGGGCAGCCCGACCACCTGGTCGCGGCCGCCCAGAACGGCGACTCCCTGATGTCGCTGCGTATCGACCCGGACACCGGGATCCCCGCCGACACCGGCCACCGCCTGGACATGCCGGTTCCGGTGTGTGTGCTGCCCGTCCCCATCAAACGCATCCGAAGGGCCGAGGCCGAAGGGGGAGCGGAGGCCTGATCCTCCCTTGCCTTTCCCCTGGCTGGGCAGCGGGCGAAGGCATCCCTTGCCGTGGCCGGGTTGTTCACAACGTCAGACATGCTGATCAGGTGAGACCACTTCTCTCACCTGGTCAGAAACGCCCGAACACCGCGGCTGCGTGTACACGGCCTTGACCACCATCAGGCCCCGCTGCCCGAGCTCAGCGAGGCCCTGTCGGTGGTCCTCGGACCGTACTTCTCCAGTCGCTACTTCTGGGCTTTCGGAGGGGCTTCCCGGATCGCCTACCGCCTCAGTGCTGTTCGCTCATGTGGCACGTAGATCACGGAGCGCGTCATCAGCGGGGAGCGAAGTCGCGACACGTAGCTGGCGCAGACTACCCATATACAGGGAAACCGCGGGCAAGGCGATCAGAGCGGTCGATGCGGCTAGCAAGGGTGCTGCTGGCGGTGGAGCGAGCTCAGGGAACACAGCGAGCCGAGCCACGGCGAAGACCACCCCGGACAGCAGGGCTCCGAGAACAGCGCCCGCAACGCCGGTCAGTGCTCCGAACGAGACCAGTTCGGCGCGGAGAAGTCGGCTGACCCTGCGTCTTGAGAATCCCACGGCCTTCAAGAGGCCGATCTCCTTGCGTCTGTTGCGAACCACGTCAGCACCGAAGGACGCACCTGTTCCCGCACAATAGACGGTGACGGCAGCGATCAGGACCCAGGTCAACGCCTGCACAAGCCTGACGCTACCGGGGACCTCGCTTGTCAGGGACTGCATACTGCTGACTGCGAATCCCTGTTCGGCCAGAACCCGCTGGACATCGAGGACGGCCTCCTCCTCGGAAACCTCGACGACTGCCTTGGGGTAGGCAACGCGGGCTCCGAAATCCTCTGGAGCGACCATCTGTCTGGCCGCGACCAGCTCACGCACGGTCGACAGGGAGACGTAGGCCGATCCGGGACCGTCTGACGCGCCGAAGCCGGAATCGTACAGTCCCACGACCCTGAACTCCGTGTATCCCGGTTCGCCGGTCTCCGGGCCGGTGGCGATGGTGTACTCCACCTCGACTGTGTCTCCGAGTAGGGCGGAGAGGTCCACTCCCGAAGCCTGGTCAGGCAGGATCACCTCGTTGTCGCCCAGGTCGTCCGGCGCCATCGGCTCCTCCCCGAGGTGGTCGGTGACGGGCGGCTGTCCGTACCCTGTACGGGGGGTCGCCCACAGGACTCCGGCCGGGTAGTCCTGGTCGACGAGGAGGAAACCTTCCTGGAGCCAGGGACGGACAGCCTCGACGTCGGGGAGGTCGGCGATCTCGCTCAGAGTCCGATCATCCAGGGTGACACCTTCTCCCGACTGGACCGAGTCGATCTCGACGCTTCGGTTGGCTGAGGCTCCGCTGATGTTCTTCTGGGCGTAGGCGAGCAGAGTCACCGTTGCTGTCACGCACACCAGGGCGAAGGCCACCCCAAGAGCGGTGAAGACCAGCGGAGCCCGGCTGACACGCAGCAGGGCGCAAAGGTTGCGCCGGATGATGTGCCGGTCATTCATCGCTGTCTCCCCGGCCGACTGCCTCAGAGGTCAGGTGCCCGTCGGTCAGTTCCACCACTCGTGTGGACCTTGTGGATACGACGGGGTCATGGGAGGCGATCAGAACGGCGGCTCCCCTGGAGCACTGGTCGGTGAGCAGGTCCAGAACGGCCAGGGACGAATCCAAGTCGAGTCCGGCCGTGGGCTCATCCGCCAGGATCAGGCTCGGTGTGTTGATCAGGGCGCGCGCGACGGCCGCACGTTTGGCCTCACCGCCCGACAGGTGCCGTACGGGGGAGTTCGCGCGCTGGGGGAGCCCCACAACGTCGAGCAGCTCCTGTGCTCTCCGTTCGGTGTCAGACGGCGGAGCTGTCGAGGCGAGCATGACGTTCTCCAGGGTCGTCAGCGCCGGCAGAAGGTGACTGTCCTGAAAGACGAAGCCGACCTCCTGCTGGCGGACACGGGCGCGAGCCGCCTCGTTCAGCTCTCGTGCAGGGGTTCCCCTGATGGTCACCGTTCCGGAATCGGGGCGGGTCAAGAGGCCGATGACATTGAGGAGGGTGCTTTTCCCGGAGCCGGATGGGCCCTGGAGGGCGATTGTCTCCGAACCAGGTGAGCACAGGGTGGCTTCAAGGATGACCGGGGTCTCGGAATAGCCCTTGCGTACACGAACGATCTCCAGGACGTTGGGAGAACCTGGGTGGAAGGGTGTGTCGTGGAGATGGACCGAGGTCACCGGAGGCCCGCCCTGGTGGCACGCACGGTCGATCCGAGGTCGCACTCGGAGGCGTTGTCCCAAGCTCGGTAGAGCTCGACGAACTCCTCGCAGCCGCGCTGTTGCTCCCCCCACGATGAGAGGAGCGACAGGATGTCATTGATGCCCGTCTCGATACTCGCGACAGGTACGGCCGCCTCGACCTCGACCATGCTCAAGCCGTCCTGTTCCTCTTCCAGGATCTCCGGAGTGGACTCGACCAGGTCCGCGAAATGTTCCAGCAGCTCGTTCTCGTCGTCGGTGTGGTGACGCAACGACAACAGCTGCCAGGCGCGCAGGCGGTCCTCGCGGTCCTGTACCTCGAACAGTGCGACCGGAAGGTCCGGTATCTGCGCGGAGGAGTCCAGCTGTTCCACGAGGAGCACGAGTTCGAGCACGGCATGAACGTTGTCCTGCCCCAACGTGAGCGAACCCAGGTGATCGAGCGCCCAATCGATCGCGGAAGCCTCAAGGTCCGCGTCGGGCTCACCTGCCTGTCGGAGAATCAGCCCGCCGTACAGTTCTTCGAAATTCTCTCCGCGCTGACGTGCTTCAAGGACCAGTTGCCGAGTCGCGGCGACCGTATCCGAATCGTAGACCTCGTCCTCGGCGTTGACCGAGAACGCGAGCCATCCCACCATGTGTGTTGCCTGAAGCGTTCCCAGTACGGTGGTCATTTCGCGCACCATGCCGGTCTCCGGGGAGATCCGTTCCTCCACCGCCTCCGAGAGAGGCTCCAGTAGTGAGGTGTCGCCGTCAGCGAGTTCCCAGGAAGCAGCTAGATAGTAGGCGTCGAAATCCTGAAGTTGATCCGGGTTTTCCAACAGCGGCTCCAGAGCTGCAAGCGCGTCGTTCTGTTCGCTCTCGGTCAGATTCCCCTGGTAGTCGTTGAGGCAGAGCGAGCCATAGACATCCATCAATTCGTGGGGGTCGGCCACACCAGTCGGAGTGAAATCCGTTTCCCAGGTCTGCGTGATCAGTTTTGGATCCTCACCGAGGAGTTCCAGTGATCGCGCTGATCGACACAGTAGGAAGGGTTTGTTTGTTAGCTCTACTGTCTTGTTGGTGAACCGTACAAGTTCCTCGCTTTGCTCATGTGAAAGGCTGATGTTCCAAGTGTCGGCGGTTTCCATGGCCATGGCGAGGTTGGCGATGTCAACTTCGGTTGTGCCGGTGGGCGAGGGCGGAAACAAGGACTGGAAGTCGTTGATGTAATCCTGGGAAGGAAGGGGAGTCCCAGGTGTTTGGGAATACCACCAGTATCCGTGGAGCCCGTGTTCGGCGACGGTTTCAGGGAGTAGATGGATATCATCGCTTTCGGTGCCGAGCTGAAAGTCGATTGATGAGCCATCGGAGATTCCCATGACCTTGCTGCCGTGAAAGGTGGAACTCCAGCTCTCGGCCCCCTGGTCCGGTGCGGGATGTGCGTAGAGGCCGTCTTCGGTGCGTAGCGAGGACAGGTCGGACAGCAGGTCGTCGCGATGTTCGGGGTGATCAGATCCCCCGGTGAAAAGATGGCACGAGGTAATCAGGAAACAACAGGCAACCGTGCTGACCAGGGAAAGAAAGGGAAAGCTTCTGCGCGATGAGCCGGAGCCCCTCTGTGTGAGGTGCTCCGGCAGTGCGGGTTTGCTCAGCATGAAATCAGGTCAGCGTTGAAGTGGAAGCCGTCGCGCTACGAGTCATGCCGTAGTAGTAGCCGAACCCCGTCGTGGTGCCGGTTACCTGGAAGGTGAACGCGTTCGCGATGACGTTACCGGACAGGTAAGACCCGCGGGCACCGTTGTTGTTCGTCCAGCTGGTGCTTACTTCGCTTCCGCTTTGGCCGAAGGCATCCAGGCTTGAGGAAATCCCCCAGGAGGAGAATGTGGTCGTATTACGAACCCAGTCAGTTCCGGAGCGAGGGGCCGGTCCGTTCTCGATAATGGCCGAGGTTCGGTACGGGCGGCTCTTGGCTCCGTAGCTTGCGATGTAGACATTCGCCACGAGCCTGGCGCCGTTGCCGAAGTTGGTCGCCTTGCTGTCGTTGGCGAGCGGCTCGATATCTCCGTTTCCGTCAGAGATGATCTCCGAATCGGGGATGGCTTCCTTCGTTTCGGCCAAGGATGCCGAAGGCTGCCACAGGGCGAGCACTAGCGCTGAGACGATGGTAAATGTGACTCCGCGGAGGGGGATAAAGCTCTCCATTGGTAAGGCTTTTGTGGGGTCGCGGCGACGCTACCATCCTTATGTTCATCGCGTCCAATTTGTCCCCTGTTGATGCTTGAATAATGCTCTGACCTGGGAACTGGCGAACGCCGTGCCTGCCACGACGCCACACCTTTGAGCCCGGAGCACGGAGCACGGGGGCCTGGCCCCCGAAACCGAGGAAGGGCTACTCGGTAACGACTGCCTGACCTCCGGCGCCCTCCTCGCCCTTCGCCCTGCGCGAGCAGGGCGCCCGCCTGGAGCACCTGGCCGATGACAGCTGTCTGTCCGGGGCGGCGGCCAGGACCACGATGAACAGCGCGCGAGAGCGCTTGTTCATGATGTTCGCCTTTGGAGAGGGTTCCCATCGGAAGGGGACGGCGAGCCCCGCCCGCCGTCCAACGAGATTCGCTCCGATGGGTTCCCACCCGCCGCCACGAGATCCGTTCGGTTACCCGGAGCTACGCAACCGGGGCCAGGGGGTCAACCACTCAAGCCTGCCCGGCCTCCTCGGTGCCCGGTGGCGGGCACGACCGCCGTTCCCCAGGCCACCCGCGCTCCTGGGGGAGGGCTTTCGAGGTGCCGGAACCCGTACCACCGGCACCCGGTGCAAACGAGGTGCGGTCTCACCGGTCACCTTGCGCATTTCCCCGATCAGCTCGGCGGAGTCGTCCCCCGAGAGCAACAACATCCGGCCGGTGTGGGCCGCCCAGTACTGCCCCGTTGCGCCGCCGTGCCAGAAGGTCCACCCGCGTCCGCGGAAGGTGGCGCGCAGTCGGTTGAGTTCCTGCTCGGTCGAGCTGAACGCCGTCTCCAGGGTCATCATCGCCGACATCCCCGCGGCTCCGCGCCCTGCCCGCCCCCGGGCTGGATCCCCAGTACCGACATGGCCTTCCTGAGCTCTCCGGCACTGGCGGTCACGATCAGCTCCGGCTGACCACCGGACCCGGTCCGGGTGCTGGTCGCCACGTAGCTGGTGATTTCGGAGTCCACTCCGTGGAGTTCACAGATGAGGAAGTCGGGGAACTCGGCGTGCAGCTTCAGGATCTCCGAGCTCGGCCGCAGGTGGTACCCGGTCAACGTCATCACCGCGCCCAGATCAGGGCGAAGAACAACCCCGGTCCGCGGTTCGACTCGAACCGGCCCCACCGCGCGGCCAGAGCGTCGACCAGCAACAGGCCGCGCCCGCTCTCCGCGTCGAGGTCAGGGGAGAGAGCGCGGAGTTCCGGCATACGGCCGCTGTTGTCACGGACCTCCACCCGGAGAGCGCCGACGCACAGGTGCGCCCGGGCCACGATGGATCCGGCCCGCTGGTGCACCACGCAGTTGGTGGCCAGCTCGGAGAGGAGGAGAAGGGCGGTGGCGGAGGCGTCGCCGGGAACCCCGGCCACGGTCATCCTCCGGTCGAGCCAGCCACGGGCGTCCCGGACGCACTCGGACCGAGCGGGGAAGCGGAAGGTCGAACGGCGCAGCGGCTCCGGCCGCCTGCCCTGCGGGCACGCGGAAACGATACGGTTGGTCATGGGTCCTCACCTGGTTTCGTCAGGTAGTGGGCCAAGGCCCTGATCAGGTGTTCTCGCACCAGGTCAGGGCCGTTTCATATGCCGGAATTCATGTCGGCAACTTCATTGGCCACACTCACATACTTGAAGTCCGCCAGGCGAGAACGGCCATCAGATGCAGCTTTTTGCAGGAATCGGCAGTATGCCGTAGTCACTTGTGGTCACATGTAGTCATGAGTACTGCGCGTGAAGCCGCGGAAAAGGCGGCATTGGTGCAATTCGGTCAGACCCTTCAGAGTTTCCGGAAGGAAGCGGACCTGTCCCAGCGGGAGCTGGCGAAGAGAACGCTGATCTCGCACCAGATGATCGGCGCCATCGAACGGGCAGAGCGTGCGCCCCGCAAGAATTTCGCAGAGCGAGCTGACAAGGAACTCTCTGCCCACGGTGCCCTGACGAGGCTCTGGCCAGGCTCCCATGAGAGTGTCCCGTACTGGTTCCGGCAGTACACGGAGCTGGAAGCTGAGGCCAACGCCATATCGGACTTTCAGTCCGACGCAATTCCTGGCCTGTTCCAGACGGAGGAATACGCGCGTACTGTCCTGGAAGCCAGTTGGCCGCCTGCGGACCCCAAGACGGTCAGCTCCCTGCTTTCCGCTCGGATGTCCCGTAAAAAGCTGCTCGACCGGGATCCCCTGCCTCTTCTGTGCGTGCTGATGAGCGAGGGAGTTCTGCGGCGCCTGGTTGGTTCCACCCGGATCATGATTGACCAGTTGGCTCAGCTGGTCGAGCTTGGAAGTAGGTCCTACATCCGCCTCCAAGTTCTGCCCTTCGCCTCGGGTGCACACGCTGCGATGGACGGCTCCTTCAAGGTTCTGGATATGAGCGATGGTGAAAAACTGGCCTACGCTGAGATCCCTGGTAGCGGTCAGGTCATCTCTGACGCCTGCCAAGTGGAACAATGCGCACAGCGCTTTGGAGCTTTGCAGGCGTTGGCGCTCTCCCCCAATCAGTCCGTCGACTTCATCTCCCGCTACAAGGAGGCACACAGCCGTGGAATCGACCCCTTCTCACTGGCGCAAGTCGAGCTACAGCGGTAACCAGGGCGGTGACTGCGTCGAGGTCGCGGACACCGAGACCCGTGTCTACGTCCGTGACACGCAGAACCGGTCGCTCGGTCAGCTCTCCTTCCCCGCCGCTGACTGGAGAGCGCTCCTCACTGCGCTTCGACGCTGACTCTTCGCGCCCGACCGAAGAGGTCAAGCCACGAAGCCCTGAAGCCGCTTCAGGCACTCGCGACACGAGTAGGGCGGCGGACCTCCGCGTCTTCGCCGCCCCTGTGACCTGGCTCTCAGGCAAACCCCTACAACTCCGGCGCTCCTCTTCTGTGCGCCCCGCCTCCTGATCAGGCATCCCTCATATCGGACAATGGACGGTGATCCGCTCTCTACACCTCCCCGAGGGGAACCACGCATGCCCACCACAGTGACGGCCCACGTCCGCTATCGGGGCCTGACCTCGCGCGACCTCGCACTCGTCGCCGTGTTCGCCGCGCTCATCGCCGCGCTCAGCGTCACCGTCGCCATCCCCATCCCGTTCTCCCCGGTGCCCATCACCCTCCAGACCCTGGGCATCATGCTCGCCCCCAGCCTCCTGGGCTGGAAGCGCGGCAGCCTCGCCGTGGCCACCTTCCTCGCCCTCGGCCTGGCCGGGCTGCCCCTCTTCGCAGGCGGCCGGGGCGGCCTCGCGGTCCTGGCCGGGCCCTCCGCCGGGTTCATCGTCAGCTGGATCTTCGCCGCCCTGGTCATCGGCCTGCTCACCGACCTCATGGTCCGCAAGGGCAGGTACAGCTTCTGGCAGGGCCTGGTCATCAACGCCCTCGGCGGCATCATCGTCATCTACGCCATCGGCGTCCCCTGGATGGCTGTGGTGCTCGGTGACGCCGTCCTCGCCTCGCTCCTGTCCATGGCGGTCTTCCTCCCCGGCGATATCGTCAAGGCCGTGGTCACCGCCGCCATCGCCAGCGCCGTCTTCCGCGCCTACCCGATCCCGCCCGCGGGCCGCCCTGTCGCCGACGAGAGCGCCGACGCCGCAGAAGCCCGCGACGCCGACACCGCCGCCGACGACACCACCGAGGACACCGACTCCTCGCGGGAGAAGAAGGCCTGATGCTCCGCCTCGAGGGGGTCTCCCACTCCTACGAAAGCCGCGCCGTCCTGCGCGACATCAGCCTCGACCTAGCCGAACACCGCATCGGCGTGATCGGGGCCAACGGATCGGGCAAGTCCACGCTCGCCCGCACCCTCAACGGACTCGTCCTACCGGACCGGGGCCGTGTGTCGCTGGGGGAGTGGGACACCCGGCGACACGCCAAACACATCCGGCGCCGCGTCGGTTTCGTCTTCTCCGACGCCGCTAACCAGATCATCATGCCGACGGTCGTCGAGGACGTGGAGATCGGACTGCGCTCCCTGCGCCTGGGCCGGGCCGAGACCGCCCGCCGGGTCGACGCGGCCCTGGAACGATACGGCCTCGCCGACCACCGCGACCACCCCGGACACCTGCTCTCCGGCGGCCAGAAACAGCTGCTCGCGCTGGCCTCGGTCCTGGTCACCGAGCCCGAGGTCCTGGTCTGCGACGAACCCACCACCCTGCTCGACCTGCGCAACACCCGCATGGTCCACCGCACCCTGGACGGGCTCGACCAGCAGGTCCTCCTCTTCACCCACGACCTCGACCTGCTCACCGGCTTCGACCGGGTCCTGGTCATGAACGACGGCCGGGTGGCCTTCGACGGCGCCCCCGCCGACGCGGTGTCCTTCTACACCGAGCTCATGGACAGCCAGCCCCTGGAACCGGGGGCCGACGCCGTCCACGACCCCGAACCCGGAGCGGCCCCGTGAGCGTGATCGGGCTGTACGTCCCCGGTACCGGGCCGCTGCACCGGATCGCCGCCGCACCCAAACTCCTCGCGCTGCTGGTCATTGGTGCCGCACTGCTGATCGCCGCTAACCTCTGGGCGGCCCTGGGCGCCCTCGCCGTGAGCCTGGTCCTGTACCCGGCCGTGGGCCTGCACCCGCGTCGGGCCCTCGGGGTGCTGCGCGTCCTGTGGCCGTTCCTCCTGGCCATCGGGGTGTTCCAGACCCTGTTCGCGGGCGCCTGGGAGGAAGGCGTCCGGCTCTGTGCCCAGCTCGCCGCACTCGTTCTGCTCGCCAACGCCGTCACCCTCACCACGCGTGTGCGCGAGATGCTCGACCTCTTCGAACGCCTCGCCCGGCCGCTGCGCCGGGTGGGGGTCAACCCCGACCGGGTCGCCCTGGTCCTCGCCCTGACCATCCGCTCCATCCCGATGGTCGCCACCGCCTGGCAGGCCGCCCGCGAGGGCTACCGCGCCCGGGGCCTCTCCGGCCGCCCGCACCTGCTCGTGGTACCGGTGATCGTCCAGCTGCTCCGGATGGCCGACGCCACCGGCGAGGCGCTCGTGGCCCGGGGGATCGACGAGGACACCTCCACTCGCGAGGACATCCGGACCCATGAGGACCTCCCTACCCCCGCGGACCCCCGCACCTGCCGGGACTGAGCCAGCACCCACGGGCCGAACCGGCCCCACGAACGTTCCGTTTGCGCTGGCATTCCCCTGAAAAACAGCTGTAAGCCCATCCGGGAAGAGCGATACCGATTCAGTATCGGGCCAGTGATTTCCGCGGAGTATCTGGGGATAATAACCGGCACAGAACATCCCCCAAGGTGCAAAGCGAACCGGTGATCGTGTGAACCGGCGTCCCTCCGCCGACCGACGGGTCTGGTCCGTCACGACGGCCACCCTCGTCGCCCTCATCATGGCCCTGGCCCTGCCCGGGGCGCTCTCCGCGAACGACGCCACCCTGACCCCCGACACGGCGCTCCTCAACCAGCTGTCCGCCCGGTCCCACCTGACGCTTCCACCCTTCGCCCCGGTCACCGCCCCGGCGGAGGGCGGAAGCGCACTGCCCCCGGACGAGCGGGCCGCCCTCACCGAGCGGATCGCGGCCATCGACGCCGAACACGGAGCGCACTTCGGGATCGCGGTCCAGGACCTGCGCACCGGGACGACCTTCAGCTACAACCCGCACCACCGGTTCCCCACCGCGAGCGTGGCCAAGCTGACCCTCCTCACCATGCTCCACATGCAGGCCGCGGAGGAGGGCCGCGAACTCACCGCCACCGAGCGTGCCCAGGCCGAACAGATGATCCGGTACAGCGACAACTCCGTCACCGACGAGCTCTACTCCCGGTTGGGCTTCACCGACGGCTTCGTCCGCCACGCGGGCAACCTCGGGTTCACTGGTACCGAACCCCACCCGGGCGGCAGCTGGGGGTCCACCATGACCACCCCCGCCGACCAGGTCCGCCTGCTGCGCGCCCTGTACACCGACGAAGGCCCGTTCTCCCCGCAGGACCGCGCCCACGTCCGCGGACTCATGGAGGGCGTGGCGCCCGAACAGGCCTGGGGCGTGTCCGCGGCGGCCGCGGCCGGGGACACCGTCGGGCTCAAGAACGGCTGGACCCCGAGGACCTCCAACGGCGGCCTGTGGAACGTCAACAGCGTCGGGTACGTCAGCGGACCCGACCACGAGTACCTCGTGGCGGTCCTGTCCGACGGCAACCCCGACTACACCTCGGGCGTCGCCCTCCTGGAGCTGCTGGTCACCGAGGTCACCGCGGCCATCGAGGCCCCCGACACCTCTGAGAACCCCGGCTCCCCCGAGACCACCGTCACCGCCCGCTAGATCGTTGATGGGGTGCGGCGGCTCACCGGGTGCCGGGTGCCAGGGACCGGGTCCACAGCCTTCTTCCCCCGGCCCGCACGCAACTCCGAAGATGATCTTGCTACCAGAAGCAAGTTCGGCGCCGAACTTGCTTCTGGTAGCAAGATCATCGGGGATATGAGGGTTTTGGAAGCACAGGGCAGACCACCGGTAGCCGACGGGGTGGCCGGAACCGGCCACCCCGTTCGCGGCCTCTTACACAGCGGCGCCCCGTCGGAGTTCTCCGACGGGGCGCCGCTCGCTGTTCCGCCGAGGGCGGGCAGCCAAGCCCGGGGGCCGTTAGTCCAGCGGACCACCCGCGACATACAGGACCTGCCCGGAAACGAACCCGGCGTCCTCACCGCTGAAGAAAGCGACGGCGTTGGCGATGTCCTCCGGTTGGCCGACCCTTTGGACCGGAATCTCCGAGGTCTTGAAGGCCTTCATGTCCTCGTACTTGACGCCGATCCGCTCGGCGGTGGCGCGAGTCATCGCGGTCTCGATGAACCCGGGTGCGACCGCGTTGCAGGTGATGCCGAACTTGCCCAGCTCGATCGCGAGGGTCTTGGTGAAGCCCTGCAGACCCGCCTTGGCGGCCGAGTAGTTGGCCTGGCCGCGGTTGCCCAGCGCCGAGGAGCTGGACAGGTTCACGATCCGGCCCCACTTGGCCTCGGTCATGTGGGCCTGGGCGGCCTTGGCCATCAGGAACGAACCACGCAGGTGGACGTTCATGACGGTGTCCCAGTCGTCGGCGGACATCTTGAACAGGAGGTTGTCGCGCAGTACCCCCGCGTTGTTCACGAGGATGGCGGGCGGGCCGAGCCGCTCGGCCACGGTGTCGACGGCAGCGGTCACCTGGTCGGCGTCGGAGACGTCACAGCCCACCGCGACGGCCTTGCCGCCGTCGGCCGTGATGCGGTCCACGACCTCCTGGGCGTCGGACTCCTTCAGGTCCAGCACGGCCACCGAGCGGCCCTCACGGGCCAGACGCTCGGCGACCCCGGCACCGATACCGCGGGCCGCGCCGGTCACGATCGCCACACGAGGCGTTGGGGACATGGTGTTACCTCCATAATTCACGTGGTGGGCGCAAGGGAATCCTATCCGCATGCCTACCGGTCGGTACGTGCCCGGGGGGTGCTTGCTGAGCACTTTCGAAACGTTCGGGTAACGCTTTCGCGGCAGCTCGGCGATACCTCTCACCTGCGGCCCGGCAAACCTTTCGGGTTCGTGTCCCCGTTTGCCTGCACTTTGTCGAACAGTGGCTTACGATTGCCGTCTAGACCGAGATGCACGTGCATTCGGGCCGTGCACCAGCACGAGCTTTCCGCCGTTCGAGGTTGTTCGGCACCGCGCGACACCGTTCGACGCCGTGAGACCCGTTCGACGGTGGACCGGAGTGCGCGGCCTCAGTGAGGAGTGAAGGGCATGGAGTGTGCGGAGGCGGTGGCGAAGCCTGCCGGTGCCTGGTGGCTCAGGGTCTTGACCCACAGCTCGCGCCGCTGGAACACACCGGTCTGCGGTGACCGGCACGACGCCGTCACGTGGACCTTCGAACCCCGTCCCAGGGCGGTGTCCGCCGCCCGCGAGATTTCCGCGGCTCTACTCCTCGAATGGGAGATGGAGTACTTGTCCGGTGATGTCGCGGTGGTTGTTTCCGAATTGGTCACCAATGCGGTGCGGCACGGCGGACCTCTGGTCTTGACAAGGCAGGATGAGCCCGGTATTCAGCTCTCCCTGATGCGGAGCGGTAGTGAATTCATCTGTGCCGTTCGTGATGGCGGAGATCGCTTGCCCCGGAGAAGGGAAGCCGATCCGACCATGGAGGGCGGCCGAGGGCTTGCCCTGGTGAGCGCTTTCGCGCGAGAGTGGGGAGTGATTCCCACGCCGTCCGGCGGAAAGTTCGTTTGGGCGCAATTCGTGTGAGTCGATGACAGGGAGCCCGTTCTCGGGCGCCGTCCGGACGAAGGGCCCCGGTGGGGCATCCTGCCCGGCGGTCCTGGGCGCCGGAGGGATGAGCGGTATCGATCCGTGGGTGGAACGAGGCGCTGGCTATACCGTGTACGTGTAGTGTCCTGAACGCGCGGCAATGGGGCCGGGCGACCCGATACCCTTGTTCGGAGAATGTACAGAGAGGCGGCGAAGGTGGATATCGCTCAATTGCGGCAGGGGCGTGGCCCCACCGTGCGCCGTGTGCTCCTCGGGGCGAAGCTGAGGATGTTTCGGGAGCGCGGCGGCATCACACGTGAGGCCGCAGGGGAGAGGATTCGCGCTTCCGCGTCCAAGATCAGCCGGATGGAACTCGGCCGGGTCGGTTTCAAGCCCCGTGATATCGAGGACCTCCTGGAGTTGTACAACGTCACGGACCCCAAGGTCCTGGCGGAATTCCGGGAAGCGGTGTCGGAATCCAACCGGCCCGGATGGTGGAAGGAGTACGGCGACTTCCTGCCCAAGTGGTTCATCCGCTACGTGGGCTTCGAGGAGGCCGCCGACCAGATCCGCATCTACGAGTCCCAGTTCATCCCCGGTCTGCTGCAGACCGAGGGGTACGCCCGTGAGATCATCTCGGGCGGATCCGAGCCGGACCCGGTGGTCGAGCAGCGCCTCCAGGCCAGACTCACCAGACAGAAGCACCTCGAGGACGTCAGTAAGCGCATCTGGGTCATCCTCGACGAGGCGGCCGTGCGCCGGCCCATCGGAGGCCGGGAACGCGGCCCGGAGATCATGCCTGGCCAGCTGCGCCACCTGATCCACCTGTGCGAGAACTACAAGAACGTCACGTTGCAGATCGTCCCCTTCGAGGTGGGCGCGCACGCCGCGGAGGCCGGTTCCTTCACCGTCCTGCGCTACGACGACCACACACTCACCGACATCGTCTGGATCGAGCGGCTCACCGACGGTGAGGTCATGGACAAGCCGACCGAGGTCGAGATCTACAGCAAGGCCATGACCAGGCTCAGCGTCTCGGCGGCCACTCCCGACGAAACCCTCTCCATGCTCAAGGACATGCTCAAGGACCTCGAAGAGGGCTGAGCGGGAACGCGGGAAGAGCCTGAGCACAGACCCGCCCAGACACCCCAGAAGCGGCGCCGTGAACCCTGACCGGCGCTGTTTTCGTCTCGGGGTGTACGCAGAGTGAAGGGCCCCGTCAGCTGCGGACGGAGCCCCTCCTGTTGGGAAACCCCCTGCGGCCTGGGAGAGAGCAAGAGTGTGGCTTACCAGGCCGCGGACGACGCACCGCCCCAGGGCGCGTCAACCGGGTCTCGGGGGTGGCCGGTGGGTGTTCCGCGATACGGGGCGCGGAACACGCCCCAGGGCGTGTCCGTCGGACACTAGCCCAGCAGGTTGTCGAAGTCGCCGTCCTTGGCGCCCAGGATGAGGCAGTCGATCTCCTCCTGGGTGTAGACCAGGGCCGGGCCGGTCGGGAAGCGCGAATTGCGTACCGCGATCGAACCGTCGTTCAGGCGGGCCATCTCGACGCAGGCGCCCTGAGAGTTGCTGCGCTTGGCCTTCTGCCAGGCGGCCTCGGTCAGTTCGGTCGCGCGGATGCCGTTGTGTGCGGTCATTTCTGCTAGCTCCTTGAGTTCTCTGAGGGGATGTGCGTGCCGATGCACTGACAGATGCACGTGCATCAGCACTGTCACTCTCACGAGCATAGCGTGACCATGGCCACTTGTCCGGGAGTTTCGAAGGATGTAAGCGGCATGTAATCGGAGGGCGGCCCGACCGTCGATCCAACCTCCTGTCCTTGCAGGTCAGAGGCGATATGACGATCTCAGAACCGTTCTCCCGAAAAGTACTCCGTGCCGAATTCCCTGTGGTAGCGAAAGACCCCGCCGGGGGTTCCGGCGGGGCCTGGGGCCGAAGGTGACACTGGTCCCGAAAGCACTCTCCGAATGTCTTTTCCGGGAGGCCGGGGGCCTGGAGCGTCCTGGAGGTCTGGTGTTATTCGCAGGCGAGCGCCGTGGACAGCGCGTCGAGGTTGCCGAGCATGATCGACGGGTAGTCGTCACCGGGCGACTGGTCGGTCACGCCCTCCAGCGGGTCGAGTACCTCCACCTGGGCGCCGGTCTCGGCGGCGATGGTGTCCGCGGTGGCGGCGGGCATCAGGGGTTCGGTGAAGATCGTGCTGATGTCGCGCTCGTTGACGATGTCGGTGATCGCCGCGATCTGCGCGGGGGAGGGCTCGGTGTCGGGGTCCACCCCGCTGACCCCGATCTGCTCCAGGCCGTACTGTTCGGTGAGGTAGGTGAAGGCGGTGTGCCCCACGACCACCTCGCGGTGCTCGCAGGAGGCCAGGCCGCTCTCGTAGGCCTCGCCGATGGTGGCGAGCTCGGCGGCGACGCGCTCGGCGCCCTCCTGGTACTGGTCGGCGCCGTCCGGGTTGACCTCGCCCATCCGCTCGGCCAGGGCCTCGGCGGTCTCCGTCATGAGCTCGACGTCCAGCCAGAAGTGCGGGTCGTAGTCGCCGTGGTCGTGGTCGTGCCCGTCCTCCTCGGCGTGCTCGTCGTCCTCGTCCTCATGGCCGTGATCGTGGTCGTGGTCATGGCCGTGGTCGTCGTCCTCATCGTGCCCGTGCGCATCCGCAGCGGGGCGGAGCTCGACGATGTCGGCGACGTTGAGCGCGGTCTCGGCGGCCTCCTGGTCGACGGCCTCGTCCACGGCGGGCTGGAGGCCTTCGATGTAGAAGGCGATGTCGGCCTCGCTGACCTCGGCGATCTGTCGGCCGGTCAGCTCCAGGTCGTGCGGCTCGGCGCCCGGCTCGGTGAGCTGGACGACGGCGACGCTGTCCCCGCCGATCTCCTGGGCCAGCCACTCCAGGGGGTAGACGCCGGTGACGAGGGTCAGGGCCGCCTCGGCGGGCGGGGTCGCGGCGTCATCGGCCGCTTCTTCGTCGGTTCCGCAGCCGGCGGCGATCATGAGTGTGGCTGCCCCGAGGGCGGCAGCTCGCACGATGGGAGTTCTCATGACCCCCATCATCGGGACAATGAAAACGGTTGTCAATTTATCTGCTTTGCCCGTGCTGCCCTGACCTGCCCGGAAGGGGCGAGAGGTCCGAACCCGGTGCCTGTCCGGCACCGCCCTGCCCGCTCGCGCCCCGGCTCGGTCAGCTGCTCTCGGCGAACCGCTCCACGTCCTTCGTGCGACCGGCCACCACGATCACGTCTCCCTTGTGCAGCACGGTCTCCTCCGTCGCGTAGGTGAAGGACGCCCCCACCCGTTTCACCGACACCACGGTGATCCCGAAGCGCTGCCTGACCTTCGTCTCCCTGAGGGAGCGTCCGATCAGGGTCTGGGGGGCCTTGGTCTTGATCAGCGAGAACCCCTCCTCCAGCTCCACGTAGTCGAGCATGCGCCCGGACACCAGGTGGGCCACCCGCTCTCCCATGTCGTGTTCGGGAAGGACGACGTGGTGGGCGCCGACCTGTTCGAGGATCCGGCCGTGCCGCCTGCTGGTGGCCTTGGCCCAGATGTCCTTGACCCCCAGGTCGACCAGCTGCGAGGTGGTGAGGATGCTCTCCTCCAGATGGGTCCCGATGGCGACCACGGCCCTGCTGAACTGGGCCGCGCCGATCTGTCGCAGGGCCTCGTCGTCGGTGGAGTCGGCGATCACGGTGTGGGTCAGCGATTCCCCGAAGATCTGGACGACACGGGGGCTGGAGTCCACCCCCAGGACCTCCCAGCCGTGGTTGACCAGCTCCAGGGCCAGCGAGCTGCCGAACCGGCCGAGCCCGATGACCAGGATGCGTTTGTCTGAGAGCTTGTTGTCTTGCGGCACTTGGTACTACCTCTTGTGTAGGGCGGCCTCAGCCGATCATCGGGCGGGCTTCGGGCAGGTCGTAACGGCGTTTGCGCTCACGGAAGGCCAGCGCTGTCGCGAAGGTGACCGGGCCGATGCGCCCCGCGATCATGAGGAACGAGAGCGTCAGTTGGGCCCAGGGCTCCAGGTCGGGGGTGATTCCGGTGGAGAGGCCGACCACGCCCACGGCGGACACCACCTCGAAGAGCGTCTGCATGAAGGTGAACGGGGTGGTGTGCAGGAAGAAGACCGTGGTGAAAGCCACCACGGTCATCGACAGGAAGGTCAGGCTCAGCGACTGGCGGATCACGTCCGGGGCGAGCCTGCGGCCGAACACGTGCACTCGGGTGTGGGCTCTGGCCTCGGACCACACCACGAGGAAGAGCACGGCGAGCGTCGCGACCTTGATCCCGCCCGCGGTTCCCGCGCTGCCGTTGCCCACGAACATCATCATGATCGTCAGGAACAGCGTGGAGTCGTACATCGCGCCGGTCTCGGTGACGTTGAAGCCGCCGCTGCGCGGCATGACCCCGTGGAAGAAGCCGTCGGAGACCTTGGCCCACCAGTGCAGTTCACCGAGGGTCCTCGGGTTGTTCCACTCCATGAGGATGATCAGGAACGCGGTCACACCGAAGAGCAGGCCGCTGGTGATGACGGTGATCTTGGTGTGCAGCCCCCATTGCTGCGGGGTCCGCCAGTGGTGGCGCATCTCCAGCAGAACGGGAAAACCGATCCCGCCGAGGATCACGGCCATCGCCACCGTGAACAGGATGATCCCGTCGCCTGAGAACTGGCTGAGGCTGTCGTCGTACAGGGACAGACCCGCGTTGTTGAACGCGGAGACGGAGTGGAAGAGCCCGGAGTAGAGGGCGTCGCCCAGCTCCAAACCGTGGCCCAGCCACATCCGCGGCGTGATGATCAGGAACACCACGGCCTCGATCGTGAGGCAGACGATGACGACTCGGCCCACGAGGCTGCGGACGTCCCCGACCGCCTGGGCCCGGTTCTCCGCCTGCACGTTGAGCTGCATGCGCAGGCTGAAGCGGTGGATGAGGGCGGCGCCCAGGAGCGAGGCCAGCGTCATGATGCCGATCCCGCCCACCTGGATGAGCGCGAGCACCACGAGCTGGCCGAAGAGCGACAGGTCGTGGCCGATGGAGATCACCGTGAGCCCGCACACGGCGAGTGAGGTGGTCGAGGTGAAGGTCGCCTCGACGAAGGTCAGCTGCTCCTCACCGCTCGTCGCGGCAGGCGTCATGAGGAGTCCAGCACCCAGGAGGTCGACCAGCACGAACATCAGCAGGAAGGCTCGGGCTGGCTTGCCCCACGTGGTGCGGTGCTTCTGCAGGGGAGGCAGGTCCTTGCGCCTGCCGAGGGGGACCCGGGCGTTGATCCAGAGGGATCTCACCCGTTCGAGTACTGCCACCAACACCCGAGTCCTCGACTGCCTGGGCGCGGTGGATTTCCACCACATGATCCCGTCCTCACCTGTCGTCACTAGCTGGGGTTTCACACAACCCGCGCAATTCTGCCAGATGAGAGGGACCGCCGAGCTGACGCTCGGCCGCGCCCGGACTCAGGGGTGTCGGGCCCCTTCGTGGTCGGCGTGGCCCGGCGGCTCCAGCTGGAGAGTGGAGTGCTCCACGTCGAAGTGCCCGGTCAGGCACTCGTGCAGTTCGTCGAGCATCCTCCCGCTGTCGCGCAGGTCCTCCTCGGCGACCACCACGTGCGCGGACATCACCGGGACCCCGGACGTGATGGTCCAGGCGTGCAGGTCGTGCACGTCGATCACCGCCGGGTGGCCCATGAGGTGTTCGCGGACCTGGTTCAGGTCCATCCCCTTGGGGGTGGCCTCCAACAGGATGTGCACGGCCTCCTTCAGCAGCGACCACGCGCGGGGCACGATGATCGCGGCGATACCCAGTGAGACCAGGGTGTCCGCCTGCTGCCAGCCGGTGAGCCACACGATCAGACCGCCCGTGATGACACCGACAGAGGCCAGCGCGTCGCTCATCACCTCCAGGTAGGCGCCCTTGACGTTGAGGCTCTCCTTGGCGCCTGAGCGCAGGATGAGCAGCGCCACGATGTTCATCACCAGGCCGAAGGCCGCGACGACCACCATCCCGAGCCCGGAGACCGCGGCGGGTTCACGGAGCCGGTCGACGGCCTCCACCACGATGAAGGCGCACAGCGCGAAGAGCACGATCGCGTTGACCGCGGCGGCGAGGATCTCGGCTCTTTGGAATCCGAAGGTGCGTTTGCTGGTGGCGGGCCGGGCGGCGATCCACACCGCGGCCAGCGCCAGGGCGACCCCGAAGGAGTCGGTCACGGTGTGCCCGGCGTCGGCGAGCAGGGCCAGGCTGCCGCTGAAGGCGGCTCCGGTGACCTGAACGGCAGCGACGACGAGCATCATGCCCAGCACCAGCGCCAGCTTCCTGCTGTTGGCGGCCCCGGCGGTGATCGGGCCGTGGTCGTGTCCCGCGCCCATGGGTTCCCTCCTCGGTTCTGGGTGCGGCGACGGCACCGTGAGCAATAGTTCAGCCTTTACTGTTTATACAGCGATGGCTGTCTATACAGCAAACGATGTACAATGATTTTCATGTTGACCTCAGAGCAGCGTCTCTCCGCGATCCAGCGCCTGGGCCGCGCCCTGTCCGACCCCACCCGGTGCCGTCTCCTGCTCGCCCTGCTGGAGGGTCCGGACTACCCGGCCGGGCTCGCCGACCGCCTCGAACTCACCAGGCAGAACGTCTCCAACCACCTCGCCTGCCTGCGCGACTGCGGCCTGGTCCGTACCCAGGCCCGTGGCCGCCAGGTCAGCTACGAACTCGTCGACGCCTCCCTCGCCCATGCCCTGGAGGACCTGCTCGGTGTTGTCTGGGGCGCCACGCAGCCCCACGAGCCCTTGGGGTCCCACTCCTCCGAAGCCCAGCCCGCCGAGCCCCGGAAGTGATCCCTGGGAGTCAGGAAGTAATCCTCGGCAGGCAACCAGGGGAACAGGCCCCGACTGCCCGAGTCACCGCGCCGCGCCGGCCCGAAGCCACCACTGGAACCCGGGGCTCCGCGGCCTCCGGTCCCATTTTCCGGATGGCCGGAATCAGCCATGTGATGTCCGTTACAGGCCATGGCTGGTTCGGGGGCGTGAAGGCCCACCTCAGCCGGGGGAATCTCCGACTTCAGGAAAACGTCCCTAACTTTGGTCGGGTGGAACCCTGACAGAAGGCTGACATGTCCCTGAGAGATCCCTGAACCGGGCCGGGTCGGCTCAGCTTCCGATATAACGCGACGTATGGTGAGTGGTGCGCCCGGCGGATGCGCGCCCTTCGACAGGGCCCCGCACCACGCGGATGAACACCTTGCGTCCCCCCACACCACGACCTCGCGGATCGGCACCGAGACCGAGCCAGTGAGTGCGCGCTCGACGACGAACGCCGCACATCCCGGTCCGGCCGTCCCACACACGGCGAGCTAGGAGCGAGCACCTCTCATGTCCAGACAGGCCTCGACGGCCCTCGGCGCGGAGCGACCCCTTCCCGGGTCCTTCGCCCACCAGGCGGAAGGGACGAACGCGTGAACCGGCTATCGGTCATGTCGCTCGCAAACCGGGCGCTGGTCCTCCTCATCACCTTGGCCGTCCTGCTCTTCGGCGTGCTCGCCGCGGTGTCGTCCAAGCGCGAGCTCTTCCCCGAGTTCTCCCTCCCGATGGTGATGGTCTCCGGCCAGTACAACGGCGCGACCCCCCAGGTGGTCGAGGGACAGGTCACCGAACCCCTCGAGCAGGCCCTCCAGGGGGTGGAGGGCATCAACACGATCTCCTCCACCTCCAGTACCGGCTCGGCGCAGATCATGGCGGAGTTCGACTACGGCCGCGACCAGGACGCCCTGGTCCGCGAGACCCAGGTCGCCGTCGACCAGATCTCCGGGATGCTCCCCGACGACGTCAGCACCTCCGTCATGGCCATGAGCACGGACATGATGCCGGTGATGATGCTGGCCGCCAGCACCGAGAACGGCGATCAGCAGGCGATGGCCTCCTCGATCGAGAACGTCCTCATCCCCGAGCTGGAGTCGGTCCCGGGCGTCCGCTCGGCCAACCTGATCGGAGTCCCCGACCAGCGGGTCGAGGTCACCCCGGACGAGGACGAGCTCGCCGACGCCGGGGTCACCACTGAGGACGTCTCCGACGCGCTGGAGTCCAGCGGCCTGCTCATGGCTGGCGGCACCATCGACGAGGACGGCCGCAGCCTGAGCGTCACCACCGGTGACCAGCTCACCACCCTCGATCAGATCGAGGACGTGTGGGTGCAGCCCTCGCAGGGCGTCGACCAGTCGGCCGCCATGCCCGGTGCCCCGCCCGCCCCTGCGCCCTCCCCGGTCCAGCTCTCCGAGGTCGCCGACGTCGAGATGGTGACCGAGGACTCCTCCTCCATCGCTCGCCTGGACGGAAACCCCAGCGTCGCGCTCATGGTCATGGCGACCCCCGACGGCAATACCGTCGAGATCTCCGAGGGGGTCCAGGGCGTGCTCGACGAGCGGTCCGACCTGCTCGGCGACGACATCAACCTGTCCGTCGTCTTCGACCAGGCGCCCTTCATCAACGACTCGATCACCGACATGTTCGAGGCCGGCGGCTACGGTCTGGCCGCGGCGGTCATCGTGATCCTGGTCTTCATGCTCTCCATCCGCTCCACCCTGGTGGTGGCGGTGTCCATCCCGGTGTCGGTCCTGGTGGCCTTCATCGGGATCCAGGCCTTCGGGTTCACCCTGAACCTGCTCACCCTCGCGGCGATCACCATCGCGATCGGCCGGGTGGTGGACGACTCCATCGTGGTGCTGGAGAACATCCGCAGACACATGGACTACGGCAAGGAACGGATGACCGCCGCCAAGGACGGTGTCCGCGAGGTCGCCACCGCCGTGGCCTCCTCCTCCCTGGCCACCATCGCCGTGTTCCTGCCGCTGGCCTTCGTCGGCGGCATGGTCGGTGAGATCTTCATGCCGTTCGCCGTGACCAGCAGCCTCGCCCTCGGGGGTTCGCTGCTCGTCGCCCTGACCATCACCCCGGTCCTGTGCTACTGGTTCCTGCGGCCCGCCGAGGTCGGCGACGCCACCCGCGAGGAGGTCCAGCGCAAGGCCCGTGAGCGGGAGATGCGCGCTCCGCTCCAGCGCGCCTACCTGCCGGTCATCCGCTGGATCACCACCAAGCGCAAGACCGCCACGGTCCTCACCCTGGCCGCGTCGGTGCTCATCTTCGTCGGCACCCTCGCGATGGCCGCCAACTCCGAGACGGACTGGCTGGGCGAGGCCGAGGAGAACACCTACACGGTCATCCAGGAGCTCGATCCGGGCATGTCCCTGGAGGCCGCGGACGCCGAGGCCGTCAAGGTCGAGGAAGCCCTGGCCGGGATGGCCTGGATCGACACCTACCAGGTCAACATCGGCGGCAACCCGCTGATGGGTGGAGGCGGCGACCAGATCGACTACACGATCACCGCCGATCCCGACACCGACCAGCTCCGCAACCGCGACGTCCTGCGCGACACCTTCGCCGACCTCGACACCGAGTACGAGCCCCGTCTGGACTCCACCGGCGGCATGGGCGGAGCCGGCATCGAGGTCCGCGTGACCGCCGAGGACCAGGCGACCCTGGCCGAGGCGGCCGGGATGATCGAGGACGAGCTGCGCGGGATCGACGGCGCGGACGACGTCACCAGCGGCATCTCCGCTTCGCAGCCGGCGCTCGAGGTCCACGTCGACGCTGAGGAGGCCGCCGAGTTCGGTCTCAACGAGGCGATGGTCGGTCAGACGGTCGCCGCGGCCTTCAACGGCCAGAGCGTCGGCAACGCCACCATCGACGACATCCGCCGCGACGTCGTCGTCCTGGTCCAGGACGCCCCGCAGACCGTGGCCGAGCTCGAGGAACTGCCGATCTTCACGCCCGCCGGGCAGGAGATCGAACTCGGCGAGGTCGCCGAGGTCACCGAGGTCCAGCAACCGCCGGAGCTCACCCGCATCGACGGCGTCACCAGCACCACGGTGTCGGCCAACCCGACCGCCTCCGACCTCGGCGCGGTCAGCATGGAGATCACCACGGCCCTGGACGGCATGGACCTGCCCTCGGGTGCCACCGCCAGCCTCGGCGGGGTCAGCCAGGACCAGACCGAGGGCTTCGCCCAGCTGGGTCTGGCGCTGCTCGCCGCGATCATCATCTGCTACCTGATCATGGTCGCGACGTTCAAGAGCCTGATGCAGCCGCTCATGCTGCTCATCTCGGTCCCGTTCGCCGCCACCGGTTCGCTGGGCCTGCTGATGCTGACCGGCACCCCGATCGGCGCCGCGGCCCTCATCGGCATGGTGATGCTCATCGGCATCGTGATCACCAACGCCATCGTGCTGATGGACCTGATCAACCAGAACCAGAAGAAGGGGATGGAACTCAGCCAGGCCATCGTGGAGGGAGCCAGGCACCGCCTGCGCCCCATCCTGATGACGGCCGCCGGTACCATCGCCGCACTGATCCCGATGGCCACAGGGCTGGCAGGCGGAGGAGCGTTCATCTCCGCCCCCGTCGCCCTCGTGGTGATCGGCGGTCTGGTCACCTCGACCCTGCTCACCCTGATCCTGGTCCCGGTCCTCTACCAGCTGGTGGAGGTGCGCCGCCACAGGCGCGAGGCCAAGGCGGCCGCCCGCTACGAGCGCCGCCGCGCCAAGCTCCGGGCCAAGGCTCAGGCCAAGGCCGCCAGCAACGGCAGCACCGCCGAGGGCGAGACCGGAGAGGCCCCGGAGGAGAAGGACGGCGCCGGCTCCGAGGAGCCCGCCGAGGAGCCCGCCAACAAGTAGGCCCCACAACCGCATGAGAGAGGGCGCCCCGCACCGGAAGTTTCCGCGCGGGGCGCCCTTCGCCGTGCCGGTGGTTCAGGAGGTACTCAGGGGGCACTGAGGAGGTCAGTGCCTGTCCCGCACCGGATTCTGTGCCGGCTCCTCTCGGCGGGGGCCGGGCCGCACAGCCGGAGTACGGGTGAAGAAGAAGCCCAGGGGGAGGGCGAGCACGACGGGGGAGTAGAAGAACCCGATCGAGGCGCCGGTGATGACCACCAACACCGTCACCAGGGCGGCGCACATCCACACCGCCGGACGCAGGTAGTGCGGCGGTACCGCGAGGGGGACCGCGGCCACGAGGGTGGCCAGGCCGCCCCAGAGCGCCACCGGGCCGGGTTGGCCGGTGAGGAACATCAGCGGCAGCGTCGCGGTCAGCGCGAGCGCGGGCGCGATGAGGAGGGGTGTTCGTCCCCTGTGGATTGGTCGCATCGTCGCTTTCCCATCGGGTCGGCAGTAGTGACACGCCCGGGCGCGGGGGTGGGCGAGATGATCGGAAAGAGCTGTGAAACAGGGGATTCCGGGCCCTTCCTCTGTGTCACCGGG
Organism: Nocardiopsis exhalans; assembly: GCF_024134545.1. Classification (GTDB taxonomy): domain Bacteria; phylum Actinomycetota; class Actinomycetes; order Streptosporangiales; family Streptosporangiaceae; genus Nocardiopsis; species Nocardiopsis exhalans. Next base: position 2,013,113 of record NZ_CP099837.1, read on the forward strand.
ATGTCGATTTGTGCTATCTCTCCATAAGGAGCAGAAAGCGCAGGTCAAGACCTTTTTTCGAAGATTTTGCCATCACGCCGCCATCACTTTGTAACCCTGCTTCGTGAACGTCCGGTTGAGCACCTTGATGGCGTTGCTGGTGGACCCCTGTAGGAGGTGCCAGTAGACACGCTCTGTAGTTGCCGAGTTCCGGTGGCCCAAGATCTTGGCCACCTGGGGGAGCGACAACTGGGCGTCCTGAATAGCCCGTGAAGCGAATGCGTGCCGCAGCCAGTGGAACGTGAACTCATCCGGGAGCTCCGCTGCTCCCACGCCGTCACGGAAGTCCTGATAGAACATCGTTAGGTTGGCATAGAGCCCGAGCTTACCCGGGCACAACTGACCAGTCTCCGGCGTACTGTACCGGGCGATGTGGTCAGCCAGTTTCTCCCGCAGGTAGTCCGTCACGGGGATGTCCCTGTACTGGTGAGCCTTACGGCGCTTGAGGGGCACCAGGGTGTTGACGTCCTTCACCTGTCGGTTGATGCGCAGGACGGCGCCTTCGTCGGTCTCGATGATCTGGTCTCGGCGCACCGCCAGGGACTCACCGATACGGAGTCCGCCCGCATACCCGAGGTACACAGCGATCTGCCAAGGCTCGAAGATCCGGCTCGCCAGAATGTCCACCTGTTCCAGCGTGGGGGAGACGAAGACCCGGGACTCCACGTGCTCGGGGAGCTGGACACCAGCACAAGGGCTGCTCTCGACAATCTTGCTCGCCTTGAGGTCCTTGAAGACAGCGGCAACGGCAATGTAGATCGAGGCGACCGTGTTCGCGGCATACCCCTCCTCGATCTTCCCAGCGACCAGCGACTTGACGTGCTCCCGCGTAACCTCCGTCTCCTGAAGCGACCCGAAGGAAGTCCCACCCAGGTCGAACCCGTAGATATGGGTTCGCAGGTTGCTCCGGTAGCTGATCGTGGTGCTATCCGGCCCCACCCGCTGCTCAAGAAACTTCTCGGCTGCCTCCTGGAAGCTCCGCCCCTTTCTTCGGGGCGCCTTCACCACCTCTTGGACCGCGTGAGCACCCTCGACCTTCGCCGCCCAGCGGTTGGCGGCACCCCAATGGTCCCCGTCGTAGTCCTTCTTCTTGAAGGTCAGGGTCTGGAGCTTCGAGCCACGGCCACCGTTGCGCCACTGCACCGTGGCGGAGTGATCACACTTCTTCCAGACGCGGATCTTCTTCTTCTCGTCGCTGAGGCCCTTGGCGCAGGGGCAGCGCTTGAAAACCGAGGCCATCAGACGACCGTGTTCCGGGTGAGGTAGTCCTCCACCGAGCGCTCACGGAAGCGCAGGTGCTTGCCAACGCGGATTCCCTTGAGCCCCCACGACTTCCAACAGGCGTAAACCGTCTTCTTCGGAACGGCGAGGTACTCGGAAACATCCTCAGGGGTCATGAGGCGGTTCGATCCTCCGAGCGACACGGTCTCTCACTTTCTAGTCAGGATGTGGAGCTTCCCCGAAAGGCGGGGGAGCGGCTTGGTTCTTCTCGAACGGAGTCTCGCCGAAGTCCGCGAGGTGCCGGACCGCACGCTCCACGTCGACGTAGGGGGCGATGCCCGCCGGACGTGAGTGGAGGTGGAAGTCCAGCAGTTGACGACGCAGCGTCTCCGGGTCTCGGGAGGCCCCTGGGGGCCACTGCCCGTCAACCCACCGCCAGGCGTCATGTGCCGCGACCTCACCGAGGCCCGTCACCTCGACCTCGCCCGCCGCAGTCGGCGGGAGCAGGAACGCGCTGGGGGACACCTGCAACGCTGCGGCCAGAGCCATGAGGTCGTCGGTATCGACCCGGCGCTTTCCGTGCTCGATTCTGGTGACGGCTCCCGCAGTGAACGGGCGGTCATGCTCCTCGGTGAGTAGCTCGGCCAGCTTGGTGGTGCTGAGCCCTCGCGCGGCGCGTAGGCGCTTGAGGTTGGCAGCCACCTGCTGCCCTGTGGGTCCGAGCTCGTTCGCTCGGCGGCCTTGATTCGGGTTCTCGCTCATCTTGAGAGTGTCCCAGCCCAACATGGTGGCCACGGCGTACCTCCTTCCTTCTCGTTACTACTCAATCATCATGGTTGCATCTTGACTCATCTTGATAGAAGCTGAAGTCAAGAAAGAAGGGACGCCACAGCGCCCCACGCCTAACCGATGGCCCCGGTACAGCGCTGCAACGCCGCACCAGGGCCTACTCGAACCCTGAGACCGCAGGAAACGAGCATGAACGATCGTATCGTCGCCGCCCTCGAAGCGGCCACCACAATCCCCTGGTGGGACCTCACCCCCCTCCTCACAGGGGTAGCTCTCATCGCCCTCCTCCTCATCCGCTTCATCGCCTCCGCAGTACGCGCCATCCGAGATCTATCGGAGGAGAAGCGCGACACCACCATCCAACTCCTCCTCACCATCGGCTTCCTCGTGGTGGTCGGCGCACTAGTAGCCGAAGGCATCATCGGATTCGCCCGCGACGAGATGGGCCTCGGCCCCGTCCTCAGCGTCGCCGTGTTCATCGGCATCGACGGCGTGGCCGGATTCTTCGCGCACACCGCCTACCGGTGGGCCAAGGTCGGAGGGAGGGCCTTGTTTCCCCGGGCGATGGTCATCCTCATCATCACCGGCTCCGCCTGGTTCCAATGGATTCACGCAGCCGACCTCGCCTTGGCCGCGCAAGTGGCCCGAGCCGGGATGCCACTCATCGCCGCCCTACTCCTGGAAACCCTGCTGGTCTCCCGCAGGAAGTCGTGGAAGCAGGCCCAGACGACCACAGGAACCTCCGTTCCCCGAGCGCGGTGGCTGTGGGACCCGATCGGTTCAGCGGGTATCACCCGACGCCAGCAGCTCTGGGCCGTGCCGGACTGGGAGGACGCCCTCGAACTCCACATGATCCGCCTCGAAGCGATCCAACGCCTGCGCCGAGAGTTCGGACCCTTCTGGGCATGGAAGGTGCCCGCTACCGTCGCAGTGCGCCTCCGCAAGGGATTCCGAGTGCCCGACGCCGCCGCGATGGTGGACGACATCATCACCGAGCACCAGAGCCAGGAACGTTCGCAACAGGCCAACGATCTCACGGACTTGCTTGAGATCCCCCCGGCCCGCGACCCGCGCGTCTTCGAGAAGGCCGTGAAGGCCGAAACGGAAGCGATCCTCGCTTACCGACAGCGGCTCTCCGAACGGGACCTGTGCACTGCCTACGGGGTACCGACTACCAACCGCCGATGGGCGAAGCAGGTCAAGAAGGAAGCTGCAAGCCGCGCGGAAGAGAAGCGATCTTCAGCGCCTACGGACCCTGTCCCCGCCTGATGCAAAACAGGTGACCCCTGGGATGTTGCCCGGGGGTCACCGCTGAACAGGGTGTTACAAGGCGATCAGGGCACCTCAGAGCCTCCCCTGTGCTGGCAGAGAGCGCCACCTCCTCAGTTGGCGGTCTATGTTGCCGACCGCAGCCCAACGCCCTGTCGCCTTGGCCACCGTCAGTTACCGCCAAGCTAGGGGAGTGGGTCGGATTTTGCGGGGATGGCAGCCATGCCCGTGTCCGAAGAAGCTGGCAGGGCGAAGAGCCCGAGCCGCTACCCACGCCTTCTCCAGCGTGCTCTCGTGCGGTATCTAAAGGTAAAGATATCGGTTCAGCTCTGGACGGATTGGCTCTGGCGGGGGATCCTCGCAGTAGGGATACAACTTATCCTGGTCGCCCAATAGTAAAGCCTCGGTTACGCGGAGTTCAGCAAGCGATGCGAGGTGGTAAAATGGTTCGCGTTGACTCTTTGGCTCATGAAATTGGAATTTTGCGCCAAGGGAATTTGGATGGGGATGTCTATCCTGGTCCCGCCAATGAGCTCTGGAGGTTGGAGGAGCAGCCCGTATCAGGAGCCAGAGTGCATGCGCTTTTTGGTCCCCTGGTTCACTACACGCTCGCTGAATATCTAAGTGTAATACTGTCGAGTCAAATTGGCAGAGACGACAAGGGTGTGCACCTGACTCCAATTGCTTACGCGGGATGCATTGCGCCATATCGACTTGGCCTTCCGGGCGGTGTGGACGCTTGGATTTTGTTGGATGTATCAGAAGTAGAAGAGCTGTGGGGGCCAGGCAGGGCGCGCCCAGGGAGGCCTCCATGGGAAGGTGGGGCAATTGAATTCTTTTCCCAGTCTCCCATTGGTTTGAGTGCGATGCAAGATTACGGAAAGATCAATACCTGTGGTGATTTCTGATGGGTGATCCCAGGGTTATTTCCATGGCGGAAGATACAATAAATAGTGCATTGGAGAGGAGTCTTATACCTGAGCCGAGGAAGCCAGTTCGCGCATGGGATGGGGTGCGGCACGCCTGGATTCTTCGGAGGCATGGTAAAGATAGTCCCGTGTACAGGGAAGTAATTATTGCGCTAGAGGAGTTTCCTGCCTATGCCGCCGGCACGGAAGGGGTGAAATCAGTAACCTTGAGCTTGACGGCATCCGCCTGGTCGACGGAAAATAGGCGAGCGGCTCAGCATAGAGAGATCTATGCAAGGTCCATAAGTGAGCCGACGGCCTTTCCTTCCCCCAAGGAGCTTCAGGATTTGATTAACTGGGCATGGAGTGAGGTGGAAAGCTTGGCCGACGATATGCCGCAAAGCATCGGGAAAATAAATGAAATTCTTGATCAGATGGAACAGTAAGAATGCCTCCGGGATGATCGGAACTACCACGGCCCCTGACCGGACCTAATCGGAGCAGGTCTGTGAGGCGCTGCGGGGGACGAGGATCAGATCTTCCTATGAGCAGGAGGACAGCGTTCACACGGTTACGTCAGGCGCTCTCCTCGACATGAGAGTACGTATCGCCTGTTCGTAGATCGCCTGTGCGACGGGGATGGTGTCAAGGCACACTCGTTCGTCTGTGGCATGCAGCCCCTCGTAGACGGGCCCGAATCCGGCCGTGGCCGGGACGTTCAGCCCGGCGAGGTAGTTGCCGATGTTCGACGGCCCCGCGACCTTTGCCTCAAGCTGAACCCCGTGCGCGGCGGCAGCCCCCACCAGAGCCGATCGTAGAGGCGACTCCTCTGGCAGGGCGTAGGCGGGCCAACGGGTGTGCGCCTCCACCAGGGTCGGTGCAGTGTCCGGCCAGTCCGCATCGACCTTGGCCACCACCGCCGCCACGAGGTCTGCGGCCTCGTCTTCTGCGAACGCGGCGGTAGTGCGCACGTCCACGTTCACTGTGCACAGGTCCGGTACCACCGAGAACCCCTCACCCGCTCCGATCGCGGTCACGGTCAGTTTGCCTGGCCCGAACCCTTCGGCTGCCCCGGGCATCGGTTCACTCTCCAACGCTCGGATGATCGCAGAGGCCTTGCTGATCGCGTTCGCCGTCGACTTGCTTCCACCCGAGTGCGATGCCACACCATGCACCCGAAGCCGTACCCGGTACACCCCCCGCCCGCCGATGACGAGCTTGTCCATGCCGGGGTAACCGATCATTACCCCGCCGATGTCGGGGGGAGTGTCCTGTGCAGCGAAGTAACGTTTGGCCCCACCAAAGCCGCCGGTGTGTTCGTCCAGGTCGAACAGGAGCACCAGGTCCCCACACAGGGCATCGGCTTCGGCTCTTAGATGCGCGGCCAGGTGGCAGAACATGGCTACCGCGACCTTGGAGTCAGCGGCTCCGCGTCCCCACAACCATCCGTCCCGGATCGTGCCGCTGGTGGGCGAGTGCGTCCAGGCGTGCTCATCCCCGAACGGCGCGGTGTCCAGGCAGGCGTCCAGCACCCACGTGGGTCCCGGGCGCTGGCCGTGCACGGCCGCGGTGAGGGCGACGGCCGCGCCGGTGCCGTCGCGCAGCACCTTCGGGTCCAGGCCGCGCTCGTCCATCCAACCGCTCAGGTGGGCGATGGCGTCGTCATAGTGGTCGATGCCGCCGCGAGTGGGGATACGCACCAGGTCCCGAGTCAGTGCTAGGACCGAGCCCAAGTCGGTCTGGGATCGACGCAGAGCGGGCGAGGTGTGAGGGTCGATCATGCAGGGTCCTGGTGGTGTGAGGTGGCAGGGTCGAGCTGGTGCAGGGCATCGGAGGTTTCTACCCGGGTGGCGGCGGCGTAGCACTGGCGGGCGTGGTCCAGCAGTCGCGCGGCTGCTTGCGGACCCAGCAGCACACCGGAATCGAACCCGTAGGCGCTGGTGAGGGAGGGTATGGGGACGACGGCGGCGTGCTCAGAGGCAACGAAGAACCTCTCGGGCATGTCCTGTTCGGGACGGATCAAGCCGATGTGGAGCGTCTTCATTCCCAGTGATCGGTCGGCGGGGTCGCGGATCTCCAACAACCGCCCCAGATGGGCGTGCAAGGTCTCGTTGCGGGGTGGGCCAAAGAGTAGCCGGTAGTGGACCAGGGCGGGTTGGGCGGTGAGCGTCTTCTCGATGACCTCCAGGTAGGTGAGGTCCCTGGACCGGGATCCGGCCACGGCCAGGTGCGAGACGGCCGCGCGGGCGACCTCCATCATGGCTTCGCGCAGGTCGCGGGGGCCGCTGACCAGGTGGGGTGTGTCCTGGTCGGTGCCCGCGCCGTCCTGGTGGGAGAACAGCTCACCGACGGGCCGGTCGTAGTAGTCAGCGAGCAGGGCCCGGTAACGGCGGCTGGTGGTGTGGCGGCCGCGTTCCCATCCCGAGAGCATGCTCGGGGTGACCCCGCTGGCCCCGGTGGGTGAGCGGTGGTCCAGTTCTGCGCACACTTGTTCCAGGGTGGCGCCGCTATCGGTCCGGGCCTGGCGTAACGGACTGGGGTGGGGGGCTGGTGGTGTCATGCACCACGTCCTCGATTAGGGGGCCGGGGTCTCGACGGTGGTCTGGCGGACAAGCGGGGTCGACACAAGTTTGTCGCACACCGCCCTCCACGCCGGGTGGCGGTCGACGATCGTGTATCCCTGAGGCGGGTGGAAGCCGTCGAGCATCCCGTCGAGTTCAGCGGCGGTGAATCCCTCGTACTCACGTACCCGGCGGATCGGCATCGCATACCCCACCTTCTTGCCGTCGCGAGCCAGGTAAGGCTCGACGGTCGCGCCGTTGCCCGGCCGCATCCGCTCGGCGATGGAGGCAATCGCCTCGGGGGTGTCCTCGATCGCCGGGGCCAGATCGATGACCGCCGCCAACTTCGAGGCCGGAGCGGTCAGATACACAAACCACTCGACGGGGACGCCGGTCAGAAACCGGCGTCGGAACTCGTGGTCCTTCTCCCCGGCCCACATCAGCTCGTACCACTCAGCGTCCAGCGACATCACCACACGGACCGGCTCGGGGTCGGGGATGGCCACATCGAACAGGGTGTCGTCCACAGCAAGTTCCTCACAAGACTCGGTAGCGGTGGGGGTCACAGTAACGGTGGACGCGGCTGTGCCGCAGGGGGTTGGGCCAACAGCCCGGTTGTCCACATCCTGTCCACCCCGCGTGGACAAAGAGTGAACACGGCGGTAGCCAAGGCATGATCTGGCCTACGGCCGGGTCACGGGTGAGGCTGGAACCACCGCTGACACCGGTTGGAGGCCACCGTGCACCACCCCCCGCCCACCATCGGATTCCCCACAGAGTCGAGCGCCCACGAACGCCGCACCCTGCTCACACCCCATCTGGCCCGTACCCTCACCGCCGCTGGGTTCCGCGTCCTCGCTGAACCGGGCCTCGGCACCGGGATCGGCCAGGACGACACCGCGCTGCCTCAGGTGGAGTTCCGCCCGGCCGAGCAGGTGTGGGCCGCCTCGCTGATCCTGCGTTACAAGCCCGGCCCACCTGCCGACCTGGACCGCCTCGCACCCGGCCAGGCCATCGGTGCGATCTTCCACGCCGAGGGCGACCCGACCATGCTCGCCGCCCTGACCCGCCAAGGAGTCACCGCGTTCAGCTACGAGTTCCTCCGCGAGCACGAGCGCCACCCCCTGGCTGTCGCGGGCGGGCAGATCGCCGGGACCCAGGCCGTCCTGGCCGGAGCCCACACCCTCCAGCATCCGCTCGGACGCGGCATCCTGCTGGGCGCGATGCCGGGCGCGGAACCGGCCCGTGTGGTGATCATCGGCAGCGGCAACGTCGGCTCCTCCGCCGCCACCACCGCCGCATCCCTGGGCGCCCACGTCACCGTCCTGACCAGCACCGCCCACAGCGCCACCGCCTACGCCCACCGTGCCCCCGCCGGGGTAGCCGTGGAGGTCAACAGCCCCGACCGGCTCGCCGAGTTGCTGAGGACCACGGACTTGGTCATCGGTGCCATCCTCATCTCCACCCACACCACCCCCGCCATGATCACCCGCGCCCACCTGGCCACTATGCGCCCCGGCTCGGTGATCGTGGACGCCACCTGCGGGTACGGGACCGGCTACCTACCCACAGCCGGACCCGCCCAAGAGGCGGGGGAGCCGCCCCGGCTGGTGGACGGAGTACTGCACCTCAAGCACGACGCCCTGCCCCAGCTCGTTCCGCACACCGCTTCGCACGCCTACGCCCACGCCGCAGCTCCCTACCTTGCCCGGCTGGCCCGCTACGTCCTGGCAGGTGCCGACGACCCGGCGGTGGCGAGCGCGATGATCGCCCGCCAGGGAGCGCTGGTGCACCCGGTGGTGCGCGAGCACGCCGACCTGTACACCACCGGGCTGGCGGCGTGAGCGCCCCGGCCGACAAGGTGGTGAGTTCCTACCGTGACCGGGCTGCCTGGGCTCGTGCCGAATCCTGCCCCACCACACCTCACTTGCTCCCCCGGGCTCTGGCCGACATCACCGCAGTGGTGGAGTTCCCGGCCGGGCCGGGCTACTTTCTCACTCACTACGCCCACGCCGGGGTGCGTCTCCACCTGATCGACGCGAGCTGGCCCATGCTCACCGCTGCCACTCACCACGCCCGCGAGGCCGGCGTGGCCGAGCTCGCGATCGGGTGCCATTACTTGGAACACCTTCCCGAACTGGTCGGGGAGGAACTGGTGGTGGTGCCTAACGCGGCGCTCAACCAGCTCGCCGCGCAGACACCGTTGCCCGATGTCCTGGCTCGCCTGCGCGAGGCCGTGAAGCCCGGCACCCGCCTGCTTCTGCAGTACGTGGCGGCCAGCGCAGGGCCGGGGAGCGGATTCTACGACCCTGCTTTGCCGGATGGTCGCACGATCCTGGACCACACCTTCACCGCCCCCGGCAACCAGCAGGTGACCCGCCGCCACTCGCAGCACCACACCGCCGACCGGCGCCAGGCCCGCATCGAATTCACCTACACCGTCTCGGGCCACGAGGAGCGCACTTCCCATGTACACCTCGCCCTGCCCGCCTCCGGGGAGGTCGAGACGGCCCTCGCCCACACCGGGTGGGTCACCACCCACACCCACGACGGCGCTGGATTCCGCGAGGTTCTCGCTACCGCTGGAGATAGCTGATGAGTGCTCCGCGCACGGTGTTGGACGCCGTTCCCTACTGGGACACCTACTACGGCAACACCTTCCGCTTCGGGCAGGCCACCGAGCACATCCTTGACTTGCTGAGCCAGGTACCGCCCGTACCCACCTGGACGGACCTGGGGGCCGGATCGGAGAGCCTGCTGTGGGCCACCGCCCTGGACACCCGCGACCTGACCGCCGTCGACACCGACCCCGACCGGCTCGCCACCCTGGCGGTATTCGCCCGCACCAGCCGCCCTCGGGGGGTCCACCAGGTAGCGCTGGCCTTGTGCGGCCGCGGCCCCGAGCACTTCACCGACCGGTGCCGATCCCTGACCGCCACCCTGGTCGCCGACTGTCTGTCCCCCGGTCGGCTCCCGACTTGGGCGCTTCGTGCAGATCTGCTCACCCAGTTCGGGCTCCTGGGTCTGTGCCGCGACCCCCTTCACTTCACCGACACCTTCGTTCGCCTGCACGCCCACCTGCCCGAGAACGGGTGGGCAGTCGGTGCTAACTGGGTCGCCGCTGACTCCACCGGACGGGTCCACCTCACCCACCAGACCTACCGGCACGCCGCTCGCCGTGCGGGCCTGCACCTGCTTCACCTCGACAGGATTCCGAGCACCGACCCGCAGTTCCCTCTCGTCTGGACCTACCTCGCCCGGAGGATGCCACGATGAACCAGCTCACCGATCCGAACCCCGGCCTGTACTTCGCCCCCACCGGTATCGCGCACCTGACCGGCACCAACACCGACCTGGTCCGTGCCGCCGCCCGTGGCCGCGCCCGGCTGAGGGTGACCACCGCCGCCCAGCTCAACGGCCACCCCCACCTGGGCACGGTCACCACGATCATGGCGGTCTTCGCCCTGACCGCTCGCATGGCTGATGAGCTCGGTCTGCCCGCCACGATCGTCTTCGACAGCTTGGAGAACGCCCCAGCCGAGCACGTCACCATCGACGGCCGCCATTACACCCGTACCGTCGGAGACCTCATCGACAACGGTGCCCTCGACGGAGTCGAGAGGGCGTCCGGGTTCCGTCGGCTGCTGGCCTGGGCCTCGGCCCGCAGCGCCATCGCCTGGCAGGAACGTCCCTACGCCACCTACCAGGAACTCGCTCCGGTCCGCGCGTGCTTGCACACCATCGCCTCTCGCCAGGGCGAGTTCGCGCCCGTACTCGCCCCTACGGACGGGCGCATCCGCATCCGGCCCCGCTGCCCCCAGTGTCGGTTGATGGACAAAGACGCCCACGACCTCACGATCACCGCGACTGATGGTGCGGTCCTGCTCGACTCCGCCTGCCCCCACCACGGCCCCTACCGGGAAACCATCCATCTCACCAGTACCAGCGGCTGGTGCGACGCCAACACCCCAGTGAGGTCCGTGCAGAAGGTCGCGCTGCTGGCCGCTGAACGCGACCTCTACAACGCGTGCTCGGTGTCCATCGACGGTCCCGACTGGGGCGGGGCCTGGTTCGCTCACGTCATCGCACCCGCCCTGGCCCTGCTCGGCGTGCCCGTCGACCAGTGGCCGGTCAGCGTGTTCACCCCCATGGTGCTCGACCGCACCGGCGGCAAGCTCTCCAAGAGCCTGTACGTGAAGTACGGGCGCGAGTACGCCGACCTGCCCCCGGCCTTCCTCGACCTGGATCTGCTGCTGGACACCTATGGTGAGGACGCACTCGAAGCGCTGTGGCAGGAAGCCACCCGCTGGGCGGCCGACACGCGGAGGCTTCACCGCTCCTACACCGTCGACTACCTCGCCGCCCTCATTCCGGGTGCCCCGATCGGAGAAGCTGCATGATCTGCCTGGCTATCGACCTGAGCCACTGCACCACACCCGCCCCCTCTCCCCAGGAGATCGGAGAGGCCATGCACGCCACGGCAAAACGACTCGGAGTGCGGGTACTGCTTGACGCCCCCGCCCAGTACCCCGACCACGGCATCACCTACATGATGGCGCTGGCCGAATCCCACTTGGTCGTGTCCACGTGGCCCGAACATCACGTGGTCCAGATCGACCTTGTCTCCTGCCGTGCCGACACCGCACCCGAAACAGCGATAGAGCCGCTGCTGGCCTTGTTCGGCCCCGAACACACCATCATCCGACGCATCCCGCGATGGGACCCGAGCCCACTGCCCGTGGCTGCCTGAGAGGCTCACGAGGGGCCCGGTCAGTGCTGGCGCAACTGCCAGCTTGACCTGATCTGTTCCCCTCCTGCGTCTGTGGCCTCGCTGCTAGCCTCCGTGCTCTCCCACTCTGAGAAGGGACGTCTATGAAGCCGCTACCAGAGCGCCCGCTGACCCTGACCGAAATCCAGGATTACGTGGCGGAAATGGAGGTCGAGAGGGGGTTCTCCGACAGCACCTTGCTTGAGCAGACCCTGAAGTTGGCGGAGGAGATCGGAGAGGTCTGCAAGGCCGTGCGCAAACAGGCCGCGCTCAGTGTGGACCCCACCAGCACGGTCGGTGGTCTGGGTGAGGAACTGGCCGACGTACTGATCTACCTCGCCGCGATCGCGAACCGAAGCGGCATCGACCTCAGCCAGGCGCTGCGCGACAAGGAAGCGGTGAACGAGAATCGCACCTGGGCCTAAGGGAGCCGCCTGCACTGCCCTAGAAGGTCAGGCCTGACCAGACCGGCGGGCTTCGTATGCCTCCAGGATCTCCGGGGTGTTCAGCGGGGAGGGTACCCAGGTCGCCTCGACCTCGGTCTCGCCCCGCTGGATCTTGATCTCCTCCTCGGTGAGGTACTCCTCCGGGATGTCGAACTCGCCGTCGCGGGCGCCCAGGACGAAAGCCTCCCACTCCTCGGGGGTGAAGAAGAGCGTGCCCTTCTCCGGGGACCTGCCGTCACGCACCGCACGGAACCCGTCGTCGAACTCGGCGACCTCGACGATCGCCTCGGAGTCCGGGTTGGACAAGGAGGAGCGCATCCACACCGCGTGCGTGGTGTCGTGCCACTTCTCATTTCCCATGGCCTCGGGCGGGAGTTTTTGGCTGGTGTTGGCCACCATGAGCCTCCTTGTGTCGTCGTCTGAGCGGGGTAGCCTTGCCGAGTGCACATGCACCGGCCCCCGCCAACTCACCTGGCGGGGGCCGGTTTTGGGTGCTCTATCGGCGGACAGCCTCGACGAACGCCTTCCACTCAGGAGAGGACGCTTCCAGGTGGCCCAGGTGGCGGTTCTGCGTGTCTCGCACAGCGGCACCCTGCTCGGTGGCGCAAGCCTCCACGCAGTGGCCGCCGTTGCCGTTGCTGTACGACGACTTGTTCCACTGATCGGTCATCATGTGATGCTGCCTCGAATCTCTTCCATACGGGCCCTGGACGCGGGTGCCGGTAGAGCAGAGCTCCTCAGCTCCGCGAATATCCGGTCGTAGCTTGCCACAGCCTCGGGTTGCTTGAGTGACACACCCGTCTCTTGACTCTCGATATAGACGAACGTGCCGGAATCAGGTACTTCCATCAGCGTAAACGACCCGCCCAGACCCGCATGTCCCTCAGTGGCGATGGGAACGATCTGGATCTTGATACGTGGGCGGTAGGACAGGTTGATCAGGTGGTCGATCTGGGCCTGCATCACCTTCGGGTCCTCGAACCGCCGCAGCAGCACGACCTCGTCCAACAGGACCGTGATGGTAGGTGGATGGACGCGGTCGATGAGCTTTTGTCGGTTCTTCCTCGTGTTGATGATCTGGTCGATTACCTCGGTAGTAGCCTCCGGGTTCGACAACTCGCTGATGGCTCGCACGTACTCCTCCACCTGGTAAAGCCCAGGGCCCCGGAGTTCTCGCGGTTTAGATCCATACAGGCCGAGTTCGTCTGATGCCGTGTAGGTCGAGGACTTTGTCCTTGCCTGTGTGGGCTCTGCGCCCGGACTGTGTGTTCTTCCACCCCGCGGCGCTCAGCGCCTGGCGGACGATGTCGGTCAAGCAACCCAACACGACCGGGGCCGCCCCGGTGCGGGTGCGCCGGGCGTCTTCGTTGAAGGTCACGTCCCGCACGTAGTGCACCCGGTTCTCCACCGTCCAATGACCGCGAGCGTGGGCCGCCAGTTCCGCGGGCGAGACCTGGTGGGCGTCCAGGTCGGTGACGGCGAAGACCACCTCGCGGCTGCCCTGGGCCTTGCCGTGCTCGCGGCGGTGGCGCTCGATGCGCACCACCTGTCGGGCCCCGGGAAAGGCCAGGCCCGTCACGGCGGTGACCTTCACCGACCGGTGTTCTTCGCGTCCGTGGGCGTGGGTGGGGCCCTGACTGTGGGCCACCGGTATCTGTGACCAGGGCAGAGTGGACAGCTGGGAGTGCAGCCTGGGCCGGTTGCCCTTGACATAGATCAGGTAGTGGGCGCCGCGCTCAAGGAGGTAGGTGGCGTGGTCGGCCACGGTGTGCAGGGCATCGGCGGTGATGATCGCGCCCAGGAGCTCGGTGTCGTGGAGTTGGTCGAGCAGGGCGGTGAAGGCGCTGGTCTCACCCTTCTTGTTGCCCAGCTGGGTGCAGGCGGCCACGGCGGCGTCGTGGTGGCGGGCGGCGTGCAAGGACATCGAGATCGAAGCGCGGCCCTTGCGCGGTCGGGCGCCGCGCTGGGTCTTGCCGTCCACGGCGTAGGCGGTGTGGCGTAGCCGTGGGGGTGGCATCTGGCATTGGCGGGTGCGGTGGGACCGGCGGTGTTCGCGTTCGGGTGCCCCGCCGGGGGTGCGGGCCGCACTGTGGGGTGTGGGTGGTGGGCCGGTGCGGGTGTCCAGGGTGGCCAGGCCGGCCCGGGCGAGTTGGGCGGGGTCCAGGCGGGCGAGCACCTCGCGCAGGGTGCGCTCGTCGGGGATGTGAATCCGCCCTGTGAAAGGGCAGACGGGAAGCCCCAGGCGCAGGAGGATGGGTGGGGGTGCGTTGTGAGCCCATTCGGTGATGGCTGTGGTGGTGTTGTGGCCGGTGGTGGTCAGAGCGCACACGCTCAGGGCGAGCAAGGCGGTCAGGGGGTAGCGGCGGCCGCGTGGGTGGCGGGGGTCGTCGATGGTGGCCAGGTGGTCCATCAGGTCCGGGGTGAGCGGTTCGGCGGGATCGGTTGTGAGAACGCCTTGGGAGCGAGATGATGACACAGCGGGTGCGGAGCCTTGCGGATAGTGGTGTCTCGACAACTCCATGATCCTTCAGGCCCGTGCCCGTTTTTGCATGTCAGAACCCGGTTATGTCCTCACAGGCGGTGTAGATCCGGCGTTCGTTACTTCCCCGACAAACCGCGAGAACTCCGGGGCCCTGTGGTAAAGCCCAGGTACTAGCCCATGTGAGTACTCACGGATTTTCGTTGCTGTTTGCTCAGACTCAGCGACTTCCCGGAAGTACGCAGTCATGCCTTCGCCACTGAAGACCGCGTCCCATGCGTCCACGATGACCCCACGTGCGTTAACCGCAGTGTCAATGCGGAGCACTGGCTCCCGTTTTGTCCCTTTTTTCCCTCGCTCCAAATCGCTGATGGTGCTCTGCGACACGATTGCCGCAGACGCTAGCTCTTGCTGTGAGAGACCCGCCTGACCTCGGTATTTCCGGAGAAGGGCGCCGAATCGCTTCCTCGCGGCTTCTTCGTTACCACCAGAGTTCTGCATGTCATCACCTGATTACCTGGACTTACCGCAGGCCATAGAACCTTTACCGTTTTGAGTGGTAATCATAGACCGCACGGTCTCAGCCTTGGCAAGGTCTGTGGTGAAGGGGTCACAGCACGAAACAGAAAAGCCCCGGTGACCGAAACTGAGAGAGCGGTCGCCCGGGGCATGGCCCCACCCCGTCACGGCCGAGGTGAAGACGAATTGAAGTGTATCGCCCCCAAACCCGCCCACACCAGGTCCGATTGGAAAGCCCGCCACACTTTCCCCGGCACACCGAAGCACGTGGGAGAAGCCCGCACCTGGGTCAAGAGCACCCTCGCTAAGTGGGGAGTCGCTGAACCAGACCAGCTCACCCTCGTGGTCTCGGAGCTGGTCACCAACGCCATCACCCACACGCGCAGCGGCCACCCCGGTGAACAGTTCACCGTCCGCCTGGCCGTTCTCGGGGATCGGGTCCGCATCACCGTCCGCGACGCCGGACCGAAGCAAGGCCGAACCCTCACCCTCCGAACCCCCTCCCCCGAAGCGAAGCACGGCCGGGGTTTGCCCCTGGTGGACGCGCTCGCCCTGTGCTGGGGCTCCCTGAAGATCGGCACCGGCGTCTACGCCGAGGTGGCCCGGTGAGCGCTCTGGCCTTCTCAATGGTGCCTCTGGCCCAGGCCATGCCCCGGCCTACACCCCGAACCCACGCAGTGATGGCAGCGATGGAAAGCACCCTGCTCGATGTCGGCTACACACCCCACGTCGATCTGGGCGAGTGGTCCATCGATGCCCGCCTCTACCAGGACCGCCACTGGGAAAACGGCTATCCCGTCGGTCACACTCCGATCCACGCGGTGGCGTTGCGCCTACACCAACACCGCACTGACGAGCTGTGGTGGCTGGCCGAGTACCCCGCCCGCACCCCTGATGAATGGATCATGCCGCCCTCGGGGAACAGTTTGCGCCCTCTGGCCTTCCTCGGGGACGCCTCCCGCCCGGTGCACGCCCAAGACCTCGGGCTCGTGGACCACCTCATCGGCCGGCCAAAGCGCCGATGAGCCGCCGCATTGACCTGCGCCCCCAAATCACCAGGCGACGACAACGCTTCGTGGACCTGCGATGGAAGGCCGCAACCAGCGGTAGCGGGTTCGTCCTGACCCGAGAAGCCCGCCTGTGGGGTGCGATCTACATGCTGCTCCCGCTCAACGGCACGGCCCAGATCCTCTACTCCCTGGCCGAGGTCGAGCAGTACCTGGACCGGCACACCACCGTCACCCCCTGAACCGGTGGGCCGCCGACGCACCCTGCACCCGTCCGCTGAACGAGGTGGGGTTTCCAGCGGCCCACCACGCCCGGGGCCTGCCCGGCTCAGCAGGCCCCGGGCCCCAACACGTAGAAAGCCCCGGATGCTCTCCACCACACACACCCCGCAGCCCCGCGAGCTCGATCCCTTTCCGGTGTTCGCGGTGTTCGCGGGCATGGTCATGGCCCTATTCGCCCTGACCCTGGCCACCCCCACCGTGCTCGCCCACTCCACCACCTGGACGGCCGCCCTGCTCTGGGTCGGGCCGTGGGCCACCATCGTCCTGGCCTTGGCGTTGCTGTCCTGGTGGGTGGCCCGCCGCACCGGTGTTGGGGTCCGCGACGGGTACGGCATCGTCCCCCGCTGGGCCCGCTCGCCCCGCCATCTGGTCCGTACCGAGCACGCCCTGGACGCGGCCATCCTCGGCGGCCTGGCCCTGGCCGTCTACCTGATCCTCTACGCCTTCATCTGGCTGACAGGCCCCGGCCCTGCGGCCGGTGGGTGGTTGCCGGTGGTGCTGTTCACCCAGACCGCCACAGCCGTCATCAGCGAACTCGTCCTGTTGGGGGCCCTCGCCGCGCTGTTGAGCATCACCCGGATGAGCACACAGACCTTCGTGCTGATCTCCATGGGTGGCCGGATCGTGATCGCTGAACCCCACTGGCCCGCGATCGTGGCCGCCGGGGTGAGTGGTCTGCTCATCGCAGCCCTGTACGTGGGGTTTCGCCGCCTGACCCCCATCCTCGTCGGCCATGTCGCCGCTATCGCCGTGGTCACCCTGACCGGCGCCTGGGTTTCCTCCCTGACCTGACCTCCCCCGACCTGGAAAGGTTTCTTCGCTCCATGCCCCCCGCGACCTACATCTATGAGCAGCGCACCCGCATCCTCACTGACCCCGCCCGATATCTGGACGCGGCTGACACCCGAACCCTGACTGGGCACGCCAAGGCGACGCTGTCCCGGCTGACCGAAGAGGGCAGGTTCATCGCCCGCAAGACGGGGGCACGGTCGTTCTCCTACCAAACTGAATCGGTCCTCGCGTACTGCCGTGAGCAGGACCCCAACGTCACCCTGTTCGATGTGCTGGCCACAACCACAGGTGAACAGGTCACCGAGGACGAACTGGCCCGCGAGCTCGGCCGGGCCCGCTCCGGAACCTGGTGGACGCTGGCCCGCCGCGATCACGCACCTCCGGACTGGTCGAGTTGGCAGCACTGGTACCGGGGCGACACCGTCCAGGCCCAAACCGACTTGTACGAGAAGCGCGCCGAGTGGGCCCGCCAGCTCAAGGAACACCGGGCCCGCGGGCTCGTGCGCCGCACCTTGTGGGTGTCCGCGCAACCGTCCGGCATGTACGGGCAGTACTGTCTGACCCGCTACCGGAACGTAGCCGCTGCCGGGGGTTCGGTGCATGTGCTGCCTGCCTGGAAGATCGGGCACCTGGAACACCAGAGGATGCTGCCTGAACTCGAAGTGACCCCCGAGGCGGTGTACGTGCGCCGCTACACCCGGGTCGGGTCACGGGCCGGGGCTTTGCGGATCACCACCCCCGAGCTGGTGGCCTCGACCGGCACGTTCCTGGGGTGGGCCGACCGGCAGCACTCGGTCACGGTGAACTCCTTCGCCCAGTGGCACCGCCAGGGGGCGGCGTGAACCAGCCCCCGAACCCCACCCATTCTCCTGCGGCGGCTATTCCTGCCACTCCCTTTACTGCGCAGGTCGGGAACGTCAACGGCGGCAAGGTTCTCCAAGCACACGAGGCTGGGGACATCACCGTGGTCAACACCTACGTGCGCCCGCGCCCGATCCAATTGCCGGAGCTGCCCGCGCCTCATACCCGCCCTGAGCTGGAGCACCTGCGCGCCATCCTCCGGGAAGCCGACGTCGACCGGGGGCAGATCATCGTCCTGCACGGTCCCTCCGGCGCCGGGAAAACCCGCATCGCCGCGCACCTACTCCACCTACACCTCGACCGATTCACCGATGGTGTCTTGTTCGCCGACCTCCAAGGCTCGAACCCGAACGGACCGGCCGACCCGAACGAGGCCCTGGACTGTTTCCTGCGGGCGATCCACGTCGGCGCGGACGCCATCCCCGCCGGGTTCGCCGCCCGGTCTGCTGCCTGGCGGTCCTACACCTACGGGCGTGAGGTCGCGGTGCTGGTCGATGACGCCTTGTCCGCCGCGCAGGTGCACGCGCTGCTCCCGGGCCGGGGCCCGTTCCTGGTGGTCGTCACCGCCCGCACGCCTTTGGTGTCACTGAGCTGGGAGGGCGCCGACCACATCGAGATCCACCACCCCCGCACCTCATCGGATCAAGGAGCAGCCTCATGACTTCATCGGATCTGTCCCGCGAAGCACAGACCTTCCACCGTGCTGTCCGGCTCATCCCGGGCCCTACCTGGACGGCTGAGGCGGCGGCGGCCACCGCGGACCTACCTTCCTCGGAGGTGGAGGGGATGCTGCGCGAGCTGGTCGATGCCCGGCTCCTGACCTGCCCCACCCCGGGCCGGTACGCCCACGCCGACACGTCCCGGTCGGACATCCGACGCCAACGCGCCCAGCCCACCGCCGACCGGGATCAGGCGTTGACCCGCGCCCTGGAGTACTACCTGGGCGCGGCGGCCAGCGCTGACCGGGTTCTCAACCCCGGCAAGTGGCACCTGGCCCCCGTCTTCGACCGCACTCCGAGCAAGGAGTTCGCCTCCCGGGCCCTAGCCCTGGAGTGGTTGGAGGACGAGCTGGGGAATCTGCGGGCGTGCGTGCGGGTGGCCCACGACACCGGGCGTCACGCCCTGGTCTGGCAGTTCTGCGAAGCGCTACGAAACCTGTTCATGCTGCGCAAGCACTTCCAGATCTGGGAGGACACCCACACCCTGGGGTTGGCCTCGGCCGAAGCGATCGACAACAACGCCGCTCAGGCGCTGGTGCTCGGCGGGCTCGGGGCCCTGCGCCTGACCCGTGGGGACGCCGATCGTGCCCTCGAACTGCACACCACGTCGCTCGGTTTGTGGGAGAGGGCCCGACACCGCCTGGGCCAAGCAGCGGCCCTGGAAGCTGCGGGGGTGTGCGAACTGGCCCGAAACCGGCCCGGCAGGGCGCAGGCGCTCTTCGCTCACGCCTACGAAATCCACGAACTCCTCAACCGGCCGCGCGGGAAGGCCCTGCTGACCCGCCGCCTGGGGGAAGCGGCCCGCGATCTGGGAGAGCACGAGGACGCTCTGGGCCATCTCACCGAAGCCCTGGGGTTCTTCACCGAAGCCGAGGAGCCGTACATGCGGGCCCGCACCCTGGCAGGGGTGGCCACCACCCATCTGGCCGCCGGTGATCCGGGCCGGGCCGGGGAAGCAGCGGTACAGGCCCACCAGATTTCAGCGCGGATCGGCGCGGTCGCCGAGGAAGCCGGAGCGCTGGTGCTGCTCGCCGATGTCGCCCACCTCCAGGGCCGCCCCCGGGACGAGCGCGGGCTGTTGTCCCGGGCCTTGGAGTTGTACACCCGGCTGGGTTCGGTCGAGGCCGTGAAAGTGCGGGCCCGTCTGGCTGGCGGCGGTCCCGATGCTTCCGGCTGACCTCGACCTGATTCGGGAGGTGGCGCCCGAACGCGGCGACCACTCGCTGACCACCCGCGTGCACGCCTGAAGGCCTCTTCCTATCCGAACACGCCAACCAGCAAGGAGGCAGAGTGCCCCCCACTCTCACACCGTGGGCCACCCGTTCGTTTCACGACACCTACCTGGAGGTCCTCCACACCGTCACCACCAGCGCCGAGTACGACACCTCCTCCCGAGGCAACGACTCGGCCGAGCTGACCAACGTCTCCTTCCGGATCACCGACCCCCGCGACCGGCTCCCCTTCCTCAAACGGCGGCCGGTGAACATCGTCTACAACCTCGCCGAGACCCTGTGGTACGCGGCCGGACGCGATGACCTCGACATGATCGGCTACTACGCGCCCGGCATGGGCCACTACTCCGCCAACGGCAAGTCCCTGACCGGCACCGCCTACGGAACCAAGCTGTTCGCCCCGGACAGGCAAGGCGTGAGGCAGTGGGACCGGGTGCTCGACCTGTTGCGCGCCGACCCCGACACCAAACGCGCGGTCCTGGGCATCTACCGGCCCGAGGAACTCGCGATCACCGACAACCCCGACGTGTCGTGCACCGTCGCCGCGCAGTTCCTTCTCCGAGGCGGCCGGTTGCACCTGACCTGCTACATGCGCGGCAACGACGCCTACATGGGCATGGTGAGCGACGTTTTCGCGTTCACCTTCCTCCAGGAGCTGGCCGCCTGCCAGCTCGGTGTCGAGCTGGGGCACTACACCCACCACGTGGCGTCCATGCACGTCAACCACCGGGATGCCAAGAACGTGCGGCGGCTGCTGAACGAGGGCAACCAGGACGGGTATGTCCGGCCGACGTTCACCCCGCCGGAGATGCCTGCCGGAGACGTTGCCTCGGCGCTGGGCACCGTGCTGGAGCACGAGGAGTTGCTGCGTACCAACGAGGTCCAGCACACCCCCAAGTCTGTTTCGGAGACCGGTCTGCCCGAGTACTGGCAGCAGGTCCTGTTGTTGTTCGAGGCCTACCGGCAGATCAAGCACACCGACCAGTCGGTGAGCGCCGAACTCCTGGACCTGCTCGACCCCGGATACCAGTGGCTGGTGCGGCACCGATGGAAGAACCGGATGCCCCAGTTCGAGGAGAACACGTGAGCCCGGCAGGTGGGTGGGGCCGTTGGACGGTGGCCACCTGCAAACCCGACGCGACTCGCCGCGGGCTGGTCGAACCGATCTTGGGTTGGATCGGCGCCGAGGTCCGCCTGGTCGAGCGCCGCACGGTGTTTGTCACCGAGCGGCACATCTTTACCCACTACGCCGACATGCTCGCGCTCAACGACCGGTTCCCCTTCGACGTGGCCGCCGAGCTGCGCCGCAACTGGGTCGGCCAGACCATCACGGTCGCCTTGTTCCACGGAGACTCCGAGGGCACCCCTGAGCGGGTGCGCGGCCTGCTCGGCCACTACGACCCTGCCCGAGCCACACCGGACACCATCCGCGGCTACTACGGCGATGACTCGACTGAACGAGCCCGCGCCGAGGGGCGGTTCATCGACAACCTGATCCACACCAGCGACGACGGCGCAGGCGCCGAGCGAGAGTTCAACGTGTGGTTCGGCCCCGCGTTCGCGCACCTTCTCACCCCCCGAACAGAGGAGTTCTCACCGTGACGGTTACCCACCTGACCAACGGAACGACGATCCCTGTCGGCCCGAACCACCTGCGCGTGATGCCGGACGAGCAGCAGGCCGGCCTCGACCCGTACATGGCGCAGATCATCACCAACCGTAAGTCCGGGCTGTCGCTGAACCACATCATCGGCTGCCCGCTCGACTGCGGGTACTGCGTGCGCCACTTCTGGGGCAACTTCGAGCAGAAGATCCCCCAGCTCCTCGTCAGCACCGGGGAGGCAGTGGAGATGCTCGTCGGGCACGAGGCATTCCGGCCGCACTCGACACCGATTCAGCTGTTCAACAAGGCCACCGACCCCATGCTCCCGGGCGTGAAGCCACACACCTTCGCCGTCCTGGAGGAGCTGGACCGGCGCGGCCACACCAACCTGGTCCTGATCATCACCCGCTTCCACGTCAGCCAGAGCGACATGGAACGCTTCGAGGCCCTCGAACACGTGCGGGTGACGCTGCTGTTCACCTACTCGGGGATCGCCGACGCCCGTGTGGAGCCGATCGCCAAGTCCCGAACCACGGTGAAGTCGATCGAGACTGCCGCCGCGCACCGCAAGCGGACCGGGGTGATCCTGTACTGGCGGCCGATCGTGCCGGGCTGGAACGACTCCCCGGAAACCTTCACCCACGTGCTCGACGTCGCCGACCGCGCCCAGGTGGACGCGCTGGTCTTCACCGGCTACTACCACAAGGAGGACAACGCCGACTACCTACGCGAACTCGGCGTGGAGGTGCCCTACGGCGACGACTTCCAGCGCCGCAAGGTCCTGCCCGAGGACCTGGACGCAAGGGTGGTGGACGCCTGGCGTGAGCACGGCACCAACGTGCCCCTGTTCCGCAAGACCTCCTGCGGAGTCACCTACGCCCACAACGTGCCCGACTACAACGGGCACTGGGGAGTACCCGCGCTGTGCGACATCTGCCCGGCCAAGCAACGGAAGCTGTGCGCCGACGACCACCGGCCTCCCACCGAGGACGAGTTCCGGTCCGTCCTGGCCGAGCTGGACTATGACACCGACACCCCATTCCTGGTCGAGGACGGCCATGTCCTGACCCACGCTCTGGGCGAGCAGCGCCGGTACGCGATCCAGCACACTCTGCGTTACCAGATCTGGGAAGTCGACCACCCCCACCTTCCCCGTGCGCACGGTCGCACTCTGGCAGGGTACGTACTGAGCGAGGACGAGCAGCGCCGACTCAGCGAAGCGCGAGAGCGTCTCCAGGCAGCTGCCCTTCACGAAGACGATTAGAACCATCGGGGGAGCCACCATGCTCGACCAACCGTGGACCGGAGCCCCGCTGTGCGCCTTGGACTTGGAAGGCACCGGAGCGCAGGATCGCGAACGCGAGGCGATTCTTGAGGTCGCAACGGTTCCGATCATCGGTGGTTCCCCTGACATGGCCGTCGCCTACGAGAGCCTCGTCAACCCCGGGCGGCCGGTTCCTCAGCGGCGTTGGATCAGCCCCGGGTTGACCGACGACGTTCTTCGTCAAGCTCCGGACCCGAAGCTGGTGGGGACCGAACTCGACAAGCGCGTGTCCGGTCGGTACCTGGTCGGCCACAACGTCGCTGTGGACTGGCGGCTGATCCACCTGCACTACCCTGACCTGCGTCCGGTGGGGTTGATCGACACCCTGCGGCTAGCGCGCGCGACGCGCCTGGATGGTTCCAAGTCCCTCGGGGCTCTCCTGGGCCGCTTCGATCTTCGCTCCCGGGTAGATGAGTTGGTTCCCAGCGGCCGACCTCACCGAGCGCTGTGGGATGCCGTGGCTGCTGCTCTCCTACTTGCAGCCCTGATCGACTCTGGTGAACCCCCTGTGCGAAGCCTCAGGGAGCTGATCGGAGTCGCGGCCATCCCGCTCGACCCGGACCCGCACCCAGATTCTGACGAGCTCACGCTCTTCTAATCTGGTGGGGCTTCCCCGCACTCCTGAGATACGAGAAAAGGCCCCGCAGCAGAGCTGCGGGGCTTGGTTCTTTGGAAGATGAAATCAGATGGGAAATCCCGCTGTCAGATAAGAGGTAGGCGCTGGCGGGGGTTCGGGCGGAGGTGGCACAGGACCGATCCATGGTCCATCCGATAAGGCCAGATGGGAAACCCATATGGGAGGTGGAACTCGACCTCCAGCGAGGTCCATGGCGGCTCTGGTCTCAGGCCCCGGGATGCCATCGGCAGGGGACAGGGTGCGGGCGGACTGGAATTTCCGAACCGCATCGTAGGTGGCATTACCGAAGGCGCCATCGGCTCCCCACGCACCGACGGAGTAGCCGAGGTCGATGAGCTCGTGCTGTAGCTCACGAACCGCGCTGCCTTGGTCACCCCAGTACAGGGTGCGCCGGGCCCTGTACCGGTATCCCGCCAGTGACAGGGTGCCCGAGAGCCGGAAGTTCCGGAACGTCCAGTAGTTAAGGACCTCTTCGGAGTGCGCCGCGAACGCTCGGACCGCGAGATGGGTGGAAACCTGGCGCATTTCGATACGGAGCAGCTGATCCAGCTGAATACCCGACCCCACGAACTCATGCGGCAACAGCCCTGCGGCAAGGTCGCGAGGCTGAGCACGGACCTGGGCGAGCCCACCGGACGACTCACGGAAGACCAGCCCAGGCCCTCCTGAATCCACCGCCCAACGTACTTCGCTCGTTCCATACCCTGCGGCTTGGAGCGAGGGAACACGTACATACCAACGGGCAGCCCAAGGAGTGGAGGGGAGAGAGACCCGGAGCGCGGGGGTGTCTCCCCGGTGATGCCCCGAACCCAAACGGATGCCTCCAACACCGTGCACGCTGTGAGCGTCGTCGTGAACCGCTCGGGAACCAGGGGAACGGACCGTGACAGTGCCCGCGCTCGCACTGGCCGCGAGGGTGCTGTTGCTGACTCGCGTCCCCGGAACGCCACTGAGGGTGTTGTCGACGATGATCAGCGGATCATCACCTGCACGGTCAGGTCCTCAGCCACGGCGTCGTCGCTGAGGACGACCTCCACTGTCACCCCGGTCCCCACGCTGATGGTCACTTCGGGGGAGACCATGCTCGCGGGCGAGTCCTCGGTGAGGGACACGGCCGCGATGATCGAGGTGCTCCCGGTGTCCAGATCCACGGCCAACAGGTGAACATCGACCTGTCCTTCCGACACACCAGCCTCCGCGCGCAGGCGCGTGATGATCTGGGTGCGGCCTTCCAGGTTGACGTACCGGTGCGGGCTGGCACGCGCCTGGAGTTCTCCGGCCTGGGACCAGAGCATCGGGTGCGCGGTGGCGATGATCTCGCCATCGTCGCCTCCGTCCGTTCCTTCGTCTTCCAACCGGGTGACCCGGCGGTTGACCTGGGCGATGATGGTCGGCCAATCCGAAGAAGTGACAACCCACCGGCCCGGGGTGTTCTCCTCTTCGCCCTGGTCGTTCTCGGGCAGAGGTGCCGGACCGATCAGCGCACGTTGCACCTCATCTGGACCCCTGAATCTGGGGATCAGGCCATAGTCCGACGTCCTCAGTTCCGTGTTGGGGGAACCGGTGTCGTCCAAGAGGTCGATGAGGCGTTCACCGGAGTCGTAGTCGTAGACCCACAGGCTGATCCCAGGGACCAGGAGCGGCTGGTAGCCGATCGTGTCGTCACCCAGAGGCAGTTGCTCACCGGGAGCGATCACATAGTCGGAGGGCTGGCCGCCGAACCAGTACCGCACTCGTCTCCTTTCGCAGAAAGGCCCGGCAGACCGTGAAGGTCTGCCGGGCCTCGTGTTCGCTTGGTTGAGCGGTTACCGGATGGAGGTCTTGTCGCCGTCCACGAGCCGGTGCACGTAGGAGGCGACAGCGCCGATCACGGCGGTGCCCGCCGCAGCGCCGAGGGTTGCCCAGTCGATGAGGTCGCCGGGGGTCACGGTGTCCAGTACCGCGCCGGCCCCGGCGACCAGCGCGACGGAAAGGATTGCGCCGAACAGGTTCTGGGCGCTGGTGCGAGCGCTGCGGTTCTTGGCGTCGGTCTTGGTCGCAGTGGTGGCCATGAGGAAATGCCTTTCGGGTCGATCGAATCGGTCAGAGCGGTGAACCACGGGTGTGGCCCTTCCGGGGCAGGTCAGGAAAGAGGGAGGATCAGGGTGGGTCCCCAGGCGCACAGCGCGAGGTCGTTGAGGGACCACACCCCGGTGCTCAGGAGCACCCCGGCAGCGAAGCCCGCTGCCGCGGCGAGAAGCAGGGGACGAGGTCGATGGCGGTGGTCCTCGGGGTGGGTCACGTGATCGGCGCGGTCCAGGCGGCGACCCAGGTCGCCGGGCCGATCAGGGAATCAACGGACAGGCCCTTCTCAGCCTGGAACTGGCGGGCCACTCGGGCGGTCTGCGGCCCGTAGAGGCCGTCGGCATCGATGGACCAGCCGCGCACGAGCATCTGCTTCTGCCAGCGGCGCAGGTCGGAGCGGTGACTGTAGAAGCCGCTCACCGACTGGTTAGGGCCTTCCTTGGGACCGAAGTAGGACCCGCGAGGAAGTGGGAAAGGCGGGACCTTCACGGTGGGGGTGCTGGGGGCGTTGCCTCCGGCAGCCCGGTAGGCCTTCTCCGTGGCCGGTCCCCAAAGACCATCGGCGGTCACACCCACCTTGCGCTGAAGCCAGCGCACGCCGCCCTCGGTGAGCGGCCCCCACAAGCCGTCCACGTCCAACTTCGGGTTGTGGCCGAGACTGTTGACGGCGGTCTGCTGAGAGCGGACGGAGCGGACGGAAGTCATCCCGCCACCACCGCCAGCGCTGGGGGAGCCGTTGCCCTTGGCCCCGAAGGTGCCATCCGCGACCAGCTCGTACAGGATGTCGCCGGGGCAGGACGTGGAGACGAAATCCCGGTGACCCCGGATCGCGCTGCCGACGCCGCGCGCCATGAGGTAGGTACGCAGGTCACGCACGGCCTGGATATGGCCATCGGTCGGCTGCTCGTCACCGCCGAGCATCAGCGTGACCGAGTACCACTGCGAGTTGCCGCTCGTTGTCCCCTGCGCGGCCTGGTAGCGGCCGAGTCCGCGGCCGGTGAAAACCTCACCGTGTCGGCAGGCGCCCCAGGAGTAGCCCAGGTCCGCCCAGCCGTTGGAGTTCATGTGGTCCCGGCGAACCCGCTTCCAGTACGCGATGCAGTCGGCGTGCTTGCGCAGGCGAGTCGCCGGGCCGTTGTAGTGGATGACCAAGCCCCGAGTGGGAGATGCGCCGGATGCGCCACTTGGGCCCCAGCCGAAGTAGGAGCGGGGTCGAAGAATCAAGTAGAGCCTCTTTCTGGGCAAGAAGAAGGCCCGCTCGTTGGCGGGCCGTGTGGAAGAAGTTCTAGGAGGAAGGGGGAGGCTGGCGGCTGAGAGAGTCCACCTGGCCAGCGAGCCCGTTCACCCGGTGGGTGAGGCCCTTGACGGCTTCCTCCGTGCGCTTGGCGGAGTCCTTGAGGGAGCTGCCGTCGTTGTGTTCGACCTCGTGCTTGACGTCCGCAAGGCCGGATTCGAGGGAAGCGACTCGCTGCATGAGCCCGGGCCGCCCTTCTTCGAGCCCAGGGCGCGGAGGCTCACCGACGAGGTCGTCCACGAGGTGACCGAGTTGGCGCAGTCGGCGCAACACTCTACGACCGCCTGCCCACAGAGCAGCGATACCGGCGACTACGGCGGCCAGAGCGGGCACCAGTTCCTTGGTGATGAGGTCAGACAGGGAAACTCACCCCATCCAGGCCGACCCAGGTCGGGTTGTAGTCGGTCCACAGCACGAGTTGGCCAGCAGTGGAGGAGCTGGCCGAGCTGATCTCCAGCCGGGAGGTCATGCCGCGTGTGGCAGGGGTGGAACCGTGCCGGGAGGTGGTGGTCACCGCAGCGGACAGCAGCCCGGAGGGGCGAGCAGCGGCAGGAAGCCGAGCCACCCAGGCACGGTGTGGGATTGCGTTGCCGTTGGTGCGCCCGATACGTCCACGCAGCCGCACCACCCCTGGGCTGTCCCATCTCCAAGCCGGGGACTGCCCATGGCTGGGGTGGGAGTATCCCGACCGCAGTGCGAGGGCCTGCCAGGCGGTGGGATACCGGGTCTCGGAAACGGTCAGCCAGCTCCCGGCCCATACAGCGACTCGACCAGTGTCGGTTTCGTATACGAGCATCCCCTCGTGCGGGTGCTGCGGTCTGCCTCGGGAGGTGCAGGGGACCGCGCCTGTAGGGGCGGTGAACTGCCGGACGGTGGTGTCCACGTCGGAGGAGGCCACGACCGCAGAGTGCCCAGCGATGCTGCACACGGCCAGGGGCAGATCCCAGGTACCGCTGGGGTCGCGAACGGGCGAGGGAACGGCTCCCCCGGGGGTCCCTTCGATAATGTGCGGGAAGCAGCGACCCTCTGTGGTGTCGGCGCGGACGACCACGAGGTCACGACGCGTCTGAGAACCTGTATTCGGTGTTACCGGCAGGTTGAGGGAGGTGTCGGTGCGGTAGAACCAGCCTCCGACCAGCGCGTAGCCCGCTGAAAGGCTGATCTGTGACGTTCCCGTGCCAGTGATGGTGAG
The DNA here is from genome assembly GCF_024134545.1 of Nocardiopsis exhalans. GTDB lineage: Bacteria > Actinomycetota > Actinomycetes > Streptosporangiales > Streptosporangiaceae > Nocardiopsis > Nocardiopsis exhalans. Next base: position 2,041,119 of record NZ_CP099837.1, read on the forward strand.
ACGGTTCGCTGCGTCGGGGCCGTCAGGGACGACGCCATCGACCCCCCACCGCCGGTGTAGCTGAGCCAGCCCGATGTCCGAGGCGAGAGGTCGATCAACGAAGACGCCAGAGTCCTCGGCCACAGGTCACCTCCTTGTCTTGAGTTGGTCCACGTCGCGGCGCAGCGCAGCGACACGCCTATAGATCTGGGGCTGGTCGGGAGGTTCACCGATCGAAGGCACGATGAGTTCGCCTCCATCCGGGGTTCGGCTGTAGCGAACTTCGCGGATGGTGTCGGTGACGTCCCCGAGGTCGAGTTCCGCGGTCACGATGTCGCCGAGTGCGTAGTCGGCACCGAACCTCAGGCCGTCCACCTCCAAGGGCTCGAACGTGACGGAGGCGGTCGCGGCGCCATCATCGAGACGTTCCGTCGCACGCTGCTCGGATGCCGCGTCGGGGTTGACCCACTCCTCGTCGCCGTCGCCGGGTTCCTGGGACAGGTCCCGCGCGTCCAGCACCTCCTCGATCACCACCCCTGGCCAAAGCGGATCGCGGCGCTGATAGCGGTAGAACCTTCGATCCACCCCTTCGCCACCGATCGCGACAATGACGTCGGTGACTTCAGGCGGCGTGGCGCTGTACTCGTAGGAGCCGAGATTGCCCAGGTGTTCCCCGAACCGAATCTCACGAGAGCGATCACGCGGCTCGTACACCACCAGATGCAGGTCGGTGCTTTCGGTGTCCTGGACCACGTGGAAGCCCAGCCCGCCCGTGCGAGCGATCTCCCAGGCGGCATCAAGGAGGTTGTCGAGCCTGAGCTGAGAGGACAGAGCAGCCCCACGTTCCTGGGAAGCAGGAAGGTATAGACCCGGAACCCGCCGGTCGGCCAACGCGCTGGTGCCTGCGTTGGCGGAGATCAGGTCCCGCAGGACGGTCTCGGCCGGCGCGTTACGAGTCCAGTACTGAGCGGTGTGCTTGGTGCCGGTGCTGGTGATCGCAGTGGCTGGTGAGGGGTAGACGATCCTGGAGAGCAGGGCTGTGTCGTCCACCCCGGTGAAGGTCAGAGTGTTGTCTGAGCCGGGGTCCCTCCCGCGTTCCATCGGGCGCTTGGGGCCGCTGAGGAGCACACGCCCGTCAGCGTCGATGAGCGCGAGCCCCTCACCTTCGAGAAGGAGGTCGGCAGACGGGGAAGCAGCTTCGACGGTGACCTGCCACGCCCCCAAGGCGAGATGCCGTGCGGTGGCAGAAAAATCGAGTTCGTCATCGACGATGCCGAGCCATTCCCGCCCGTGCCCGCGCACCCAGATCTGCCAGTCAGACATCGGCCTCCATGGTGGTCAGGTCCAAGGGAACGAACTCCAGCTCCAAAGACGCACCCGCGTCAGCCCCGCCCAAGACCACATCAACGGTGTTCGGCCCCGGAGCCAGGGGCCACAGCCGAGAGCCGCGTTTGAGACGGCCGAACTGGTTTCGGCCGTGCTGGTCCCGCACCGATTTGCGCCGTGGCCGAGTGTCGATGGTGACGCTCTGCCCATCCGCGAGAGCCAAGTCGAGCTCCAGCTCCTGGCCGAGCGTGCGGGATCGCATCACGGTGCCGGAGGCAACCGGGCCGGTGATGGTCCATACCGGCCAGGCCCTGGCGGACCCCGGGTTCGTGATGCTCATGCCGTCACCGATCACCTGGCTGCCGCGCACCCGAAGCGGGGGCAGCGGCAGCCACGTGTGGTGAGTGCCGTCGATCCGCCATGTGCGCCGTACCGGAGCCAACTCCCAGTACGGTTGCTCCGCTGTGAGAAGGACCCCGTAGGTCGCCCAGTACGCTCCGGCCAGATCGGTGCCTTCGTCTCCGGCCATACCCTCGACATATCGAGCTTGGATGCTCCGGCGCGTGCCGGACCGGTCGGCGACTTCGAGGACTCCGGGGCCGCCTTCCGGACTGGCCGGATGCATGGCCAGAGCGAGGGCCCGACGCCTGGCGACCGCTTCGGACCGGTTGCGTCCATGGACGTAGACAGGCAGGTAGATCTCCCGTGGCAGCGCCCGAGTTCCGGTGATGATGCTGCCGTCGAGTGCTCCGGACTCACGTTCATGGTGGAGGTAGCCGGGTAGTTCCAGGCCGCGCACCCCGGGGAGGAGCAAGTACCCAGCCTCGTCGTCTGTGAGGCGGATGACCTGCCCACCCGCCCCGGTCCATGTGAGGACCGGGGGAGCCCCGGCATCATCGGTGGCCGGTACGGGTGGGCGCGGTGTCGTCGGCCCCGGCGGGAGGTACACGATGGGCAAGGCGGGACCTCCCTACGGGACCGGGTGAAGGGACTCGTAGTCGCGCAGCGCGGTGGTCGTCGCCTGGGCGGTGACCCGAGCGCTGCGGACTTCGTGAAGGTGGAAGGTGTGACCGCTCCCGGCCTGGCTCCTGCCCTTCGCGATGCGCACCAGGGCTTCCGATTGCGAAGGCGTGAGCACCGCCTCGGGCTGGCCGGTCGCGTTGCGGACCGCAGTCATCCCCGGCCGAAGCCACCCGCCCGAGTCGAACAACTGCTCGTCCTCACCCGCCCGGAGCAGGCGGGTGAGGGGGTGTGTGATCGCTTCGGCGGTGAAGTCTCGGTCCTGCTGCCAGATTCCACCGGAAGCCATGCGCTTGGGACGCATGAACTTGTCCGCGCGAGAGGCGTAGGTGAAAGACCGGCGGACGGCATTGCTTTCGTTTCCGCCGATCGTTTTTCCATCACCCTCATAAATATTGATATGACCCCAATTTCCAGGGCCTTTTCCTCGATAAACCGCCAGGTCGCCGGGTTGAGCATTGGCCACGCCGCGCACCGACTCCATAGAGGAATCGGCGAATGCGGAAACGGCCGCCGACCGGATGTTATGGTAGGCATCCTGGGCGCGAACCTGCTTGATGATCTCGGAAACAAACATCGCGCACCAGGGCTGTCCGGCCATGTTGAAAGCCCTGGTGAAATCATTCGGATTTCCGGATTTTCCGATGTGGCTCGCGGCTGCTTCCGCGACGGACTTTCCAGTGCCGCCCATCTTGGGGCCGATGGTGCTGCGCAGCCATTCCACGAGGCTGTCGATCATCGCCGGAGGGATGCCGACCATGGCCTTTGCCCAGTGGCCTTGGGTGAAGCGGCCTCGCATGGAGCCGACAAGGGGTTCGAGTGCCCGGCGGGCTGATCCAGCGAGGCCGTCGCCGTCGAAAATGGAGGCGAGACCCGAAGCGAAGCTGGAGATGCCGCTGAAGATGCCACCGCCGGAGAATGCCTGATGGGGGGCTCCGGCCATCATGGAGCGGACACGGGAGATGCCTCCGTTGCGTGCTGCCGAGTTCATCATGTCGATGAACTGTGGTCCGACCGCCCGGGTCCATTCGGGGCGCATGATCGCCTCGCCGCCGGAGAGCTCCAGGAGTCCGCCAGTGGGAGAAGCGAAGAGATGTACGTCGCGACCAGGGGTGTACCCGGGCATGATGCCGCCGCGATCGAATGAGTAGCTGGGCAGGTTCTTCATGTCGACGAGGTCGGCAACGGAATTCCAAACGCGGCGAATACCACGGTTGTAAACACTGTTTACAATGAATTCGACGGGCTTCCGAGTAATGCTCCTGAGCTGATTCCAGGCCGTCCGGATTCCGTCACGAGCAAGCTCAAAAGATCGCTTGACTCGGTCTACACCATTGCGCAACGCCTCGAAGCTCGGCCGGATTCCGTTCTGCCAGACAGAGGAAATGACGGAACGAATTCCATTCATCACCGGTGTGACGACACTGTCGCGCAGCCATGTGAAAACCGGGCCCAAAGTCCCGCGAATCCATGAACGGATGGCGTCAAGCGAAGAACGCCACGCGCGAGCCCCGCCAGAAATCGTGCTCGACAGGGCTGAAAAGACCGGACGAACAACCTTGTCACGCAGCCACGTAAAGACCGCAGCCAGAACGCCGCGAATGAACGAGACAGCGGCTGAAAAAGCCGCACGGGTGGTCTTCCACCATTCCTGGACGCCTGTGGACAGGAACGCCAGGACTGGCTGGGCTGCCGCTGACCACAGCCAGGTAAAGGCTGCGCCCAGCAGTGACAGAGCAGCCTGTGCGGCCTGCCATGTCGGCTGGAGGGCCGAGGTCCACAGCCATGTAGCCCCGGCGGCGATGCCCTCCCACGCGGGCTGGAAGGCGTTCTGCCACAGCCACGTCGCCGTTGCGGCGACAAGCTGGAAAGCGAGGTAAAGCGGAGTGATGAGCACCGTCGAAATGACGGTGAACAACAGTCGGGCTCCGAAAGAAATAGCGTCCCAGGCTGGGGAGATCCCCTTCTCCCATAACCAGAGTGCGGCCTCGCCAGCTCCACGGAAGCCACCCATGATTCCCCCGAGTGCGGGGCCCAGGGCGTTTTCCCAAAGCCAGGTCGCTCCGTCCCCGATCAGGGAAAGGCCGTGTCTTAGCGCATCAAATGCAGGTTTGAGCCCCTTCTGCCAGATCGCGGATGCCGCGCCCTTGATCGCTCCTGCGGCGGCATCGACTCGTTCTCGAAAACCGTCAAAATTCTTATAGGCATAGATGACGCCAGCGATGAGTGCGGCAATTCCGATGATGAGCAGCGGAATCCCCGTGGCATTGATCGCTGCCGCTAGTCCCCAGGTGACAGCAGCCCAAACGCCCTTGGCCACAGCGATAGCGACAATAGCGGCTGTCGCCGCACCTAAACCAACGCCGAGAAGCTTGACGACCTCTTCGTTTTCCCGCATCCATCCGGCTGTGATCTGAAGTGCCTTGCCCAAAGGGTCGAGCACCAAAAGCACGCTGGCCAGCGCGGGTAGAAACGTCTGGGCAAAAGTCAGCGCCGCTGGTGCCAGCGCAGTAACGAGCTCACGTGCACCACTAACGAGTCCAAGGAACCCGTCAATGATGCCCGCATCGGAAAGGTGAGACTTGATATCAGAGAGAAGGCCGGGCAAGCGATCGAACCCGGAAGAGATTGCGCTGGCCACTCCAAGCATAGTCGGAGTGAGTTTGTCAACGAGAGGAACAACCTCAGAGGCCAAACCATTGACCACCGTGTTCTTGATGGTCGACCAGGCACCCGAGAAAGTATTTCCTACATTCTCCGCACCCTCAATGAGAGCCGGAAACCAAGTACCGTGCTCACCGTCAAGAGCCTGGAGAACTTCCTCCAGTCCGATCGCACCGTCCGACGCCATCTTCTGAGCCTCGGGAATGTCAACGCCGAGTACATCAGAAAGGGCATCATAAATCGGAATTCCGGCATCGGAAATTTGATTCAAAGTGTCCATCTGGAATGCACCCGCGTTCACGCCGCTCGTCATGGCGGCGAACGCGCGCGACATTCCTTCGGCGCCAGTCCCCGATGCAGTGGTAGCCGCTTCAAGGTTCTCGAGAATTTCAACAGCGGCCTTACCCTGGACACCCATGTAGGCCAGGGAGGTCGCGCCCTCGCGCATGACGGAAAGGTCAAGGTGCGCGAACCGCACATCCATTTCCGCCATGAGGTCATTGACCTCTTTCGCGCCGCCCCCAGCCGCTCCGTAGAGCGCGAGCAGGGACGCCTCGGTGGTCTGCGCCGAACTCGCCACGCGGGCGACATCAACCGCCAGAGCACCGAATCCCAACGCGGCGATGGCAGCCGCTCCCACCGCGCCCATCCGGGTCAGCGCACCGCCCAGCCCGGTGACTTCCGAGCGGGCATCGCGTACCCACCCCGAGACCGAAGCGCCCAGGCCACGTACCCCGTCGCTGACGGCCCGTGCTCCGCGGGCAGCCCCCTGGAACACGCCGCTCGCGGTGTTGCCCAGCCGGTACATGCGCGTGCCGGACTCCGACGCCGAGACCCCGACCCCGTGCAGGCCAGCCGAGAGCAGCCGTGAACCGTCGCGGGCCATGGTCACCGCGACCTGCGCGGCCAGGCCCATGGAGTTCAGAGCCCCGGCCGCACCGGTGGTCTCCAGGTAGGTGCCGCGCAGGCCAGCCGACAGCCCTCGGACCGCCCGATCGACCGGACGGATCGAGGACGCGGCACGGGCGATCTGCTGACCGGTGCGGTTGAGCGCGGTGCCGACTCCGCCCAGGGCCCCGGAGAACCCACGGGAAACCGCGCGCCCCATATCCCGGCCACCCTGGGTTCCCGCCTCAGTCAGCCCACGGCGCACCTGGCGGCCAACACTGCGGTGGAAGTCCGAGAAGCTGGGCACGACCTGTACGAACCCGGTGCCGACCTGTTCCATGGTCACCGCCTCTCAGGAGGGTGGGCCGCTGGTGCGGCGGCGCTCGGCCAGGGTCCGGCGGCGCTCCGCGATACGGGCGAGCAGGTCGCTGTGCCGGTGCACGGAGGCGCGCTTGCGGGCTCGGTCGAACGCGGTGTTCGGGCGGGGAGCCGGAGGGATCCTCGGTGGGGTCTGTCCCGCGGCTGCGATGATCGCGGCGAGTACTTCACCGAGGCGATCGAGGACGGCGTCGAGCCGTCGCGCCTCCGGGGTCAAGTCGGTGACGGGTGGGGGAGCTTGGGCGGGGAGGTCGCCCTGGGCCACGACTTGGTCGGCGAGGTCGTCGTCCTCGGCCTGTTCCGCCGCGAGCCGGGAGTGAGCGGGGAGTCCGTCGATGTACTCCAATAGCTCCAGGGGCCCGATCTGGTCGCGGTAGAAGTCGGCGAGCACCACGCCGTAGTGGTCAGCCAGATCGCACCGAATCGCCTCGTGGTAGCGCTCCAGAAGCGCTACGAGGCGTCGGATTCCCCCTGATCACCCAGGTTGAAGTGGGCCTGAATGTCCTTGATGAGTGGGTTCAGGACGCCCGAGGGAGCCTCGCCGATGGCCTCGATGAACTCCTCGAAGACCTCGTCGCCGACGAGAATCTTCAAGCTTGCCTCCACATCGGAGGTATCGAGCTTGGCCGCGTCGAAGATGCGATCGACGGTGGGAGCTTCGATGCTCAGGACGGTCTCGTCATCCAGGCGGAGGGGGAACGGTTCGCGCTTGGCCTCACGGATGTAGGAACGCAGGTCATAGGTGCGCGGGGCGGGCTTACCGGTGCGCTTCTTCTTCGGCAACTACTGGCCCTTCCGGTTGGGGGTGAGGGAGGTGGTGGTGAGGGAGACGGGCACGCGGGGCCGCCACCCGTCGGCGGCAAGGCGGACACGCTCGGCGGGAGTACGGGCAAGGCGGGTCTGGCCCTCGCGCTGGGGGTGCCACATCCGGAGCGGCTGGAACTCCTCGGCCATCAGTTCTCACCTCCGAGGGTGAGCGCGATCTCGGACGGGGACACCGACAGCGCCTCGGACTCCGGGGAGGTTTCGGAGACGGTGACTTCGGCGCTGCCGCTCAGGCCGGAGTGGGTGGCGGTGATCTGGCACTCGCCCGCTCCGACCGCGACGACCAGACCCGAGGCGTTGACCTCGGCCACGTCCTCGTCAGAGCTGGCCCAGACGGCGTCCTCGGTGACGTCCTCGGTGCTGTCGTCGCTGTACCGCAGGGCGGCACTGCACTGCTGGGTAGGCAATTCACTTCCCTAAGAACTCGAATGGTTTGCATGGGTGGCGCCAAGCTCTATGTGTGGAGCTGGATTTTGGGAGGCGTCACCCTTAGAGAGAAGGGGACTCACCGTCCCTGGGAATCCCCATCTTCTCCAGCAAGGCAGCCCATCCGGGGCCGCCGAAGAACCAGCGTTCACTGAAGCCCAAAGAACTGTCCGTGAAACCCGTCAAGGTAACCGGCCAGGAAAATGGATCATCGCCGCTCTGGAAAGACTGCTGTTCCTTAGCGGTCACCTTGCAGCGCGGCAAATGACGGGCGATATAGATCTCGCCCTCATCACCCAGGTCCACGCCCAAAACCAGCGCTCGGTAGTAGCGGGGGGAGGGGCGCGTCGGCTTGTCGATGACGACTTCACCAGACCGTGAAGCCCTGATGGCATCCATGGAGACCCCAGTGTAGAGACCGATGGTCCTGAGGTTGGTTTCCTGGGCGGTCACCTGGAGCTGAGTGGAATCGGAAACGATGTCCGATCGCGTCGGCTCGACCGAACCCCAGGAAGTGACATCCGAAGTCTCGGTCTCCGCCGTGAACTGCGCGCCATCTCCAGAAAGATGACCGAGATCCCCATAATCCTCAGGAGGAGGCTCAAGGAGACCATCCTCGGGGCTTGTCAGGGTTTCGATATGAGGGGCGCTGATCGGCGCCAGGAAAACACTGCCATCCAGCATTTTCCGGATAAGCTCAGACTGTTTGCTCTTGAGCTCATCGTAGGAACTCCCCAAAAGGGTCCTCCAATGAGAATGAGAAAAGCCCGACAGGGAACTCCCCTCGGGCTTTGCGTGAGAATGGTGTTACCGGCGGCGTGCCGAGACCCGGTACACCGCACCCCAGCGGCGTACACGCCTGGGTTCAGCGGTGGGGCGCTCGTGCGGGCCGACTTCGGTGAAGACGTGGTCGATACCGCCGTGCGGGGTCTGGTGCCTGCCCGGAAGGAGGAGCGAGCGGGCGCGTTCGGCTAGTGCGTGGGCCTCGGCGCGGGTCGCGGCGTAGACGACGACCTCCACCCGCGCGGTGTCGGTGACGAGGTCGTCGCTGCCACCGATGCGAGTGACACGGATCAGGGGAAGGTCCGCAGGCAGCCCGTTCATCACCGACACCACGTCGCGACCTGGGGTGAGTCGGGCGAGCACCCACGCCACGGTTTCCTCGGCATCGGGCCAGATCACCGGTCCGCCGCCTCGATCGCGTCCACCGCAGGGTAGAGGAGCGGGGCCGGGCCAATCACGTGCGCGGAGGCCCGGTCCGACCAGGTACCGGTTCCCGTGCCGCCGTCGCGAGTCGTGATCTGGTCCCGCTGCTCCGGAGCCGCTGTCCGTGCGGCATCCGCGCCGGTCTCAGCCCGGCGCCGCAGGAGCTTGCGAATCTGCGGGGTGTTGAACAGGCGGGCGGTGCCGTGCTCGTCCATTTCGTAGCGGACCTTGGCCATCACACCCCCTGCACGTCGCGGAGCCGCACCTCGATGTGGTGCGGCTCGCCGTGGATCGTCGACCGATGAAGGGGGCGCCCGACCACGTGGTAGTCATCGCCTCGGAAGGACACGGAACCCCCTTCGCCGATGCGGGTTCCCGGAGGCAGGAAGGCCCGAGCGGACACGGTGACGGTTCCCTCCGGCGTCTCGACGGTCTCCTGGACTGCGAGGTACTCCACGTGGCAGCCGGTGACAGGGATAGAAGGTGCGTCCCCGATCGGATCGCCGTGCCGGTCGCGCTCGGCCTCACCGACTACCGTCACAGTGTGGCCGCCGAGGACCGTCATGCCTCCTCCATGAGGCCGACCTCGACGAGCGCGGTGACGAGGTCCTGGGCGAAGGACTCCGAGGCGGGATCCACCGCCACGGCAGGTGTGGTCTCGCCGGGGGGACCTTGTGGACCGGTGTCCCCTTGAGGTCCTGCCGGGCCCTTGTCTCCGGTCGGACCGGCCGGACCAGGAGGGCCAGCCGGGCCGCGCTCACCCGGAGGGCCGAGCAGGTTCATCAGTTCGGTCCACGTCCCGTTCCGGTTCTGGTGCAGCGCACCAGAACCGGTGTCGAGGAAGACGTCTCCCGGCATCCCGCCGTCGCCGTCCGGATCGCCATCACCGGCTAGGAACCGCATACCGCCTCCACTCGCTCCGATCGGGATCGGATGGTCAGGGCCGACCGGAATCGGCCGCCCCTGTCCGTCCAGCACGGAAATCACTGGGCCGGACACGTACCTGGTCAATGCGCACCCCCTACACGGCGAAGACCGGGATCGGAGACCTGGACGGTGTACGCGCCCCGAGTGGGGCAGCGGGCAGTCAGGGCAGCCAGCTCGTGTTCGGACACGAACAGACCGCCCCGGTCGTCGTAGCTCTCCTGCACGTCACCCACACGGCGGGACGTCAGCCCGCCCGGGTTGGTGTGAGCGCGCCGCGCGACCTTGATCAGGACTGCCCGCGCGACCGCCGCGTCGGGCACGCACCCGGCCGGCAAAAGCGCTCCGATGAACGCCTGGGCGTCCTCCAACAGGGCGGTGATCTGGTCACGGTTCTCCACCGTCAGGCCGACCCCGGTGCGCCGCGCGTACTCTTCGGCTGTGGCCCACACGGCTACTCCAGGACGGTCGCGGAGAACGCGGCGTTGGGCCGACCGAGGATCGGCAGGCTAACGGCGTTGCTCCTGGTCCAGAGGTTGAGGGGGTCCTGCTGCCGGTAGGTGCCGACCACGATCCCCGGCTCAGCACCGTCCTCGATGCCGTAGTCGGACGACATCGCCTCCAGCGTCGGGCCCCACAGGGTGTGACCCAGGTCAGAGTCCGGGAGCATCAGCACCCGGCTGGCGGGCAGCACCTGGTGGGCCTTGCCGTCCACTTCCATCTGCGCGTCGTAGGTGGACAGGCTCGGCAGACCGAAGGCGTTCAGCGCGGTGTCGAGCTGGGAGTGCGAGACGAAGCTCGGCGCGCTGTTGACCTGGCCTCCGTAGATCGCCCCACGGATCTCTTCGTTGCGCAGCAACAGACCCATGGCGCGACGGGAGGCGAGCAGGACACTGGGCGCTGCCCCGTTGATTCGCGCATAGTCCTCGGCCCAGGCGATCAGGTCCGAGAGCGGCGTCGCCCCGGGCTGGTCCCACGGCGTACCGGCGGTGGGGGACATCTCCGTGCGTCGGCCGAAGTCCACCTCCACGCCCAGCTCGCGCAGGCGCACCTTGCCGTGCACCAGGGCATCGGCGCGGGCCAGCTCCACACGCGCGGCCGTCTCACGCACCAGGGTGATGGTGTCGCGCTGGATGAGCGAGGTGACGCGCTCTTCCTGGCGGCGCTGCATGAGCTGCGCATACTCGGCGAGCGGGATCTTCCGACTGATCGGCGGGATCTCGCCCATGGCCTTGCGCAGGCCCGCCCGGGAGGTGATCGGAGCCTCGGTGTCCCAGGCCCGGTACTCACCGGCCTTGGTCAGGCCCGCCGTGCTCCCCAGCTCGATCGAGTAGAAGATGTCATCGGTCTCCAGGTCGGGCAGGAAGGACCGGAGCCGGAACTGATTCGTGTCCAGATCGGCCAGAGCCGCGCGGGCGAAGCCGGTGAGCTCGGCCGCGGGGAGGAACTCGTGGGTGAGCAACATCAGGCCTCACCCCCGATCCCGGGGCGGGTGTAGGAGATGATCCGGCCTCGCAGGTCGTTGAAGGCCTCCTGCGCAAGGGGGACCGGTAGGCGGTCGGGGCGGACCTTGCCGTGCTCGAACAGAGCACCCACGATCGGGTTATCGGATGACTTCGGGCCGGGGAGAGAGGACAGCAGGAACCCGGTGAGCACCTCCAGACCGTTTTCGGCCTCGGGGTCGTACTGGCCGTACAGGCCCGTCGCGGTGATGCGGCCCAGAGGGAGACCGGAGGGAATCCTGATGTTGCTTCAGTTCGGTAGACACCTGTGAGCTGGGGTTTTACGCGGCCTGAGACAGCGCCGCAAGCCTGTCTTGAGCAACTTCGGTGTGGCGACGTTCATACTCAGCCGGGCTGAGCTGACCATTGGCCGAATGCCGCCGCCAGGGGTTGTAGAACCCCTCGATATAGGAGAACACCTCCCGCTCCGCATCCGCCCTGGTGGCGAAACGGGTGCGGTCGATCAACTCGGTCTCCAACGACGCGAAGAAGCTCTCGGTGACGGCGTTGTCGTAACACGACCCCGTCCGCCCCGTCGAGGGAGCGATCCCTGCCTCTTCGCAGCGGCGACCAAAGGCCAGACTGGTGTATTGCGATCCCTTGTCCGAGTGATGGATCAGCCCCGGACCGGGACGGCGGGCGGTCACCGCCATGGCCAGCGCGTCGCAGACCAGATCGGCGCGCATGTGAGGGGCCATCGCCCAGCCCACGATGCGGCGCGAGAACAGGTCCATCACCACCGCCAGGTACACCCACCCCTGGTCGGTGGGCACGTAGGTGATGTCCGCGCTCCACTTGGTGTTGGGGGCATGGGCGGTGAAGTCACGACCGACCAGATCCGGTGGGGCTGTGGCCATCCGGTCCTGGGAGGTCAGGCTTTTGCGGCCGGTGCGGCGGTGGACCCCGACCAGGCCCTGGCGGCGCATCAGCCGGGTGATGCGGTTGCGTCCAGCGCGGATGCCGTCGAGCTCGGCCAGGTCGGCCTGGAGCCTGGGGGAGCCGTAGGTGCCGCGGGAGCGCTCGTGGTGGCCCTGGATGCGCTCGGACAGGTCAGCGTCGGAGCGTTCCTTGGCCGTGGGGCCGTCCTGGATTCGGTGGTGGTGTTTGTAGTAGCCCTGCCGCGATACGCCGAGCAGCCGGGACATCAGGGAGACGGAGTGGCGTGTCTTTTCTTCGTCGATCAGCCGGAACATCACCGACTGGTCTCCCGGACGAAGAAAGCCGTGGCCTTGCGCAGGATCTCGCGCTCTTCGCGCAGCTGGGCGTTCTCTCGGCGAAGGCGGGCCAGTTCGGCCTTGTCATCGCTGGTGGTGCCCTCTGCCTGGCCGGAGTCGATCTTGGCCTGATTGATCCAGGTGCGGATCGTCTGGGCCGAGGGTTCGAACTCAGCTGCCAGGTCCTCGGGGCTACGGCCGGAGCGGGCCAGCGCGATGATCTGATCGCGGTACTCCGGCGGGTACGCAGGGCGGGTCTTGGGCACTTCAATCTCCTCGTTCAATGACAAAGTATCCGAAAGCGGACACCTGTCCACCGAACCGAAGCAAGATCAGAGGTATCTAAAGTGACGGGCCTTGACCAAGACGAAGCCACTGCTGCGCTACGGGCACTCCGATACGGCGGGTATGTGACTCGGGATGACGACTACAGCGATTTGGAGCCGGGGAGCATCGGGGGAGTCAGTCGGGAGGCTCGGCAGTTAGTAGGTCACTGGCCAACACCGAAGTCCCTTGCGGAGGAACTCGTTGCCCTCATGGAGAAGCAGGCCGAGACTGAAACAGACCCGAACAAGCGGAAGCGCATCAAGGCGTTCGTGAAGGAAACCCGAACCGCAGGCCGAGAGGTAGCCGTGGACGTGCTTGCCTCGGTGATCAAGCAGCAGATGGGCGTCTAGATCTGTGCGTGTCCGGTGTGCTTGTGGTGCCGGACGGTCAGCACGGGGCCGAGTTCCCCGTGCTCATGAACCAGGACGAGTTGCCTGTAGTCCACTCCGCGCGCTTCATCTCCGAGGTCACGGTGGATGGCGTCGTGGACCTGGTCGAGGAGGTCTTGGTCCAGGACCTGTCCCGTCTCTCCAGTGACTTCCTCGACCCCGCAGTCGCACCCGGTGTGCAGAGGCATCAGCTCCCTTTTGCCGTACAACTGGGTTGAGGCGATCAGGCACAGGGCGCAGGTTTCAGCCCCCTCTGGGGTGCGCCGGTATCCGGTCACCCGGTCGTCAGCGGAGAGAACCGCGCGGGCGGTGTGGGTTTTGGTGAGCTGGAGATCGGTCAACGCGAGGTTTTCCAGCCGGTCGGCTCCGTGCTTGACCGCCGTCTCCAAGGGCATCCCGTGAGAGAGCTCAGTCCACACCTGGGCGAAGGGACGCCGGTACACCTGATCGGGAGGAACCCCGCGTACTGCCGCCGCGGATTCGACACCCACAAGGCGAGGGGTTTCCCCGAAACGGTCCGCGATTCTCTGGGAGAGGTAAGCATCGGTCAGCCAGGCCATCGCTTCCTGAGCGCCCAGGATCGTTGGCAGAGCCCGTTCGAGGAAGGTGTCTAGGTCCGTCTCCCGCCAGGAGCCGGGGCCCAGGAACAACGGTAGTAGCGCGTCCAGCAGGGCTTCGCGAAGCCGTTTGGTCGTGGAGGTGTACTCCACGCGCAGCGCGGCCCGTTCACGCTCACCCATCCGCCACCGTGGTGTTCTCGCCCCGGGTGCGGTTGCTGAGGGCGGCTGCCAGGAGCTGGTCGCCCGCCGACTGCGAAGTGATCCGTTTGACCCGGGCCGGGGGCTCGTCCATGTCCTCGGCGATCACCGAGAGCGGGTAGCCGAGGCTCTTCTTCTTGATGGCGGCGTCCACCACGACGGCGGGGTTGAGCTGGCGGGGGTCGCGCCAGCGCACCTCCGCCTCGGTGAGGTCTCGTTCCTCCTGGGCGATGAGGCCTGCCAGGCGGTTCACCATCTCCCAGGACTCCCCGAAGTTGGAGATGTGCTCGTTGACCTTCGCGATGTGCTGGAGGTCGAGCGCCGTCACGGTGTCCGCGCTGATGTTGACCAGCGAGGACAGCCAGTAGTAAGCGGGAGTGCTGGTGACCAGGAGAGCGGAGACGATGTCGGCCTCGTGCTCCTTGAGGAACATCGTGAGGTCGATCTGGCCGAACTCTCCGAACTGGGTGTTCTCTCCTTCGCTGGCCCATACGGTGTCTGGGCCAGGGGTGAAGGGCTGCTCCACCTTCGGCTGCCCGGTCACCGGGTCGAGGATCTCCAGGCCGGTCGCCGGGTCAATCGCCCTGGTGAACTTGTGGCCCTTGACCCACTTCTGTTTGTAGGCGCTGTACCGGCCCGCCGTCATCCGGTTCAGGATGCTGAGGTTCAGCCGCTCCTGGATACCCATCGCCTGCGCGAACTCCGGCTCAGGGGCCTCACCGAGCTGGGGCATACAGGAGAACGGGACGATGGTCACCGCACCCCAGGGGTTCACCTCGATCCCGGAGCGGCCACCGTCCTTGCGGTGACGCACCTGCCAGGACTCCAAACCCCACGGCATCTTCTGCCGGGAAGAGAGCGGCTTGGTGGTCTCATACCGCACGATCCACTCGGGGGTTTGGACGACGGCACGGCCGACGCCTTCGACGTCGTCGTGCCAGGCCCGCAACGCGGCGACTACTTCGCCCGTGGCGGGGTCGCGCTCCAGAATCGTGGTGCGCGGGTGGTCAAGGGTGATGAGAGGGCGGCGAGGATCCCGGGGGTGGGGGCCGACCACGACGTAGGCGACCGACTGGGAAAGGGCAGAGCGGTAGAGCTGCTTCTGCCGGGCGGGGAGCCGGTTGTCCTTCCACCACCTCCACGCCACCTCGTCCGGTTCCCCATCGGGCCCGGCGATCCCGGTGACCGTCAGCCGGTTCACCGAGGAGTTGCTGATCAGGCCGCAGATGTTGGTGCGGGCGATCTCCTGGAACCGGCGGTGGGCGTCTTTGAGGCCCTTCGGTGGGACCGGTAGGGGAGGTTCACCCTTGAAGAAGTCACGCCACTCGGTCAGTTGGCCTTGCCGGTCTCGGAGGCGACGGCCCAGGCGCAGCAGCCACCAATCGGGGGAGCGGGGGGTCTCGTCGAGCACGTGAGCCTCCCCTCAGAAGGACCAGCCGCCCATGGCGGTGGGGGTGTTGTTGACGCCTCGGGCGATGCAGTCCATGCGGGCCGTGTAGGCGAGGATCGTGGCGACCAGGGCGTCGATCTTGTTCGAGCTGCCCGCGAACTCCTTGGCGACGCTGATTCCGGACTGGCCCAGGACCCTGCGGCGTGCGTTGAGGACGTGGCGGGTCAGGGCCAGGTCGCCGTTGTGGGAGACCTCGTGTTGACGCACGGCCTCCTCGAACCGGGAGACTGCGGCGACCATGAGCCGGTGTCGGTTGGTCCACCAGTGGAAGGGCCGGTCGGCGGTGGCGCGCACGTGGACCTGGTCGCCGTAGGCGGCGGCCCACCGGTCCACGTAGTCCTGCCAGTGGGCGGGGTCGCAGTACATGGCCGCGACGTTGAACCGGCGAAACGCCTCGGTGACGGTCGCGTTCACCTCGGCGCCGGGTACCGCCCAGTCTTCGCCGGCCGGGCCTTCGGGCTTCTCCCAGAGCCCCAGGAGTTCGGTGTGTCCGTCCGACAAGCGGCAGGCCACGAGCGCGGTGCTGTCGTTGCGGATCGCGCCATCGAATCCCAGCGCCACCATGTCGCCGTCGGCCAGGGCGCGGTCGTCGCGCTTGCACGCTCCCCACTCGGGCTGGGATAGGTAGCTCGTCTGGGCGTGGGTGACTTGGTTCAGGAAGTCGGCCCGCGCGGTCTGCGGGTCGGTGGAGGAGTCCATGATCGTGCTGACCAGGACATCGAGATCGACGTGGCCGCCGTTGACGTCTGCCGAGTCTCCGTATACGTAGGCCAGGGCTTGCCGGAGCTCGTCACGGTCGTAGAGGTTCGTGTCCGGCGGGGCTTCGCGGGTGTCGTAGAACATCCCGGTGTCGAGGGCTTTGCCTTCGAGGATGCGGTTCCAGTCCCGCGCGGACATCTCCGCAACGCTGCCTTCGCCTGGCGTGTAGGCGTTGGGGGACTCCAACGTGGTGCCGCCGGTTTTCGCGGCGTTGATGCGGATGGTCTCGGCGAGCTTGGTGCCGCGGTTGGACTTGACCCACTCCTCGGACTGGTCCAGGACCGCGAAGATCGGCCGGTTGCCCTTGATCGTCCGCGCGCTACTGGTGATCGGCTCAATCCGGCCCGCCCTGGGAAGGTTGACGAACCCCTCCAAGGGTTCGAGCCCGGGGTAAGCGTCCAGCACCGGCCCCTGGAGCATCTCCAACAAGGGCGACCAGGTGTTCTTCGTCTGCGCCTCGGAGACCGCCGCGATCTGCACCAACGGTGTCCGTACCTCGGACCACGGCTTGCCGACTGGCTGCCCCTCGGCGTCCCACCCGTCCGGGTACACCGGGGCGAGCGCCTCCACGATGGAGATCGCCGCCAGCAGCGGTGACTTCCCCCAACCACGAGGCCGACACAGCACCGCGCGCCGATACCGACGACGGCCGGTACGCGGGTCGAGCTCGTAGAACTGGAGAACAAACTCCTCCTGCTCCGGGTAGAGCTGGAAGGGCTGGTAGTGAGCCCGGTCGGGGGCGGCCAGCATCTCGGTGATCCAGTCGATCACCATGTATCCGAGGGTGGGAACCTCACCCGGGACGGTCGGTTTCCAGGGAATAGGTCACCCCCTGGTCAGGCTCCTTCGTCGTCCTTCGGCTTCGTGGGTAGGCCACGCACGACTCCCATATGGGCGCCGCGCCGCTCCCGCGCGGACTTCCCGACGGAGGTGGGGCGTTTGGCATCGGCTTCATCAGCTGCGGCGAACTGCATCCGAAGCCTCGCCCGGTCCTCGACCGTGGCCCCGAACTTCGCAACCCTCAGCCTCAGCTCGGAAGCCACGGAGGTTTCCCCTGACCAGAGCCGGGCGTGGAGAAGGGCGGTGTCCAGGAGGAACTCCCAGTCCGTGGAGGAGAAGTGTTCGGCCTGGGCGCTGTTGCGCCACCGGTCCCACCACTCGCGGGTGCGCTCGGGCCACTGGTACTCGACCAATTCGTCGCCTTCGTGCACCCGGAAGTCAGGCAACTCGGGAGGCTCGGAGTGCTCGAACCGCAAGAGGGTCTGGGGCGCGGACTCGGCGTTTCGTCGCGCTCGTCGCCCGGGGTCTTTCGGGGCTGGGCCTCGACCGGCCATGCTCACCTCCCGGCGTTCAGAAACGGAACCCTGTTCAGGTCCGCGAGGATGTTCGGGGCGTCGCTGTGGGGGACGCCTGTGACTGGCGCGTATCGGCCGGGTGCGAGCACCTCCACGTCGAACTCCGGCCCGCGGACTCGCTGGGGCCTCAGCTCGCCGTCACCCCAGACACGGACACAGGACGCTGTGGCCTCGGCATAGGTGATGGGCAACTGGTTCAGGAGAAGGCCAGCGTCACCGCGCACGAGCAGGCACACGATTCCCGCGCCGACGACGAAGCCGAGGCCTCCGATCGAGGACCGCTCCGCTTGCGTGTGCGTAGTCCAGGTGTCAGGAGTGGTCGCAGCGTGCCCCTGCGGGGTCATGGGGATACCCGCGCGGGTCAAGCGCACCCACCTACGTGCGGTGCGCATCCGGGCCGGGATGGGGGAGCGCTCGGCCTCCTTGCCGCGTTGACGTGCTGCGGCAGCACGACAGGCAGGAGAGCAGTACTGGGCGTGGGATCGGGCCAGCAAAGGGAGCGGGTTCGAGCAGTGAAAACACCGTGGCATGAGTACGCTTTCACGCCCACGAACAGCACAAACGCCCGTCATCCAATTCGTGTCGGGTGGGTCTCCCCGGAGTGAGCGAACGCTGGAAGCGGGCAGGCCGGTAGGGGGTAGAAGACGTGGGATGAAAGGGCGTTCAGCGGCTCAGAGAGCCGTTGGATGGGTCCTGGTCCCGAAATCCCCAGACCCGTACAAAACCGGAGGAGCCGCACTTTCCCGGGCGCCTGTAGGGGCCCGAGGGGGTACCCCCCACTCCTGCACACAGCCGAATCGCAGCACGTGATCTAATCAGATCACTTCATGACGTAGGCAAGATCCGGCATGATGCTACTCATGGCTACCCCACTCTCACCTCGATGGATACCTGGTTCGGAGCGCGAACTAGAGCAGGCTTTGACAGAAGGAGTGCTCACCGAGACTCATCATCGTGACGGCAAGCAAGACCTTCGCGAGAAGAAGGATATGGCGAAGGACATGGCGTCGTTCGCGATCGATGGTGGGTTGCTGGTGATCGGTTTGCGCGAAGACAAGGAGGCTGGTCGTTTCTTCTTGGCACCGATCGAGCGTCAGGATCAAGTCGAGGAAACTCCTGAACGGATTGCACTGACCCGGTGCGACCCACCGCTGCTAGTTCGTACTCAGT
Source organism: Nocardiopsis exhalans (assembly GCF_024134545.1). Classification (GTDB taxonomy): domain Bacteria; phylum Actinomycetota; class Actinomycetes; order Streptosporangiales; family Streptosporangiaceae; genus Nocardiopsis; species Nocardiopsis exhalans. The sequence goes on from NZ_CP099837.1 coordinate 2,059,679, forward strand.
GGATCGACAGCCACAAGAAGACGGGCCAGGGGTATCTGCTCGTGGAGATTCCAGCGTCATCGTTGGCGCCCCACATGGTGGACGGGAGGTACTACGGGAGGGGTGAGAAGCAGAAGTACCCCTTGTCAGATGCGCAGGTCCAGCGGCTCATGGCTTCCCGGGACATCTCCCTGTCCCGCATCCGTGAGGAGCTCCAACAGGTCGTGACTGAGGACCGGTGGCCGGAAGGAGAAAACCCTCACTTGCATGTAGTGGCCAGGCCAGTGAGTGGGCAGCGTCGACAGTTCCTGGAGGTGACCAACGGGCAGTTCCGGTAGGATTCGCTCCATAGTTTGGTACTGAACGCACCCAGCGCCTCAACGAGTCAAGCCGGACGTTCTACTGACAGCTCAGGCGTTGCTCCAAGGCTCCGGGAATGCAACTCCATCTCGAACACTGCTGGTGGAGTCACGCTATCTGGTAGTCACCGACCTGCCGAGGACGAGGATAGGGACATTTCGCTGACCATTCTGGAGGATGGAGGCCTGCACTTCTTTTCCGCCCGAGCTGGGTCGCGCTACCCCAGTGGACCTACCGTATTCGCGTTTGATCATGCTATAGCGTTCAATGTGCGCTGCCTGGTGGATATCGCCGCTCACTTGTCTCAGGAAACGGGGTACGCTGGTGCCTGGGACATCGCAGTGGAGGTGACCGGTCTTCGAGGAACTGTCACTTCCGCCGCAGCGGGCAACCCCATGTTCACCAGTGTCGGTGTATTCAACAAGGACACGTACTCCGAAGCTGTTCGAGTTTCCAGTATTGAGATGGAGAAACCTGGGTGGGTCACTGAGCATCTCGTCGGGTCGCTGCTGCGCACATTTCGCACAGATGAGCTGTACGCGGGCCTGCTGAGCGATGAGGATTTCTCGCTAGGCTAGAGGTCTTCTAGAGCAGCCCGGGGTGTACTTCACGGGGTCGTCGTGGTGAGAAACGGGGCTTCGCCGCGTTGGCTTCCCGCGCGGTCTTGCGATCGTGATGCCAGGAGCACAGCAACTGGAGGTTACGGAGCCGGTGGTCGTCGCGGTCACGGATGTGGTCGACGTCCGTGCCGTCCTCGGCGCAGATGCTGCCGTCTCCCATGCGCCACTGGCACAGCCCGTGGTCGCGTTCGATTACCTCGGCGCGCAGTGTGGGCCAGTTTGAGGGAAGTTCCTCACGGCGCTGCGAGCCTTCCCATCTGGTTCCTATGCTGCCACCCCCTTGTTGCGTTCTGTAGTTGTGCACCCTTAGGGATTCCGGTACCCCGTTGCGCTGTGTAGTCGGCGCTCAGGAAGAGCGGGCGGTCAGCGAGTGGGTGAGGCCGACCAAGCCGAGCAGCGATGCCAGCGCGGACAACGCGGCTGCTCCGACCCACGCACCGCCGAGCAGGACCAGGTACACGGCCAGCGCACCGAAGATCAGCGCGACCCCGGTGCCGAGGACCACGGACGGTCCGATCGGCTCGCGTTCGCGCAGGGTCGAGGTGTTGACGCGGATGCCTGTGTCGTTCAGGGCGTTGACCGCGCGTTGGCGGGTGATGGTGTCGGCGTCGGGGACGGTGATGTGCAGTGTGGCCATGAGGGTCTCCAAGGTGAGGTGTGGGGGTGTCCTCCGGCGGGCTCAACATCCACCCGGTAACGGGGAGGGATGGGGGTGGTGGAGCCACACGCCGGAGGACACGTGTGTTGTCCGGCAGGGATCGCAGGCAGAGTGGTGGTGGCGAGAATGCTGCGCCCCACCTGTTGTTGGGTGTTCCTGGTGCCTGCCGGACACGTTTAAGGGAGGGCGGAGGCGCGGACGCCGACTGCCCAGAGGAGGTCACCTTCCTGGAGGAAGGGCAAGGTCTTGGCCTCGTAGTGAGGGTCAAGACGAAGGTTGCCGAGGACGTTGCCGACTGCGGTGTCGAAGCTGTCCTCGGCGTCAATCAGGGATGCGCGGCCTTCCCACCTCGGGGAGTACCAGTTCAGAAGCCGGGTGGGGTCACCACCGACTCGAACCCCCAGCACGGGGGACGGGTTTCCTGCCGCGTTCAGGCCGCGCAGGATCGCGGCGAGGGTCATCCCGGAGCCGACCGGGACGACGATCCGTCGTGTCCAGGGGAGGCGGGAGGCCTGTTCGGAGACCTGCTGGAGGTAGGTGGGGTGCTCCATGCCGAAGGGGACGCACGCCCATCCCATCGGGGCGAGGCGTTCGGCGTCGGCCCGGTACCGGGCGCGGATGACTGAGAGGCGCCCGGGGCGGTGCCGGAACAGCTCAGCTCCGGTGGATACCGCCACGCTGGTTTCGGGGGTGACCTTGCCCCAGCCGGTGTGGAGTCGTGCCGGGATGCCGAGGGCTTGGGCAACGAGCGCGGCCCGCTCCAGCTGGGGGCTGATGCGTGCCCCGGCTGAGAGCAGACCAGCGGCACCATCCGCGACGGAGAACAGGGCGCGTGCCTTCGCACCGGAGGCTCCGCCGCGTGACCAGGCGTCCTCGCGCTTGACCAGGACCCCGCCGTGTTCCTCGACCGGAGTGAGGGTGGGGGTGAAGTCGGGGACGGCCTGGGCGCGGGCGAGCAGGATGGAGGTCATTCAGCTTCCAGGTCGATGATGTTCCGGGTCGCCTTCTTGGCGTCGCCCTTGACGAAGGTCAGCACGTACTGGTGGTGCCTGCCCATCTTCCGGCTCGCTCGCCACTGGTTGCCGACGCGGAGAGGTACGGTCCCCAGGACGTTCTGGAGGATCTGGTCGTTGTACAGGCGCATTCCGGCGGCCTCATGGGCTGCGATCGTCAGGGGGACGAGCCCGCGGATGTTGCCCTTGCGATCGCGCAGATCGCCGACAACCCAGGTGGCGAACCGGTCCGTCTTAAGGGTGCGAGCCGTTTCGGAGATCACGTGGGTGTAGGTGTCCACGAAGTCATCCCACTCCATCGCGGAGAGGTCTTCGGGAAGGTCTGAATAGACCTCCAGGTCGTGGTACGGCGGGCACGTGAAGGTGTAGTCGAAGGATTCGTCGGGCAGGGTCGGGACGACCTCGGCGGCGTCACCGGTGATGTACTCGACGGTGCCGTCCTCGATGAGGTTGCGGTCTCGCCAGTCGGTGACCTGGACTTCGTTGGCCTCGACCTGCCGTTGGGACAGGTCTACTCCGAGGTAGTCGTATCCGCCGTGACCGGCAACGAGTCCGCGCACGCTGCCCCCGGCGAACGGGTCGAGAATCCGGCCGTTCGGGGGGACGTACCACTCGTAGCTCACTTCGGCCAGCACCGGGTCGAAGGTCGAGAGGCCGTTGCTGATCTTCATGAGCTGCTGCTTGCCGAACGGTGAGCTGGTGTCCCAGGTCTTGACGCCCTCGCGTCCTGCCTGCGAATCGAACCCGAGTTCCTGCCAGGCGCGCTTGCGGTTCTGCCATACGCCTCGGTCGGAGCGCAGGATGGAGAAGGGGTAGATGCCGTCTACGTCGACGCGGGGCTTGGCGGTGGTGTCGTCGGGCAGGGTCTGCTGCAAGAAGAGGTCCCCCAGGGGTCAGGTGAGGGATGGGATACGGGGCGCGGTCGGCTACCGATCCCTTGCGGTCGCCGAGGCGAAGGTTGGTGCTGAGACACCGGAGGAAAGAGCGTAGGGGCAACCGTTGAAGCGTTCAGGCCGGGATGAGAGGGCGGCGGCGTGCTGCCTGCCGGGTGGCATGTTCGGCCTTGGCCACGTCGAGGAGACGGAAGCGGGGAGAACGGCCGACATAGATGTCGCGGCCGTGCTGGTCCTGGGCTACGGGGAGGTGGCCGCGGTTCTTCCACATGCGCACGGTAGGAACGGTGACTCCGGCTTGGCGTGCGGCCTGCGCGTAGGTCAGTAGCTGGTTGACGTCGAGCAGGTCCACGTGAACACCTCCGGACACGCAAAAACCCTCAACCAGTTCGGTTGAGGGCATAGTTCTCCTAGGCCTCAAACGTAACGCGTTACGTACCGCTCCACAAATTTCTTCATGCTCGGCGTGTCGCGCCTTTTTAGGATGAACCAGAGACATGCGCCTTCGCCGAGGCGAAGCTGGAATCAGATGAGCCGGGTCGCGCGCAAGCGGTACAACTCGAAGGCCTTGTCAAGCACAATGGTCGCTGCTTGCGTGAACGAGAGCAGGTTAGGGATGCTGCCTGTCACTTGGGCGATACACACACCGTCCACAGTCTCAAGCACATTCGTTTCGAGGCCGCTGAGCGTTCCTTGGGTGTCACCATGAGCCAACGCACTGCACAGGTGCCAGATTGCTTTGGCTGAGTTCCCTCCGATCCCAGCCCACTCTCCGGCGGATCGGACCATCTCTCCGTATCCTGCGGGCATGAGGTTGACCCTCTTGTTCGTAACCGGATCGAACTCCGGGATCCCGATTCTCCGTGCCTCTGTGTCGATGTCGGCCTGCCGCTTCACAGCCCACTGCTTGCCCTCCATACCAAGCTCCGAGCGGAGAGTTCCCGAGTCTCCGTACTCCTTTCTCTGGAGTGAAAGGTTGTGCTCGATCCGCTTGAGGCGCAGGCTGGGGGAGAGCACCCACATAGACCGAGCAGCGTTCTCCAGGGCATTGCGCACCAGAGAGAACTGGGCTCCCTGATGGATCGTGAGGTGGAGGTTAGGGGGTTTTTCCCCTGACACGAGAGATGAACGCAAGCAGTGGAGATGGTCGACAGCCACCAGAAGGGGTGCCCACGCAGCCGCGGATACCTTCCACTTAGAGGATTTTGCGTCATCCCCCGCGAGCACGCTCCTCGGTTGAGGGCGACCTGCTTGGGTGTCGCTCTCCAGATCGTTGGAGGCCTTCTGTACAAGGTCCAGTGTTCTCAGGAGCGCTTTGAGATCTGCCTCATCACTCATATGACCAGGTTAGACCTCGTGCTTGAGGATTCGCTAGAGCTTTTTGATGATGCAAGTTCGGGAAGCATCGGCACACATCAAGAGAGTGGCCCTACTCACCAGAGGTGTGCAGGGCCAGGTGCCTCATTCAGATCTCCCCAGAGGTCCTGTTTGCCTTGATCTTGCTGTATTCCACCGTGTCGGTCCACCCATACGGGTTGTCAGCAAGCCGGTACACCTTCCGGCCTGGCATCCCGATGATCGCGCCGATGGTGATGCTCTTCTTGTTGACGCGCTTGATCTCGCACCACACGCCGCTGATGAGAGCGAAGTCGCCCTTGGTGAAGTCGTCGGGGCCGTACAGCTTCACTCCGGCCTCCTGCTGCTCGGCGAGCTGTGTGCGCCAGAAGGCGAGTTCCTCTTCGACCTCGGGGCGCGCTTCCTGGAGCTGAACGCGGTGGTCCTCGTCCCAGGGGTCTTCGATGTCGCGGTCGATCTTGCGCAGACGAGCTTCGAGACGGTCGATGCGGCGCGCGGTGACACGGGGGTCGTACCGCTTCTCCAGGTTCCGCTCCACTCCGGCCTTGCGTGAGTTCCAATAGGAGCTCTTACGGCCCTCCTTCACACCGCGTTCCATCGCTCCGGTGATGCGCTCCTGGTCGCGTCGTGCACGAGGCGCGGAGTGGTGACCGTTGAGGACGGGCTGGCCGGGAGGGCGATGTTCAGAGAGCTCGGAGCCGCGGTTGAACGCGGCCTGGGAACGGCGGCCGGCGTTGTCCGCGTACTCCTCGAAGCGGTCGGCGCGTTCCAGGGCGCGCTCGCGGCGAGCTTCTTCGCGTTCTGCGAATGAAGGCTGGTCTGTGGTCATGATGGTGCTCTCTGTCGGTCGTTGGTGTGGGGGCTGGTTCTGTTCGTGAGTGTGGACAGCGTTTGTCGATCAGTCTCGACAGCACCCCGGAACACCGCATCGGTGTATCGATGAGTTTTGGCAGCGCACAGGCCCTTGCAGTGGCACCATCGAGGTGTTAGCCGCTACGAGGGAGCGCTGATGCCACCGTCGAAGGTCGAGCTGTACGCCGCCATCCGGCGCGACATCAGAGCAGGACTGTCGATCCGCGAGGCCCAGCGCAAACACCAGGTCGGCTTCCGCACGGTCAAGAGGGCCCTGGACTCGGCCTGGCCCGAACCCCGCAAGAAGCTCCCGCCGCGCCAGACCCGTCTGGACGTCTACAAGCCCTTCATCGACGAGATCCTCCGCCAGGACCTGGACGCGCCCCGTAAACAGCGCCACACAGCCAAAAGGATCTTCAACCGCCTCCTGGACGAACACCAGGCCACGGACCTGTCTTACGGGATCGTCCGCCACTACGTGGCCCAGCGCCGCGATCAGATCCGTATCCAGGCCGGCCGCGGCCCGAGTGCCGAGGCCTTCGTGTCCCAGACCCACCGCCCCGGAGCCGAGGCCGAGGTCGACTTCGGCGACGTGACCGTGCGCCTGAACGGGGAACAGGTGGTCCTGTTCTTGTTCAGCTTCCGCCTGTCCTATTCGGGCAAAGCCGTGCACCGCGTCTTCGCCTCCGGAGGCCAGGAAGCGTTCTTCGAGGGCCACGTGCATGCTCTGAGTGTGCTGGGCGGAGTGCCCTTCAGCAAGGTCCGCTACGACAACCTCAAAGCCGCGGTCGCCCAGGTCCTGGGTTTCGCTCGCCAACGGGTGGAGACCGAGCGGTGGACAGCGTTCCGTTCCCACTACGGCATCGAGAGCTTCTACTGCCGCCCCGGAATCCAGGGCGCCCACGAGAAAGGCGGTGTCGAGGGCGACATCGGCTGGTTTCGCCGCAACCACTTCGTCCCCGTCCCCGAGGTCGACTCGTTGGCCGAGTTGAACGCCCTGGTCGAGCAGTGGGACATCGCCGACGGGTCCCGACGGATCGGGACCCGCCCCCGCACCATCGATGAGCACTTCGCCGCTGAACAGCCCCACCTGAAGCCGGTCCCCGAGGAGCCGTTTGAAACGGGCCGGGTGTTCTCCCTGCGGGTGGACCGCTACGCCCAGATCACTGTGCGCACCAACCGCTACTCGGTGCCGGTGCGGCTGATCGGACGCCAAGTCCGTGCGGTCCTGCACGCCTCCGAACTGGTCGTTTACGAGGGCCGCACCGAGGTGGCCCGCCACGAGCGGCTGATCGCCAAGGCCGGATCCCGTCTGGTCCTGGACCACTACCTGGAAGTGCTGCTGCGCAAACCCGGGGCACTGCCCGGCTCCACCGCACTGGAACAGGCACGAGCGGCCGGGAAGTTCACCCCGATCCACGACGCCTGGTGGGAAGCGGTCCGCAAAGCCCATGGGGACGCGGAAGGCACCCGGGCTCTCATCCAGGTACTGCTGCTGAGCCGCCACATGGCCCACGAGCACGTGGTCGCCGGGATCGCCGCAGCGCTGCGGGTGGGGGCGTTGACCTGCGACGCGGTGGCGTTGGAGGCCCGCAAAGCAGCCGAGTCCGAAGAACCCACCGCCCCTTCGGCACCAGCACCCGAGCCTTCCCCGGTCGTGTCGTTGACCGAGCGACGGCTGGCCCAGCTTCCGCCTGATAACCGCCCGCTGCCTTCGGTGGCCGCCTATGACGAACTGCTTCGCCGCCGCACCAGCGGCACGTCCCGCCCCGCAGATGACTAGGAAAGGCACCGCCCTTATGACCACCAGCCGCCCCCGAGGGCTGACCGAGCAGGCTGCTGAGAGCGCGACCGACTCGGCCTGCCGGATGCTCAAGCTGCCCACGATCAGGACCAAGTTCACCGACATGGCCGAGACCGCGGCCCGTGAGCAGATGACCTACACCGGTTTCCTCGCCGAGCTGTTGATGGCCGAGTGCGATGACCGGGCCCGCCGCCGCTCCGAGCGGCGGATCAAGGCCGCGGGCTTTCCCCGGCAAAAGTCCCTGCGCGAGTTCGACTTCGAGGCCAACCCCAGTATCGACCCGGCGGTCGTTCACACGCTGGGCTCCTGCGAGTGGGTGAAGAAGGGACAGCCCCTCTGCCTCATCGGGGACTCGGGCACGGGCAAGTCCCACCTGCTCATCGCGTTGGGCACCGAGGCCGCGATGAACGGGTTCCGAGTCAAGTACACCCTGGCCACCAAGCTGGTCAACGAGCTGGTCGAGGCCTCTGACGACAAGCAGCTCGGCAAGACCATCGCCCGTTACGGGCGGGTGGATCTGCTCTGTATCGATGAGCTCGGCTACATGGAGCTGGACCGGCGTGGTGCTGAGTTGCTGTTCCAGGTCCTGACCGAGCGCGAGGAGAAGAACAGCGTGGCCATCGCTTCCAACGAGTCCTTCGGAGGGTGGACCAAGACCTTCACCGACCCGAGGCTCTGCGCGGCGATCGTGGATCGGCTGACCTTCGGAGGGGCGATCATCGAGACCGGCACTGATTCCTACCGGTTGGCTCAGACCCGCGCTGCCGCGAGCTGACCTGCTGGACCCATCTGTTCGCGAGCCGCCCGAGGCCTCTCGGGCGGCTTTGGTGTGTTGGGTGCTGTTAGGACTCATCGACATTCTGGCCCTGGGGAACGCTCGACCGCTGCTGGAACTCATCGACAAGTGCTCTCCTAACTCACCGACGTAGCCAGGGGGCGGGTTTCCTGCCCGCCCTGGTCAGGCTTGAGGAGCGCTGAGGTGTCGGAGCTCGCGCTTGAGGTGGTGGCGCGCGGAACGCTTGCAGGCGCGGCGGAGCTGCTTGATCCACCGCCGTGCGCGGCGCTGCGTCGTGGGATCGATTTCCTGGCAGCGGCAATCGCGGTGCCCGGGGCGGCGGGTGGCCGCGAGCATGGGGTTGATCGTGCGGATATGCAAAGGCGCCTCTTCTAGCAGGTGGTGATGATTGTGGGTGGGGTGAATCCGCAGTGGATTGCCCATGCGTGCGCGGCGTCACGTTCGGTCGGGTACCGGCCGACCGTGTTGCCCTTGGGGTCGGAGAGCGTGTAGCCGCCGCTGTGCATGAGCTCGAACTGGGCGTCGATGTTGCCTAGCAGGTGCGGGTGGCCACTGATACGAACAGTGGAGCGCCCGACCTCGCCTAGGACCGGTGACGGTAGAAGTTCGACCACCGGACCTGGTTCGGCATCGGGTGCGGTCGCCTTGAATCCAACGAGGGTCCGCAGGGTGATAACCCACCCGGCCACTTCGAGGAGATGGGCGACCTCATCGCACGCGGTGTTCCACTGGTCGCGTGCGGGTCCGCGTCGCGGGCGGTCGTAGTGCTGGGTGCGGCCGGTGTCGGTAGCGACCGCGACGTTGATGCGTCCGTGCTCGTGGTCATAGAGGACCTCGGCGCTATAACCGGGGGAGGGCATCGCGGTCCACGGTGGAACGGTGCACAGGGCCTCGCGGGCGGAGCGGATGTACCACTCGGGTGCACCGGGGTAGTGGATTGTCATTGGTCTTCTCCTGCTCGTTACGGGTTCTTGGGTGCGGGGAAGCGCTTGTGGCCGAGCTGGTCGGCGCGGTCGGCGCGCTCGCAGGCATCGTGATTTGCTATGCGCAGGAGGCTGTAGACCTCCTGTTCGCGTTGGTGGGCGTCGCCGAGAGCGCTTACGTAGTAGGGGTGATTTCGTAGAGGGCAAGTGTTGGTGACCGGGTACCACCAGGGGCCTGCCATGTTGCAGTGAGGGCAGGTCGGGGCGGGGGTGGGTGTGGTGGGGTGGGGTTCGACGTACCACCGGCAGGTGGAGCCGCCGTTGCGGATGTGCAGGCCGACCCGCAGCGTGCCGTCTTCGCTCCATGCGTGGCTGCTTTTGCGGCAGTAGCGGCATCGGCCCAGGTGCTGGTAGCGGACACCGCTGATGATCGCGTGGGTGTTGTGGAAAGTGAGGGTGGTGCGCGGCGCGGTCGCTACCTTTGGGTTCATGAATTCCTCCTGAGTTGTTGGTGTGTGTCGGTCGGGGTTAGAAAGTGCGCTCGATGGCTTCCCAGATCAATTCTTCGAGTTCTCCTTCGGTCGGTTTCCAGAACAGGGTTTCGTCTTCGGGGATGTCTTCTTCTCCGATGTCGCTCTCAACGTCCGTGTATCCGTTTGACCAAGGCGGGAAGATGCCCTCCTCGTCCAGGTTGATTGTGTACCCCTTCGCGGCGACGCGGTTGAAGCTGGCGGTGAAAGCGTCCGTGAGTTCCTTTTCCGGGGTGCCCTTCGGTACGCGGATCTCGTTGTCTTCGATATAGGTGTCGATCATGGTGAGTACCGCGTTTCTGTTGAAGCCCTCGCTGTAGATGATTCCGGATTTGGTGATCATTTCCTGTTCCTTCTCTCTGGATCTGTTTCAGCTTGGCTCGGGTGCGGGGGGCTGACAACCCGAGCGTCTGTGATTCGGTTAACTCGTGCTAGGTGAGTTCAAAGAACATTTCGGAGGGGTCGGCGTTGAAGGCATCACATGCGGCGTAGAAGGCCCATTCCGCCTCTGTGTAGGAGTCAACGCAGGCAAGACCGTGGCGGCTGTTCATCATGTTTCGGCAGGCGTGGACCTGGTTTCCGAGTTTGACCAGGTGTTCGTACTCGTTGTCGGTGAGGTCTTCCAGGCCCTTGTATTCTTCGGTGATCATGTTTTCCTCTCGCTGTTCCGTCTGGGTGACAGCTTAAGGAATTTAGGACCTAGAGCAAGATGGTTGGGGGGAGTTGATCAGTGATCTGCTTGGCTTGACTGAGGGGGATTTGATTGGGCAAGAAAAAGAGGGGCGCCCGTGGGGCACCCCTCTCATTATTCGGCTATGCGGCAGGGAGGGTGATCGGCTTGCCGAGAACGCGGCAGGCGACAATCAGGTTTGCCGTGGTGTGCGCGTAGTGGCGCTCGGCCTTCTTGATCTCCTGGCAAATCTCAAGGTAGTGCAGGGCCAGTTTGAACTGAAGGTCCTGATCGGCGGTCCGATACATGATCTCGCGGGTAATGATGGCGTCGTCTTCGAGGCGAAGCAAAGCGCGCAGGGCCTTGCTCGCGGTGGCGTAAACGGTGGTCTCGGTAATGTCTGTCATGGCTATTCCTCGTCGTTTGGTTCTGGCGGGGTTTCCTGCCCCGCTTTCTGTCTTCAGCTTACGATATCTAGGACCTAGGGCAAGTCTAGATCGTTGGATTCCTGGATTTTCATGGGGTGGGAAGTGGGGGAGTTACGCCCAGAATGGCGCAGGCGATGGCGAGGTGATTGTGTGCCTCGCGGTAGCGATTGCGCTTCGCTTCCTGTTCGCGGCGCAGAGCGAAATACTCCCGTGCCGCTTCGCGGCGGTCCGGGCCGGCGGGGTGCTGCCAGGTAGCGGCGCGGGCGTCATCGACCTCTGCGTCGATCAGGTCCATGTCGCCCAGGGCGCGGGCCGCAGCTCGGTACAGAGGGGTGTCGGTGATACGCATGCAGGGCTCCTCGGTTGGTGCTAGCGGGGTTTCCTGCCCCGGGAACTGGCTGACAGCTTAAGGAAGATAGGACCTAAAGCAAGGATCTGGGGCAAAGAAGAACCCCCGGGATCGCCGGGGGTTGGTGCTAGCTGTGCGGCCGCAGATGCTCGGCGGGCACGTGGTGAAGGACCCACATGCTCCATTCGTTGAGCGTGCCCAGGCACACGTATCGGGGCGCGGGCTCCACGTTTGCCTCGTCGGCCTCCCGGTGGTGCAGAACGCACAGTTCGCACTCGCAGAGTTTGAGGACCCCGCCCGTGTTGCCGTAGTGGGAGGCGCTATCGCCCACGTAGGTGATGTGGGTGCCGATTTCGATGGCCATGGTGAGGCCCTTTCGGTGGGTCTGAGTCGTCGGGTGGTGTCGCTGGAGTTTCCTGCTCCGGCGGTAGCGCTCAGACCTTAGCTCGAATAGGACCTAAAGCAAGTGATTGCCTCGTCCCCCGCGAGAGCGGACGATCGCCACGTGCGCGGCCTCCGCCTCGGCCCGCGTCCACCGCTCCTCACCATCCACAAGACGCCCCCGGGGCCAGGTGCCCTTCCACCGCCGGTGGTACATCTGCTCGGCAGTGACGCTCCCCTTGGTCAGGTAGGACCGAACCCCGTCCCACGTCAGCAGATCAGAGGGGGACCCTTCGGGAGCAGGAAGCCCAAATATGGTTCGGAGGGCTTCGTCCACCTGGTCGACGTAGAAGGTGTTCGCACGCCCCTGCTTGCCCACCGGGGTCGGCCAGGCCGGATGATGCGACCACTTGCGGCGCACCATGTTCAGGGTGGTCCCGTACCGTTCGGCCACATCCGCGAGCGTCTCGGTCGGCCGGTCGTCTACCATCGGTGGTGGCTCCTCGGAGTCGTTTGGTGTGGGGCGGACGGTTTTCCTCATTGGACCTTCGGGTCGGCCGTCCGCCCCCTCACTTCTCCCCGCCGTTCACCGCGTTCGCTGACTGGTCGGGATCTCTCCTATATCATTCGTCCCCAGCCCGTGCCGGGGTCCGTAGTTGACCCGACCACGTTCAGGGCGACCATAGCGTGCATCCGGTATTCCTCGAAGGCGTCTTCGTGTGAGGACATGGCTCGCCGCGTGGCGTAAAGGTATACGTGCCCCTACACGCGCACAGGACTGATCAAACTGGATGCTGTTACCATCTCCGGGCCGCCATTTTCAGCGTCGTCTTGTAGTGCTTCGTGGCCTGTGGGAGCGTTCTGAAGAAGTGCACATCGATCTGCCCACCCGGGAATCAGGGCGCGGAAATTACGAAGTGCCCTCTCCCTTCGCCCAGGCCGTGACGAGCTTGCTGGCGTCGGGGCGGCGAGGCATAGCAAGGATGATCAGGTCGCCCTCGCGGATTCGGGTGCGGGGTGTTGGAATGAGCACGTGTGAACCGCGCACGACGGTGGTCACTAGCCCGTGAGGCGGGTCCAGCTCATCCAGTTGCTTACCCACGATGTACAGGCCGGGTGTGGCGGTCACTTCGATGAGTTCGGTGTTGACGTCACTGAGGGGCACATCTGAGGCCACCGGGGCGAGAGAATTTTCGTTGTCGCTTTGCGTCAGCCCGAGCCAGCGTGCTGCCGTCTGTATGCTCGCCCCCTGGACGGCCGCCGACACCAGGACCACGAAGAAGACCACGTTGAAGATCAGCGGCCCATCAGGGTGACCTGCCACGAATGGGAAGGTGGCCAGCACGATCGGCACCGCACCGCGCAAACCAACCCAACTGATGAACACCAGTTCCCGCCAGTTGTAGCCGAACCACACCAGGGACACCATCACCGCTATCGGGCGTGCCACCAAGACGAGCATGACGGCGACGGCCAGCGCGGGTGCGGTCACGGCAGGCAATTCGGAGGGGAAGACGAGCATCCCCAACATGAGGAACAGTCCTACCTCGGCGGTGTTGGAGAGCCCTTCGTGGAAGGTTCGGATCCCCCGTCGGTGCAACGGTGCGCGTGCACCCACCAGCAAGCCGGTGATATAGACGGCCAGGAAACCGGACGCCCCGAGAGCAGCGGCGGTCCCGTAGGAAATTCCTGCTACAGCCAGAGCCAATACGGGGTAGACACCCGCGGGCCCCAGGTTGATGCGAGACAGCAGCCAGCTACCGGCCCAACCGATCAGGAGGCCGACAGCGATCCCCCCGCCCAGTTGGACGAGGGCAAACATTCCCCAATCAGTAGGAGTGGGTGCACCCTGCCAGGTCGCGACCAGTCCCACCGTGAGCATGATGGCGATCGGATCGTTAGCGCCGGACTCCACTTCCAGCAAGGAGGCGAGTTTGCGAGGCAACGGCGCCTTGCGCAGCATCGCGAAGACCGCTGCTGCGTCGGTAGACGCTACGACCGCGCCGATCAAGAAGGCTGTCAGCGGTTCGACGTCCAGTAGGAGGTAGGTGCCCCACCCCAGGATTCCGGCGGTCACGACGACGCCGACGGTTGCCAGCAAGAACCCGGGGGCCGCAGCACGGCGGACGTCGCCGGGCTTGGTGGTCAAGCCGCCCTCGAACAGAATCAACAGCAACGCCACGGTCCCGCCGATCTGGGCGATGCGGGGGTCCTCCAAGGAAAGAAACCCCAACCCGTCATCGGCGATGAGCATGCCCAATGCCATGAAGAGGAGCAAACCTGGCATGCGTATTCGGCTGGCGAACCCCGCAGCTAGGATGGCCCCCATCAACAAGAGTCCAGCTGCCAGAATCCATCCATCGGCAGGCAGTTGAACAGACATCTTCCCCCATGGTCAGCAGTGTGGCGGTTGTGGAAGGAGCCTATCGGTGAGGCTGCGACTGGGACGGCAGGGGCACCCACCTTGGGTGGGGCCGTCTGCGATCGAGCGGCTGCTGGTGCCGTTGGATGGCTCGCGGGAGGCGGCATCGGCCCTTGAGCCCGCACTGAGAATCGCTCGCACTTTGCAGGTCCCGATGGAACTTTTGACCGTTTATGACCAGGTGAACGGTAGATGGTGCCAGGACATCGACGACATCGCCGCAGACCTTCCCTATGAGCACCTCGGAGTGTCCGTGGTGGGCTCGGGATGGGCGGGCGACGTGATCGTCAACACTGTGGCTGAGGAACCGGGCACGGTCGTGTGCATGTCCACTCATAACCGTGACCGGTTCTCGCGCCTGGTTGCGGGGAGTGTGACTGAGCACGTGCTGCATCGGGTTTCCGAGCCGGTATTGATGGTTGGCCCGTGCTACCGGCCTGATGAGACCGGTGTTCTCTTTGAGCGAGCCGTGGTCTGTCAGGATGGCGGTCCACGCGATGCGGTCAGCTTGGTAGTCGCTGAGAACTGGGCGCACCAGCTCAAACTGGAATTGGAACTGGTGCACGCCTGCCTGCCTCCCACAGCTCGCTCTGAAGCTTCTCTTTCAGCCGCAGCGAAGCGTTTGGAGGAACGCGGCTTGGCTGCCCGAGACGTGGTCGTGGACGGCGAGGACCCAGCTCAGAGCCTTATCGAGCTGTTTGAGCAACGTCCTGGTGCGATGGCAGTCCTTACAAGTCGCGCTCGCGTAGGTCTGCCCAAGTTCGTCTTGGGCAGTGTCAGCTCCAAGGTGCTGGAATACAGTCCAATACCCCTGCTCATCATTCGGGCTCCGTAGATTTACGGGGTTGTCTTCCGGTGTGCCCCGTAGCACTGAGTCCCTCTCAGCCCCACCACAAGGAACAGCTGTATCTGAAGGCGCGGTATCGGGTTACTCCAACTGCTGCGTTAGATGGCTGATCCAGTCGGTGTACTCCTCGATGGGGGTTGCGGTTCGGCACCCGGCGCACCACACACCGTTTTCACCGCTCCGTCTGGTGAGCATCATCAGCTCGCACGCCGGGCACGGTACGCCGTCCAAGGAAACGGTTTTTACCGTCTGCCCGGTCATGGTCACGGCGCGGCGGTGCAGCCACAAGAGCTCCTGCCCGGCGTCGGTGCCCGCCAGCTCGGGGTAGGCGTCCACGTACTCGGGCCGGACGATTCCGAGAACGTCTTCAGGCAGGCGGCCGAGGTCTTCGACGGTGAGTTCGCGACGCATCGGTTCGGGCTCCAAACTGATCAGCCCCAGCACGAAGCGGTCGAGCAGCGCACAGGCCTCGCGGATCGCTGTGGGCCGGTGCCCCCAGGACACATCAGTCGGTGCGGCGTCGAGTCCGGCGACCGTGCGGACACGCTCGTCCCACGACAGCAGGACGCTGCTCATGGTCACCATGAACCGGTCTACTTCCAGGTCGATGGGCGCCGGAGGAGCGGGGCGGCTCGTCTGCACGCGCTCGGCTGCCGTGTGCCGCGTCTTCTCGCGCAGGAGGTGACCGAGCTCCTCATAGAGGTCAGGCAGCTCGCGGAGGGCATGGGTGATGTCGGTGACGCAGGCATCGCAGAACGCCCGAGGGGTGAACGCGGGCAGCACGCTTTCTTCGGTGACGGTGGCGCTGCGGCAGTGACGGCCGCGAGCACACGCACGGAAGGCATCGTCGATCATGTCGAGCTCCTTAGTAATGGGGAATCGGGAGGTCAGCACGCCTTAGAGCCGCTTTGGCGTTCTTCAGCGAGCGTGGGTCTGAGGGGGTTGCCGATGTGATGACGAAGGGGCCGTTTGGTGGTCTCCACTCCAGGTGTTTGGAGCGTTTGCGGACGGTCCACTTGTGCTTCTTAGCGATCTTTTTGAGGGCTCGATACTCGGATGAGAGGCGAACGGGCATGGGGCTCCAGAGGGTGAGCGCCCACCCCGAAACGGAGGTGGGCTGGGTGGTTGGTCGGTCAGTTCACGAGTTGACGGGCGTGGTTCATGGCGTCGTCTCGGGTGAGGTGCTGTGACCAGCCGTGTGCGTTGGAGGTGACGAACCATCCGTCGAATTGCCGGGTCACGGTGGCGGTGCCGTTCGGTCCGTCGACCTTGAACACCTGCGCCATCTCCATGAGCGCCCAGAGACGCGCCAGATGTTGGTCGCGCTCTGCTAGCTGGGTCCGAAGCCGATTGAGCTCCGCTTCCAAGCCGGTGACCTCGTCGCGGTGCTGCTCGTGCAGACGCGGCTCCTCCTGCACTGTTTCGCCGGCCACGGTGGCGCTGGCGTAGTGCCACTGCACGAGGTGTGCGCAGTCGGGAAGGTTGAAGAGGTCGTCGGTCTGGGAGATGGCCTCGTCGAGGTCCAGGGCCTCGACGTCAACGGTGTGGTCGAGTTCGGCGGTGAAGCGAAGGGTGTACAGCATGGAAGTCTCCGTGGGGCCGCCCCTGAGAGGGGCGGCCCCGGGGTTGTTAGAAGGGGAGGGGGTTCAGGGCCCCGGTGAGTTGGGAGAGGAACGTGTGCACGTGCACGCGGTCCGGGTCTTTCTTGGCGTTCATGACCAGGCGGGTCGCGTCCTTGAGGCGGTCCTCCGGAGTTGGTACCGGGGCGGAGCGCACGCAGATGAAGCCGGTGCGGCGAGGTGCTCCGTGCTTGGTGTCGGGGTTGTCGTGGAACTCCTGCCGCAGGATCGAGCGGGGGCGCTTGCCGGTCGCGGCGTCCACGACTTCGACCCGGGTGGCGCTCACCTCGGTGACGCGGACGAGGTAGTGCGCGCGGGGGTCGCACGGCTTCCAAATTTCTCCTGCACGCACGTGCGCGCCGATTAGGTTCACAGGTCTTCCTTTCGTAGTGGTGTGCGGGGCCGGAGGAGGGATAGGAGCTTCCACTCGTTGGTGACGTCCTCCCATAGGCCCAGTCGAATGTGCTGGGCGTGCTCGGGAGGCATGTAGTCCCAGGTGATGAGGAGTCGGGTGCCGTACAGCGACGCGGTGGGGGTTCCGATGTGCCACCGCGGGCTCCCTCCTCCGGGCGGGCGTTGGCGGTACATGACGGTGGAGGGCATCCCTCCGGGCCAGGGCAGGTCCTGAGGGTGGCCACCGGTGCGACCGCTGGGAATTTCACGCAGCGCGGCGGAGGCGAGCAGGCCCTCGTTTGTGCGCCGGTCCGGTCGGAGGGTGCGGGTGCGGTGTTCGTATCGCCATCCGGGGTGCAGGTGGTGGGGCTTGCCGCAGCGAAACCCCACCACCCGGCTGGTTTCCATCACCGGCCGGTCGGTGCTGTCCAGGCCCAGGATCATCCGCCACTGTCCGAGCATTGCCGTGCGTTTGCGTCGGGCTGCGGTCAGTCGGGAAAAGTGGTCGTGTGTGGTCTGGACATCGGCGGCGCAGTAGATGGTGGTCATGGTTACCGGCCCAGTGCAGCCCGGTCACTCAGGCGGCTTTGTCCGATGTCGGCGCGTGCTCCGGCTGCGGCCCCTGCCCCGTATCCGGAGCTGAGAACGGAGGTCCGTCGCGTGACGGTGCGTTCGTACTCGCTGGCGACTCGCTGCTGAACGGCTCTGTTGCGGTCCATGAGGACCAGCTCCGTGGATCGCTGTGCTTCCTGCGGTACGGCTTCCTGCTGTGCGGTCTTCTCCAGGGACTCGATGCGCTCGGCGACCCTGTTGGCGAATCCCACGCACCAGGCCGTCTTGTACTTGCGGGCGGATGCCCGGGGCGGGGGAGTCACCTGGGCGAGCCCGTTCATCATCTGGAGTTCCAGGGAGGCGTGGACGAGGGTGAAGCGTTCGATGTCGGAGGCGTAGCCGAAGATGTGGACGGTCTGAGTGCCGTCGCCCTGGCCGCGTCGCTTGGGGATGCGCAACGCCTTGCACCGCATGGCGTCCGCGACCAGGCAGAACAGGTTCGCCTTCGCCATGGCCCGGGGGCCGGGGAGGGTGACCTGCTTGTCGGTCAGGATGTCGCTGGTGGGTTGCTTGGCGGTGGCTACGGCCATGTCGATGCCGTACTCGGAGATCCACTTCATGGCTTTGGCGGTGAACGCTTCGGCTTCGGCTTCGGTGACCGACGGGTCTTCGGCCATGGCGAGCATGGAGCGGACCTTGCGGAGGGTGGCCTCGGGGATCATGTCGTCTCTTCTCGGGTGGGGATAAAGGGGGCGGCGGGTTCGCCGCCCCCGGAGCGAACGGTGTTAGAGGCCGAGATCCACGAGGGCCGTAGCGTAGTCGCGGCATGTGGAACAAGGTCGGGGCTCGGTGATCACGCAGGCGGGGGATGCATGTAGGCGCTCGGCACGTTCGGCGATGGCATTGGCTCGGATTTCCATGTCCAACACCCGTTTGGCGCTTAGGAGGTTGAGCGCTTGGGGAATGAGGCCTTCCAAGTCCTCGCTGTCGAGTTTGGCCACCGGCCCTTCTACCCCTTGGATGTACAGGTGGGCGACGTCGTCGGATTCCCATGCGAGGGCGGTAGTGCCGAGGTAGGGCCAGTTCTCGGTCATCAAGTCTTCGAGTACGTCGGGGACTTCGGTGGGGGTATCGAAGATCGGAATGTTGGTCCCTTCGACTTCGTATTCAGCAAACTGACGAATGCGTGTGGTCATAGGATCATCGGTTCTTTCTTGCTGGCTTGGCTGGGACGGGGAGGGGGTTTAGGTGCGGCTTTGCTGCCCCAGTGAGGAAGACTGTACCGGAACAGTGTTCCTCTCTTCAAGGTCGTTTTCCCTGGTAGGGGCCTTAAGGAGGCGTGAAAGCCAGTTCTTCTGGCTATGCCAATCGGCGAGTGCCTCTTTCGCGCCAGAGGCGGGGGTGACCACGACCTTGGGCTGCCCCTGGGTGCGCGTCATGCCGGGCACCTCGGTGACCTCGCCCGTGTCCGGGTTCATCACACCGCCGTGGCGCTTGACCATCTCCGCCAAGCGCTTCGTATACGCCTCGCGGACGGTTTCCTCGATCTCGCTCTCTGCGGTGGCTTTCACCCAGTCGAGGTACGCGCGCGGGTTCGTGACGGTGACGGTGACCGGGCCGTCGTCCACGCGCACCGTGCCGATCGCCACGGGCTTCCCGTTTGCGTCGCGGATGCGGACCGTGGTCCGATCGCCGGGCACCATGGAGTTGGTCAGGTCCTCGACCAGGTCGGAGACCAGGGCTTTGCGGCGTTCCGTATCTGCCTGGCCGACCTCGCGTTTGACTAGGGCGGCGGCGACGAGGAGCACCAGGTCCTCATGCTGCAAGGGAGGCCGCCTCCTTGCCACGTCGGGTGATCAGGTCGCCGAGGGTCGTGGGCTGCTCGGTCGCGGGGTCGATCACCGGAGCTCCGAGCAGGCCGCGCTTGCGCCCTTCTGTGAGCAGGCCGCGCAGTGTTTCCACCGTCACGTCGGCCGCGAGCGCCTGGTCCCTCAGGCTGTTCGCCGTGGGGGAGGGGACACCCTCGTTCACCCACGCCAGGAGTTCCTGAGCGAGCTCTTCCCCGGGGCGGGGGATGATCCGGCTGTCGAGGGTGTGCGCGCGGGCCTTGGTGATCGTCATGGTGTGGTCGCGGTCGAGGTCCCCGATGAGGGAGAACTCGTACTCGACGCCCTCGCGCTGCTCCGGCTTCAGGCCGATCTTGACGGGGACGGCCTTTCCGGAGCTGTTGGTTTGCACCTCGTAGGCGACTTTGCTGCGCATCGTCACGAGGATGTGCCCGGGGTAGCTGGTGATCGCCTCGATCATCGCCATCTCGACGGGGCGGAGGTCCTTCCAGCCCGTGGCGAACTTGTTGCCGCCCTTGCTGAGCTGGTCGACCTGTTCGAGGACGCCGCCGACGCCGTTCCAGAACTTGCTCCAGGTGTCGATGATGAGCGTTCCGAGCCCTGCCTGGTTGGCGGCGGCGATGGCGTGCATGAGGTCCTGGGGTGCGTAGTGGCGCATCACCAGGTGTTGGAACGTGAACTCACTGCTGTACTCGGCCGCGGAACCGTTCTCGGTGTCGATGACACCGATGCTCTCTCCGAGGTGGGTGGCGATCTTCAGGGCGGTGTACGTCTTGCCCGCGCCGGGCGGGCCGGTGAACGCGGCTCGGATCTTGGTTTGTTCCTTGGTGGCGGGTACGAACGCGAACTGGGTGGTGGTCATGGTGATGGTCCGTTCTTGTGTTGGTGGGGGAGGGCCGCCCCGAGGTGGGGCGGCCCGGGGTGGTCAGGCCTCGGCGTAGAGCTCTCGTCCGCAGCTCCGCCGCTCCTCGGCGTGCTGGCTGAGGAGGTCCTCCAGGGCGTCACCGATCGCCTCGCTGATCCAGGCCGTGTGGAAGGCGGCGTCCTCGCCGAGGGCTTCGCCGCACTCGGGGCACTCCAGGTAGGTGGGCCACCGGGGGCACCCCGGTACGAGGACGAACGCGGTAGGGGCGTACTCGGCGGCGAGGTCGTCAAAGGTGGTGACCTGGAGGAGGGCGGTGGACATGACAACTCCAATGGAACTTTGTTCCGGAATATTGTTCCGGTCTTGGGTTGGCTTGACCTTAGCTCGATCCACCCAAGTCAGCGACTCCCTTCCGGAACACTCTTCCGGAACCATGTGCTATAAAGCGGGTATGGGAACCGAGGAACTCAAGAAGTTGACACAGCGCTACAGGCGACAGGAGGCGGCGCTCAACGAAACCCGTCAGGAGGTCTGGAAAGAGATCAACCGCCTTCTCGACACCGAGGAGGCCACACCCACTGAGGTCGCGGAGGACGGCCCCTTCCGGGACACCTACATCCGGAGGCACCGACGCGACCGAAAGAAGGCCGCGCAGGAAGCTCCGGAGGGGACATAGCCCTCTCCAGTCCCGTTCCTCATAGTCGGAGGACGACCGCTGTGGCGTTGTCTCCGCTCCGCTCCGCTTCCGGGCGGCCGGCGTCGGTTTCCCGTGCGGCTTCCACCAAGGCCTGGGCGCACACCTCCGGGTCGGTGTCGAAACGCCGCACGACCTCGGTGATCTCGTCGGAGCCGAGCACGTCGTGCACCCCGTCCGTGGTGAGCAGTACCAACTCCGGAGCAGCGGCCGATCTGGTGCCGTACTCCGACTCGAAACTGCGAGCGACGCTGGTGGTGACGACGTTGCGGCGCTTGCGCGCGAACTCATCAGGAGCACCGGCGTCCAGGAGCTCCTGGGCCTCGTTGTGGTCGCGGGTGAGCTGTGTCAGCTCTCCTCCGACCCAGGTATAGGCGCGGCAGTCACCGACCCAGGCGACGTCGATCGCGTCGTTGGGGGTGTACTGGGAGGCTACGACCATCACGCAGTCGCCGTCATAGTCGCGGTGGAGGCGGGTTGCTGCTTCACCCAGTGCGACATAAGGGTCGTAGGGGATCGCCTTGATCGCTGCGGTGGTCGCTGCCTCCTGCGCAGCCTCCGCAACGTCAGTCTCGGGACCGAATCCGTCCGCGAGCGCGGCGGCCCATTGTCCTGTGTCCCGATTGAAGGTGACGTGGTGGGCGTCCTGCTGGGAATCGCGCAGGCCCTGGTCGGAGTAGGTGCCGAAGGTGATCACAGGGGTTTCTCTTTCTGGGGTGGGGCCGCCCCTGGCCGGGGCGGCCCGTGCATGATTCAGGCGCAGTAGCGGGGGAAGTCCAGGAGCGCTGTCGCGAGGGCTTCCCCGGCGAGCTGGCGGGGTTTGGGGGCGCCTGCCGCGATGGCGGCGAGGGTGTCCTGCCAGAGCAGGTCTTCCGCTGAGTGCGCGGCGCCTTCGTCGGCCGGGTCGATCGCAGTGACCCGGCTGCGGACTTGTTGCGGTGTCACCTCGTCTCCTCCTTGTCGAGTTGCTCGATGAGGCTCTTCAAAGCGGTGTCGTGGTCCTCGGGCGCATCGGTGACGCGGGCCCGGTACAGGGTCCACAGGCGCACCCGCTCGTCCGATGCGGCTGCGAGGACACGGGCGGCCCAGGAATGGTGCGCGGTCATGCGTAACTCGGCGCCTTCTTCGGCCGAACCTCGACGTACTCGATCGTGCGCACGGCCATGACCTGGTGCGCGGTCAAGGTCTGCCTGGCTTGGTCGATAAACCGGGGGTTGAGCTCGTCATCGAGCAGGGGCAGCGCCCAGTGGGTGCCGTCGTCGGTGCGCTGCACGATGAGGAAACGCTCCTCGCTGCCATTGGGAAGGTCAGCATCGTGCTGGACATCGATGGGCGTGTATCCGGCGTGCGGTTGGCCGAGGTCGTTCACCTCGTTGAGGGTGCGGGCGACGTCGAGCGGGATCCGTCGGGTGATCACTGGTGCTCCTAGGTGGGGAGGGGGTTAGAACGGGGTTTGCTGGTTGGGGAAGGCCCAGGGGTCGTCTGCCGGGGGCTGGTGACCGCCCGTGTGCCCGTATCCGCTGGTGGAGCGGTTGCTCTGCTGGTGGTGGTCGGCAGACCGCTGCTGTCTGGTCACGGTCGCGGTGGCGTTGCGCAGGGCCGGGCCGACCTCTTCGACGTCGATCTCGTAGACGGTCCGCTCCTGGCCCTCGCGGGTCTCGAAGGACCGCTGCTTCAGGCGGCCCTGCACGATGACGCGCACACCGCGTTGCAGGCTCTCGGCCACGTTCTCCGCGTACTGACGCCACACGGTGCAGGAGAGGAACATGGATTCCCCGTCCCGCCACTCTCCCGAGGCGCGGTCGAAGGTGCGGGGCGTCGAGGCCACGCGGAAGTTGGCGACCGCGGCTCCACTGGGCGTGAAGCGAAGTTCAGGGTCATCGACGAGGTTGCCGATCAGGGTTATCTGGGTTTCGCCTGCCATGAGGCCCCTTTCGTTGTGGCGCGGCGTCTGCTTTTCGCAGCTCACCTCCCGTTCGGGCAGCACCGACAGTACTAAACTTTGCGCCAAGTTGCGAGAACTTGACGCAAAGTTTGAGGGCATGGCTACGCAGGGTTACTGAAAGGTGTGCCTACCGCACTCCAAGAGCCGTCATCACCGATCCGCGCCCACACGCTGTTCGCATACAGGACCGGCACTTCGGCAGGTGGCACGATCGACAGCTTCGAGAGCACGATGCCGCGCCGCTTCGCTTCCCTCGCGCTGGCGGCGTCGCACGTGATCAGGCCGTGGCAACCGGTCGTACCGGTGCCGTGCAGCAACACCAGGTTGCCGGGCAGATTCAGCTCCCGGCGCCGGGACCCGCCCGCGCCCCGGTTGGTGCGGTGGTGAATGCTGTGCCACTCCGGGCTGACCGCCCGTCCACACCACACACACGCTCCCCCGTCGCGGTCCCACACCAGCTCGCGAACGGCCCTGCTCGGTCCGGTCATGCCGCACACTCCTCGTCTTCGTTCTCGTTCCACATGGCGCGGCGTTCGTCCTGTGTGGTGCCGCCCCAGACGCCGTAGCGCTCCCGGGTAGCGAGCGCGTACTCCAGACAGGCCCGTCGAACTTCGCACCGCGAGCACACCGCCAACGCCTGGTCGGGCGTCTGCCCCTTGCCGGGGTAGAACGCCTCCGGGTCGGTCTCCGCACACAGCGCCCGGTCCTGCCACGACATGTCCAGGCCGGGCGGGGGAGCGAGCAGCCGCACCAGGTCGTCCAGGGCTGTGGGGGTCACCGGGCCACCTTGCGGCGGTCGGCTCCGGAGACCTCGACACGGGTCGTCATTTCGATCAGGCGAGACGCGATCCGGTCACCCACCAGGTTCGGCAGTGCGATCGGGGACTCGTTGCTCGTGATGATCATCGGCAGGCACCGGTTATAGCGGTGGTTGATGATCCGGTACGTCGTCTCCTCGGTCCACGCGCTGTCCTTGGTGGTGCCGAGGTCGTCCAGGAGTAGAAGCGGGGTCTGCATCACGCGGCGCATGGTGCGCTCGCGCTCCACCGGATCTGACGCGCCGGGGCGGAGGGCGGCGTACAGATCCGGGAACGTCGCAGCGACCACTCCGAACCGGCCCGGTCCGGATTCCGCGATCAGTCGCAGGGCTCCATACGCGAGGTGGGTTTTCCCCGTGCCAGTGGGGCCCCACAGCATGAGGGAATCCGCGGTCGTCGGGTTCATGGCAACTTCACTCGCCCACCTCGCCACCTGAGGCATATCGGCGGTCGCGTTCGTGTACCGGGGCGGTACCGCCCGGTTGAGCTTGGCGAGTGCGGCGTTCACGCGCTGGCGGTGGTGGTACGCCGGGTGCCCCGGTTCGTCGGGGGACGGGCCGTCGTTGATCGGCCCGGGGGTGGTGTCCAGGCCGCGCTGGCGGGCGATGCGCGCCAGGCGACCGAGGAGGGATTCGCTGGCGAGAGCGGTAGCCATTTAGGGGTCTCCTTCGGGTTAGGCCCAGGGGTCGGGGTTGGAGCCGTAGGTGGTGGGGTTGCGGTAGGGCTGGTGGCTTCCGGCTCTTTGGCGGGGCGGCTGGTACATCGGGTCGGGCTCGTCGGCGTACCGCTCGGAGCGCAGCCACGTGGCCGGATAGGCGGTGTACTGGGGGTCCTCGCCGTCACGTTCTCGGGCGTACTGGTGGGCGGCGGCGACGATGGTGTGCGGCTCCGCTCCGCGCTTGAGCACCTGCCCCCACGCCTTGCGGGCGTCGCCCTTCGCCTTCTTCTTCGGGTACGCGCTCCAGAACGCCTCGAAGAGAGCGTCAGGGGTTGGCGCGTTCGCCTCCGCGCCGAGGTCGGGGAAGAGAGACTCTCTTTCTCCTGACGGTTCCTGGACGGTTCCGTCCGAAGATTCTTCGGGGGTTGGGCGCAAATTCTTCGCCCCGGAAGATTTTTCGGGGGCCGAAGATCCTTCGGGGGTTGCCGAGCTGACCTGCGATTTCGCCGACCCCCGAACATTCTTCGGGGGTGCAGGATCTTCCCCCCGAGCTTTCTTCGGGGGCGAAAGATCTTCGGGGGTCCGCATGAGGACCGTGTACATGTTCGTGCCCCGGCGTCCGCCGTTGAGCTCCACATCCAACTCGCCCAGCTCGATGCACTGCTGGATGGCCGACTGCACGGACCGGTCAGTGAGACGGGTCTTGCGGCACAGCTCCTTGTTGGACGGCCAGGCGTTGGTGCCGTCTCCGGAGGCACAGTCCGCGATGGCGAGCAGCACCAGGCGGGCTGAGTTCTTCGTTCGTGAGTGGTTCCACACCCACGCCATGACTTCAACGGCCACGAGCTCTCCAAGGGTGGTCACGGGTAAGGCCTGGGGGATGCTGGACTGCGTGCCCCCGCATCACCGGAGCAGCTCTGCCAGCGCTCTTCCCGCAGCGGTGAGAGCTGGAGTGGTGTGCTCGCGAAGCAGCCCTTTCCGCGTCAGGGCTGTTTGGCAGCGTGAGCTGATCGGCTTCCTGGCGAGGACATCGACCAGGGCGTTCTCCTGGGCTTCGGTGAGCCTCGGCTGACGGAACGCGGTGTGTGGGCTGATGAGCACCTGGGCACCGCCATCAGGGGTGACTCGCAGCATCCAAGTGCGGCGCCCTGCACCGTCGGGCAGATCCGCATAGCTGTCCACCACACCACTGACGGCGCGACCACGGCTTTCGTGCACCCCGATGACGCGCGAACCACGCGGGAAGCGGCTGCGGACCACGATCTGGTCCACCTCGAACCGCCGCTCCTTGGGGACGGTGACAGACCACCCTTTCTCCGTGAGGGTGAACCGGTTCGGGCGGTCCGTCTGGTCCCCCGGGGTGGTCCTGATGATCCACCCGTTGGCTTCTGCGGACCGGAGCGTGGGCCAGGTGCCGAGGGTCAAGGACCCGGTTTCGGGGTCGGCGGTGGACAGAGCCGCGAGCACTGCGGCACTCGGGACGACGGTATTCATTGGTTTCCTTAGGAAGGGCCGCCCCGAGGGGAACGGGGCGGCCGTTGGATCGAGTTAGCGCAGGATGGTTACTGCGGTGCCGACAGCGACTCGGAAGGACTCGCGCGCCTGGAACAGCTTGTGCTGAACGGCTGTCACCTTGGCGGCCACGTTTCCGAGGGCGCGGGGTTCGTACTCGGGGTTCTCCCGAACGCGGTCCAGCTCGATGCTGAGCCGGTCGAGTTCTCTTGCCAGGTCCTTCTCGTGACGGTCCACAGTCCAGCTGTGGGTGTAAACGAGATCCAGGAGGGTTTGGCCGGCGCGGTCCAGGGTGGTGCGGTCGATGCCTCCCAACCGGGAGTCGATGAGCTGTTGGCAGTACTTGCTAGTCATCGTGTAACTGGCCTTACCTTCGGCCGGGGCTGGTCCCCGGTGCAGGTCAGAAGCTAAGGCCAGCCGAACCAGGCAGCAACAATATTCCGGAACAATGTTCCGATAGTTTTCTGTAGTTGGCCCAACACGAAAACCGTGAAGGGCTGGGTGGCCCGTCTGGGCCACACGGACCGCTAGGAGCCGGTCCCGACCCAGACGCCGATGGGGTGCGCGTGGGTGCCCGGATCAGTGCTCGGAGTCCAGTCGACCCTCCGGATCTCCCCTCGGCGGGACGCCGCCATGAAGCGTGCCCCGATCGCTGGCCTCCGGACCACAGGGAGCAGCGGCCGAACATCATTCGCTGAGAAGGCCTCACCCGAGCTCGCGAAGAACCGGATGGCCTGGTCGATCACCGCAGAGTCCCACGGGTCCTCGTCAGCCCGGGCCAACGCAGCATCACGCAACCGACGCCCGTCCTCGACAGCCTCGGATGGCATCAAGGCCAGCTGCATCAAGCCCCCCACGTCTGTGATGGGAGAGTCACCTCGGTACGCAACCAAGCCCCGATGCTCTGGTCGGCGCTGAGCTGGGCGCGCAGGTTCGCGATGTGATCGCGTGCGGCCCTCAGCTCCTGGTCCGCGATCTCCATTTCGAGATGCTCGTCCGCGCTGGCCAGTGCGGCTCGGGCATCTCTCTCCCGAACCGTGCCCTGCCCTATGAAGCGAAGCAGTACCCGGGCGTCCGCCATCCGGTAAGCATGTCGGGCCTCGGCGTAGCGCCGCCCGAGCCTCCTGACGGTGAGGCTCGCCGTGTCCAGTTCACCGGAGCGTTTCCGGATGCTCTGCATGATCTCGGTGGGTGTTGGAGGGTGCCATACCGGCATGGCACCGCCCTGCTGGTTCTCGTGGTTCACCATGGCTCGCTTCTGGGTCCGCTGGTCCGGTGTGGTCCAGGTTGGGTCATGCCGGACCTCCGTGATCCGTGCAACGTTCGTGCGGGTAAACCCGTTTCAGGCCTCTCACGTCTTGCACTCCGGGTCACGGTTCGTGACGGTGGGCGCTGTGTCATCGACGCTTTCCCGGGGATCGCCGAACCGGCGTGGGCCCTCGTAGGTGAGTTCGGCGCCCACGGGGATGTCGAGCGCCCTGCACACATCGACGTAGACGGGCCAGGTGAACGCACGGACTGAGCGCTCAACCTTGTACAGGTGCCACTGGCTGCGCTTCGCAGCTTCGGCCAGTTGGGGGATGGAGAGTCGGCGCTGGCGTCGCGCCGCGTGCAGTTGCTCTCCGTCAACACCGGGCGGGATGGTCTGAGTCATGGGCCAAGAGTAGACGCAACTTTGCGCCAAGTTCAACATAACTTGCAGCAAGTCAGAGTGAGTGGCTTCGTCGTGTGCTGCTCTCAGGTCTGTAACTTGGCTCAAAGTTAGGGCCAAACTTGGCCCATAGCCGCTACGATGAAGAGCATGACCCGAGAAGACCCGCCGCCCCCCTATCAAACCTGGGAGGCATGCCGCTTCGATGAGCAGTTGAACAAGGCCTGCGAGGCGCAGGGGATCGATCTCCAGGATGTCGCCAGCAGGATCGGGAAGAGCGTTCAAGCTCTGCGCAACGTCCGATACGGCATCAGCAGCCCACGAGCTTCAACGATCGCCGACATCGAAGCTGCCCTCCACTGGGTGCCGGGTGGATACGAACAGGCGCGTCAAGGCAAGACCCCCGCCTCGGCGCCAAGGGAAGACCCCCCTGCCCCAGAGGAAGCAAAGCCGGAGCGCCTGCGCTACCTCTTCCGCACGGTCCACAGTCCCGAAGGTGCTCCCTACACAGCTCGCGAAGTAGCCAAAGGCCTGCGCCGGGCTGGCTTGGCCATCTCAACGGAAGAAGTCGAAGGGCTGAGCCAGGTATGGCCCGAAGCCTCCGACGGCCTGGACAAGGCCCTCGCCGAGTTCTTCGGCGTCCCCACTGCCTACTTCACCGACGCCAAGGTCGCGCAAGAGGTGGAGAAGGAGCTCGCGCTACTCGCCGCCATGCGAGACAGCGGGGTCAAGCACCTGGCCCTGCGGGCCGCCGGTCTCTCCGCTCGGAGTCTCGAATCCATCGCGCAGATGGTCGAGTCCGCGCGAGCGCTTGAGGGCATGACGGACAGTATTCCGCAGCGAGACCGTTGATATAGAAGCTTTACGAACGAGTAAAAGCTCACTCCCTTCGAACGTATTCCCAGCCCGTGCCGCTGATCTCGCATGGCATCATGAGTGAGGTGCAGAACGGTCGCCGAGGTAACTAGGGCCTCCCCGGCGTCTTGTTGGCAATTCCTGACTAACACGGGCGGCGACCCCGCCCTTATTGAGTGCTGCGTTCTGGGCTGGGGGATGGGTGTTCAAAGGGGTTTCCCTTCGTCGTCGCTGTGCGCGAATCCTGCGAGAAATCTCCGGAGAGCAAGGAAACACGGACGTCAGAGGGCTGGTGGAGCAGATCTCCCATTGGCGGGGGCGGGAAATCATTCTGATTCCGCTCGAAATGCCAGTGGAAGTTCCATCGGGCATGTGGATATCCACTGAAGAACACGATTGCATCTACTACGAAAAAAACACCTCCCCCCTGCATCAAGAGCACATCATTGCCCATGAGATCGGGCACATGATTTTTGACCATCGCAGTGCAGACGAAGAGAAACTGAGTTTCGCGACGGCCAGAATCCTCATGCCTAGCCTTGACCCCGAACTCATTCGCCGTGCGCTTGGCAGGACGCATTTCGACGACCAGGAAGAGCTGGAAGCTGAAACATTCGCCACCGTGGCGACACAACTCTTCGCAGGACCAGAAAAAATTCCCCCCAAGCACACAGCAGCCGGTCGCCTCCGTGCGGCCCTAGAGGGGGATTTCTGATGACCAGCGATGACTGGATCTCCATAGTCGTGGCTCTTCTCATCGGAGCAGCCACAGCTCACAAAGCATTCCAGGTATTCAAAACAAAACCAGCAAACCGGCCACTATGGGTTGCGAAGTTCGCTACCTACATCTCTCTGGGTCTCGCTGTGTCGCTAGGGTCGCCCCTGCTTTACTCAGCTCTCTCTGGCCTCATGGGAGTTGACAACGGCGCACGACTGGTCAAGCACGTTCTCGCCATCACGGCGTTCACTACGGGTCCCATTTTCCTGCACTCCATGGCAAAGCCAGAGACCGCCTTCCGTGACGCCATGATCAGGATTGGCGTAACGGTACCGCTCCTTGCGGTCATGGCAGTATCCTTCCTCTCCGAGCCAAGGTCGCCAGACATCCCGGGCGAGTTTTTCGACGCTTTCGTCAGCGCTCCGGGGATGGGCTTGTACATGACGATCTACCTGGGTCTCATCGGAGTGGCAGTACTGGACCTGTTCATCATGTCGATCCGCTACGCGCGATCTGGATCTGGGTTCCTTGCCACCGGCACATGGCTCATGTCCGCCGGAGCTGGAGCCGGATTGGTCTACGTCGTAAATCTGGCAGTTACCACTGCCTCGGTCAGGGGAAACTGGGAACTACCAGTCACTGAAACACTCGCACGTTTCCTAGTGCCCTTCGGCGCGGTGTGTATCGTTCTCGGGCTCATCATCCCCGCTATCGGTCCGGTAAGCACGGCGTTGTACCAATGGCCCCGGAGGATTCGCGAGTATCGTGCCCTTCACCCTCTGTGGCTATCCGTCTACCAAGCCACACCACAGGTCGTTCTCAACGCTCCGAAACACCCCGAAGCCAACTCGGTTCCGCAGCCGTTCACCGCACATGCCCTGTTGCTCCGCCGCACCGTGGAGATCCGTGATGGCGCACTGGAAGTCCGCCCCTATCTTCACCCCGAGGTAGCAGACACCGCAGAGCACCTCGCTGACGAGGCAGGTCTGACCGGTTCTCAGCGAGAGCACGTGGTGGAGGCCGCCCAGCTCGCAGTTGGGTTGATCACCGCTCGACACATGCCGGACGACATCGCGGCCGAGCCTAAGCTCGACACCGCACCCCTCTCACACGTCGGAACCGACGACGTGGACACAGACGCCACTGCACTCCTCCCCGTCGCCACCGCGTTCGCATCGAGCCCCATCGTTGCCGCAGTGCTTGAGGAACACGACCCTCGGAAGGCCCGGTATGTCTGACAACTCCACCCTCGACCGAGCGTCATGGGTGATCACGGAGGGGCTGTCCCCAGCCGCCGTCGCCGCTGCCATCGTGGCGATGGTCGCCTGGGACTCGACACCAACCGCGACGTCCGCTGTCACCTGGGGCATGACAGCCATCGTCTTCGGTGCTGCGATCCCACTCGGCTTCCTTCTCTTCGGTAAGCGAGCAGGGTGGTGGGGTGACCACCACGTCTCGGACGGGGCGAAGAGGCGCTGGCCGCTCGCGGTCTGCCTGCTCTCCGTGGCGACCGGAGCCGGGATCGGAGTGGTGTTTAACGGACCCCTGGACCTCATGATCCTCGCCGCGGTGATGTGCGCGGTTCTGGCGGTGGTCTGGCTGATCACCGACAAGGGCGGGTGGAAGGTCTCCGTGCACTCCGTGGTCGCTGTCACCGGAGCCGCCATCGCGACGTTGCTGTACGGGGCCTGGGCGGCCCTGCTGGTCTGGCCGCTCGCTCTCCTCGTCGGCTGGTCCCGTGTCCAGCTCAAGGCGCACACGCGCGCGCAGGTGCTCGTCGGCGCTCTGCTGGGCGGTCTGGCTGCTGTCGCGTTTGCAGTGTTGAGATGAAGTCCTGAGGGTAAGGTTGCTCTCAGTGATGGTTTCGGAGACCGAAGCGCGCCTTGGTGACAGCTCCCCGCTGTCATCACAAGCGCCATCACCCCGCCATCACCGGGTGCGGAAATGACCGGAACCAACGGGGACCAACCGGCGTCTCGCCGTGCCCCCGTTGGCCCCAATGTCGCAGCTCAGGCGGGTATCTGTGTCTAGAACCCCTGCTGTGCAGGGGATCCAGGACTTTCCTCTCTGTCACCGGGCTGTCGATTTGTGCTATCCGCGCAGTCCAGGCAGGCTTCCTCACATGGATGATTCGAAGAAGAGCCTGGAAGACCTCGTCCGTGACGAGCTCGGTGACGAGCCGTCCCAGGAGGCGAAGGACTACGCCCGTGAGCTTTACGAGCGTTACAAGCTACCCGCCGCGGACACTACCTCCTCCGCCTCCACCGCCGAGACCACCGCTCCCTCCGAGGAGTAAGAACCGACCACGTCCCCAGCACGGCGACGCACGGACCTCACGACCGGCAGCAAGGCGCTCCAGAACACGATCGGCTCTCTCAACCGGGCTGGTCGGATTCCCGGTCGTCGCCGTCCCACACGAGTTCGAACCACACCTGGCGGCCCCGCCCGTCGCGGCGTGGTTCGGTACCCCATTTGCTGGAGAGCGCCTCGACCAGATCCAGGCCCCGGCCGTGCTCGGCCGTGTCATAGGGGTCCCGGTGCTGGGGTTGAGGGGCCTCCGTCATGTTGCCGAGGTCCCGCACCTCCACGCGGGCCCATCCCGGCGCGTGCTGTACGCACACCTCGAACTTCCCGGTTTCATGGCCCGAAGCGCTGTGGGTGACGGCGTTGGTGGCGAGCTCGCTGGTCAACAGCGTCGCGGTGGTCAGTTCCGGTGATGTCGCCAGCTGACGGGCGACGAATCTGCGTGCGTAGGCGATCTGGCTGGGCAGACCGGGAAAACGTCTGCGTACCGGACGTGGCACCGGAAGCGGCGCCCCGCTGGATCGGTAGGTGCTGCTGGACTCTTCCATGGAATTCGCCGGACGTTGGGGACGGTGGAGATGTGCCGACGTCGTCTGGGGCGGATGCGAAGGCGCGGAACGAGAGGCTGCGGTCTCATGCAAGTGGGTTCACTCCCCGGGGAAGTGTGTTCGAGGGCAGGGCTGAACTGGCGCCTGGCCCTCGAAGCGTCCATGCCCGAAACGGGTCACGGCGCGAGGTGGACACACGGGGCGAAGCCCCCTGGGGCAGGGAGGGACACGGCTCGGTATCGCTGGGGGTGCGGTACGAGGGTGGCGGCACGCGGTGGGGGAGAAGCCGCGGGGCTTCACTCTGAACGGTGGCGTGGCCTGGGGGTTGGCCGTGGCGGATGGTCATGTCTGGTGTGGGGTGTGCCCTACGACACTGCAGGGCCTACTCGCGCTCAGCATACGCTCCGTGCCTCCTTGGCGACCCGGTCGACCTGGTCCGCACAGGGTAACCCTGCCTGAGCTGGGTAAAGGGGGCGTTTAACAAGCTGGGGGGCGCGATTGGGGCTGGATATCGGCGGGGATACGCGCCCTTGAGGCGTTCCCGAGAAGAATAACGATTTGGTGAAGACAGTCTGAATTTTGCTACTTGGTTCGGTCTTGCGCGTGGTGTGGATCACCCGACAGGGTATGTGGCATGGCCTCGCCCACCCCCGCTCCGATGCCCATGGGCCTCGGCGTCGAGATCGACCGCGCCGTCCGGCTCACCGACGAGGGCCACGTCCTCGTCGGCGGCTCACCTCCCCGTGCCCTCCGGCTGCCTCCCCAGGGCGTCAGCGCCGTCATCCGCTGGCTCAGCGGCGCCGCCCTCGGCCGCCACCGGGAACGTCAGCTCGCGCGGGTGCTGGTGGAGGCCGGTCTGGCCCATCCGCGTCCGGCGCCCACCGCCCCGGGCCCCGACGTCGAGGTCGCCGTGGTCGGGTCGGGGCGCCACCCCGAGCTGGAAACCGTCCTGGACCTGATCGCGGCCGAGTACCCGCACCTGCGCCTGGTCGTGGTCGGCGCCACCGGGCTCGCCGCCCGGGCGGCCCGCGAACGCGGTCTGCGGGTGGTGGGTGTGCCCGTGGACGGGCCGATGACCGGGGCCCAGGCCCGAGCGGCGGCGCTCAAGGCCTGCGACGCCGAGATCATCGCGCTGCTGGACGCCGACACCCTTCCCGGCCCGGGCTGGCTCGAGGCCGCCCTGGGCCACTTCGCCGATCCCGACGTCGCGGCCGTGGTGCCCCGGGTCCTGGCCGCGCGGACGCGCTGCGGCCCCCGCGGGATGACCGTCTCCGCGCTGAACGCCCTGCACGCCGACCGCGGGGCCGACCCCGCGCCGATCCTGCCCTGGGGCCAAGGCCACCACGGCCTCGGCCAGCCCGCCCCACCCAACGAACACGCCTCGGCCGAACCCCTGGAGCCGGTCCGCACGCTGTTCGTCCGGCGCGGTACCGCCGACTCCGATCCCTCACTGGGCGCTGCGGCGGAGGTGGATCTGCTGTGGCGGCTGGCCGGGGAAGGTTGGTCGGTGCGGTACGAACCCCGCTCACGGGTGTACGCCGTGATGCCCACCGGTATCGGCTCCTACCTGCGTGCCCGATTCGAGGCCGGGGCCGCCGCGGGGCCGCTGGCCAGGCGGCACGGGCGGCGGGCGGCCGGGCCGGAGCTGTCCCTGTCCGGCGCGGCCGGTCTGGGCCTGGCGTTGGCCGGTCGGCCCCTGACCGGACTGGCGGTGTGCGCGGCCGGGGGAGCGTTGAGGGTTCGCGGACTCATGAACGGGGCTGGCGTCCCGGCGGTGGACGCCCTGCGACCGGTGGCGGTGGACCTGGTGCACACGGCGCGCACCGCGGCGCGGGTCGCGCGGACGAGCTGGTGGCCGGTGGTGGCGGCGGTGGCCGCGGGCGGAGCCGTGGCCGGGATCAGGTCCGGGGCCAGGCCGGGGATCAGGTCCGGAGCCGGGTGGTCCGGGCGGCGGGCGCTGGCCGCGGCCGCCGTGCTGACCGTTCCGCACCTGTTGTCCTGGCGGCGCCGTCACGGTGCGGCCCCGGTGGGTCCGGTGGTGTGGACCGGCCTGTCGGTCGCCGGTGACGCGGCCCGTTCGCTGGGGACGTGGTGGGGCATGGCCCGGGCCGGTTCCGCGGCTCCGCTGGTACCGCGTGCACGCCCGCCGGTGTTGTCCACGTCACTGCGATCCTCGCAGGTGGCAGGGGGTGCGGAAGGCCCTGCCGATAAGCCGGGATCACTGGCCGCGGTAAGTGAGCGTTAATCACTGTTACCCAGGGTCATGGCATCCGGTTGTGCTGAGGGGGAACCCCGACCGCCCGCCTCGGCGGTTGTGGTGACCCGGTGTAACCCGACGTCGGTCAACTGCGGCTTGGGCCGCCATGGAACGAAACTTTGTTTCAGGTGCGTTGCCAGCTGGTGCGAATGAGATGACGAGTCGCCAGGAGGTCTGGTTTTTCGTAAACGACGTTTACCTCTCGTCGTTCTCGGATGGGCGTTTGCGCAGGTCAGCAAGCTTTCGTGGCGCACTGCAACGATCTGATTGCTGCATGTGAAACCTTTGACAATTTTGCGCGAACTTGCTGCCATTATTGGCACCGTTGTCCTTTCTTGATGCGTCGGTTACCGTCAAGTGTCTAGCCGTCGTCCAGACTCTTGACAATCCGGTCACTGAACGTGAACCGGAAGTCAGTGTGTTTCAGTGGTCACTGGGGGTAATCCTCGTGGTGTCGGTTGAGCATGTGCGCTAACCCGGGCTAACCGTTCGGGGCACGTTTGCCTTGCCTGCTCCGCGTCACTCCCCGTGTCGGCGACTCACAACAGATCACGACAGATCAAGCGCCGGGCTCGGCTGTGAGGTTCGGAGATAGTTTTGGGCAAGTTCCTGGCCAGGCGGCTGCTGAACTACGTTGTGCTGATCCTGCTCGCAACGAGTTTCGCCTACGTGCTCGCCGCGACGAACCTGTACCCGCGCGGGTACTTCGAGCAGATGCAGCCACCGCCGTCCCCTGAGGCGGTCAACGCCCAGCTCGACGCGCTGAACCTCAACGACGAGACCCCCATCGCCCAGAGGTACGCGACCTGGATCAGCGGTGTCCTCACCGGTGACTTCGGCAAGACCATCCAGGGGGGCGACGTCGCCTCCCAGATGTGGATGAAGGCCGGCGTCACCCTGCGCCTGATCACCGTCGCCACCATCCTCGGCAGCTTCCTCGGCATCGCGGTCGGCGCCTACGCCGCCATCCGCCAGTACCGGGCCTTCGACAAGGCGGCCACCGCGGCCTCCTTCTTCGTCCTGTCCGTCCCCACCGTCGTCATCGCGATCGTGGTCCAGGTCGGCGCTGTCAGCATCAACGACCTCCTCGGATTCCAGTTCCTGAGGTACTCCGGCGAGTACACCGCCGGAATCCGGGGGGAGTGGTACGAGCTCCTGCTCAACCGGGTCTACCACGCGCTGTTGCCCACACTCGTGCTGACGGTCGCCCTGTTCGCGGCCTTCTCCCGCTACCAGCGCAACATGATGCTGGACGTGCTCGGCGCCGACTTCGTGCGGACGGCCATGGCCAAGGGACTGACCCGGCGCAAGGCCCTGTTCAAGCACGCCCTGCGCACGGCCCTCATCCCCACCATCACCTACTTCACCTTCACCTTCGGCGCCCTGGTCTCCGGAGCGACCTTCACCGAGAAGATCTACGGCTGGCACGGCATGGGCGCCTGGCTCATCGACTCCATCGCCAGGCAGGACGTCCACGTGGTCGCCGCCGTCTCCTGGTTCATGGCGATCACCATCATGGCCGCGTCCTTCCTCTCCGACATCCTCTACGCCTGGCTCGACCCGAGAGTGCGGGTGTGACCATGACGCACACCCCCGTTCCCGCGGTCGCGGGAAGCACCGCGCCCCGAACCACCCCGTACCCTCCGCGTACCGTCGCGGCCGCCCGGCTGGAGACCACGTCATGAGCACGACCGAAGAGAGCACGCACACCCAGGAGGCCCCCGCGGCGCCGCCGGCACCCAACAGGGCAAAGGACATCCTGGGCCAGCTCCTGCGGACCCGACGGGTCATCGTCGGCCTCGTCCTGATCGGTCTGCTGACCGCCCTGGCCTTCCTCGGCCCCGTTGTCAGCGGCTGGGGAGTCAGCGAACGCGACTTCACCGCACGCCTGCAGGGCATCTCGCCCGACCACTGGTTCGGCACCAACCACACCGGCCAGGACATCTTCACCCGTGCCACCGCGGGCCTGCAGAAGTCCCTGCTCATCGGCTTCCTGGTCGCCATCGGATCCACCGTCATCGCGGCGCTCGTCGGGGCGTTCGCCGGTTACTTCGGCGGCTTCACCGACCGCACCCTGATGTGGATCGCGGACCTGGCACTGGTCCTGCCCAGCTTCGTCATCCTGGCGATCCTGTCCAGCCACTTCGCCGGCCAGGGCGGCTGGCTCATCCTGGTCATCCTGCTGGCCGCCTTCAGCTGGATGGTCACCTCCAAGATGGTGCGCGGCCTGACCATCTCGCTCAGGGAACGCGAGTACATCCACGCGGCCCGCTTCATGGGCGTGCCCTCCCACAAGATCATCCTCCGGCACATCCTGCCGAACATGTCGTCCCTGCTCATCGCGGACGCCACCATCATGGTCAGCACCGCGATCATCGGCGAGACCGCGCTGAGCTACTTCGGCCTGGGCGTCCAGCCCCCGGACGTCAGCCTCGGCGTCGTCATCGCGGCCGGAGCCCCCTACGCCACCACCGCGCCCTGGGTCTTCCTGTTCCCGACGATCCTGCTGGTCGTCCTGGTCCTGGCCGTGAACATGATCGGGGACGGACTGCGCGACGTCCTCGACCCGCACTCCAAGTCGCGTCGGTCCTAGGGGAGGGCCACACACATGAGCACCAACACGATCGAGGCCACCGAGGGCCGCACGGAAGAACCGACGCCGAAGACCCCGGTCCTGGAGGTCACCGACCTCAACGTCACCTTCCGGGGGCTGGGCGGCAATCCCGACGTGCACGCCGTGCGCGGGGTCAGCTACGCCGTCCACCGGGGCGAGGTGCTGGGCATCGTCGGCGAGTCCGGTTCCGGCAAGTCCGTCTCGTCGATGGCCGCGATGGGCCTGCTGCCCGACCACGCCGAGATCACCGGCTCCGTGCGCCTGCACGGAGAACAGATCCTTGGCCTGGACGACCGCACCATGGCCAAGAAGCGCGGCAAGGTCATCTCCATGGTCTTCCAGGATCCTCTGTCCGGGCTCACCCCCGTGTACACGGTCGGAGACCAGCTCGCCGAGGCCGTCCTGGTCCACGACCCCAGGGCGGGCAAGGCCAAGGCGCACGCCCGCGCCGTCGAACTGCTCGAGCTCGTGGGAATCCCCAACGCGAAGGACCGCTACCGCTCCTTCCCGCACGAGTTCTCCGGCGGTATGCGTCAGCGCGTCATGATCGCCATGGCCATGGCCAACAACCCCGACGTCATCATCTGCGACGAACCGACCACCGCCCTGGACGTGACCATCCAGGCGCAGATCCTGGACCTGCTGCGTACCGCCCAGGCCGAGACCGGCGCCGCGATCGTCATGATCACCCACGACCTCGGCGTCGTCGCCGGTTTCGTCGACAGGGTCCTGGTCATGTACGCGGGACGCCCCGTCGAGATCGGCAGCGTCGACGAGATCTACTACGGCAGCCGGATGCCCTACACGATGGGCCTGCTCGGGGCGGTGCCCCGCATGGACCTGGAACGGCAGGGCGCCCTGGTCCCGATCAAGGGCAACCCGCCCTCGTTGAGCGACCTGCCGCCCGGCTGCCCGTTCGCCCCGCGCTGCCCCATCGCGCAGCCCGAGTGCGACCTCGCCGAACCGGAGCTGCTCACCATCGGGGCGCAGCCCTCCGCCGAGGATCTGCGCGCCAGGACACCCGTCGAGGCATCCGGCGAGGCCCCCTCCAGCGGGTCCGAGCCGGGGCAGCACTCGGTCCAGGACACCGGTGTACGCCGCGTCGCCTGCATCCGCTCGGGTGAGATCGACGCCAACCAGTGGACCGCCCGGGACATCTACCCGGTGCCCGAGATCCCCGAGACGCAGGCCTGGGCCGTCCGCCGGGAGGACCGTGCGGAGATGCTCCGGGTCGACGACCTCATCAAGCACCACCCGCTGATGAAGGGCGCCATCTTCAAACGCCGCGTCGGCACGGTGTACGCGGTCGACGGGGTCAGCTTCGACATCCGTGAGGGCGAGACCCTCGCCCTGGTCGGCGAGTCCGGCTGCGGCAAATCCTCCACCCTCATGGAGATCATGGCCCTGGACCGGCCCCAGCGCGGATCGATCGAGGTCATGGGCCGGGGAACCGAGAAGCTCGGCAAACGGGAGCGCTTCGACCTGCGCCGCGACATGCAGATCGTGTTCCAGGACCCGATGAGCTCCCTGGACCCGCGCATGCCGGTCTTCGACATCATCGCCGAGCCCCTGCGCACCCACGGCTTCCCGACCACCGAGGTCACCGCACGCGTCTACGAACTCATCCGGCTGGTCGGCCTCAACGCCGAACACGCCACCCGGTTCCCGTCGGAGTTCTCCGGAGGCCAGCGACAGCGCATCGGCATCGCCCGCGCCCTGGCCCTGGAACCGAAGATGCTCGTGCTCGACGAACCGGTCTCGGCCCTGGACGTGTCCATCCAGGCGGGTGTGGTCAACCTGCTCGAGGAGCTCCAGGCCAAGCTCGGCCTCGCCTACCTGTTCGTGGCGCACGACCTCTCCGTGGTCCGGCACATCGCCGACCGGGTGGCGGTCATGTACCTGGGCCGGATCGTGGAGATCGGCGACACCACGTCGATCTACACCCGACCCGCCCACCCCTACACCCAGGCCCTGCTGTCCGCGATCCCGATCCCCGACCCCGAGAAGGAACGCGCGCGCACGCACATCGTCCTGGACGGCGACCTGCCCAGCCCCGCCAATCCGCCTTCGGGGTGCAGGTTCCGGACCAGGTGCCAGAAGTTCATCACTCTCTCGGAGTCCGACCAGGAGCAGTGCATGAGCGTCGAACCGCAGATCCTGCCGACCAACGGCGGGGACCAGGGGGCCGCCTGCCACTTCGCTGAGCGACAGGGCGTCCTCTGACCGACCATCGGCCCGACACGGGCACGAGGCCAGTACCACCCCGCGTACTGGCCGACACTCACAGGAGGAAAATCCCCATGCGAATCGGAAAGGCGAGGTATCTCGCCCCCGTCGCCGCCGTGGTGCTGATCGCCAGTGCCTGCGCCGGCGGTGAACAGGAGAGCAGAGAGCGGGAACTGGCCGCGGAGGACCTCAACCCCGCTCCCCGCGAGGACCTGCAGGAGGGCGGCACCATGGTGTGGGCCCTCAACGAGTACGCCGAGCAGCACAACATGGCGCACACCAACGGCAACCTGGCCAACGTCCGCCGCACCGCCGCCGCCGTGATGCCCCGGCCCACGCGCTACGACGCCGAGGGCGGCTTCGAACCGCTCACCGACTACGTGCTCGACTACGGTGTCAGCGACGACGGCCTCGAGGTCTTCTACGAGCTGAACCCGGACGCGGTCTGGTCCGACGGCGAACCCATCACCTGGGAGGACTACGAGGCCAACTGGCTGACCCGGTCCGGCCAGCGCGACGGGGACTTCCAGATCGGCTCCACCGTCGGCTACGACCGGGTCGCGGAGTTCGTCGAGGGCGACGACGACTACTCCTTCACCCTGGAGTTCGAGGAGCCCTTCTCCGAGTGGCCGACCCTGTTCAACCCCCTGTACCCCGCGGAGTACATGGAAGACGAGGAGCTCTTCGAGGAGGGCTACCAGAAGGCCTACCCGGTCACCGCCGGCCCCTTCGGCGACGTGGAGTTCGACGACGTCTCCGAGCGCATCACCGTCTCCAAGAACGAGGACTGGTGGGGTACTCCGGCGCTGCTGGACGAGATCATCTTCGACGCCATGGGCAGTGACGCCCAGGCGGGCGCCTTCAACAACGGCGAGGTCAACGGCTTCTACATCGGCACCGACGGCGCCGGCTACGAGCTGATCAAGGACCGGGACGGCGCCTACCTCACGGAGGCGGTCAACCACGGCCACCGCTTCATCTCGCTGAACGGCGCCAGCCCGCGCCTGGAGGACGTCCGCGTCCGGCAGGCGGTCTCCCTCGCCATCGACACCGACGTCCTGTCCGAGGTCACCCTGGACGCGGTGGAATGGCCCGTCACGGGTGAGGTCAACCGTCTGCTGCGCTCCAGCCAGAACGGCTACCGGGACAACAGCGAGGGCTACGGCGAGTTCGACACCGCGGCCGCCGAGGAGCTCCTGGACGAGGCCGGTTGGACCCTCGAAGAGGGCGAGAACGTCCGCACCAACGCCGACGGCGACACCCTGACCCTGGACTGGGTCGTCTCCGACGACCTCGCCGTCGCCCAGGACGAGGGCGACATCGCCGGCCAGATGCTCGCCGAGGTCGGCATCGAGGTGGATGTCCAGCACGTCCCCGGCAACGCCCTGTTCCCCGAGTACATCATCCCGGGCAACTACGAGATGGCCAGCTACGTCCTCACCGGTGTCGACCCCTACGCGGGAGGCAGCAAGGGCAACTACGGCATGCCCGACGCGGACGGAGAGTGGGGCAACAACCTCGCCCGCACCTCCACCGAGGAGATCGACGACAAGTTCGACGAGCTCATGTCGGAGACCGACCCCGACCGCTACGCCGAACTCGCCAACGAGATCGACCGCCTGCTGTGGGAGGAGGTCGTGACCATCCCCATGTTCGAGCGTCCCGGTCTGTACGCCATGGACGACAACCTGCACAACTGGGGTGAGTTCGGCCTGGCCTCGGACTACGTCTACGAGGACATCGGCTGGGCCAAGGAGGACTAGTCATCGTCTTCGGATGATGCCTCTCCGCTGAGTTTCTCCGCGGAGTCTCTCCACCGGTTCCGCGCGGCGTCCGTAGCGGGCGCCGCGCGGAACCGGCCGACGCGGTGAGCGTTCGCGAAATGTGCTGAAACGTGACGCTGAGGGCGTCGGCCCCTTCGCAAGGGGTCGGCGCCCTTCGTCGTGCCCGGGATTCGGCGGCGAAACAGACGGTCGGAGTGCCGGGGCACCCCGCCGCCTGACAGAATCGTCGGAGCCCGACACTCCCCCCGCCCCGCTCGTTGGAAAGTTCCCGATGCGACTCCACCCTCTCGCCGCCGCGTGCCTGGCGGCCCTGCTGTGTGCGGCCCTCACCTCTTGCTCCCGGCAGGAGGAGGACTCCGACGAGGCCTTCGATCCCCCCGTCGGGGCGGCGGTGGACCCGGGAGCCGGGGAGGCGGACGACGCCAGCCCGCCCCCGGAGCGGCCGGAGGCGGAATGGTCCTTCGGCACCCCCGTCGGCTGGGCCGACCAGCCCAAGGCGGTCGCGGCCCCCACTCAGGACCCGGCTGACGAGGACACCACGGACGAGGACGGCGACGCCGCGGAGGCCTCGGCGAGCCCCGGGGACGAGCCGACCCTTGAGGACGAGCCGGTCGGCCCCACCGAGTACCCCGGGGTGACCGGTGGAGCCGGGGGCGAGACGGTGACCGCCACCGACGCCGACGAACTCGCCGAGCACCTGTCCGCGGCCGAACCCCTGGTGGTCGAGGTCGAGGGCGACATCGACCTCGACGGCACCCTCCGGGTCGCCTCGGACAAGACCCTGCTCGGAGTGGGCGAGGGCGCCGAACTCACCGGCGGCGGCCTGGTCGTGGACGGTTCCAGCAACGTCATCCTCGCCAACCTGGGCATGGTCTCCGACGGCCCCGCGATCGCGGTCCGCGGCGGGGCCCACCACGTGTGGGTGGACGGCTCCACCTTCTCCGGGGGCGGGGACAGCGCCCTGATCGCCGTCACCGACGGGTCCGACCACGTCACCCTCTCCTGGAACCACTTCGCCGAGGCCGAGTCCGCGGTCATCATCGGCGGCCGCGACGACCAGCCCGGCGCGCTGCGCGTGACCGTGCACCACAACTTCTTCGACGGCACCTCCGGCCGACACCCGCGTGCCCGCAACGCCGAGCACGTCCACGTGTTCAACAACTACTTCCGGGACAACCCCGAGTACGGGGTCGAGTCCGCCTACGGATCGAACGTGCTGGTCGAGGGCAACTACTTCGAGGGCACCCCGGTGTCGGTGTCCACCGAGACCGACGAACCGGGCAACGTGGTCACCCGGGACAACCTGCTGGTCGACTCCAAGCAGCCCCAGCTGCGCGGCAACGTGCCCGACCCGCCCTACGCCTACGAGCTCGACGACACCGTCAACGTCCCCGAAGCGGTCATGAACCGAGCCGGTACCGACTGAACCCGCCGGTGGGAACCGGGTGGTTCCCACCGGTACCGGCAGTCGTCCTGATCCCGGGGCTCGGGTGAGAGCGGTCTGCCCGGCACCGCGGCCCCCTCACCCGGGGCCTCAGCCAGCAGGAGAGCGGGGTCGTCGGCGGGAACCGGATTCCGGTCGGCGGATCAGGTGGTCAGCGGGTGGTAGTCGTAGGTCTCACCGAAACCCTCCGGAGAGGTGTAGCTGAGTCTTCGGGGGTGCCCGTCCTCGTCCACCCAGAGTTCGAACTCGGCCTCGGCGATCCGGGTCAGGGTGTTGCGGCCGGTATCCGGCTGGTAGTCCCCGGCCAGGGTCTGGAAGGTTCCCGTGTACCGGTGGGTGGTGTGGGTGCTGGCCTGGACGCCCCTCGACCCCTCGGGCAGCTCGATCTCCTCCGTGCCGGTCATCTCCAGGTCGGCGGCCGAGCCCGTCAGCTCGTCCAGAGGGCCCAGGACGAACTCCACCGAGCACAGGCGGCGGTCGGCCTCCGAAGGCGAGTCCAGCACCGTCATCCCGGGCAGCCCCTTCTCCGCCGACATGATGAACCCGGTGCCCGGCAGGTCGTACCGGTAGACCCGTACCCCGGAGTCGGTCTTGAAGTAGTGCTCGAAGGCGGTGTCGGAATCGGGTTCGTGCCGGGCCCAGCCGTGCGCGATCCCGCGGCCTTCGACACTTTGCGTGTAACTGATGTGGAAGGAGGGGGCGGCCCGCAGCTCCTGGGCGGCCAGCTCCAGGAACTCCTCCGGGTCGGTGGGGTCGGCGTCCACGGCGCGGATCAGCGGGGGACGTGTCTGGGGTGGGGAGTCCTCCACCGCCGGGTCCGGTTGGCCGCCGTCCAGCGTCATTTTGGCCACGCCCCATCCGCTGGCGACCACGGCCAGGCCGACCAGGGCCAGCAGCAGGCTCAGCAGCCAATGGGACCGGCCGGGCCCTTCGGCCTTCGGCTCCTCACCGGTGGACGGCAACGACGTCGGCACGGGCAGCGCCTCGATTCTGCGGTTCGGTGTTCGGGGGTACCGCTTACGCGGAGTACGACGCGGTGACTCACCGCTCTGTTCGGGTGTCGGGCGAACATAATCTCCGCCGACAGTGACGAACCGGGACGCGTCACCCGGGCGCACGAGTTCGGGGCGCACGGGTTCGGGGCGCAGGGGACGGGGCCGCGGACCTGTCGCCCGGGCCTACCGGCTCCAGCCCGGATCGCTGGTGTCCACGCGGGTAGCGGGCGTGCAGGGGGTCGAATCGGGGACCGTGCACGGCCCGGCGCCGGGCCGTGAGGTGATCGTCGGCTCAACACGGGATCACCCTCCGAGGCCGGATCATGGCCGATCGCGGTCGAACCCGAACCCCTCACCCAACCGCGGCGGGTTCCGTTCGAAGCGACGGATGGCCCGCCGGACCTTCTCCAGCCGGTCCGGCGGCCCGGCTCAGCCGCGATCTGTCAGCGCGGCCAGAACCTGGCGCGGGAACCCCGCCGGGTGCGCGCACAGGTCGTGGACCCCGATGGAGACCACCAGCCACCCCGCCTCCCGCACGGCCGTGTGCCGGAGTTCGTCACGGGCGCGTTCGTGACGGGAGGAGTGGAACTCGGCGCTGTCGTACTCCACCACCACCCGGTACGCGGGCCAGCCCGGATCCGCGCGGAAGGGGCCCTGCCCGGTGTCGACCCGGCACGGCGGCAGGGCCACGTGCGGTCGGTCGCGGGTGACGGCGGTACCCCGGGGGTGCGGGTCCACTCCCCACACGTAGGCGGCGGTGCGACCGAAGGCGACCGCGTCAGCGGACAGGTGGGCGAGAACGGGACGGAGCGTGCGGAGCAGGAGGTCGTGGTCGGGCGGCAGGCCGGCGAGCGGAGACCCCGGGCCGGACGGCGGCTCGGCCCGATGCGCCTTGGGGCGAAGGGCGGGGCGGGGGAGCGGGAACAGAGGGGAGCAACCGGTGGGAGAGGTGTGATCTCGCGGCATGTTTCCAGGTTCGGTCGCCCGTCCGCCCCGGACAAGCCCGATCTCCCACCTGTGGACAACTCCGTGCCCCGACCCGGTCAGGCCGTGTCTAGCGGAAGGGCGGGGGGCCGACCGAGAGGTGGATGTGGTCCACGTGGTCCAGGGTCAGGTTGCCGTGGTACGACGCTCTCCGCCGGACCTGCATCCACGGTCCCACCGACTCCCGTCGCGGATTCCAGATGTGGTAGTCGTAGATGATCCCCTTGACGTTGAGTTCCGCGTGGTTCTGGATGAGGAAGTCGATCACCTCGATGGCGGTCGCGTGCATCTGAGGCGTCGGGATCCCGCCCAGTTCGGCCATCATGTAGTCCACGGCCTGGCCCCACCCGTGGTCGCTGTCCAGCCCCGGCCGATAGCCGCCGGCACTGAGGTAGAAGCCGGGGAACTCCTGGTTGAGTACCTCGTGCGTGGCGCACATCTGCGGGTGCAGGCCGTCGAGGGCACCGCAGTCCACGATCGCCCCGCCGCCGAAGACCGAGTTCGGGTCG
Source organism: Nocardiopsis exhalans (assembly GCF_024134545.1). Taxonomy (GTDB): domain Bacteria; phylum Actinomycetota; class Actinomycetes; order Streptosporangiales; family Streptosporangiaceae; genus Nocardiopsis; species Nocardiopsis exhalans. Next base: position 2,104,352 of record NZ_CP099837.1, read on the forward strand.
TACTTGTACTGCCCCTCCTGGTCGATGAGGTGCACGTCGAAGTAGCCCGCGGCCTGGTCCCCGTCGTTGATGGCCTGGCCGTCGCAGTAGAGCCCGTCGTCGTTGCGGCCGCAGTCGACGGACAGCTCGATGATCGCGATCGCCGTGGCGGTGCCCTCGAAGGACGAGGCGTCGTCCTCCTCGCCGTCGCACACCACGTCGTTCCAGTGCCGGGAGCCGTCTTCGGCCAGCTCCTTCTGGCAGGCGGCTCCGCGGATCTCCACCCGCACGATGTTGCCGAAACGGCCCATGCTGTTGTCACTGGCCCGGATGTCGGTGAGCACGGCGCCGTTGTTCTTCGCGTACGTCTCGGCGCGGCCCTTGGCGACCTCCTCGTCGTACCGGGGCATGGGGTAGACGTCGTTGGCGAGCTGCTCGGCCGCCTTGTCCCGAAGACCCGCTACCGCGGCCAGCGCCGCGGCGTCCGCGGCCGTCTGCGCCTGAGAACGCATGTCGTTGGCACTGCCCACGCGAACGAACAGCAGGGTGAGCGCGAGCAGGCTCAGGGTCAGCCCGAACAGGAGGAGGACGTTGGCCTGTCCGTCGTCACGGCGTCCCTGGAGTCGGTGTCTGCGTGCCGAGGTGGGGGAGGTTCGTCGCATGCTGGTCCGGGGGGTCATCCCCGCGGGGGGCGGGGAAACGGGCGGTTCGAGGCGAAGCGGAGGCCGGGCCGAACGGGGGCACGTCACACGGACCTCTGTCCGGCGCAGCTTAACCCGCGCGGGTACCCCGGGTACAGAAGGGGTTCGCGCTCTGTGGACCACCGGTCACCGTTCGCCCAGGTGAAGCCCGGGCCGCCCGCCACAAGTCCGACCAGAGCCGGTCACCGGTCAGCCGCGAACCGCAGCAATCCGCCGCACGCGGCCTCAGCGCGCCTGGCCGACGGGCGTGATCGGCACCGGTCTCGGCCACGGGCCCGGGGTGCTCCTGGGGCTGTGGTGGCTGGACGTGCTGTGGGTGCTGATCGGTACCGCCTGGCTGGTGCGCTGGGCACGCGAACGGGCCCGGGCGAGCCTGGGCGCGTAGCTGGTACCGCCGCGGAGACCACCAGGAGCGTAGAGGCAGACCCCGAGTCGTATTCTGCGTCTGTAGGCTCCGTCGTCCGGGCCCGGCCGGGACGGCGAGCAGTCGCACTCACGGAAGGCGCCACCCGTGTGAACCGCTCTCCCCGTTCCCCCGAGGGGTACCCGCAGCCCGCGTACCCGTGGCTTGGCCTTGCCGCCGCCCCGGCCGCGCCGCTCCTGCTCCTGGTGATCGAGTGGGAGAGCGGGCTGTTCTGGGCGATCACGATCCCCGTGGGCATCGCTCAGCCCATCCCTCTCGGATTCGTGCTGCTGGCCGTGGCGGCCTTCCCCCTGATGATGCCCGCGGACGTGCGTTACCTGGCCGCCCTGGTCTCCATGGCACTGATGACCGTGCTGGCGTTGCTGCTGTTCCCCCTGTACTCCGGCCTGCTCCTGATCCCGGTCCTCGCCTCGCTGTTCTTCGTGTGGGTCACCAACCATCCGAGGATCATGAGGTGTACGGAGAAGCCCGGGAAAGCGGAGAGCGCCCAGGACACCGCGGAGAAACAGCGGGACGAGTGAACCCGGGCGGACCTGGCCCTGGAGCGGGCCTGGTCCCGGAACGGGTTTGGTCCCGGGGCGGGCCACCGGGCCACTCGCCGCCCACCCCGGGACCGCGGTACCGCTACACCAGGGTCGTCCAGTAACTCCAGAAGGCCTGACCGACCGCGCCCACGATGACCAGCCCCCACATGGTGAGCACCACCGTGTGGTTGCGGGCCAGCACACCCGCCGGTCGGCGCGCGGCGGCCGGGACCGGCAGGTGCCCGCTTCGGAGGTTGTGCAGCGTGACGTACCAGAAGAGCGGGATCGTCACCGCCCACACCACCATGCAGTACGGGCACAGGGCATTGATCCGGTACAGACTCTGGAAGATCAGCCAGTGCACGAACACCACCCCGAACACACAGCCCGCCTGGAGGCCCAGCCAGAACCACCGCCGGAACCCGAGGTCCGTGCCCGTTCCCGTCCGGGCGAGCAGGGCCATGCCCACGGTCGTGACCACGGCGAAGCAGGCCACCCCGATGATCGGGTTCGGGATCCCGAACACCTCGGCCTGCGGGGTCACCATCACCGTTCCGCAGGACAGCACCGGGTTGAAACTGCACGCGGGCACGTGCTCCGGGTCGGCCAGGACCCGGACCTTCTCCACCAGCAGCGCGGCGGCCGCGACCAGGCCGACCAGCCCGCCCACCACCAGCACCCACGGCAGGGCCCGGCTGATGATCGCCACGTCAGCGCCAGGGCGGGCGTACGGGGACGCGGTCACCTCCCGCTCGCCGGACCGGGCGCTCATCACTCCAGCTCCGCGTCGATCATCGCGGACAGGACGTCGTGGCTCGGCATGCTCGGTGCGAGGCGGCCGTTGACGTAGATGGTCGGGGTGCCCTGCACGCCCAGCGCGACGCCGTCGTCGAAGTCGGCCTGGACCCGCTGCCGGGTCTCGGCGGCCTCCATGGTCTCGACGAACTCGTCCGTGTCCAGGCCGAGGTCCTCGGCGAAGCCCACGAACACCTCGCTCTGGTCCTCCCGGGACTCGCCCCATGCGGCCTGGGTCTCGAACATCCGCTGGTACATCTCGTCCAGGGCGTCCTGCTGCGCGGCGGCCTCGACCGCGGCGGCGGAGGGGCCGGAGTTGTGGTGCCCGGGGAGCGGGAAGTAGCGGATGACCATGTTGATCCGGCCGTCGTAGTCCTCGCGGATCCGCTCCATCACGGGGTACTGGGCGCGACAGGCCTCGCACTCGAAGTCGAGGAACTCCACCACGGTGACCTGGGCGTCCTCCACCTGGTCGAGATAGCGGCTGTTCTCCCGGACGAGCACGTCGGCGGGGGCGGTGGGCTGGTCCTCGGGCGAGGCCCCGGGCGCGGTCGGTCTGGCGGAGCCTTCCGCGACCGCGGTGTCGTCGTCGCGGTCGAGGTAGACGAGCAGGCCGATCCCGAGGGCGGCGACGACGAGAAGGCAGAGGGTGATGATCAGGTTCTTGCTCATGGAAATCCCAGGGGTCCAGGTTCTTCGGAAACGGGCACGCGTGTGAGCCCCACGGCCACGGGGGGAGTGGGGTTCGTCGGTGCTTCTAGACCCGCTGGACGCAGAGAAGGGTGAGCAGCCGGTACCCGTGCGGCGAAGCGGGGTCCCGGCGCGATCGCCGCGAGGAAGGACCGGCTCGGGGCACGACGGGGACACAGAGAACCAGGGCGGATCCGAACGCGAGCATCGGCTGCGCGGTCAGGAGCCCCTGCTCGTCCGGAGTGGGACAGGTGTGCACGAAACCAGGGTCATCCGGGGGGTCCGGAGCCACCGCCCGCTCCGCGGCGGCCCCCGTACCCCCGAACCCGTCACCCGCGGAGGCGGCCCCGGGATAACACAGGGCGCAGAGGAAACAGAGCACGACAACAGCGATCAACGGCACCACCAAGGTGCCCGACCGCTGTCTGCTGCCGTACCCGTCCATCAGGGGAACTGTAGCGCCGCCCGAACAGCTCTCAGGTCCGGGGTAAGCCGGCCGCCCCGCCCCACGCGAACACGGGTGCGGGCGTAGCGCAAGCCGGTCGGCGGGGGTGTCCACAGGCTGGCCGGACCCGACTTGTGGAGAACCTGGCCAAGCGCGCATCGTCGATATCGGGGGGCGCTCCGTCCCCGACCGCCTCCGCATGCCCGAAACAGCCCACCGACCCCACCCTGCCCCACACGTGAGGATGGCCCGCCTACCGCGGTGGCTTGACGTAGGTGCCCTTGCCCTGGGAGGTCACCACCAGGTCGCGTTCCAGCAGGATCGCGTAGGCCGAGCGCACGGTTCGGCGGGAGACGTTGAACTGCTCGCAGATTTCTGCTTCCGAAGGCACTCGGGAGTTCGGCGGGTATGTGCCGTCCTCGATCCGCGCCGCGATGCGGTCGGCGATCTGCCGGTACATCGGCTCCGGGCCCTCAAGTTTTTCGTGCATGAGACGACACTAAACGGGTCGGAACGGTGCACGTCGGGACGATACGAGACGTGACAAGTTGATACAAGTGCTTTACCGTGATGGGACCCGCGAAAGGCGGGACCCCGGCGACGTGTAGGAGCACGCCCCGGGGCAGTGGCCGACCTGTGGAAAGCAGGACGACATGAAGACCCTAACGGCATTCCTGGCCTTGCTCGTACGGCTCTCGCGGCCGACGCGCGGCTGGCACACCGGTCCCGACAACTACCTCCGCTCCCTGCGAGCCGAAATCCGGACCCGGCGTGCGCGCCGGGTCCGGTCCTACGCCGAGTCCCTTCCGCTCGCGGCGGTGGTGATCGCATGAGCGGCTCCGGAACGCCCCCGACCCCTGCGCGCCCACGCGGAACCCTCGCCGAGGAGCTGGTCCGCGGGCTGGGCTTCCTCCTCAACACCCCCGGCAAGCCGGTGCACGCGCGCACCAGTCTCAACCGTGCGGACATGACCTTCACCCGCCTGGACCGGCTCCTGCGCGCCGGGAGGGCCCTCCCGAACTCGTGGCGAGTGGACTGGGACGCCTCCGTCTGGGAGCAGGAACGCGTGACCCTGATGTACGACGAGGTCAGCGAAGCGCTCCGCACCCTGGGCGGCTCGGTGGTCTCCTGGCCCGCACTCCAGCGGGCCGGGGACTACTGGGGGCGGTTGGACACCGCGATGCGTACGGGCTCGCCCCTGCCCGAACCGTGGGGGTCGCGGCCGCGCGAATAGCCCGGGCACAACGAAGCGGGGTGGGATCCGCGGCCCACCCCGCTCGCTCCTCGGCACTCTTCACCGGGGCCCTTCAGCGGAGGCGGCGGTTGAGCGCCTCCGCCACGTGCACGTCGGCCACGGTCACCTTCATGTCGCCCGAACCCGTGGGCGCCACGGTCACGGAACGCACGTACGCTCCGTGACTCCAGCGGCGCGCCGTCTGGTCCGGGACGGCCTTCGCGCCCACTTTCGCCAGCGCACCGGCCGGGCCCGCCTTCAGCCTGAGCTGCCAGGACGCCCTCAGCACGGACAACCCCCGGTAGTCATTGTGCTGGAGCAGCGGCAGTGTTCCGACCAGCCGCCCCTCCTGGCGGCCGGAGTGTTGGGGCAGCGCCTCCAGCGGATACCGCTGCCCCGCGTTGGTGCCCCGAACGACCTCCAACGCGAAGGCCGTCCCCTCCGGGACCGGGCTGCCCAGGGCCACCTCGAAGCGCAGCCGGGCACCGCGGCGCCCCACCGGCCGCACCCGGACCCGATCCACCGGCAGGGTCGGGGCCAGCGGCGCGGTCAGCAGCCCCAACCGGTCGTTGACCGTGTAGTACGGGCGCACCCTGCTGCCGATGCCCCGGGCGGGCCGCACCTGCTGGGAGGCGTACTCGATGATCTGCTTGTAACCGACCACCCCCGACAGGTGCCTGCCCACCGTGCACTCGGTGCCGTCGGAGAGGATGAGGCGCATCTGCCACTTCTCGGAGTCGCCCTCACGCCCGCGCACCACCACTTCGGGGTCGATGACCGCGGTGAACTCACCGCTGGCCGTGACAGCCGAGGGGAACTCCCGGCGGGTCTGCGCTGAGGCGCGCAACCGCACCACCAGCCGGGCTCGGGCATCGGGGCGCTGCCGCCCGAGCACCCGGCCCTGCACGGTGATCAGGCCGTCCGCGATCTCCACGTGCTCGATCTCCGCGTGGTGCGCCGAACGCCGCACGTGCAGCACCAGACGGCCCTTCGCGGAACGCGCGGGCACCACCAGGGAGAGCTCTTCGGTGTCTGCGGTCGGCATCGGGAACCCGTGCTGGTGGATCTCCACGTCCCGGACGGGGGTCTCCACGCCCCCGTCCACCCGAAAGACGTGCCACTCGCCGGTGACCAGTCCTTTCAGCGGAGCAGCCACGGTGGTGGACCCACCCGAGCCGGACCCGCTGGACTCGCCAGGCCCGCCGGACCCGCCCGGCCCGATCGCCCCGACCCCGTCCCTGACCTCCGTGGCCCTGCGGGAGGCATCCACCACCACACGTCCGTCGGCCTCCGGGACCAGTTCGATCCTTCTCCCCGACTTGGTCAGCACCACCCGTTCCGGGATCCGCCCGGCATCCGACCCGGCGACCCCTTCCACCAGGCCGAACCACAGCACCGCCACCCCGTCCGGGCCCGCCTCCACCCGGCAGGAGGCGGGTGGTTCGGGGCGCGGAGCGGGAAGGCTCAGTGTGGGCGGTGACGGTACCCCCGCCCCCGCGAGCTCCGCGAACAGCTCCTCGTGCATGCGCACCACGTTGGCCGGATCGAAGCGTTCGGAGTCGGTGAGCGCCGCCGACGACATCCGGCGCCGCAGCTGGTCGTCGCCCATCAGCTGGGCCAACCCCTCGGCGATGCCCGGTGCGGACTTGTTCGGGACCAGCAGCCCGTCCTCCCGGTCCCGGATGATCGACGCTGGCCCGTGCGGGCAGTCGGTGCTCACCACCGGCAGCCCGGACCGCATGGCCTCCACGATGGTCATCCCGAACGGTTCCTCGCTGGACGTCACCGCCGCGAACGCCCCCTGCGCCCACGCCTCCTCGACCCTCGGGTGCGGCCCCATCAGCCACACCCGGTCCTGGAGCCCCAGCGAACCCACCAGCCTGCCGAGCGCCCCACGACGGCTGCCCCGACCGTAGATCCGCAGCGTCCAGTCCGGGAATTCGTCGCTGACCATGGAGAACGCCTGCACCAGCAGGTCGTGCCGTTTGCTGGGGGCAAGGCGGCCGGCCGAAACGATCGTGCGCGAGTTGTGGCCGTTCACGGTGAAGGGCGGCGCGGGTACCGAGTTGGGGATGGACAGCAACCGGACCCCCGGCATCGGCATCCGCTCCGCGTAGGTGCGTGCGTCGGCCTCGGTGACGGTGACGAAGGCGTCGAGGTTCGGGTACTCGGTGGCCAGGACCTGTCGCAGTTCCCTGGAGTGCTGTTCGTAGGTGAGGTGCTCCTGGCCGACCTTGACAACCCGGCGGGGCGCGGCCCGGGCGATCACCACGTTGAGCCCGGGACGGGTGCCCACCACCACGTCGGCGTCGGTGGTGGCGAGGTACTCCTCCAGGCGGTCGTCGGTGAGGCGGCTGTGGGTGCTGCTGCGGCCGTCCTCGACCGGGAAGAGCAGCGGCGGAAGCCCGGCCCGTTCCGACCCCTCGTACAGCGGTCGCCCGTCGACCCCCGTCGACTGTTCGTCCTGCTGGCGGATGTCGACCAGCGGCCGCAGGCTGACCTGGGCGGGAACAGGGAGGACGGGTTCGGCGCGGTGCCGGAACACCGAGACGATCTCCACCTCGTGCCGGGCGGACAGCGCCGCCGCCTGGTTGGCGACGGTGCGCACGGTTCCGCCGATGCCGTACATGTCGTTGATCAGATAGGCGATCTTCACTGATGTGCCCCCATGTCCTCGACGCCGCCCTGGGCCCCGAGCGCATGGGACACGGGGCACAGGGCGGCGTCGGCCCCTGTCGCCCCACACCGAGCCGATCCCCGAGCGGAGGCGGTGTGGGGATTGAGCGATCAGGCTACGGGCGATATGGGGCTAAAAATCCGAATCTGTCCGGGAGTGTCCAAAGGTTTGCCGCACCCTGTTGGTGTTTTGCGGCGAGTTCATGAAACTGGAAAGCCAGGCCCGGAAGCGGCGCACCGGGGCACAGGCCACCGGGCTGCTCGAAGAACGGGCTGTTCGACGTGGTTGACGCAGCCCTCGCGTTCGTCGAACCGGCCCGCGGGCGGCCCGGGTCTCCGAGGCTGGTGGGGCGGGGCTCAGGGGTGGGTTCTGGGCATGCGAAGGCGGGCGGAAGCGAAGCTTCCCCCGATATCGAGCATGCGTGCTCACCCCGACCCGCCACAAGCCGGATCCGGCCGGTCTGTGGACAACCCGGCTAACGGGGCTCACCTGGGACCAGTGGGGGAGGGGAGTCAGTGTCCCCGCCTGGGGCAGCGGGGGAGGAGTCAGGCCGCGGGCAGGGAGACAGGGGAGCGCCCTCCCCCGAACTCTCGGGGAGTCCGGTCTGAGCTGACCGGGAGAGTGCGGGGGAGGGCGCGGGAGGAGGGCGGCCCGGGCACATGCGGTAGGACGGCCAGACCGCGTGTGCGGACCCGAGCCCAGGGTTCCGGGCTCAGGGGGCCGCCCTCAGGTCATGGTGGGTGCGGTCAGCGCTTTTCGAACCACGGGTTCCGTCCGTTTTCGGGCCGAGGGGCCCACCTGCTCGCGGCCCATGGCTTCCACCTGTAGGTCCCCATCCGGGCCACCAACTCCGAACAGGTCCCCGCACCCGCCTCCGGTGCCGTGCCGCGCACTCGTACGGCGGCGGCCCCGGAAACGGGGTGTTCGGTCTCGCCGTCCACGGGGAGAGAGCCCTCGAGGTGGAGGGGCCCGCTCCCCCGTCCCTCGGCAAGTGGAGCCGGGAGCGAGGACGGGGGAGCGGTGGAGGGAGACGACGCAATCAGGTGGAAGGCGGGTGCTCGGAGACCCTCCAGGCCCGAGCACCTCCCACCCGACCTACCGAAACGGGGCCCGCCCCCCGGTTCGGTGCCGTCTCCTGGCTTGTGGTCATACGGTTCGTCGTGTGTCAGAGCCTGCGCGGCGGTGAGGGCCGCCCGCGGTGCGTTGGTGCGTAGAGGTTCCAAAACGTGTTCCTGACGAGGTGGAGGACTCGTACTTCGGCCCGCTGGCTGGTTCTGTACTCTCAACAAGCGGAATCTTGTTTCTGTTGAACAACTAGCGGTGGTTGTCCTACTTAAAACGTCTCGCCGAGAGCAACGCGACGTTGGTTGTGATGGACACTCTGCCGGAGTTTCTGGAAAAAATCGTGGGTTGAGACGGAGTTCCGGTGGCCGAATCCGGCCACCGTGGGGAAAGTCCAGGTCGCAGAGGGTGAGGGGTTTCCTGTGCCCGGAGCATGTCTCTGGAGAGGTGGATGCCACGGGTGCCCGGAGGGGGTGTGAGGCCCCGGAGAGCCGACAGAATAGGGCCTTCAGAACGTCGGAGGGTCTCCCCGGCCGTCTTCCCACTCCGGTGGGAGGTGGACGACTCCCGGGGTGCCGCGTGAGACCGCCTCCGTCAGCCCTACCGGAACCACTCCTCTAGCGGGGTTATCGGTGGTGTCGCCGAAGTCCACCAGCCCACCGGTGAACCGCGTCCCGGGGAAGCTCACGACTCCACTGGCGAAGTCCGCTCCGAAGAAGTGCACCTTCGCACCGTCGAACTCGGTTCTTCTGAACTCCACCTGCCCACCGTGGAACCGGGCTTCGCTGAAGTAGACGACTCCACCGGTGAAGCGCGTGTCGATAAAGCTCACGTGTGCGCCGGTGAACCTGGTTTCGATCAAGTTGACGTGCCCGCCGGCGAAGGTCGCCCCCCTGAAGTTCACCCGCCCGCCGGTGAACCTGGCCCCGGCGAAGTTGCCGCCGTCGAAGACCGCCTGACTGAAGTCGTAGTTCTTGCCCCGCCAGCGGGTTTCTTCACGCAGGTGGCTGCCGATGATCCGCAGGATGGTGTGCCGGACCTCGCGGGTGGACTCGAACTCCTGCTTGAGCTCGCGGTAACGGGTCCAGGCGGCCGGTGACTCGCCCTCCCTGGGTTCCTCGGGGGCCGGAGCGTAGGGCATGCGGATGTAGGCGCACAGGACGTCGATGACGGTCTGCACCAGGTCCTCGCGGTCCTTGGGAGCGTCGTCGGCGAGGTTGGCCAGGGCGTGGACGGCCCCCAACCGGACGGCTTGGTTCTCGTTGCCGAGCTCGGTGTAGGCGTTGGTGAACCGCTCGTCGAACAGCTTGAGCTCTCCGCGCCGGGACTCGGCCTCGGTGGTGAGCTGGCGGCGGTAGTTGATGACCAACAGCGCGGTGGCTCCGAGCCCGGCCACGACGGCGAAGGCCCGGATGGAGATCGCGTTCAGGTGCCCGACCGTGAACTCGTCCGGGGCAACCGGGACCCTGGCGCCCATGGCCCACCAGGCCAGAGCGATGATCAGCCCGACCGAAACACTCACCGACACGATCACCAGCGCGATGAGGACCGGCAGCGGCAGGGGTTGTTTCGGGGCGGATCGGTCCGCCTTTTGCGGGGCTTGCAGATCCCTCAACTGGAAGAGCGCGACGGTCGTCCCGACCAGACCGACCACGGCCCAGGCCACCAGCCCGAACCGGGGGAGCGCTGCCACCCAGGCGAGAGCCGGTAGCAGGAGGCGTATGCCCGCGATCAACAGGGCCGACGCGCTCAGCGCCAGGACCACCAGCCAGATGCCACGCGCCGGAGACAGCCAGGAACGGAAGCGGGCCAGGTGAGGTTCGGTCTGAACCTTCAGCCAGCGCACGGCGTTCGATACCCGGGCACGCACGGATACGGACCTGCCCGGGCGGTCGGCAGCGGATGCGCTGGAGGCGCTGGAGGCGGCTTCGGGGCTGACATCGGCGTTGGTGCCGGGCTCGTAGGAAGGGGGGCTTTCCATGAGGGGCAGGCTAACCGAAAGGCCCGGGGCCAGTGGCTTCCCGGGTCCTGGTCCGGGTCCGGCCATTTTCCGTCCGGCAACGGCGCGCGTCGGTAATCTGTGCCCGATCAGCACTCCGGAGAGAGCCAACAGAAGACGAGAACGTGGGGGCACCATTCCTTCGCAAGGCAGCACACTCACCCTGACCGTGCTTTTCGCTGTGCTTCTGGTGGGCTGCTCCGAGGGCGGGGAGTGAGCGCGCCTTCTCCTGAGCCCACGGCGGCAGCTGAGCCGAGTGACTTCGAGGAGCTCTCCGGCGCTGAGATCCCTGAGTCCGCCGAGTCCGTGGAGGTGTTCTCCGTGGGTGGCTCCGGTTCGCTTCGGAAGTATGTCGCCACCTTCACTCTGCCTGGTGAAGAGGACGCCAAGGCCTTCTACGGGAGCGGGAAGATCGGAAACTACTTGCCTGTCTCCATGGGCGAATTGCCCAAGGAACAGCACGATCGACACTTCATCGGGGATGCGGAACTGGCCGAACCCCGCAGATGCACCTCGGCCAAGCCAGGCGAGAACGTCGACCGCGGTGTGGTGTTCAGCTTCCCTGAGGGGGAGCGGGTTTCGGTATGGGCCGTGACACAAGAAGTCGGATGGTAGACGACGTGCGCCTGCGGGCTCTTCACCTTCCTTCGCTAGTGCGGGTCGTCCGGACGACGGAGGTTTCTGCCAGGGCTCATGCCCAACCCCGGGGCCGAGAGGACGTTCTCGCCGAACCACAGTGCGGGTTTCACTGGTCTGGAATGAGGGCGAAACGGTTGCCGCGCCGTGTCAGGGGGTGATGGCGTACTCGGTGAAGCGGCCGCAGACGGCGAACCCGAGGCGGCGGTAGACGGGTTCCCCGTCGGCGGATGCCTGCAGCACCGCGGTCTCGTAGCCCGCGTCGCGGGCGGTGTGCAGGGTGGCCAGGCTGATGGCGCCGCCGTAGCCGCGGCGGCGGTCTGCGGCGAGCGTGGCGATGTTGTAGATCCCGGCGACGCCCGCGTGCAGGAAGACCTCGGCTGAGCAGACGGGACGGCCGTCGACATAACCGACCAGGTAGCGGGCGGGGGAGTCGGCGGCGAGCGCCAGATCGGCGGCGTCGGCGAAGAACCGGCGCACCGTGGCGGCGGGCGGGTCCCAGTTCGCCGCGAGGACCGTGGCGTAGTCAGCGAGCCGCTCCGGGGTGGTTGCCAGACGGATCTCCAGACCGTCAGCGTGCGCCTCGGGGAGAGGACCGCGCAGATCCCTCCACATGCCCGCCTCGGTCTCCGACGCCTCCAGGCCGACGGCCTCGAGGCACCCGGAGAGACCTCCCGGTGCGGAGGCGGGGCCGACCCACCAGGAGAAGGGACGGCCGGTGGCGGCCAGGGACCGGACCGTCTCTGCTGCGCGGGCCGGGGCGGTGCCCGGGGCGAAACGGGCCGCCGCGACGATGTTGAAGGTGTCATCGGCGAGACCGCTGTCGGCGATCAGCAGATCGCCGGTCTCGGTGACGGACGCACCTTTCAGGTTTCGGTGCAGGTGGACAGGCGTGCTCGGCGAGATTCTGCTCCATCGCGAGCGACAGGTCGGATTCACTGCTCGGTGGGACGGACATCGGCTTCATGAGGAGCCATCCAAACAGGTCAGCTGGGGTGCCCGCAGGTGCTTTTTCCGTGCCTGTGCACAGGCCGTCCACCACCTGGCTACTGGTGCAGGAAGAACATTCCGCCCCTGGTCGTTTCACCCTGCCCGTCGGATCGGCCCTGACAGGCCGGGACACGGCTTCGGGACAGGGCTTGGCGGAGCGTGAGGCGTGGATACTCGGCAGGTAGCCGACGCCGGATGACCAGCTAGTAGGTCTTGGTGCTCTGCCAGTAGCGCCATGCCGAGCAGGGGGTGCCGTAGGACTCCTGAATGTGGTTCAGTCCCCAGCTGATCTGTGCTGAGGCGCTGCCCTGGAAGCCGTCGGGCATCGAGCCGTGCAGAGCCGGGTTGAAGCCGACGATGCCGCGTGCACCCGTTGTCGGGTCCACCAGATTGGGGTCCCAGGAGGACATCTGACTCCACAGACTGTCCAGACAGGTCCATTCCTGGTCGGTCCAGTTGTACGGATCGGCGGCGGCCGCCTGCATCCCGAGGTTCTTGTTATCGCTGAGGTTGGAGTTCCCCGTACCCCACTCGAACTCCTCGGGCTCGTCCGGGCGCTCCTCGTCCACCCACGTTTCCTCACCACAGCCGGGGCCGTTGACCAGACAGACCATCTGCCGGACCCCCTCGTTGAAGGTGGAGCTCACCCCGGAGGTGTACACGGCCGTAATGATCAGTCCGGCGAGGATGATCACCCCGGCAGTCTCCAAGAACGCCGCTCCACTGTCGTGCTCGCCCGTACGCGCGGGACGGAACCCGCGCAGCACGCTGTCCAGCCAGGTCGTAACCCGCGGCGGGCGGTCGAGCTCATCCGTACGGCTGGGGGGCCGACCGGACGAGGGTCGTCGAACGTCTCCGAGCTTGGGAGCGTGGGGGGTGGACAACTCCGCCTCCAGAAGAGTTCAGGAGTGATCTTGGGGGCAGAACTCAGGATATAGGAATATCCGCGATCGGGTCGAACCCCGGAATCTCCAGGTCGATCGAATCAACTTGCCCAGGCACAGGAAACATTGACCAGTAGGCAATCTGTTCGCCTGGCATTAGAAATTTCTTGGTATCCAAATAGTGGTCTCCCGATTAAAGGAAAGAGCCATCGCTGTTCATGATTGGGTGATATCTTTTTGATTCATCGTGGCCTGCGAAGGCGGGTTGGAAAAACCGCTGGCAGCAGCCCCCCCAATGCCCAGTTTTTCTGTTTGCCGTGTAGGGGCATGGGTGTGGTTGACCTTTGGTGGCCCGTTCTTTGGCTCTTTCGTGGGCGCTTAAAATTCGGCTTGATTCGAAAAAATCACAGGTCAAGGCAGGTGCGGGTGGGTTGGTGTGGGAGGGGCTCAGGAAATGGGAACTCCCTCAATAACGTCAAAGCCAGGGATCTCGAGGTCGACCTCATCGATATCAGTAGGAACGGAAAACATGGACCAGTAGGCGACCTTCTCTCCAGGGGCGATTTCGCTCTTGGAGTCGATGGTTATGTTGCCCGAGCAGAGACAATTGCCCTCGCTGTCCATCAGCGGGTGGTAGCGCTTGCCCTCGTCAGAGGAAGTGACCGTCACACCCGAATATGAGTTCGGGTTGTGGTACATATACGTGGTTCCGTATGGCCAGTTGAAGACAACCTGTGTGCTGCCGCTGTTCTCGATACTCCAGGTCACGGAGAGAAGGTCCCCTGATTCGTTTCTCTCCGCTGCGTTGGCCTCTGCTATGAGCCCGGAGCTGATCGAATCATTGGAACCGGCAGTTCCTAGGGAGTCCAAGTTCTCTGTCTTCGGGGCAGGGTGAGCCAGAGCGCTCGAAGCTGTGACGAAGGGAAGTGCCAACATTAGCACGGCAATCCCAGAGTTTTGGAGACTTTTCTTCACTGTTGCGCCTACTTCTCGAACGTGACGCTGACCCGTCGGTTGCGTTCACGTCCCTCTTCGGTGTTGTTGTCAGCGATGGGGGCGGCGGATCCATGGCCTTCGACCTCGAACGTGACACCCTGCCGGGTGATCAAGTTGGCCAAAGCGGACTCAACACTGTTGGCTCGCTCTTCTGAGAGCGGGGCGTTGATGGAGTCATCCCCGGTGTTGTCGGCATAGCCGTCGATTGAGACAACTGATGAGCTCGCATCGTCGATCTCTTGTGCCACTTGCTTCAGAATCTCTTGGGACTCATCACTGAGATCGGAATCGTTCGTTTCGAAGAGGACGTCAGAAGAGAGAATGATGCTGACTTCGTCTCCGCTTTCTGTTCGCCCGGTTTGATCTTCGTCGATGCTGTCAGAGATAAGGGTGAGGTCGAGAATCTGGGCCTCATCCAGATTATTGTTTTCAACGGACTCTGGGACATCGTTGATGGGGATATCAAAAAAGGGGGCAGTCATCGGAGTGGTGACGGTAACTCTATCCAGGTTTCCTTGATCTCCTGGGAAAATGACCCAGAGGGTCTCGGTCTCTCCGCTTTCGATGGGGCCCGATAGGGTGTCACAGAAGCAGCTGCCGTCGTTGAGACTCTGGCTCAGGTAGCGCTTTTGATTGACATCATCGACAAGGCTTATGTTGCTTGCGGTCTGCCATCCGAAATCATTAGCAAGGCCGTATCCTACGTTGAAACTATCGGATGAATTATTGGTGATGCTGATCCGGAGCCGGAGGAGATCATTCTCCAGTCTCTCCAGAGCGTTGATGTCGATCTGGAGATCAGAGCCGATATCGGTGGCTGTGGAGGTAGAGCTGACGATCGTTTCGAACTCTCCGTCCTCTAGGTCCGGGGTGGGCGAGTTCGGGGAATCTGTCGACCCTGCTTCGGGTGCTTGTGGTGCTTCGGGGGGTTCCTCGGTCCCGATGACGCAGCCAGCTGAAGCAAGAAGAATCAGGGAGGCTGCTATGCCTGACCACAGATGCTTCCCTGATTCCTTTTGAGAAGATTTTCTTTTGGGGGGCAAAGTCTTCCCGTCCGTCTGGCTAGTCTGATCGAATCGTTCCTTCTTCTCTCGCGTCACGGGGCCCTGAAAACGCCGTCAATGGTACTGGTTATTCCCTGGGCTATGCGGGCTCCGATTCCAGCGTTCATGACCATCATCGCGATCAGTGCAACAAACACCAGGATTGCGCCGTACTCGACGAACCCTGCTCCCTCGTCCTTGTCCCGATTCCTGCGAGGCACGGAAAGAGTGCTGAGCTTGACCCAGGCCTTATTCGTGAAGTTCACCGGAAGACTCCTTGGAGGTGGGAGTGCGTGCGCCACTTCTGGAAAGCTGCCGGTGTCGTTCGTTTCGCGCGTTTCGAACATGCGGAAACTGACCCAAGTCCCAGATCAGGGCGCGGGTAGTTTTCCCTCGGCCGCAGCGGAGGGATGAGGGTTCTTCACTTCGGAAGACAAGGCAGGCTGACGAGGATCTTTGGCGGGGTCTTTCGTCTGGATCCACTCGTCTGCGGGTAGGGCTGTGCCCGACGGGTATTAGCCCAGCCAGCCCAAGGTGTCGAACATGGTTACGGTCGGTGTCAGGGGGTGGGGATGGGGGTTGTGAACCCTGACTGATGGCCCCAGTGTCAGAGGCGTGGGAACAGTGGTCATCGACGCAAGAAGCGGAAACTTTTCCTGGCAGGACAAAGCCCAGGTAGGGGGCTAGCCAACGAAGACGTGCGTGCTGATGTTCGTTTTCCAAGCGGGGGGTCTGCTCGAAAGCCCACTTGCGGATGGGTCGCGTTGAGGGCACGGTCATTGCGGACTGGTGTCCAATCCTGTTCTGATTTGCATAGGTATAGGTAGGATTCCCTGTTCGGTGCTCGATCATCGCGGTCACCTCCTCGCGTTCGCGGGCTCATCGTAGGGCCCGTCTCTAGACCTCTGGTCAACCCCCTTGGGCAGAACCCGGAAACCCATACTGGACCAGTAGGTCCGGCTTCCGTGCATGGTGGTGCTCCGAACCTGTGCCACACCACTATCGGACATGCCACCCTGCGCTCACCCCAAGTGTGGCCGGATGTGGCCAAGGAAATTCTCGGTTCGAGTCAGCAGCAAAGCAACTCGGGTTCACCTCTCGTTGAGGGAAAGACCAGGTGAACGAGGTTTCTCGGGGTCTTTCTTCGGCCTCCGGGCGTTTCCCCGGTTCGTTAGCAGGGCTGTGGGAGGCACTTGACAGGCAGTGCGAGGGCAATCCGTCTGCGGCCCGTCACTGAGCTGGAATAAAAGCCCAGGCCATCGCGGGATTATCCACCCCATGGTGTTGAATTATCCAGCACTCCTACGACCCTGACCCATCTGCTGCTTCGGCCTCCGACCTCCGCTGACCTGGTCGAACCATCCCCTGCCCCACCTGTCCTATATCGGAACCTCCGCTAACTCGCAAGCTGGCTACAGTTCCGTATCTTGCCAGCCCTCACTTCCCCAGCTTCCGCCCCGACTCCCCACCAGCCCCCTTAGCCCACTCCTCCTGGTCTGCCCCCGCGGTCGATCTGACAGAAAGGTCCGAACTTGGACGCCGTGTTGCTCATTCCCCTCCTGGGGGCTCTGCTCGGTCTTGCCGTCGGAGTGTTCCCGCTGTTCAAGGTGTTCAGGTCGGGCAGATCGCTCAGCGCGGCGGTCTCCGACGTTCCCTCCCCTGAGCGCCAACCGGAACCGGAGGACCTCACCCCGCCCGAACTCGCCTACCTGGTGGGCGGAGCGACCCGGGTCGGTGAGGTCGCGCTCATGGATCTGTTCCTGTCAGGTCGTATCCGACGCCAGGCACGCGGCGGGTTCTTCACCCTGGTCGGCCCCTCCAACGCCTACGTCACTGAGAAGGACCCGGTCCGCCGGGATCTGGTCAAGGCGTTCAAGGACCGGACCGGCCTGACCGCACGCGGGATGATCCAGACCGCTACCTTCAGCTGGGGGATCGACCTGGTCCGGGAGAAGCTCGCGGGACGCCAGCTGATCGCGCATTCCGGTGAGCTCGTCAAGGTGCTGGCCGACTTCCATGACGGCGGCTGGTACGCACAGAAACTCTCTTACGCGGGCTGGGGTCTGACCGCGGCGGGCGTGGTGCTCATGAACGCCCAGGAGATGAACGAGTGGACGATCGCGCTCACCGTGCTCGGTGGTGTACTCGCGGCGGTGAACGGCCTCGCCCTGGGGCTGTACCTGGTGCGGGGCGGTCGGAAGACCTCCACCAGTACCACTGCTGGGCGGGAAGTGGCCCGGGAGGCGGAGAGCACCTACGCGATCAGCGGCGCCTGGGGGCGGGCGATGGTGCGTGAGGTGGCCCTGAACTACACGGCCGTGGTCGGACTCGGCCTGATGGGCGAGGTAGCCGGGCCGAGACAGCGCGAGCGCGTCGGTGACAGCGATGCCGCCGTGCGGGTGGTGACTCATTCCGGGTCGGCTGAGGTAGTCGAGGAGAGCTCCTACTCAGTGGGGGAGGAGACCCCGGAACCGCGGGAGGGCTTCGAGCTCGACTGGAACAGCCTGTGCGAGATGGCCCAACTCTGCTCAGTGGACGGGGGCAGCGGAGGTTCCAGCGGCGACTCCGGCGGCAGCTCAGGTGACGGCGGCGGTGGAGGAGACGGCGGTTCCTGAGCCAGATGAAGGGACGAGAAATGCGTGAATGGGTGTGGGTCCTGCACGGCTTTGACCGCGATTCCGGTAAATACCGCGAGCGCCACAGGCTCTTCGAGCTCTCGGACGATGATGCGGCCTATTACGTGGGATTGCCGGATCTGGGGGCGAGGATATTTATGACACTCCCGAAGATTCCCTCACCGAACTCGCGAACCGATTCGGCTTGGAACTCTCGCCTGAGGAAATAGAGTATGCCCTCGGGTGAGAAGCGCCACCTTCTTCCTGGCGCGGATAGGCGATCGCGCCGGGGTCGTTTTCCTGCTTAGCCTCGCCGTCCGGTCGGAGAAGGGTGCGCCGAAGATCTGACCCCGGCCCGCCCGGGCCCTGAAGGAGGCTTGTGTGGTCATTGAATGGGTGCTTGATGAGTTCGATCGCGACTCGGAGCGCTACCTCGGGCACTATGTACTTCCCGGGCTTTCGCATGCTGAAGTGAGTTCCTGGGTGGGGGCGAACGATGTCGAGGGTGGGGGCGTTTTTGATGTCCCCGACTCCGCTCTCGCTGAGATCTCAGAACGATTCGGCCTGAAAACGTCTCCAGAAAAGTGCGAATACTTGATTGGCGAGGGAACCATTACCTCTACCTGAAGTACATAGACAGCGGTCAGGGCCGTGTGGCCCGGAGGAATTTCACCCCTGGGGTGTTCGATCCTGGATCCCTTCCCCTTCCGTCAAACACCTAATCAAAGATCAGTAGTAGATCGACATCGCCCTGGAGGCAAGGACGTGGATGCTGAAGCCAGCATCTTCAGGGGGAAGAACAATCAAGTAAAGAATAGAATCGCCGAAGTAGTCTACCGTGGAACTCCACGTAAAAATTCACCCGACCCGAAGACTGGTGAGCCTCGTCCGGGGTGGGTGTACGAGTGGGGTTTTGGAAATGTTGTTGGTGTTTCTGGTTCGGTAAATGGAGGGCGTGAGCTTACCGCAATCAGGGTCGTCGTCGATGACAATGGTAAGTTAATCAAAGCTTTCCCTGTGTAACTTTGATGCAATGAGTCCTGGGTTGCTTGTTGGCTTTCTGGCTGGAGTGATTTTATGGAGCGATATTTAAATTCTACTGGTTGGGTTGCGATATTCTCTGGAACGCAGTCCACTATGGGTAGGACTCTGGGGGTCGAGGCATGGCGTGAGGGCGACGGGGCAGCATTGGTGGTTGATGTCAAAAAGGGTTTTTTGCGAGCGGCTAGTGACTATGATGATTTTTCGCACTTGGAAAAAGCAAACAAGCTTTCTGCGGTTCTACCCGGAGGGGGTTGGAGTGTTTTCTGGGGGGACGAGGGGAAAACTGAACCCATCTTTGCATGGCTGGTTTCCGAGAGCGGGCGAAGCATGATTCCCGTTACGATTAATAGAGCTGGTGAGGTGGAGTTCGCAGACTCAAATGATGGCCTCGTGAGCCCTGATGGAGGAGAGGATGAATCAGTTGGGGAATGATTTATTTGATGCAGGTGGTTGCGGAGATTGAGTGAGTGGACCTTCTTGGAATTGCGAGCTCGTGCGCGTGTCGGTCACTCGATTAGTGCTCCGCTCATGACCCCTAGCTTGTGGTCCACATCCTGCTCTTGAGGTCCCCTCGAGTTGTTGAGAAAGTTGATCAGGTTCCGTGGGGCGTTCAGATGCGTGAACTGCAATCCTCGCGCTGCGGCCTTCGCAGTCTGAATCCTGGGTGAGCTGTGGGGCATGCTCGTGGCCTATCCAGGCCAATTCCAGGCTAATGCGGGTGCCGAAAGAGACCGGGGTCCCTCCGGCAGGCGGTCGCGGAGGGGTCTGTAGAAGGGATCGGCCGCGTGCGGAGTGCGATGTTCAACGATGATTGTGGGCTAGCCCCTGGCCAGGTAGTCGAATCCGCCTTCGCGGTCGTGTTTCGCGAAGATCCGTCACCCATGAACGGGTCAGCTCAGGGGGTCGAGTTGGTCATAGCGGAAGGCGGGTCGTTCCTGCTGTGGAACAGGACAGACTGGACCCTGGAGGTGACGCGGGGGGACTGGCCGGGGTTGCCTGCCTGGGCGTGGCCGGAGGAGTCTTGGGAATTCGTCGCGTTGCCGGGACCGGTGGGTGAGGGGGCCGGTGAGATCCTGTCGGTCCTGCCGACGCGGAACTGTGTTGGTGAGGTCAACGGTGTGCTTTTGGAGTTTCCGCGTTTTCGATGGGAACTAACCTCTGGGGACTCGCTGTCCTGGGCAGTGACCGACAAGAAGCCTGAAAGGTGATGTGCGATCGGTTGAGTGCCTGTCGCCGCGAGGTGGTGGAGGTGGTGGAGGTGGTGCGGCCAACCTGGTGTCAAAGTTGTGGTCGGCCGCACCACAAGGCCCTCGAAGCGTCTCGACCGGAGCGCCGGGAAACTCCCCCTAAGCCCCTCGGCGAGGTGAGTCGAGTTCCTTCAAAAGGGCGCTTGAGGCACGAACATCGGACCCCCTCCCAAGCGTCCGAGGCCGTGCATCCCCCTCCGAAGTCATTTGTACACCCACAGCTACTGGGTCGGGGCTGTTTTCGGGAAAGAGATAAGGTCTCATCCTCGGCTGGCGGGCGATCAGGTCGTTGATTCGGAACCTCGATACGCCCGCGCTGCTCGGATCGGGTCCGGATGCTCCGGCGAAGTCCTTTTTGTCGATGAAAACGGGCTCGCGATCCGGTTCCGGGCAGCTCCGGCTGGCGAGGCGCCGGTGTCAGAAATTCGCATCGATGTCTCGGATGCGGATGACGCATAGGAAAAGATGCATCGGCCGCATAATCTGCGAACGGGAGGGCCGTAGGCCCGATGATCCGGACGGTTCCTCCAGGGGAGTACGCCCGAACTGTGAACCGGGGGAGCGGGTGACCTGCGTAAGAGACAGGGGGTGGGAGATGAGGCGGAAACCAGCGCCCCACCGCGCACATCGCTGAGCAGGCGCGGATCACCGGCCGCGCCCTGGTGATCAAGGCGTTCAGAGCACCCGAGACCGCGGTTGGTACTCGCCGACCCGACCGACCCCCTGTCCCGACCCAACCGAGGAGGATTCCCATGGCCGCGGAACCAGAGGCGGGCGAGTGGTTTCTCCGCTACTTCGCCCCTGGGGAACTAGACCGGCTCGAACAGTTCCCGGTCCGGATCCCCACCGGTCACGAGTTCGGCCTTCTGGGCCTGCTCGGCGCCTGGCACACGCACGTCCGCAGGCTCCGCAACGACCTCGAACTATCGGACTCCGACCCCTCGGCCTGCGGGGTCCACGACCTCGTGACCGCGCTGGTGCTGCGTGATTTCGTCGACCGGGGCATCACCACCCTGGGCACGGAACGGACCGCGGGCGTGGACGCGGCCCTGGCCGACGCCGACGCGCGGTTCCGCTCCCTGACGGAGGAGGACGACACCGAGCGCCTGGCCCTCGCCGAACCCGAGGTGGAGGGCAGGGTCACCAAGAACTGGTGGTGGCGCCGTATCCCCCTCAGCGGACCGGCCCGTAGAGAACTGGACCGCATCGCCACCCGGGAACAGGAAGGGCGGACAGAGGGCCACTGACCGCGGCCCCGCCGGGAACGGTTCCCGGCGGGGCCACGGTGTTGATGTTGAGTCGGGGGTCAGCGCTTCCAGGGTTCGGGGAGCGGGGAGCCGGAGACCATGGCGGCCTTCAGCAGGGCCCACCGGTCCCGGGCCTTGGCGATGGCGCGCCAGCAGGTGAAGTGTTCACCGGTCTCCCGGAGGGCCTCGGAGAGGGCGTCGTAGTGGTCGGTGATCTCGTGGAACTCGCAGAGGTGGCCGTTGCGGGCGCTCCAGCGGTTGGGCAGGTCGTCACCGGAGCGCAGGGCGTCGTCGAGGTAGCCGAAGACCGCCTTGGCGGAGATCAGCCGGATGACCGCGTCAGCGCAGGTCTCGGGGTCGTTGAGGAGCTGGGTGAGCCGCGCGGCGAGCGCTTCGGTGTGCTCGTTCACTAGGCCACCCCCGCCAGAGCGGACTGCCGGGCTTCCCATGCCAGGTAGGGGCCGCGCACGATCGCGACTTGCGGGTACTCGTCGTTGAGGGTGTCCTCGGCGGGCGGCCGAGGCGCGGGAATCGAGGGAGTAGGAGCCTCGGGGATTCGGGGCTCAGGGGTCGAGGGCGTCGGAGCCGGGGGAGCTGCTGCGAGGTGCCCGGAGGGCACGAGCTCCTCCACGTACCGCCGAACCCGCCGGGAGCGGTTGCGTCGGGCTTCGGCGCCCAGCTCCCACAGGTAGCCGAACGGAGTGGTGTGGGCACCGCGCGTCGGCCGGAAAAGCCGTGCGAGCACGGCAAAGAAGCCCAGTAGGGTAACCATGTCTGCCTGCTGCTTTCAGGTTGACCGGGCCCGGGGTGTTGGTAGCACCGCCGGGCCACTTTGTGGGTGAGTCAAGACATAGCATACCCCTACCATGGTTGCCTTGGTAGGCGTGGAACATCTTGGCTATCCAGGTGAACATGCCTACCTTTCCTGGGATGGCATTCGAATTTGAGGACGACCAGCCCAGATGGACTCAGGTGGCTGACATCATGCGTGCCCGTATCTCCGATGGCACTTATCCGCCGGGTGGGAGGGTGCCCAGCGTGCTTCAGTTGCAGGAAGAGTTCGGCATCAGTACTTCAACTGGCCAGAAGGTCCACCGGGCACTGAGGTCAGAAGGGCTCATCCGGACGCAGAGCGGTATGGGCTCGTACGTGAAGCGGCAGGCTGACGCGGGCTGACCGCATCCCCGCGCGCCATCGCCCTTCTCCGTGAGGAGGGAGGCGGTGCCCCTGCCGCAGCGGGGGACGTTCGTCGCGCCGGGGAAGGGCACCTGACTCGGGCGGTTGCCCCTTCACCCCGGCTACCTGCCGCCCGGTTACTTCCAGAAGATCTCGGCGAAGTTCTCGTGGCCGGGCAGCGGGCCCGCCTGCGGTGGTTCGATCTCCTTCGAGTAGACAGTGGCGTCAGAGAAAGCGGCGATCGGCACCGCCGGTAGGAACTCCATCAGCTGCTCGTTCAGCTCCTCGTAGGCGGCGCGGCGCTGCTCCTGGCCGGGGAGGCTGCGGGCCTCGTCGAAGGCCTCGGCGAGATCGTCGGCCCCGGCCTCGGAGAACTGGTCGAGGGTGAAGTAGTAGGAGTTCAGGAAGTTGAGGGTGTCGTTCTGGTTGCCCCACGCGGTGTGCAGGTACAGCGCGCAGTCTCCGGACCGGACGCTGTCGGAGAAGTCATTCCGCGACAGGGTGACCGGCTCTACCGTCACTCCGACGGCCTCCAGGTCCTGGGTGATCAGGTTCTGGGTCGCCTCGGGGTCAGGCAGGAAGACTTGAGAGATGTCGTTCGGGTAGCACAGGTCGAGTGTCAGGTCCCCGTGGCCCGCGTCCGAGAGCAGTTCCTCGGCCGCTTCCGGTGAGTGTTCGATGGTCCGTGCATCCGGGGACCATCCGTTGACGGCTTCGGGCACGAGCTGGGCGGGGACCTCGCTGTCTCCGGTCATCACCGTGTTGACGATGCTCTGTCGGTCGACAGCACGAGCCAGTGCCTCGCGGACCTCCGCAACCTTCAGGGCCTCGTGTGCCTCCGGCTGGAAACCCAGGTAGAAGAGTAGGTGCGGGTCTCGGGAAGTCATCTGGAACCCGGCCCGTTCGAGCTGGGCGATGTCTCCGGGGAGCGCGCGCTCGTAGCCGTCGATCTCCCCGGACTCCAGAGCCTGACGGCGGGCGGCATCGTTGGTGACGGCGCTCATGATCACGGTGTCGATCCCCGCGGAGCCGTCCCTGTGCTCGTCGAACCGTTCCAGGGTGACCACTGCCTCCCAGCGGTCCCACTCGCTGATCCGGAACGGCCCGGTCCCGGCCAGGGCCCCCGGGTTCGAGTAGTCGCCGAGGGGACCCACGAATGGATCGTCCGCGAACTCCGCCACGGCGGAGGCGCTCATGATGCCGAAGGACGCATAGGTGAAGCCGCCCGGCAGTGCCGGGGTGTACTCGTTGACGGTGATGGCCGCGGTCAGGTCGTCAACGACCCGGCAGGAACGGTAGTTGGATTCTGCCTCGTTGAACCCCGTCTGCTCGGCGAACCCGCCGAACACCGACTGCCAGTAGCGGGTGTACTCGGTCTGTTGATAGACGCCGGTGGTGTTGTGCCAGCGGTCGAAGTTGGCGCAGACAGTCGCGGCGTCCAGCTCATCGCCGTCGTGGAACCGCACGCCCTCACGGAGGTGGAAGGTCCACTCGGTGCCGTCGTCGGAGTGCTCCCAGCTCTCGGCCAGGCCGCCGACGATCTGACCGTCGGCGGGATCGTGGCGCAGCAGGGTCTCGAACACCTGCCGACTGAAGCGGAAGGTGGATTCGTCGCTGGCCAGGAACGGGTCAGGGCTGGAGATCCGCTCGGCGGTCGCGAAGACGAACGGGTCGGACTGGTCCTCGGCCGCCTCCGCTGGGAGTCCCGGGCCCTCGCCCCCGGCGACCTGCTCGCCGCTGCTCGTATCACCGGTGGGGTCGGGGCCCTCGCGTAGCAGCAGCCAACCGGTCACCCCGCCGATCATGAGCAGGGCGGAGACGGTGGCCGCAAGCCCCACCAGCATGCGGGAGCCCTTCGCCCTGGGAGCGCCCGGGGAAGGCGCCGGGGGTGCTTGGACACCCGGTGGGGTGTGCAGGCGCGCGGGCGTGCGCGGACCCGAAGGGGCACGGGGACCTGTTGGAGTGTGGGGGCCAGGCGGGACGGAGGCGTGCGAACGGTCGGGTGAGGATCCGGTCGCCGGAGCGCCCGGAGCGGCACCGGTCATCGGAGCGCTTGGAACGCTTCCGGCCCCTGGAGCGCCTAGAGCGGGGGTAGCCGGGGCAGCCGGGGAGACAGGGGCTCCCGGAGCGACAGAAGGGGCCGTCCAGGACCAGTCCTGGTCGATGAGTGCGCCGACCATCGTGGCCATCTCGTCCGGGGAATTCGGAACGTGGCCCTCACCGCCCCCAGCCGCCAGCGCCCGGACCAACTCCGTGGCGGTCGGCCGGTCCGCCGGATTCTTGGCCAGGGCACGGGTGACGACTTCGCGCAGGCTCTCCGGCACCCCGCTCAGGTCCGGTTCACCGCTCAGCAGCCGGAACATCAGCTCCTCCGCCGAGCCGGTACCGAACGGCGGACGTCCGGTCACCGCGTAGGCCACGAGCGCGCCCCACGAGAACACGTCGGCCTCGGGCCCCGCCCCGCCGCTGAACCGCTCCGGGCTCATCCACCCGGGAGAACCCATCAGCCCGCCGGTCCGCGTCAGCTGCGTGCCGTCCAGGGCGCGGGCGATCCCGAAGTCGAGCACCTTCGGTCCGTCCGGAGCCAGGATCACGTTCGACGGCTTCAGGTCCCGGTGCACGACCCCGGACGCGTGGATGGCCGCGATCGCCTCCGCCATGCCCATCGCGAGGACCCGTGCCTTGGCCTCGGGCAGTGCCCCCTGTCGCCGTACCCGCTGGCCGAGGGTGGGGCCGGGCAGGAACGCTGTCGCGAACCAGGGCTGCTCGGCGGCGGTTTCGTAGGCGAGCACCGACGAGATGCAGCGCGCCCGGATCCGGCTCATCAGCTGGACCTCGCGGGTGAACCGCTGCCGGAAGTCCTCGTCACCGGCGAACTCGGGGCGGATCACCTTGACGGCGACCCACTGGTTCTCGGGAGACAGCGCGGCGTAGACGACGCCCATACCGCCCGCGCCCAGCCTGCCGCGAATGTCGAACGGGGGGATCGCGCGCGGGTCGGAGGACTCCAGCGGGGTCATCGGGGGTGTGTCGGGGGAGGGGAGGGGCACAGCCTGCCTTCCAGGCCGGGAACATGGGCAGCGCGGGGGCAGCGGCGCCGACGGTCGCGCCAAGGTTAGCCGACGGTTTCTGTGCGTAACGAACCAGGCGCGGTAGATCCCGCCGGTTCGGGGCCGCCGAACGTGACTGGGGCCCGAGCGCGGACCCACGCGTACCTGCCCGTGTGCACCCGAGCCGTGCACCTGATCGAAGGTGCGGGCACAGCGGAAACGGCAGCCCCGTCAGGTCAGCCAGGCCTCATGCGCCTTCCGCATGGCCGGAGTGAGGGCCCGAACCCGGGGTCCGGGCACAAGTGCGGGGCGGGGTCTGTGGCGACCCCGCCCCGCACCCCGGTGACCGGGGGAAACGGTTCCGGGCCCTGCCTGGCCCGGTCCCGCACCCTTGACCAGTACCCCCGGTCAGGGCTCTGTCTCGACCTGCGGTCAGCTCCCGGCGGGCGCCTCCAGGTCGAAGAGTTCGGCCAGCAGCTCATAAGAGCGGAAGCGGGCCTTCTTGTCATAGATCATCGAGGAGATCATCAGCTCGTCCACGCCGGTGTCGGCGACGAACTGCTCGATCTTCGGCTTCACGGTCTCGGGGGAGCCCACGAAGGAGTAGCGCAGCATCGCTTCGGTCTGCTGCTTCTCCCCGGGGCGCCACATGGTGTCCATCGCCGAGCTTTCCACCGGCGGTGCGAGCAGGCCGCGGGCGTTGCGCATGATGCCCAGGAAGGCCTGCTGCTGCGAGGTGAACAGGTTCTTCGCCTCCGCGTCGGTGTCCGCCATCACCACGTTGATCCCGGCCATCGCGTACGGCTTCGGGGCCTGCTCCGAGGGGGTGAAGTCCTCCCGGTAGGCGGCCAGGGCGTCGTAGAGCGCGCTGGGCGCGAAGTGCGACGCGAAGGCGTACGGCAGGCCCAGGTGCGCGGCGAGCTGGGCGCCGAACAGGCTGGAGCCCAGGATCCACAGCGGCACCCGCAGGCCCTCGCCGGGTACGGCGCGGACCGGCTGGCCGGGGCTGGCGGGCTCGAAGAGCGACCGGAGCTCCTGGACGTCCTGCGGGAAGGTCGAGGAGGCGGAGTTGTCCCGGCGCATCGCGCGCATCGTGCGCGGGTCGGTGCCGGGCGCGCGGCCCAGACCGAGGTCGATCCGCCCCGGGTAGAGGGATTCCAGGGTGCCGAACTGCTCGGCGATCACCAGGGGGGAGTGGTTCGGGAGCATGACACCGCCCGAACCCACCCGGATGGTGGACGTTCCCTCGGCGATGAAGCCGAGCGAGACCGAGGTGGCGGCGCTGGCGATCGCCCGCATGTTGTGGTGCTCGGACAGCCAGAAGCGGGTGTAGCCCCAGCGTTCCAGGTTCTGCGCGAGTTCGCGGGCGTCACGGAGGGCCTCGCCGGGGTTGGATCCCTCGACGATGCTGGCGTGGTCCAGGACGGACAGCGCGAGCTTCGGGTTCGTGGTCTCGGCTGTTCCAGCTGCTTCCGTCATCTCAGTTACCCCCACTGGCCTGGCTTATTCGATGATCGACGAACATCGAACATTGACGGTACACTCGCCGCTGAACGCACACCAAATCCCGTTCGCCCGTCGGCCCGGCCGAGGGGAGGGACTCGGTGGGGCGGTCCGGCCCTCGGCCGGACGCTCGAAACGGCTGCGGGGCAGCGGAAATGGAGGTGGGGTCGTGGCTCCCAAGGGGACGGCGAAGGGGTACGGGCATCCGGCCCTGTCCGAAGTGGATCTGGTCACGGTCCTGTCCGCGCTGGCCGAACCCACGCGGCTGCGGATCGTGTGCATGCTCGCGGAGTTCGAGGGTGAGCGGGCGTGGAAGGACATCGAACTGCCGATCGCGCAGTCGACCCTGAGCCATCATCTGAAGATTCTGCGCAACGCCGGTCTGGTGCAGAACCGGACCGAGGGCACCCGCTGCTTCGTCTCGCTGCGCGACCAGGAGTTCGAGGGGCGGTTCCCCGGGTTGCTGGAGACGGTCCTGAGCTGCCGGGACGGGCACTAGGCGACCCTCGGGGCGCAGACGCGTCATATCTTCATTCACGTCAAGCGCAACGAAGGTCGGCCTTGTCGAGTTCCCGTGCCCGGTAAGGGTTTTCGTCCAGGGGCGGGCCACCGCCCCGGGCCGCGCCCTCAGCCCCGGGCCGCGCCCTCAGCCCCGGGCCGCGCCCTCAGCCGCGGAACCCCGCCCTCGGTCGCGGATCCCCGATCCCGGCCACGGAGCTATGCGAATCACGGAAGACAGGCCGCGGCCCCGGCCAAGGGCGGCTCCGAACGAGCCGGCCCGGACCGGGGCCGCGGCAGAGGACGTCCCTCAGCCCTGAATTTCCCCCTTGTGTCAGGGGCGAGGGGCATCCACCCCCCTGTGAGACCGGAGCCTCCGAATCCTCTGTTCCCCTTTTCCCTTCCTTGGGCCTTGCGGCAGGAAGGCAGCAGAGGAGCCGGAGACCCCTTGTCGACGAGTGGCACATCCACGTGCTTGACGAACGTGAATTCCCCCGAATCCAGTGCCACTCGTGTGGGTGGGATCCGCCTTCGTGGAAGTCCCCCTAGACTTTTAACTTCCACAAAGCATCTCCCCGTTTAACCCGCGCCTCCCTCGTGTGACGAACGTGGGAAAGCGGGACCCCGCAGATGCACTCTATCGCCTCTCCAAACCATTCTGCCCCGGTCTCTTGGGCCCGGCGAACGGTGAACGCGAACCATCCGACGGTCCCTGAAAACGGGCGAATGCACGGAACGACGTAATGCATCATGTGGACACCGCGGTCGGCGCGGGCTCGAGGTGCAAAGCCTGCGCTGGCCGGGTGGCCGACGCTCTGAGTATGCCCGAGGGGGACGGTGCTCCGCAGCCTTTCCGCAGCAATTCCCCAACTTGATGGGGCGGCGAGGTCGGTGGTCGCGCTCGTACTGAGTCAGAAGGCTGTCCGTATTGGTCGATGGGTACGAACCGATCCGACTTTTGTTGGTGGTTTGGTGCCATAAGTGATCTCCTGACGGGAGTGAGGTGTCTCCCGGGCTGGATTGTGGCGGTGGAGTCGGGCTGTGCGGCTGGTCAGGCGCTGGGTCAGCGGATGAAGTGGTGACCGGACAGCCGTTGCCGGGCAGGGTCGCGGTCCTGCCCGTGCTGTCCCTGGAGTGCCGGCTGGTTCGGTCGGTGCCCGGGATCCCCTGGGACTCCGAAGCGGGGTCGTTCCCGGCTGTTTCCGTTGATCTCACCGCCTCGGAGTGACACATCGGCGGTTGTCTCACGGGGTGGGACGGGCGTCTGGTTCCCCCGCCGCACGGGTGGGTGCCGACCGGAGGGCCGACGGCGGAGCCGCGCCCTCGCATCCGATCTCCGCTCCCGGACGATCTCGGAGCAACAGGAATTCCTTTTAAATTGCCGCCCGAAAGAATGCAATAGAAGCTGATTCGGGATTATCCGGGGTGTGCGGGAGGTAAAAGCGAGATCTGCGGTTTTGGGTGCTGGTGCACTCATGGGGCCACGGTCGCCGGAGATAGCGGTCAGCACCAACACCGGAAGCGGCTGACAACCACCGTTGCCACAACCGTGGGGTCGGCGTCGAGCTCTCCGGGCCCGCCGCGGCTGTTCTATGCGACATGCGCATGAGGGCCGCTCTCCGGGGCATCGTCGGAGGAGGCCCACTGTCCGAGAAGCGCAGGTGGGGTCCGGGTCGCGCGGCCGGGCGGCCGGGGCCCGCATGCCCGAACGCCCCGCAGCACCAAACGCGCCTGGAGTGCGTCACATCACAGAGAAGACGCCCTGCCCACGACAACACCCAGTGCTCGCTCCAAACCCAGTGCTCGCTCAAGACCCAGTGCTGACTCCGAACTCTGCGCTCACCCCAGCTAGGAGAGACCCCCTGTGAACATCGGCGACGAACTCGGCGGATACGAACTCCTGGAGGTCCTCGGCAGAGGCGGGTTCGGCACGGTCTACCTCGGACGCGGCCAGGACGGACAGCTCGCCGCGGTCAAGGTGCTGCACCACCACTACGCCGACAACCCCCAGTTCCGCGCGCGGTTCCGAGCCGAGGTCGAGCACAGCATGCGGGTCGTGGACTTCTGTATCGCGCGGGTCCTGGCCGCGGCCCCGGACGGCGACCCGCCGTGGGTGGCCAGCGAGTACGTGGAGGGCCCCACGCTCCGCCAGTTCGTGCACTCGGGAAAGGAGGACGGCGGCCCCCTGCACGAGGGCGACCTCTACCGGATCGCGGTCGCCACGGCCACCGCGCTCACCGCCATCCACGCCTCGGACGTGGTCCACCGCGACTTCACGCCCTCCAACATCATGGTCGCGCCGGACGGGATCCGGGTGATCGACTTCGGGATCGCCCGAGCCCTGGAGAACAGCCCGGTCTCGGCCAGCGCCCTCCTGGGCACCCCCCGCTACATGGCGCCCGAGCAGTTCCTCGGCAGCAGGGTCACCCCCGCCATCGACGTGTTCGCCTGGGGGTCGGTGATCGCCTTCGCCGGGACCGGCAAGGACATCTTCACCGGCGAGAACCTGGCCGTGACCCTGCGCAAGGTGCTGTTCGAGAAACCCGACCTCACCGGCCTGCCCGACAGCCTCGCGTCGATCGTGCGCTGGTGCCTGTACAAGGACCCCCAGCTGCGCCCCACCTCCCAGCGGCTCCTGGCTACTCTCCTCGGGGTGGCGGAACCGGGCGGGGGACACCCCCAGGACCGGCTGCCCGGCTACACCGGCCGCTCCGACCTCGACATCCTGGCCCTGGGAAACCAGATCGGCCAGGGCAGCGGCACCATCGACATCACCGCGATCCCCCGCCTGACCCAGGCGCCGCCGGACCGGGACGAGCTCTTCGAGATCGGCGGGGAGTCCTACTCCAGCGCCGCCGCGCTCGCCCTGGACATCCAGCGCGACTGGAACACCGCGCTGGCCCTCCTGCGCAACGCCCCGCTCCGGCAGGACCTGCTGCGCTGGCTGCCGGAGTCGCACGAACAGGCCCGTCGGACCATCGGCCAGCTGCCGGAGGACTGGGGCGGCGCCGATGTCCAGGCCGCCAACCTCATCGCCGACCTCGACCCCGCCCTCCCGCCGATCTTCGACAAGCTCGACATGTCCTGGGGCGCGCTCTTCGCCACCCGGGGCGGGCGGAGCTGGCCCTACCGGGGCGAGGAGTACCGGCGCCTCCTCCGGCTGGTGGAACAGGGCAACCTCCTCGAGCCCTTCAGCCGGCACCACTGCGTGGCGAGCGACCACGAGTGCGCGGCCACGGGCGGCTGCGAACCCTATGCCCGGGTCGCCCGGCAGACCAGGGCCATGTTCGCCTCGCTGCGCAACTGCGAGGCGTGGCTGGAGCAGCTCGGCAAGGGGTTCGGGCTCACCCCCACCCCGATCCCACCGGACCAGCGGGGCGACCTGGTCCACGTTCTGGCCACGGACCCCCGAAGCCGGTGCGACCGGTGGGAACTGGCGGCCTGGGCGGTCGAGGGGATCGCGCAGTGCTCCGAACGCGACCAGGTGTACCGCGCCGTGGGCAACTCCGACGACCCCTGGCCGGAAGCCGTCGTCTTCCGCGCCCACCGGGACGACTTCCGCGAACTGGCCGAGCGGATCAGGCAGGAGGAGAGCGCTTCGGGCCCGGACCCGGCTCCGCAGGACCCGCGAAGCGAACTGGCCAGGCTGGAGCGCAGGGACCCCAAGCTGCTGGTGCGCTTCTTCTACGGGCTGGGCGCGACTCTGGTGGCCCTGGCCGTGGCGGTCGGGACGGTGTGGAACAGCCTGACGTTCCTGGCCGTGGTGGCGGGTGTGATCGGGCTGTTGTTCGGCGGGATCGGTCTGGTGATGGCCCACGACCACGAGCGCGCGCTCAGGAGGTTGAGGGAGAAGTCGGCGGACCTGCCCGAGCGGACGGAAAAGGGCGGGCGGCCGCCAGTCGGGCCGGGCCGGGACGGGGGCAGGGGCGCCGCGACGCGGTCCGGCGACGCGGTGGCCGCGGTATCCGAGTCCGGGCAGGAGCATCCGGGGGGTTC
This sequence comes from Nocardiopsis exhalans, assembly GCF_024134545.1. GTDB lineage: Bacteria > Actinomycetota > Actinomycetes > Streptosporangiales > Streptosporangiaceae > Nocardiopsis > Nocardiopsis exhalans. The sequence continues at coordinate 2,135,807 of NZ_CP099837.1, forward strand.
GGCCACCGCGCCCGCGTCCCAGGAACCGTCCCCGTCTTCTCCCCTCTCGGTCTCTGACCCCGCCGGGCCGGGGGTGCGTTCGGGCGCGGGGGGTGCTCCGGAGTACTTCGGTGAGGACGATCTCGATCTGAGCCCGTCGGACCGGATCCGGTTGCGGGAAAGCGTGGAGGCTCAGCCGTCGGACCGGGCCGGGACGGTCCGGGACCGGATGGGGATGTCCGCGGACGAGCGGCTCGCCGCGCGGAGTGCGCCGGAACCGCGTGCCACCGCACCGCTCGGTTCGGAGGAGGGCACCGGAGGGGCCTCGCTGGGGAGCCCGCCGGAGAGCTCCGGTGGGAGCACGGAGAGGAACACCGGGGAGAGCAGGGAGGAGAAGGTCGGGGAGAGCACCGTGGAGTGGACCTTCGAACGGGGTGTGTCCTTCGGCCAGGAACAGAATCCGGGGAGCTAGGAGAGGCTGGGACGGGCGGTGCGCCCGCCCCAGCCGGGGCCCGTTCCGGGTGCGGGTCAGCTTCGGGCGCGGGTCAGACGGAGGAACCCGCCGCCTTGACCGACGACCAGGCCGAGGTTGGCCAGGGCGTAGGCCCACCAGAGCCAGGCCAGACCGCCCGCCGCGGCCACCGGGAAGGCGGCCAGGGCCAACAGGCCGAAGCACACCGCGAACGTGTACAGGGTCGGGGTGGTGCGCTTGAGGGCGAGCAGGCCCATACCCGGCATCGCCTGCATGCCGTCGGCGAGCACGACCACGAACACCACCGGAATCAGAGCCGTGACCAGCGATGACACGTTCGGGTCGGGGGTGAACACCCCGATGATCGGACCGGCGGCGACCCAGATCAACAGCATGCTCAGCGCGATCACCGGCAGTGCCACGGCCAGTCCGGCGGCCATCGTCCGCCGGACCTCACCGAACCCGCTCCCGGGGGAATCGTCCCCCTGGTCCCGGGCGGCCTGCGTAATCTGGGCGGCCTGGGTGGTGTGGGCCGCCTGGGCGGCGCGGGCCATGAACGGGACGGCGGCCTGCCCGACGGCGGTCGCGGGCAGGAACACGAAGGTCACCAGGGTCACCATGACCTGGTGGGCGGCTGCCTCGGCGGCGCCGACCCGGGCCACCGCCATCGCGAGCAGCCCCAGCACCCCGAACTTGATGAGCATCGTCGAGCCCATGGGCAGGCCGACCCGGGCGATGTGCCAGACCCCGGACCAGTCCGGGGAGCCCAGGCCGAGGCTCTGGCCGTTCACGACGGTGCCGCGGCGCAGGAGCGCGTGGGCCACGGCCATGACCACGAGGGCGGTGAGGAGCATGGCCAGCCCGGCGCCGGTGATGTCCAGGCCGAGCGCCACGACCAGGGTCGGGACCAGCACCACCGACAGCGCGGTGCCCACCAGCCCCACCGTCATCGCCTGCTTGGATCGACCCAGGCCGATGAGCAGGGTGGTCGCGCAGGCCTGGAAGGCGTTGGCCAGGAGCGCGAACGCCATCAGGTAGGGGAAGAGCCCGAAGGCCGCCACGGTCTCCGCGGGGGCTCCGATCAGCCGGGCGACCAGGGGCACCGCCGCCACCACGGCGCCGCCGAGGAGACCCGTGCACAGAGCCAGCCAGAGGGAGTCGCGGACAGTGGGGGCGAGCGCCTCCGGGGCCTCGGCGTTCTGTGCCACGAAGGGCATCGAGCCGCGCAGTGCCCCCTGGATCACCATGGAAACGGGGTTGTACAGGGCGATGGTCATCGCGTAGGCGGCGAGCACGGCGGTGCCGGTGTGGCCCAGGACGCCCGCTGTGACCATGGTCCCGAAGACGGTGGCGACCATGGACAGATACAGCGGGAAGGCCTTTCCCCCGATGCTTCCCATCAGGTGCGGGAAGGCGGGGCGCGGCTCCTCGTCGGGGTGGTCCGAAGGCGGAGCGGGGGCGGCCGCGGCTGCGTTTGTGGGGGCGCTCGCGGGGGTGTTTGAAGTGCTCTCGGTAGGCGGCTCCGAGGCCTGCGCGGCTGAGTTTCCGGGGGCCGCGTCGTCGGAGGGCTCGGGGCCGGGGGCCGCTTCGCCTGGGAGTTCGGAGCAGTCCTCCCCGGCCTGCCTCGTCGGTGGGGCCGTGTCGCCACCCGTTGCGGGAACGGCGGAGGCATCAGTGGCGTTCTGGGTTCTGTTGTCAGCCATGGTCTTCTCTTGGGTGGAAGTCAGGGGCTTGCCGAGAAAGTTACCAGGGAGAATGTGAAGTATTTCTTCGTGTTTTGCTTTGATGTTTGATTTATGGTGGTATTGAAGTTTCCCCCTCTTTTTGAAGACTGTTCCGTATCGTGCTCTTCAGAGTCGAAAGCGTGTGATGGGCGCGGGGCCGGACAGGCCGACGCCGGGACGTGGGGAAGCGGGAGCGGTTGCGGCTGGGGGTTCCGCCGGGGCAGCGGATGGCCGGATGCGGTCAGAGTCGCCAGATGTGCTGAAGTGCTCGGTGGGAACAGGGTGGCTGGAGATGCCCCTGTGGTTCTGGGCTCGTGGTGCGAACGAATACGTTTCGGTTTGGCCCCGTTGGCCACCGTTGCTGGGACCGTTGGAGCCAGGATCCCCGCGCCGCCCTCGGCTCTTCCCGTTCTCCCCGCGAGTCACTCCGGGGGCTTTTGGTCCTTCCCCGGCCCGAACGGCGGTCACCGAGCGGGCTCGGGGCGCCGCGAGCGGTCATGGCGCTCTCGGATCGGGTGGTTGACAGTGGTATGCACCGATTTCCTCTCCTTCCCATAACGTCCTCACCGAGCGTGTTCGTTGTGTGGGTCCGCCGTGATCGTTCCCGAGCGGGGTTCGGGGAGTGCGCCTCGGGAAGCGAGGAGCCTTGGTGAACAGGCGATTCCGGCTCCCGGGGCAGGTGCGCGCGGACCACCGGCGGTGAGCTCCGGGGCCACCGTGAATCGCTCCCGACGGCCCTGGGAAAAAGGGGATCACGGCATCGGGTGCCTCACGAATTAGGTAGATTCGCAGAACCACGGGATCGAATGTGCTATCCCGGCACAGCCCACCACAACCGTCCCTGATGTGTGGAAAGCTGCCCCCAATGGACTTCACCCTCCCTGCTCTGCCGCCGAACGTCACCCCTCTGACCGACGGCGACCCGCTCCAGGTGGGCCGCTACCGGCTGATCGGGCGTCTTGGCGCCGATGGCATGAGTACCCTGTTCGCCGCGGTCTCCCCTGAGCACGAGCCGATAGCCCTCAAGATCGCCGCCGCCGAGTGGGCTCCCGGATCTGACGCGAGCGACGAGTCCGCCCCCGTGCGTCCGGCCGACGGTGTGTGCGCGGTGGGTGCGCGGGACAGCGGCAGCCACGAGGGCAGACCGTGGTCCGCGATCGAGTACGTCCCCGGCTTCGGTCTGGGGCAGCACGTGCGGGCGCACGGTCGCCTCGGCGGAGACGCGCTGCTGGTGCTGGCCGCCGGAATGGCCGAGGCCCTGGCGAGCGTGCACGCGGCGGACACCGTGCACGGCGACGTACGACCCGGCAACGTGGTGGCCTCCGCCGAGGGGCCCAGGGTGCTGGACTTCGGGGTCACCCGGCGGATCGATGACGCGGCGCCCGTACAGAGCTCCAAGAGCCTGGGCTGGCTGGCACCCGAGAGCTACGACGGATCGGCCGCGACCCAGGCCTCCGACGTGCACGGCTGGGCGTGCCTGGTGGTGTTCGCCGCTACCGGTGAACCGCCGTTCGGAACCTCCCCGGCGGGACACACGCCGGGACGCATCCCGGGGCAGATCCTGTGGGAGATGGCCCGCCGCGCGCGTGAGGCCCGCGTCGACCTGAGAGCGCTCCCGGAGGAGCTGCGCCCGCTGCTGCTGCGCGCTTTCTCCCCCGACCCGGACCAGCGCCCCTCCGCCGAGGACGCCTACCTGGAGTGCCTGCTGCTGCTCGGTATCGATGAGCAGTCGACCGCCGAGACCTGGCCGGACCAGCTCCGCGCCCTCATCGGCGAACACTGGCCCAAACCGGACCTGAGCTGGCACGACCCGATCCGATGGGCCGACGCCGCACGCGCGCTGAGCGAGGGAGGGCCGCAGGCCGGCACGGGCGACACCGCCGACGGCGGCGCCGCGTCCGGGGCCACCGGCGCTGCTGGAGCCGGTACCGCCACCGGTGTGCCCGGGGTCCAGGGGACGTCTGGGATGCCTGGTTCCGGTGAGCGCGGAGGTGCTTCTGGGCCTGGGGGATCCGGTCGGCCCTCGGCGGCTGCCGCGGGGTCCGACCCGGAGGAGGAGTGGGGCCCGGAAGCGGCCGCTGAGGCGTACGGGCACACCCCGAGAAACCTCGCCGGAGGTCAGGGCGGGGCCGCGCCCGGGATGCGCAGTGCTGGGGCGGCGGGGCACGGTGGCGCCACCTACCTGTTCGGTCCCTCGCAGACCGGTGGCCATGACATGTCGTCCGTGCGGAACGAGGGAATCGACCTCGACGAGGACGACGACGGCACCGGGCGCAAGAGCAGGCTCGGTGTCTGGCTGGGCGTGGGAGCGCTCGGCATGGCCGCGGCCCTCGGCGGCGGCTACCTGCTGTTCGACACCCTGAGCGGGTCACCCGCCGACACCGTCGTCGCGGAGGAACCCACCGAGGAACCGCCAGGGACGGACGAGGCGGACGACCTCGGGGATCCCCTCGCCCCCGAAGCCATGGCCTGCGACGACACCGAACGCGTGAGTGCGCAGGAGGCACACGCCCCCTGGCGGCCCTTCGACCCCGAGGCGGTCGCCCCCGACCTGTACACCTCACTGCTGACCCCGGGGCCCGAGGGAGAACCGAACACCAACCCCGACGCCTGGCCGTTCGTCTCCCCGCTCGACCATGACACCGCGGACTACGGGCTGTACCCCCCGGGCCTGGACTCCTTCCCCGTGATGAGCGTGTGCATGACCGGCGTGCGGGACACCGGCGCGGGGATCGAGTTCACGGTGGAACTGACCTACCACCCGAACGTGGGCTCCCACCGGGTGTACGCGGAGGACTTCCTGACCGTGGTGCCGCTGGAGGCCGACGAGCACGGCGGGCTCGACCGGCAGGTCATCAGGGGTGGGAGCGGCGGCGAGCTGGGGCAGCCGATGAACACGCTCGTGGTGCTGAGCCCGGAGAACCCGGCCGCCGAGGTCGACGTGCTGGTCCACGGAGCCCCGGAGCGGGCGGGGGTGGCCTACCGGCCGTCCGCGTTCGCGGGGGCGATGGCGGAGGACCTGAGCGGGCACTGCTACGACGTGGACGGCACGCTGGAGTGGCGGGACGAGGACCGGCTGGGTTCGGGCTTCTTCGCCCTGCCGACGGGGTCCGCGCCGGGCGACAGCGACATGACGCGGTGCCCGGCGGACGAGATCGAGGTCGAAGTCGGAGCCAACGGTGAGGCCGCGGAAACCGGCGGGGCCGGGGACGCGGCGGGGCAGGGCGGCGAAGGCGCTGGAGAGGGGGCCGAGGGCGTTCCCGGGCAGCCCGAAGCCGACGAGGGCTGAGCCCCCGATACAACGGGCATCAGGTGGGGAGGGCCGGGGTTTCAGAGGGCCCTCCCCACCTGTGGACAACCCGCCGCTCGGTAGGTGTGTTCGGGGTGAAGGGTTTGTTCAGGGCGACAGGTGTGTTCGGGGCGGAGTCGCCGGTCAGTCCCTCCTCTCGGGAGGGGACGGCAGCCGGGTACGGGCGTAGGTGAGTTCGCGCAGCACCACCTCGGCCGGGCCGCGCAGGTCGAAGCGGCGGGAGACGTCGGCCAGGACCACCGTCAGGAGCCAGGTGAGCACTGCCACGAGAGCGGCGGCCGAAGCGCTCATGGTGGCGCCCAGGCCCAGTCCGTACGGGGCGAAGACCAGGGTGAACACCAGCGCCTGCGCCAGGTAGCAGCTCATCGAACGCTCACCCGCGGCGGCGATCGCGGTCGTGACCGGCCCCAGGGGAGCGGTCTCGGGACTGATGTCGGCTCCGCCGATGTCGGGGGCGCTGGCGCGTCGGGCAGCGCGTTCGGTCAGGTGCATGGCCAGCAGCGCGAGCAGCGCGGCCCAGGCGGGGCCGCCCGCCCAACCGGCGAGGTCGTGCACGATCCACAGCGAGATCAGGGCGACCTGCCCGGGCTCCGGCAGGAACCGCGCGGTGACCAGCGCGTCCGGAAGCCCGGCGAGCACGGCGATGCCCAGGCCGAGGACCGCGACGCGGACCAGGAGGGTCCGGTGCTCGCGGGGGCGCTCCAGGATCCCGCGGCGGCCCGCCCACATCCCCAGCAGCATCGGCGGCATCACCACGAAGAGCAGGGTCACCGGGGTGTACAGGGTCCACTCGGCGAACCGTTCGGAACTGGCCGCGAGGAAACCGGTCTCCACCAGCGAGGGCACGGCAGCGGCGGATTCCTCGGCGCCGGGAGGGGAGCTGGATGCGTCGACCAGGCTGAGCGCGGTGATCAGCGCCGCCGAGGCGAGGGCGAAGGCGGCCGCCGACCACAGCATCACGGAGTCCCGGACGCGCAGGAAACCCACGAACAGCAGCAGACCGAGCCCGTACGCGCCGATGATGTCCACCGGCAGCAGCAGAACCCCGTGCAGCAGGCCGATCACCAGCATCCAGAAGCCGCGGCGGCGCAGCACCACCCGGGCGTGCACCCAACCGCCGCCGGAGTCGATGACCCGGCGCATGATCCAGACCGCGCCGTAGCCGAAGAGCAACGAGAACAGCGGGATCGCACGCCCGTTCACCAGCGTGCCCTGGACCAGCAGCAGGACCTGGTCGGCGAGGCCGCGGACGGTGTCGGAGTGGGTGAGGAAGAACTGGGCGTTGACCAGCGCGATGAACAGCAGCATGAAGCCGCGCGAGAGGTCGGGGGCGAGCGAGCGCCCGGGGCGGAGCGCGGGGGAGGGGCGGTGCGCGGCCGCTGGGCCGGTTTCGGGCGCACGGCGTTGTTTGCGCATGGGGAGCTCTCCGGTAGCGGTGGAACACGGCGGGCCGAGGGCACGGGCGCTGTTCTGGGGGATGCCGACGAATCTACGGATCCGCGGGTCCCGGGCCGATAGGGCGGTGTGGAGACTTCGGGTGGGGCTTGCCCCACCCGGACGCGTGCCTATGATGGTGGGGCGCCGCGTGCTTCCGACCAAAGAGCAGTGGGCCGGTCGGACGGCATGGAGGCGCCAGACCTGTTCGGGGAGCCAATCGTGAGCACACACTTCGCGTACCTCATCTGAGCGGCTGAGCCGCTCACCCGCCCCTGGCGGAAGTAACCAGGATCCCGGCGGACTCCCCGAACACTTTCCCGGCTTTGTCAGCCTCGCTGTTCCTCGCGGCCTCCTCGGGCTCTCAGACCGCCCAGCGTTCTGTCTCGCCCTGCCCCGCCGCGCACGTGACCCGTGCCTGCCACAGCCGCGCCCTCGGGGACGCCCGCCTCCACGGCATTCAGTGAGAGGACCGTCCTTTGACGGAGAACAACACCAAGAACCAGAACCAGGGCCCGGACCAGAACCAGGGCCCGGGGCAGCGCCCCGCACCGAAGATCAGCCCGTGGAACGAGCCGGTGGTGGCGGAGTTCCGCGCCAACCACGGCAGGGTGGGCGGCATGTTCGAGGGCGGTGACCTGCTGCTCCTCACCACCACCGGAGCCCGATCCGGTCGGGAGTCCACCAACCCGCTCGGCTTCGTACGGGTCGACGGCCGCGTCTACGTGGTGGGTTCCGCCGGTGGCTCGCCCCGGCACCCCGACTGGTACCGCAACCTGCTCGCCCATCCGCTGGTGGCCGTGGAGATGCCCGACGACGACACCCACGAGGCCGTCGCGGTCCCCCTGGAAGGGGAAGAGCGGGACCGGGTCTTCGCGGAGATCGTCCGCCGCGAACCCGGCTTCGGCGACTACCAGGACCAGGTGGAACGCCGCCTGCCGGTGGTGGAGCTGCAGCGCTCCGCGACCGACGGCGCCACGGAGGTGCGCAACCTCGCGGACAAGCTCTTCCAGATCCACACCTGGCTGCGCGGCCAGCTGACCCGCGTGCGCCGCGAGGCCGAGCTCTACCTGGCCGAACGGCAGGGCGCGGAAACCGCGCCTCCGCTGGGGCTGAGCCTGCAGATCCGCCAGCACTGCGTGGCCTTCTGCGAGTCCCTGCACTTCCACCACACCAGCGAGGACACGGTCTTCCCGCGGCTCGCCGAGGGCTTCCCGCACCTGAGGGAACCGATCGACCGCCTCATCGAGGAGCACCGCGTGGTCGACCGCCTGAGGGGAGAACTGGAGACCCTGCTCACCGATCTCCGGACAGCGGACCCGGCGCGTTTCCTGGCCGACCTGGACCGTCTGACCGAGGAGCTGCGAGCCCACCTGGACTTCGAGGAGGAGTCGCTCATCCCGACCCTGTCCGAGATCCCCTTCCCGCCGCCTTCCGGCGCCTGATCAGTGACCCGAGGGGCGCGGGCGGCCGGAGCGGGCCGTCCGCGCCCCGTATGCCCGTCGTGGCGGGGATCTCGGGTTGATCCCACCTCGCCAGAACTCTCACCCGTTCCCATGCATCCCACGTTTCGTCGCGGCCGATCACGCGGGCTGGCCGCGGCACGAATGAACGAGCCCGGGACCCTTGCCGGGCGGCCCGGAACCGGAGAGGACATGCTGTGGTCGAGGTTGGCTCCACGGTCGGCGGCCACCGCCTCGTACGCCTGCTCGGCCAGGGCGGGTTCGGATCCGTCTACCTGGGCGAGGATTCACGGGGCGGGCTCGGCGCGGTCAAGATCATGCACCCCCAGCACGCCGGTGACCAGGGCATTCGGGACCGGTTCGCGCGGGAGGTGGAGCTCGCCCGCAAGGTGGCGTCCTTCTGCACCGCACGGGTCATCGACGCCGACCCGTTCACCGACGCCCCCTGGGTGGTCACGGAGTACGTCGAGGGCCGAACCCTCCACGACACCGTGCGCCTGGACGGCCCGCGCACCGGTGCGGACCTGGACCGGCTCGCCGTCTCCACGGCCACCGCGCTGGCCGCGATCCACGCCGCGGAGATCGTGCACCGCGACTTCACCCCCGCCAACATCATGCTGGCCCCGGACGGCCCGCGGGTGATCGATTTCGGGGTGGCACGGGCGTTGGAGGGGGCGACCACGCTGTCGAGCTCCCTGATCGGGACTCCCAAGTACATGGCGCCCGAACAGATCTCCGGAGAGCCCGCGACCTCCGCGATCGACCTGTTCGCCTGGGGTTCGGTGATCACCTTCGCCGCCACCGGCCGGGCGCCCTTCGACGGCCCGCACCCGGCGGCGATCCTGCACCGTCTGGTCTCCGAGGAGCCCGACATCAGCGGGCTTCCCGAACCCCTCCTGCCAGTGGTGACCCGATGTCTGGACAAGGACCCGGCTCAGCGGCCCACCGCCACCGAACTCCTCACCCTGCTCATCGACACCACCACGGTCCCGCCGCCCGCCCCGGTCCCGGAGGAGCCAGCGGAGCACGGGGAACCAGGGGAACGAGCACAGCCGGCGGAGCGCGCGGAAGCAGCGGAGCGCGAGGAAGGGGAACCGGCCGAGGACCCGCTGGAGGGGCCGGAGGAGCCGCGGGAGGAACCCGCCGAGGAAGCGGTGGTCGAACCCGCCGAAGCGCTCGCACCGGTCGAGCCCGACGTTCCGGTCGAGCCCCCTCCGCCCCCGGCACAGCCGCTCCCCGTCCGCTCCGAGTGGCGGTTCCCGTACCCGGAGCCCGGGGAGGGCTTCGAGGTCGGCGACAGCGTCTTCCACCACCCCGGCGACCTGGCCGCGTCCATGAGCCGGCACTGGGAAGGGGCGGTCGCGATGCTCGCTTCGCCCTCCGGCCGCAAAGCCCTGGTGAACTGGCTGCCGCCCGGCTCACCGGCGCGGCGCGAGATCGAGAACGCCCGGAACCCCGACCACGACCTGGAGGTAGCCCGGGTGGTGGCCCTCCTGCGCCCGGACCTGGCCCCCTCCTACCGGGGTGTCAGGATGACCCTCACCGAGATCTCCCGCATGGCCGCGCGCCGTTGGGAGCACCACGACCCCGTGGTGAGCTCGGCGGTCCAGAACGGCCTGCTCCAGGCTCTGGCACCGCACCACTGCGCCGAGCCCGAACACCTGTGCATGGCGGGCCGCCCCTGCTCCGTGTACGGGGAGGTCGCCCGACGCCTGCCCACCGCGGCGCGCCTGGCCGAGGGTTACGAACGCTGGTCCGCGAGTCTGGACGGCCGTTTCACCGATCCCCGCATGCGCGTCGACGTCCGCCCGCTCACCCTGGCCGCGCGACTGGTGACGGAACTGGTCAGTGACCGCGACGCGGACGAGTCGCTGGAGCGGGCCGCGGCCCGGGTGCCTCCGGGCCCCTGGCGGGAGGCACTGCGCGAGAGCGCGCTACCCGTCCCGTTCGAGGACCGCCGAGCCGCCGCGGTCGCCCTCCACTCGGTCACCGGGGTCGCCCAGAGCGCCGATCACGTGCAGAAGAGGCTGGCAGGTCTGAAGCGCATGGAGGCGAGCCGCGCCGCACTGGTGAAGGAGGCCGCCTTCACCAGCGTGGTCGCCTTCCTGGGCGCGGTCTTGTTCACGCTGTTCTGCGCTGGGTTCACGATCTCTCTGTACCCGCTGGTCGACGGTCTCCCGGTCAGCGTGGTCCTGTCCGTGACGGCCTTCGCCTGGGCAGGGTTCTACAGCTGGCAGAAGCGTCGGGAGCTACCGCAGATCCCACCGAGGGGCGAAGTGGACGCCGTCGGGAAACTGCTGGTGGACGGCGACCGGTACGTGGCCGCTCGGGTTCTGGACCGCTCCCTGGAACTTCTTCCCAGGGCTGCCCTCGGCGGCACCGCCCCGCGCCGCCGCCGCTGACCCGCCCCGCCGCCAACCTCAGCCACCGAACAGCGTGCCGAGGTTGATGTCGGTGCCCAGGACCATCGAGCCGATGATGAGGATCAGCAGTCCCGGGAGCATGGTCACGGCGGTCACCATCGTCACCCTCGGGTTGAGCTGCTGGGCCTTCCTCCGCATGTACTGGGCATCGGCCAGGCGCATGTCCTTGCTGATGTCCACCAGGGTGTTGCTCAGCGGAGCTCCCAGCTCCTCGGCCTGCTGGATGGCGGTGACGAACTTGCTCAACGACTCGTTGCGGTTGCGGCGGCGCAGAGCCTCGAAGGCCTCCCGCCGGGACGTGCCCAGCTCCATCTGGCGCAGCGCGATGGTGAACTCGTCCGACAGCACCCCCGGCATCGACGCCGCGACCCGGCCGATCGCCGCGCGGAACGACATACCCGCGCTCACCGTCACCGCGAGAACGTCCAGGAAGTCCGGGAGCTGGGTCTGCACCTGGTCGGCGCGCTCCCGGGCCTGCACGTACAGGTTCAGGTCCGTCAGCCCGGTGAACGCCAGCGCCATGAGGGTGAGGACCAGGCCGTTGCCCGACAGCAGGACCAGCACCGCGAGCGTGCCGTAGACGGCGACCTCGCCGACCTTGCGTTGCACGTACCGTTCCGTGGTCAGTCCGTCCGGGCGCCCGGCGGCCTCGATGCGGGAAGCGATGGACGCCTTCTGCTTGTCGCTCAGGGACGCCAGGACCGACGGGGCGAAACGGCGTCCGATCCGTTCGGTGATCTTGTGCAGGAAGAAGGTGTCGTCGCTCTTGGTGGCCACCGGGGCGTCGGCCGGGTCGTCCACCGGCACCCGTGTCTGCGACTGGGTCAGGTACAGGCCGTAGACACCTATCAGCACGACCGCGGCCGAAGCGAGCGCGGCGGCCAGGGGTAGCAGCGGCAGGAGGTTCATCGCGGCGTCTTTCAGGGGTGGGGGGCGGGTCTGCGGGGCCGGGACTGCGACGTCTGCCCGGCTGCTACATCTTGAACCTGGTGATGCGGGAGACCAGCGCGAAACCGGTCGCGAACAGCGCCGCCACCACCAACAGCACCGCGATCCCGGCCCCGCTACTGGTCATCGTGCGCATGACCCCGGGCGAAATCGCGTTGATCATGAACAGGGCACCCACGGACATGAATCCGAGAGCCCACACGGTGGAGGTCGTCTCGCTGAGGATGGTCTTCACCTCACGCCGGGTCTCCTTGCGGCTCTCCAGGGTGGTGGAGATGTTACGCAGCGCCGTGACCAGCGAACCACCGGACCTGGACGCCACCACCAGCGTGGAGAGCAGCACCCCCAGCTCACGGGAGGGCATACGCTCACGCAGGTCGGAGATGGCCTCCTCGAAGCTCGCGCCCAGTTTCATGGACTCGGCCATGCGGCCGAGCTCCTCCCCGGCCGGGCCGTCCAGTTCGTCCGCGGCGATGGCCACCGCGGTCGGCAGCGCCAGCCCCGCCGAGGTCGCGTTGCCCAGGACCCGGGCCAGGTCGGGCAGCTGACCGGTGAACTCCTCGCGCCGCTTGGCTTCGGCCCGGCGCAGGTAGGTGAAGAACAGGAACGCCACCCCCGCAGCGGCCAGCAGGCCGAAGAACGGGGCGAGAATCTGCCACACCACCACGATCGCCAGCAGCGACCCGGACACCAGTGCGGCGACGAACGTGGCCGGGCGCAGGTCCGTGCCCGAGCGCGCCAGTCTGCGCGCCAGCCGGGATCCCCACTCGGTGCGCCGCAACCTGGCGTCCAACGTGGACAGGGGGGTCGAGGCGTTGTACTCCGCCTGGGCCAGGGCACTGCGGGCGGCGATCAAGCGCCGGTTCTCCGCGCTGGCCACGAACTCCCAGACGGCCCACAGCACCAGCAGCAGAACCAGGGCGGTGCCGCCGAGGATCGCCGCAATCTGCCAGTTCACCCGATCTCCCTTCGGGTCGGTGCCGCACTTCGAGGAGCCGCACTTCGAGGATCCGTGCTTCGAGAGGGCGTCCGCACGGACGCGGGACGTGTGTTCACGGGCTGCCCTGGGCTCGGGTGCCGGGGACGACCCCGAACACCGCGGGGATGTTCTCCCCGACGTTGTAGATACGACCGGCGATGTGGCGCGGCAGCGGATAGTGCCGGAACTGGCCCCCGACGGAACGATCGGGGTTCATCGGCAGCGCCTCGAACTCCATCAGGCGGTCGAGGCGGAACTCCTCGCGTCGGCGTGAGGAGACCACGGCGATCTCGCTGATCCGCCGGGAACCGTCCGGCCACCGGCCCAGGTGCACGATGGCGTCCACCGCGTTGTTGATCTGGTCGCGGAGCGCCTCGTAGGGGATGTTGCCCTCACCCATGGTCGCCAGGGTCTGCAACCGGTAGATGGCGTCGTCCGCGGAGTTGGCGTGCACCGTCACCAGCGACCCGTCGTGACCGGTGTTCATCGCCTGCAGCATGTCGATGGTCTCGGCGCCGCGGACCTCACCGACGATGATCCGGTCCGGGCGCATCCGCAGCGCGTTGCGCACCAGGTCGCGGATGGCGATCTCGCCCCGGCCCTCGATGTTGGCCGGCCGTGATTCCAGCCGTACCACGTGCTCCTGCATCAACTGGAGTTCGGCGGAGTCCTCGATCGTCACGATCCGCTCGCTGCTGGGCACGAAGGCCGACAGCGCGTTCAGAAAGGTCGTCTTACCGGTACCGGTACCACCGGAGACCACGATGTTGAACCGGGCTCGCACCATCGCCGACAGCAGCACCCCGGTCGCCTGGTCCAGGCTGCCCATCCGCACCAGTTCCTCGACGGGGTAGGGCTTGGGGAAGCGCCGGATGGTCAGTACCGGACCGGACAGCGACAGCGGCGGGATGATCACGTTGACACGCTCGCCACTGGGCAGCCGGGCGTCCACCATCGGAGAGGACTCGTCCACACGCCGGTTGACCAGGGCGACGATGCGGTCGATGGTCTGGTAGAGCTGTTCCTCGCCGTTGAAAGCGACATTGATCCGCTCCATCCGGCCACCGCGCTCCACGAACACGTTGTCGGGGCCGTTGACCATGATCTCGGTGATGCTCTCGTCGGCCAGCAGCGGCTCCAGCACGCCCAGGCCCAGGGCCTCGTCCACGACCCTGCGGATCATCACCGACCGTTCGCGGTCCGACAGCACCGGCCCCTCACGGGACAGGATGTGCCCGACGACCTTCTCCAGACGGACCCGGCGCTGGGCCAGCGTCAGCTGGGTCAGGTCCTCCAGGTTGATCTCCTCGAGGAGCCGTCGGCGCCAGTGCGTCACACCGCTGCGGTCCGCGCGGTCCTCGACCGCGCGGTCCTCTTCCAGCCGGTCCTTGAGACCCATGTTCCTCAATTCCTCCTTCGGTGGTGCCGCGATGGTGCCCGGGGGCGCTCTCCCCGCCTCACACGTTCGGCATGTCCACCCGCCGGGTCAGCGTCAGGTTCAGGTCCACCGACGAGAACACGATCGGCATCGGATGCGAAACCTCGACGTAGTACCCGTCGCTGTCGTTCGCGCCGCTCGTGACGTCGGCGTTTTCCAGCCAGCTCGGTAGGGCGGTGCGGGCCGCCCTCTCAGCGCCTTCCAACTGTTCGCTTCCGGCCACCCGCGCCCCGGCCCGGGCCGCGGACTCGATGCGTTCGATCGCGACGAAGGCGAGGAAGGCTTCGATCGACACCACCACCGTGAGCAGCAGGACCGGCAGGACCGCGGCGAACTCCAGGATGGGGCCGCCCCGGTCGGAGTTCCGGCGGGGCCGGGAGCCGAACACCAGGCGGCGGAGCCTGCCGTGGCCCAGAACGCGTGTGCCGCGGGCTCCTGAGGTCATCACGGATCCACCCTTTCCGGCTCGTCCGACGTCTCCGGCTCGGGTAGCCCGCGTGGCGGAACCTCGGTGACGACCTTCGCCTCACCGCTGATCTGCCACGGGCCGGTCGTGCCCGGCAGGAAGACCGGCATGGCCAGACTCACCCGGGCGAAACGGGTACCGTCGCGCTCGAGGATCTCCGTGGTCAGTACGTCCTCGGCATCCCAGGGCTCCCGGACCCGTTTACGCGCCTCCTCGTCGATGCGCTCCATGTCGTCCGGGGTGACCGAGGCCTGTCGGGCCGCCTCCGCCGCCCCGTGAGAGGCGTACATGGAGGTGATGCCGATGAGCAACACCTGCCACACCAGGGCCAGCGCCAACATCATGAACGGAACCATCGCGGCGAACTCCACGAAGATCCCGCCACGATCGTCCCGGCCGCTCCGAAGCCGCCGGTGGTTCGGGGCACTCCTGCGCCTCCGAAGCCCGCGGTGCGCACGGAATCCCTGGTCGGGCGGTAAACGCCAGGGTCTCCGGCGGTGCTCAACCACCGAAACCCCCTCCCGGCCCAGGGGCGCCCCGTCCCCAGTGGCCGGGTGCGCGCACCTGGGGCCCGTGACCGTTGACCCGCTCGGGGCCCGAGGCGTTGAGGAAACCGGACACGTCCTGGGTGAACGGGTGATTTCCGGGTCCGCTCCTCGGGGGAGTCGCCAGCGCGGCCAGGTTCGACGGGATCCCGCCCGAGGGAGTCGAGTTGCCGCCCTTACCGCTGCTACCGCCGGTGGCGGTGGGCGCCGAGAGCAGGTCCAGTTCCGAGGCGAGCCGGGCGAAGGCCTTACGCAGCCCTTCGTCGGTCACCTTCGTGGGATCCCCGTTGTTCTCCCCCGGCTCCAGCGAACGGTAGGCGGCCGGTACGGGGGTGCGCAACACCTTGGTACCCAGCAGTTGCTGGAGGAAGTCCGGCTGGATCTCGTTCTTGCGGCTGTGCCGGGTGACCAGGGAGTGCACGTCCTCGTGCGAGCGGATCTGCAGGCGCTCCCACATCGTCATCAGCCGTTGGGCACCGCGCAGCGCGGGCACGTCCGGGGTCACTGTGACGACGGCGCTGTCAGCCAGCTCCACGGCCATCGCGGTCGCCTCGCTCATGTTGGAACCGCAGTCCACGATCACCAGCTCGTACCGGGAACGCAGGGCGCTCAGGATCCTGCGGGTGGCCCGGGCGGTGACGTCCTCGCCGCGCTCGCCGTGTTCGGGCGCGAGCAGCACGTGCGGGCCGCGCGGGTCCACGTAGAGGGTTTCGGAGAGCATGCCGGGGCTGATGTCGTCGGCCGCGTCCACCAGGTCCGTGATGGACCTGCGGTGCTGGAGGTTGAGGAAGGAGGGCAGGTCACCGGCCTGGAGGTCCAGGTCCACCAGACACACCACCCGGTCCCGCCGGGCCGCGGCCATCGCCAGGTGTACGGCGCAGGTGGTGGTGCCCACCCCGCCCTTGGCGCCGCTGATCGTCACGATCCGCCCGCGCACACCCGAGGCGGGCAGGTCCAGGGAGGCCGACTCCAGGTGACGGCGGAGCGTACGGGACCATTCCGCGGCCTTGGCGATCCGGGTCTCCAGCTCGCCCACCCCGGAGTCGGCGGAGAGCACCCCCCGAGCGCCCGCCTCCATGGCCCCGGTGAAGGTCTCGGGGTCCATCGACGAGGAGACCAGCAGGATCGCCAGCTGCGGGTGGCGGTGCGACAGGTCGCGGATGGTGTCGAAGACCGGGGCCGGGCCCAGGTCCTGGTGGACCAGAACCACGTCGAGCTCGGGGTGCTCGCCCGCCCCGTTGATCAGTTCCGCGCTCGTGTTCCGGGTGGCGACGAGTTCGGCCCCGGCCAGCTCCTCGAAACGCGCGGTGAGCACCATCTCTGATGCGGATGTGGGCATCCCCGCTAGGACTCGGAAGTTCACCGGTGCCTACCCCCCATGCGGCGTACGCCGCTCGTCGGTCTGTTGGTCCGTGTCCTGGGCTTCGTCGCGCTCTTCGATGAGTTCGGCGAAGTCGCCGCTGCACACCTGCGGTTCACCGGCGTCGCCGCCGCCCGCGGCACTGACCAGGGCCAGCCGGAGCTTGGTGGAGAACTCCTCGGCGTAGGCCAGCTGGAGCGCGGAATCCGGGCTGAGCCGGAAGGTCACGGGAACCACGCCGGCCACCCCGCCGCCCTCGGACTCCTGGCTGCGCAGTTCCCCGATGTCGAGCACCTCCACCTCGGTGAGGATCCGGGTCGCACAGGCCTCACCGTGGTCGCGCGGCTGGAACGTGCCGTAGATGTCCACGATGGAACCGCGCCGGACCTTGCCCGCCACCCCGGTCTCGGCGTTGACCATGATGGCGATCTCCCGCTCCCCGGCGGTCAGGGTCGGCTGGGGCTGGATCATGCCGCGCTGGAGGATGGCCCCCTGCTCCAGGTGGGTGGAGGCCACCAGTTCCTGGCCCTCGGGGGTGTCGATCTGTTCGAGGTCGGTGATGAAGACCTCCGGGTCGAAGTACGCGGAGGGAACCTCGTACGTCTGCACCGAGTCCCGGCCGATCGGCTGGTAGGCCTCGACGTCCTCGGCAAGGCGCAGCACGGTGGAGAACTGGCCCAGTTGTTGCTGCTGGTTGCTGATGTAGGTGAAGACGGAGGCGAACACGGCGACGGCGCCGATAGCGGCCACGACCATGAGCAGGACGCCGCGTCGCTGACGGGGGTTCATAGGGGGTGGTTTCCGTTTCCAGTGTCGTCGTGGGCCGGTCCGGCGGGCCCTAGCGGGAGTAGGTTCTCGGGGGTTCCGGCTGTGGGGAGCGGTCCTGGAACTCGGGGCCCTCCGTCCGGTCGGGTGAGGGGGGAGGTCGGTGACCGGACCGGAGGGACGGGGTTCCCTGCGTGGTGGGGGTAGCGTTCGGTGCCGAGCCGCCTTGGTGCGCGGGGGCACCGGGCGCGGGCGGCCCGGGAGGTGCGGGGGCGCCGTTCGGGTGCGGGTGGCCGGGGGGTGCGGGGGCGCCGCCCGGCTGAGGGGGGCCGGGGGGAGTGGGGCGCGGAGCCTGGCGGGGCTGGGTCTGAGGGCCCGGCGGGAGGCCTGGAGGGTTCTGCGCGCGCTGCGGGCGCTGAGGGCTCGGGGGGTTCTGCGGGCTCGGGGCGGGCGGGCGTCCGCCCCTCGGCGGAGCGGAACCGGTCTGGTGCGCCCGGATGGGCTTTCCGGTGGAGTTACCCCGGCAGAACGGGCACTGCTGGGCGGACACGGGTTCACCGCACCAGGAGCACGCTGCCGCCCGGATGGCCCCGGCGGCATAGGCGAGCGCCTGCGGGTGGGCGCTCAACGCCACGAACTCCACGTACTTGTCGGTGCCCCAGTACGCGGGCCCCAGCGGCTGCGCGGGAAGGGTCCTGGTGGCCACCGGTTGGATGGCCCGGGGCAGGTTCTCGTCGAACAGCTTGGTGATGCCCGGGTCCGGGGTGGAGCACAACAGCTGCACCGGCTGCACCGGGCGGAAGGGCAGCCTGCGGGCGACCTCGGCCGGGCGCAGCCGACCCACCTGGGTGTTGGGGGCGCAGTAGGCGAGGAAGGACACGGTGGGCGCGTACGAACCCATGTGCTGTTTCAGGCTCGTCGGCAGGGTGGACAGGTTCGAGACCGTGCGCAGCCAGGCTCCGGCCAGGAGGTGCTTGGGAAGTTCGTCGCTGAGAGCGGCCACCATCCCCGGCGGTAGGTAGGGGGCGAGGTAGGACAGCTGGTCGGCGATCAGGGACAGGGCAAGAGGGGACAGGTTGACGCCGACCCCGGCGATGTGGTCGGTGCGCAGGGCACCGCGCGCGAAGTTGATCGCGCGCTGGGCGTCCGAGTCCTGCCAGGCCGGGTAGAGCGCCACGACCTTGCGGCCCGCGTCCACCTCCTTCCTGGCGAAGGCGACGAAGGCGGCGCTGCGCGCGCCGACACTGTCGCCTTGAAGGGCGAACCGTTGTGCTCCGGCCTCGCCCACGTGGCCCGTGCTGGGGATATCCGCCAACAGGGCTACGGTCGTCGCCGACCGAGGTAGGGCATTGGACACTGGGAAAGCTCCATCGGTTCTGCGCACTAGGGCGATTTCGGAAGTCGCGGAGGCGCCCCGCGTCTGTAGGTGCCACTCGGACGCATCGTAACGAATGGGTGCGGTACAGGGGGAGGCCCGGTATTCGCGACCTCGGGGTCAGGGTGGTGCGATGCGGTGTCCTTTTGTCAACGGGCGCACGGTGACCGGGTTGGCGGGGTGGGGGCTCCGAGGCTGGCCTAGGGGGATGGCTTCCTTTGCGTGCATCTGGCGCCTCTCGTGGTCGTGCGGGGCTGTGGTGGCCGCATGTGGCCACGTGGCCTTGGGTTCTTTGTCCCTGAAGTCACTTTGTTCCTTTGGCCTGCGGATCTGTATCGGGCAGGGCTCGGGCCGTGGTTCGGTTGTTCGGCGGGCGGAGGGCGGGCGGAGGGCGGGCGGAGGGCGGGCCGAGGGCGGGCTCGGAGGGGGCTGGGGGACAGCTGGGGCGAAGCGAGCAGGCGGTAAAGGAGAGGGATCAAAAGAAGGAAAAGGGACCCGGCTATCCAAGGATGCCTTTCCGGGGCCGCCACTACCAGTGCCACCGGGCCTCACTGTGGACAACTCGATGGAGAAATGTTTCCCGCGGGGCGAGCGGGGCCACCCTCGCACCGTGGGTCGGAAGTGTCGTGTGCGTCTCGTTCGGGATTGCCGACCCCGCCAGCGGGAACGATACAAGGGGACTTCGCGTCATATCTTGAGAAGTCACACGCCCCCTGAGGAGAAGAACACGATGCGCAAGGCAAACCGGGCCGCTGCCGGTGCGGCCGCTTGGCAGGTCATCCAGAACACCGACAGCAAGGTCTCCCTGTGGGAGCGAGCCCGCTCGATCCCGCGCATGCTCGGGGCGAAGCTGCGCGGCCGCTACCCCGAACTCGGCGGCGGCAAGCTCTTCATGATGCTCGTGCTGGTCGGCTACATCGTCTCCCCGATCGACTTCATCCCGGAGCTGATCTTCTCGGTCTTCGGTCTGATCGACGACGTCGCCGTGGCCGTGTGGCTGACCACCATGGCGCTGGGCGAGAGCGAGCGCTTCGTGCTCTGGGAGCGAGAGCGCCAGGCGCAGGAGGCCTTCGACCACGCCAACCAGCAGGGCCAGGGGCACGGCCGGGGTTCCGGGCCGGACAGTCACCAGGGCCAGCCGGGCCAGGGCCAGGAGCAGGCCTATCAGGGGCAGCAGTACCAGTACCAGGAGCAGGAGTCCGGTCAGAAGCAGAAGAGCTGACCAGTGCGGCGGCTGAGGCCGCGGCGACGCCGAACCGCGTCGGGTCCGTGCGCGGACCCGAGCAGGTGCCGACGAACGGGTCACCTCGGTTGACCGGGTGCTGAACGGTGCCGGCCCCGAGGACGTCCACCCGGGCGCCGAGCGCTGTTTCCGGGAGCAGGTGCTGCTCTGACCGGAGTCCGGGCGAGGGGTCGTACTGAGCGGCCGTGATGTGGGGCCCGCCGCCCGGCGGGCCCCACATCAGGCGGCCAGACCGAGGGCGGTGCGCAGGGCGCGGCGCACACTTCCGGAACGCTGGCCCCGGCCGCCCTTACGGCTCCGGCTGTGCCGCCGGGCCTCACGGGCGAGGCGGGCCTCGCGGGCGGTGCGCTCGGCCTCGGCGCGGTGGAGGTCGGCGGCCTGGGCGGTGAAGTAGGCGTGCATGTTCTGCTCCTGTCGGTCTGTTCGCCCTGTCCGGGCTGCTCCGCCGGGGTTCGTTCTCCCCGACTGACTACAGACTCCCGCTAAGGCCCCGGTCCGCACATCGGGAGAGAACACCAGAACCGTGTCGGACCGAGTGCCTTAGACCGGAGCTCCACCGCTTCCCGAACGCCTTAGAGCCCCGTGCACGCCTTAGGCCGCCTGTGCGCCTCGGGCACAGGCGGACCCTTCGGACAGACAACACCGAACACGAGGCCTCGGCATGCCACTGTCCCGGCACCGTTCTCCGGGTGGGGCAGACACCACGGCTCTACGGGTGGGGCAGACACCACGGCGAGGCCCGCAGCGCCTTCGAACAGGCTGCCCGGCCGATGCTCGGGCGGTCAGAACTCCTTGGCGAGCGGACCCACGACGGGGATCCACTCACGCACGGAGACGTCGCTGACCAGGCCCTCGGTGCGGAACGGGTCGGGCTCGGTGTAGGCCAGGGCCGCCGCGGCGGAGTCCGCGCGCAGGAGCAGCAGAGCGCCGGGGGCTTCGTCGGGGCCGAAGGGGCCCGAGACCAGGTTGACGCCCTCTTCGGAGAGCTTGCCCACGTACTCGCGGTGCGCGGGCCGGTGCTGGTCGCGGGCCTCGGTGCTGTTCTCGGCGTAGGTGTAGGTGACGGCGTAGATCGCCATGGCCGGGTCTCCTCTGTCGTGTCGCCCGGGGCAGGGGTGGGGTGGTCGGTTGCGGTGCCAGGATGTCAGTTCGCACTGCCGCGGGGCCGGGCGAGGCACGGTTTTCGGTCGGGATTCCGCTCAGGGCCCGTCCGCGATGGCAGACTTCGCTTCGAGGAGGGGATCGGTGATGGCCAGGTCGACGTCGGGGGAGTCCGTCCTCACCCGCGCCATGCGGATCCTGCGCGCCTTCGGTACCGTCTCCGCCTCGCTCACCGTCTCCGAGATCGCCCGCCACGCCGACCTCCCGGTCGCGACCGCGCACCGGATGGTCACCGAACTCGTCGAGCTCGGCGCCCTGGAGCGCGAAGCCGACAAGCGGGTGCGCATCGGCTACCAGCTGTGGGAGCTGGCCTCGCGGTCCTCGCCCGCCCGGGACCTGAGCCGCGCCGCCCTGCCCTTCATGGAGGACCTCCAGGCGGTCGTGCGCGAACACACCCAGCTCGGGGTGCTGGAGGGAACCGACGTCCTCTACCTCGAACGCCTCTCCGAACGCGACGCCGGGCGCAACGTCGCCGAGATCGCCGGACGGCTGCCCGTGCACGCCACCTCCACCGGCCTGGTGCTGCTCGCGCACAGCCCGCCCGAGCTCCAGGAGAGGGTGCTGGGCGGGGAACTGCCCGCGCACACCCGGCAGACCATCACCGACCCCGCCCGGCTGAGGCGCACCCTGGCCGCCGTGCGCCGGGACGGGTACGTGGTCGCTTCCCAGATGATCGACCCCGCCGCCGTCGGGCTGGCCGCGCCGGTCCGTGACCGCGGCAACCGGGTGGTGGCCGCCCTGTCCGTCGTCGTCCCGTTCCGCCGTGCTCGGGGCCCTGGTGAACCGAGCCCGGCCCCAGACCCGGAGCCGGGTCCGCACGCGCACGTCCCGGTGCTGCTCGCGGCGGCCCGCGGTATCTCCCGGACCATGGGCGCCCCGGTTTCGGGAGAAGGCGTGATCCGCACCCGGGGTCACCTTCGGAGCAGCACCCAGCCTCCCCCCGGCCGCGACGGCTGAGGAGCGCGCCCGAGGGGAAGTCTCGCCGGAAACCTTCCCATTGAATGGAAGAGGCCTGGTGCCGTGCTCCCACCGGATCGCATGCTGAGCGCATGAACTCCCACCCCCGCCGGACCAGCACCCAGGTGGCCGTCGTCGGCGCCGGGCCCGCCGGCCTGATGCTCTCCCACCTGCTCTCCCTCTCCGGGATCGACTCCGTCGTCATCGACCTGCGCGAACGCGCCGACATCGAGGCGACCATCCGGGCGGGCATCCTCGAGCAGGGCACCGTCGACCTCATGACCGGCACCGGGGTGGGGGAGCGCCTCCTCGCCGAAGGCCAACGCCACGAGGGCATCGCCATCCGCAGCCGCGGCGAGTCCCGGCGCATCGACTTCCCCGCCCTCACCGGCCGCGCCGTCCACCTCTACCCGCAGCACGAGGTACTCAAGGACCTCATCGCCGCGCGCCTGGCCGCCGGGGGCGACGTGCGCTTCGGGGTCAGCGACGTCAGCGTCCACGACGTCACCACGGACACCCCCGCCGTCCGCTTCACCGAGGCCGACGGCACCCGGGTGGAGCTCTCCTGCGCGGTCATCGTCGGCTGCGACGGATCCCAGGGGGTCACCCGCACCGCGATCCCCGCCCACGCGCGCACCGACTACTTCCACGCCTACCCGCACGGCTGGTTCGGCATCCTCACCGAGGCCCCGCCCAGCTCGGAGGAGCTCGTCTACGCGCACTCCGACCGCGGTTTCGCGCTGATCAGCTCGCGCACCCCCACCGTGCAGCGGATGTACTTCCAGTGCGACCCCGCCGAGGACGCCGCGGCCTGGAGCGACGAACGCGTCTGGGCGGAGCTGCGCGCCCGCGTCAACGGCAACGGCTTCGAGCTCGAGGAGGGGCCGATCATCCAGCGCGGGGTCATCCCCATGCGCAGCTATGTGGTCGACCCGATGCGCCACGGCCGCCTCTTCCTGGCCGGGGACGCCGCGCACACGGTCCCCCCGACCGGGGCAAAGGGCCTCAACCTGGCCGCCGCCGACATCGCCGTGCTCTGCCAGGCACTCGAACGCTTCTTCCACCAGGGTTCGGCCGACCTGCTCGAAAGCTACGGCCGCACCGCCTCGGACCGGGTCTGGCGCGCCCAGCACTTCTCCTGGTGGATGACGTCCATGCTGCACACGGACACCGACGCGGACGCCTTCGGGCGGCGCCGCCAGCTCGGCGAGATCGACCAGGTCACCGAGTCCGTCGCCGGGAGCACGTTCCTCGCCGAGGCGTACACCGGTTGGCCGATCGCGCACACCAACCCCGACTCCGTCATCAGCGAGGCGATCACAGTGTCCGCGAACCGCGCCCCCTGACCTCTCCGCGCACGGGTCCGTTCTGGTGGCGCTGACCTGGGTGTGTGGGGTTCGGATGGTCTGCGGTATGAGGTTCGGGGTCGGGAGATTTTCCGGGAAAACCCTGTCAGGAAACGGAAGGGGCGGCCGACAGGGCAGGCCTGGAACGGCGGGTGCGGTGGGCCCGCAGGTGAGATTTGCCCGAGCATACTGCCGGATCGTGTTCGGCAAACGCGGTGAAGCGCCTTTGTCCCAGGTGGCGGGCGGATTGAGGCGGAGTTCTCATGATGAATTGCCATGCCCTCTCCCACTGCGTCCAGCGGGGTTGCCCCGGATGCGGCCAGGGGAGGTGCGGCGGGTGGGGCGGCGGCGCTGGTTGGCCTGCGGGGACAGAGCCGGTGCGATTTGGCCATTGCGGATACCGGGTGCGAATGTTGCTTCGCGGACATGGTTCCGAAGACATCCCCTGAGTCGATGTCCGCCCCGGCTCGGGGCGGGCGCTGTGAGAGGAAAAGTGGGCGTGTGGTTTCGTCAACACCAAAAAGGCTGATCAGCCCTGGTGGGCTGGGTTTTGTCATATTGTGTTTCCTCTTCCCCTTCTTCACGGTCTCCTGTAGCGGAATGATGGGGACCCTCGAGGTCAGCTACACCGGAATGTCGCTGGCCTTCAACGGCTCCCCGAGCGTCAGCGGCAGCCTTGCCCCGGAGCTGAGTTCCGGCGACCTGGAGGACATGCGCGCGGGCGTGCGGCCGCTGCTGCTGGTCACCCTGATCACCGCACTGGTGGGCGGTGTCCTCAGCGCTGCCCTGCCCAAGCCGCTGGCCCGGACCATCGCGGGGCTCGCCGCCGCGGGTCTGTCGGCACTTCTGGTCCTGGTGAACCAGATCGGCATGCACGTGTCAGTGGGTCAGGCGATCGAGGAGGGAACGGGGGCTGAGTTCCTCCAGTTCGCGGAATACAACGCCAGCACGGGAGTGGGCTTCTGGTTGGTGCTGCTGGTGTCGCTGGGGGTGGCTGTCTACAACGTGGTCGACTTGGCCCTGCTCAAGCGGGGCCCGGCGCCCGGGGCGGGCGCCCCGGGCGGGATGCCTCAGGGCGGCGGCCAGGTCCCGCCGGGGTTCGCTCCGCCGCCTCCGGGGCCGCAGGGACAGTACCCGCCGCAGGGGCAGTATCCGCCGCAGGGTCAGTATCCGCCACAGCCGGGACATCCTGAGCAGCCGCCCCGCGGTCCCAGGTAGCCAGGCGCAGGCGCAGGCACGGGCGGGTCACCGGTAACCAAGACTGGCCCGCCCCGATCGGCGCGTTTCAGGAGGGGTGTGATGAGGGTCTGCGGGTTCCGCGAACCTCATACAGAGGACAGCAGCGAGCACACCACCCGAGGACGCGAAGAAGTACCGGCCGACATCCACGCGGCCGCACTCGTCCCCGGGGACATCTCTCCCTTCACCGTTCCCCTCGGACCCGAGGGGCCCACGGCGGTTCAGCTCCTCGCCCGGCTCACCGGCGGCTGAGCTGACCTGTCCCGGCGGCGGCCCGTTCCGGTAGTCCGCCCGTTCCGGGCGCCGACGTGCGTCCGGAACGGGACCGGACCAGCTCAGTTACGGGCTGCCGGTCCGGTCCGCCACGTACCGGAGCCCCTTTGGTCAGGTGCGGGCCAGAGCCTCGTCCATCCGGTCGCCGAGGTCGTCGGCGAGCAGGCGCGCGTAGGTCTCTGTGAGGTGGTGCGTGTCCCGGTAGACCACCACGTCGCCGACCACCGCCGGGCAGGTGTCCTCCGCGCAGATGAGGTCGTTGAGATCGACGAGCTCGGCCTTCGCCACTTCCCGGACCGCCAGCTCCTGGGGGTCGTCGAGCCGCAGCGCGGACGACACGGGCTGGTCGCAGGCGGCCAGGTCGTGGGTGTTGGCGGCCAGACAGTCGAGCACGTCCGTGGTGGTGCGCGGGGTGTCCCTGATCACGAGGACCGGGGTGTCCGCTTCCGCGGCCCTCTCCCACAGCTCGACCATCCCGGCCGCCATGGTGTCGCGCGCCTCCGGTCCGGGTTCGAGGCCGTCCGGGGTCCCGGCCGCCGACGAGCTGGTGACCAACAGATCCGGGTCCAGGGCGTGAAGCTCGTCGACCACCGCCTGGTTCCAGTCCGAGCACTCCTGGTAGGTCGCGCCGTCCCGGCCCACGTCGGTCGCGGTGAACGCGCAGGCGGACTTGTTGAACACCGCGATTCGCCATCCCCGTTCCCCGGCCAGTCCGTACAGCGCGGGGAACCACTGGGTGCCGTGCGAGTCCCCGGTGAGCGCGACCGTGGTGTCGGCCCCCTCGGGCCCGTACACGCACGGGTCCGAGGGATCCCGTTTGGCGAAACCCGCGTGGCAGCCGTCGTCGACGGCCTGGGGCGTGTCGTCCTCGGCCCCGACCGGTGAGGGGTACATGCACGCCCCTTCGAGGGCGGGCAGACCGATCGCCGCCGGCCCCACGTGCACCGCCGGATCGAAGTCGCTCGCCTGGAAGCCGTCCACCCGAACCAGCGCGGCGGTGGTCACCGCAGCCACGCTCAGGATCCCGGCCAGGGACACCCGGTCGTGCTCGCGGACCTCGCGCAGCAGCAGCGACGTGATGAGGAACCCGGAGATCACGAAGAACACGTCGACGCCCACGTACCCGCCCGGCAGCAGCTCGGGGTTCAGGTGGTAGACGAGCACGAGCAGCACGGCGACGGCGCGCAACCCCTGCACCTCTGGGCGGAAGCGGCTTCCGAGCCCACGGGCCCCGGACCGCTCCGGGGCGGCGACGACCTGTGGAGAAGAGAAGTCGGGTGATCGCATTCAGTCATGGTGCGCCCTCGACCCGCTTCGGGAAGACCGACCCAGGGGGCCTTGCGCCAGTGTTTCCCGACTTTTCGCCCTCCCGACGGAATCCCCTTCCGCCCCCAGTTGACCGCCAGGCCGGTGACGCGTGCCGGGCCAACGCCGGGCGGTGGTTCTCGGCGTCGTTCCGAGCCCCGGCCGGACCCGGGGTTTCCCGTTTCCCCGGACAAGGGCGGCGGGAAACAAGTCGATCGACCTTTTCAGATCCAGCTTTTGGGCACATTATCGGAGCGTTGGCAAAAGGTGTCTGGTGGCGATATGCGTCGCTGTTGTCAAGTGCACCAAAAAGTCGGCGGTGTTCGTTCGGCATATTTTCATTGATGCGGATGGGGAGTCATGAACAGCTGTTTCGTCAACTACCGGACCGGCGACGGTGAACACGTCGCCACGCTCCTCGGCCGGGAACTGTCCCAGCGTTTCGGTGTGGAAGAGGTCTTCCGGGCCAGTGACTCGATCCCGGCCGGAAGAGACTTCGAGCAGGAACTCAGAAAAGCGGTGCGCGGCTGTGAGGTTCTGGTGGCGGTCATCGGCCCGGAGTGGTTGGAGATCCGCGGTGGCGACGGCCGCCGGGCGGTCGACAACCCCGAGGACTGGACGCGCTGGGAGATCGCGGCCGCCTTCGAAGCCGAGGCGACGGTGATCCCCGTGCTGATCGAGGCCACGCCGCGCCTTCGCAAGGACGAGCTGCCCGAGGAGCTCGCCCCGCTGGCCAGCTGCCAGTACCGGCGGTTTCGCCACCGGACTTCGGACTCCGACCTCGACGAGATCGCCGAGGCCGTCCTGGTCGCCGCCACCGAACTGGACCGGAGACTGCAGGCTCGCGCCGACGAGGAGGCGGCGCTCGCGCGGGACGGGGAGCCGCGCACGCGCAACAGCATGGCTGACGTCGACGGCATCGCCGTGCAGGCCAGGGACTACAGCAACAGCGGCGTGGTGGTCAACGGCAACGGGGCCACCACCAACACCGGTTCTGGCGACCTCAACCAGAACTCGACCGTCACCAACGTGTCCGGAGACCAGAGCTCGACCACCCATCACGTGGCGGGTGACCAGAACTCGACGGTCAACCACGTGTCCGGCGACCAGACCGTCAGAGACCAGAACACCGGCGGTGCCCACCGGAGGGGCCGCCGATGACCACTCAGGAGACCGAACCCCGCGACCGGGTCTCCGGGCCGACCGTCAGTGGTGACAACGCCACCACGAACACCGGCTCGGGGGACCTCAACCAGGACTCGACGGTCACCAACGTGTCCGGGGACCAGTACCAGCAACACTTCTATGTCAGCGCCTACTCCGCGCGGCTCAAGTTCGACGACGGGCAGGTGAACTACGGCAAGGAACGCAGGATCGTTCCCGGGGACCGGTTGGCCACCCTGCGCCGACGCTTCGTCGAGCCGCCCGGCTTCGACGAGAAGGCACGCCGAGCCGACATCGCGCGTCACGGGGCGGTCGTCCTCAGCGCCAGACCCGGCGATGGGGTCAGGGCCGCGGCCCAGATGATCCTGGCCCCCGCAGGCGAGGAAGCAGACCAGGACGTTCAGGACGACCTGGTGACCAACGGCCAGGACGGGCGGCCGACACTCGACGCGGACGAGCTCAGGGGCGGTGAACGCCTACTGGTCGATCTCACCCGGGAGAGCGGGTTCGCCTTGGCTCCCCTGCGTGATGAGCTGGAGGGGTTGCGAGCCCGGGCACTGCGGGCCGGTGCCTCCCTCGTGGTGCTGGTGGAACACGAGGACGTGGAGAAGCTGCACTCGTCCCTCCGGGACCGCGTGGTGCCCCATCGTCGACCGGACTCGCTCGCTGTCCTCGCCGAGCATCTCGACTCCCGTGGCGTGCCGGGCTTCTTCCCCGACCGCGCCACGAAGGAGATCCGAACCTGGGTCAGCACCGCGTCCATGGGTGGGATCGAGGGGTTGGCCTGGCGCACCGCGACCGCCTACCAGGAGGCCGGTTACGAGGGGCGGATAGAGGGCTGGCTGAGTAGGGCCCTCGAAGCGGGAGAGGCCGCCCTGCCTGAGGACTTGAAGGACACCACGGGCAGGAAGAGGGCCCTGCTCCTGGCCGCGTCACTGCTGGAGGGGGTGCCCGTCGAGCACCTGGCCTCCGGTGTGGAGTCGTTGCTGGCCCAGATCTCCTTCCCCGAGGACGAGACACCCCTGCTCAACCGTCCGGACTTCCATGAGGAACTGCGTGACTGCGAGATCGGGGTGGGCACCGAACGCAGGGTGTACTTCAAGCGGGTCGGCCGGGCTCGGGCGCTTCGCTCAGCCTTCTGGGACGCCCACCCCCGGTTGCACGACCAACTCGGCCAGTGGGTGGACGCCCTGGTCACCAACCAAGCCCTCTCACCTGCGGACCAGGACCGGGTTGCCGAACGCTGGGCCGAACAGACGCTGCGGATCGCCGAACCGGGGGCGGTGTTTCAACGGGTCCAAAGGTGGGTCATCCAGCAGCGAAGAACCGCCCCGCAGGCCGCGGTGCTGCTGACCACGGTGCTGCGGCACGACCGGTACGGGCGGATCGGGCGGCGACAGATCTACAAGTGGGCGGAGAGCCCGGGGCTCGGCCGGGAACTCGGTCAGGTGCTGGTCGCCGTCTGCGCCCAGGAGCTGGCCGCAACCCACCCCGAACAGGCCATTGTCCGTTTGCACCTGCTCGCCGCCAACCGGGCGGTGGCCGTGTCGGAGGCGGCCCGGGCTGAGCTGGGCACCTTGGCCCACGAGAGGTCCCTGTACCGCAAAGTCCTGCGCAGGGTCTGCGAGCGGCTTCCCGACCCCGACCACTCGGTTGACCGGGACCTGTTCTGGGACCTCACCGCACCCGAACGCCTGGTCGGTGGCGGATCGCGGCCCCGAACGGTTTCGCCTGGGGTCGAAGGCCTGGTGCGGGATGGTCTGGGGCACGTGCTCCACCAACGTCCGCAGCGGACCAAGGAGTACGCCCACCGGTGGATCGGCCACGGCGCCCAGCTCAGGAAGGTCCTGGTGGCGGCCGCCGCCGGTGCCGGGACCCTACCCGCCCTCTACACCGCCGCACTCCGATGGCGGGCGGAGGCCGGTCCCCAGGACCGGGAAAGCCGCCGCTGCGCCAGCGCCGACCTGATCCGGCTCATCGACGCCGCCGAGGGCCTGGACACGCCCGTCGGCACCCCCGCTGAACGACGTACGGAGACCCCATGAGCCCCTTGCTGCGACGCATCGCGGTCCTGGCCGCGATCGCGGTCCCCTTGGTCCTCGCCCTCTTCCTGTTCCTCGACTGGTGGGCCCTGGCCCTGGTCCCGCCCCTGCTGCTCATCGGGGTGCTCGCGCTCATGTTGAGCAGCACGAAGGCGGCGCTGCCCGGCGAGACCGAGACCCCGCCGGACCCGTTCGTGGAGAGCGGACCGCAGGGCGCCCGGATCAGGGAGTCCCCGCTGCCCAGCCAGGACGATGAGTATCCCTTCGTCTTCTCGGCCATGGTCCGGTGGAAGTGGACCGGGGAACCCGACCCCAGGCTGCGCAACCCCGGCGAGTTCGCCAAGCACATGGTGATGGAACAGGCAGAGCGGGTCAGCACGGGCTACCGGCCCAAGGACCACGACGTGGCCCGTCACCGGGTGGCGTCGGTTCTGGGGGTGGCCGCACACGGGTTCGACGGTGCTCTGGAGGTGTGGGCGGAGGATGTCACGGTCACGCTTTCCGAGGAGGACGAGAGCCGTCTGGCCCGCATCGCCAAGGCACGGAAGGAGGGGGCGCTGTGGGAGGTGGAGCGCTCCGTGGAGTCCGCCAAGCGCAGATATTTCGCGGACGACGTGCTGGCCACCCCCGGCAGCGCCATCGTCTGGGACCTGGTGCGCGGGGACGCAGACGTCAACCGCACCCACGACCTGATCGAGGTGCTCACGCGGGTCGCGGAGGCGTCGAAGTGCGCGGATCCGGCGGAGCTCCTGGAGCGGTTGCGGGTGGCCTCCCCGGAGGCCTTCTCCTTCCTTGACGAGATCGTGCGGGAGGAGCGGACGGTCGAGGGCCTCGTGGGAGTGGAGGAGCGGAGCGGGTTCGACGGGAGCGATCTTGTCGTGGAGAGCAGCGAGGACGACCTGGCACAGTCGGTGGGGAAGATCGTGGCCAGGATCGGGGAGGAGATCGAGGATGAGGACAAACGTGTGCAACTGGTGCACCGGTGGGTCGGTCTCTTCGAAGGGGCCTCGCTGACCGGGATCGCGGAACTGCTTCGGCACGCTCACCCCCTGCCGGATGAAGGGGACGACTTCGACCTGGGGGTCACCTACGAGGCACCAGGGCCCGTGCCCACGCCCTCACCCAACGGCAACGGCGTCCCGCACTGAGTCTTTCGTTCCGGTCTGGGCCGGGGCCGTGTTCGGGTGTACTGGCCCGAGCACGGCCCCGGCCGCTTTCCGGTGTTCAGGCCCCACTCAGGGTGGCCAGCAGCACCGGTGAGAGCTCCCGCACCGAACGGTGGCCGTGATACCGGGCGAGCGTCTGGTGCAGTCGGCGCAGGTCCAACCGGACTGTGGCCGAGTCCACTTCCGAGGCCCCGGTCAGGAGTTCGGTGGTGATCGCGCAGGAGTGGTCGACCTCCCCGGACAGGGCGTGGGCGATCGCCCGGCGCACCCCGAACCGGGTCCGGGCCCGCACGGCGTCCGCCGGAAGCAGCGCGCACTCCTGGTCCAGGAGCTGAGCGGCCTCCTCCGCACGCCCCAGATCGACCAGGCACCACCCCCGGGTAACCCCCACCGGGTCGCTGACGTGCCTCGAACCCAGTACCTCCGGTCCGTGCCCGCGCCCGCTCCCAGGGGTCGCCCCGCCTGAGGCGAGGAGCGCGCGTGCGCGCTCCAGCGCGCGCTCACAGGAGAGCAGGTCACCGGCGAGTGCGTGCCCCTGAGCCTCGCGTTTGGCGGCCAGTCCCCGCACCCGCGGCGACGTCTCGGGAGCGCGCTGCGCGTGCTGCGCCAGGGCGATGGTCTGGGGACTGTCGTGCGCGTACATGGTGACCAGAGCCCGGCGGACCAGCGCGTACTCGCCCATCTCCCGGTCGCCGCCCGCCTCGGCCAGGGACACGGCGGTGTCCGTCCACCACAGGGCCCGCTGTTCCGATCCGCTCTCCTGGGCCATCCACCCCGTGTACTCGGCGAACCGGGCGGCCAGGCGCAGTGCCGCGCCCCGCTGGGCCGGGGGCGCGGATCTGGCCAGCTGGCGGAGTGCGTTCGTCTGGGCGATGGCGATGGGGAAGACCATGGTCGGCGCCATGTGCTGCCCCATGGTCCTGAGCTCACCCAGCTGGGTGCGGAAGCTGGCCAGGGCGGGTTCGGTGTCGGTGCGTGCGCGCGGGGCGGTGCCGCCGAGTGCGGAACCGGCACCCGCCCCGGAGCCCGCTCCCGCGCCCAGAACGGAGAGAGCGCCGAGGGAGAGGGCGGTGCGGCGGTCCATTCCGGCGAAGCCCGTCTGGCCGTCCGGTGTCATGCTCATGAGCCATACCTCCTGGTCGTCCGTGGGAGGCTCCGCCTGGTCGTCGGCACGGCTCGGGGTATCGCCCGGCGCGTTCCCCGGGTTGTTCCCCGGGATGAGGCGGGAGAGCTGCCCGTCGGCGCCGAGGGCGGCGTCGCAGGCCCGGGCCAGTTCCCGGGAGGGTTTCTTCGCGCCGTTCTCCAGTTTGCTCAGGTGGCTCTTGCTGTAGTGGATCTTCCGGGCCAGCGCTTCAAGGCTCATCCCGGCCTGCTGCCGACGGAGGCGGAGCTCGGCACTGAACATTCTTCTCACCTCGGTGGGGGTTGAGCGGGGGTGTTCCGGTGCCTTCCGCGGAGGCGGAGGGAAACAGGCCGGGCGGTGGGGACGGGGGAGGCACCAGGCGGACGCAAGGGGTCATATCCGGCGGGGTGGAGCGGGAAACGGGGCCCTGGTGGCGCGGGGTGGAGGGATCGGGGCGGGACTACGGAAGGGCTCGGGAGGGGCATCGGAGGGGGCCGCGGGGCCTCTGACTCGGCGTTGGTGGCACGTGCACGCCGGTTCTCGGGCACACTTGCCAGAGGACCTTTCGTTCCGAGCCCCTTGCCCCCGCATGAGGAGACACCCCCGTGGCCACCTTCGCCCGTATCCGCCTGGCGGCGGCCATCGTGGTGTTGACCGTTCCCGTGGTGCTGTTTCCGCTGGTCGGAGTATGGACACTGCTGTGGCTGCCGTTCGCCGTGGTGCTGCTGGGCGTGGTGCTGGCCCGCCCCGAACTGCTGGTGGCGGCCGTGGACCTGGTGACGGGCAAGGGTGCGCGGGAGAAACACGGGAGCGGGGAAGAGGGCGAGTCGGTGCGGGGTTCGGGAGATGATCTCCGCGACAGATCGGACCAGGGCGACGAGCCCGCGCCGATCGAGGTTCCGCGCGGCCAGAGCGGGACCCGGGGCGTGCGCACGCGCCGGACCGAGCTGCCGAGCGCGGTGGAGGACTACTCGTTCGAGTTCTCCGCGCTGGTCCACTGGCGTTGGGCCCACCGGGTCGATCTCAGCCTGCGCAACCCCGCGGGCCCGGCGGTCCACTCGATCGTGCTCCGCGCCCGCGAGTACCTGCGCGACATCCACCCCGCGGAGCGCGCGGTGGCCGAGAGCGAGCTGGAGTCGGTGTTCGCGGTGGAGGATCCGGTCTCCGGGGGTGTGATCCAGGTGTGGGCGGAGAACGTCCGGCTGGAACTGGCCGACGATGACGACGAACGCCTCCAGCGCATGGCCCAGCTGCGCAAGGACCGCGCGCTCTGGGCAGCCGAGCACGAGGCGGCACGCGTTCGCGCGGCGATGTCCGGGATTCCCGGCCAGGGCGCCGCTCCCGATCTCCGCCCGGAGTCCGGGCCGGTTCTCCCGGCCCCGGCGAACGAGGTGTCCGACCTGGCCGACCCGCATGAGGATTCCGACCTGCTCGGGGTGGCCGAGCCCGCCGTCCCGATGCCGGGCAGCGGGGTCGACGAGGAGGGCTACGAGAGCTACTGGTGGCCCGCCGAGCAGGACGATGACCAGGGCGCCATGGAGCAGGACGTCCAGGTCGCCATCCTGCGCGGGCTGATCGATTCGGTCGAGGGCGAGGACGAGCGGGCCGCGTTCGTTCGCGAGCAGGTGGAGATCCTGGAGCGCAGCGGCTTCCCGGACGTCGCCGAGCGCATCCAGTCGGTCTACCCCGAGCGGTAGGCAGCTGCCCCGAACAGCGGCCCCCAGAGTCCCCGGGCTCAGCCGCCGAGCTGGAGGGCGAGGACCCCGACCACGGTCAGGACGACCCCCGCGACCTGGGTGCGGGTGATCCGGTCCCGGAGCGCGAACACCCCGATGAGGGTGACGGCCACGATCCCCACGGCCGCCCAGACCGCGTAGGCCACACCGATGCCGAGCCCTTCGTGCAGGGCCAGGGCGAAGAGGTAGTAGGCGCCGACGATCGTCACCACGGTGACCGCGGTGGGCAGCGGGCGGGTGAACCCTTCCGAGTAGCGGCTGGCGATGGCGCCCACGACCTCCAGGGCGACGGTTCCGGCGAGGAAAAGATAGGCGAGGTACACGGAGCCTCCTGCGGTCTCTGACACCCAAGTACTTGAACGATAGTTCAACTGGTTCTAGGGTCAGGGTACACACCTATTTGAACGATGGTTCAAGTATTTTGCCTGTCTGGATCCGTCGAGGACGACCGAGGGGAACGAACATGGCCTGGCTCTTCCTGATCGCCGCGCTGCTGTCCGAGATGGTGGGCGCCACCGCCACCGGGGTATCCGAGGGGTTCACCCGCCCGATCGCGGTCCTGGTGGCGGTCCCGACCGTCCTGGCCGCCTACTACCTGCTCGCGCTCGCTCTCAAACGAGGTATGGCGGTGGGCGTCGCCTACGGCGTGTGGACCGCCGCGGGCGTGGCGATCGTCGCCCTCATCGGGGTGTTCTTCCTCGGTGACAGCCTCACCCCGGTCCAGATCGCCGGACTGGCCCTGGTGATGGCGGGCGCCCTCGCCCTGGAACTGGGTCGGGCCCGCCTTCCCGAGGAGCCGCGGGCCTCCAGGGAACCGGTTCGGCCCTGAACACGCTGGTATCGTCGCCGCCAGAACACGGACGGGGGAGAACGTGAGCGGCACGGCGGAGCGGGTCGACGGGCGTCGGGCCCGGGGTGAGCGCAGGCGCGAGGAGATCATCGCCGCCACGCTCCGGGTCGTGGAACGCGACGGTGTCGCCGGGGTCACCCACCGGGCGGTCGCCCGCGAGGCGGACGTCCCGGCCAGCTCCGCCGTCTACTACTTCAAGACCATGGACGACCTGCTGGTCGCCGCGCTGACCGCCGCCTCGGACACCTACATCGACCAGCTGGCCGGTCTTCGGAGTTCGCCGGGTGAGGCCGTGGCGGGGCTGGCCCGGGTGATCGCCTCCGCCCGCGGCGAGGGGCGCGCCCGGGCGCTGGCCGAACGCGAGCTCAACCTGCTGGCCGCCCGCCGCCCGGCCCTGCGCCCGGTCGCCCGGCGCTGGCGCGACGCGGTCTCGGAGGTGGCCCGGGGCCAGGGCGCCGACGACCTGACCGTCCGCCAGTTCGCCGCCACCGCGGACGGCCTGTGCGCCCGGATCCTGCTCGGCGACGAGGACCTCACCGAGGCCCGCATCACCGAGACCCTCCAGCACGCCCTGCGAGGCGACTGAGTCCGGGGCCCTTGGATCCGCCTCCGACCGGTGCATCCGAGCGGTGCATTCGAGCTGGCCGCCTGGGCCACCGGTTCCCGGTCAGCGTTCGAGGCGCAGAGTGAGGATCTGGAACGGGCGCAGGGAGACCATGACCAGCCCAGGCCCCCGGCCGTCCGGCCCGCTCGGGGCGGCGACGGAGAGCAGCTCCGGGGCGTCCTCGTAGTCCTCCTCCACCAGGTTCACCGCGCCCCCACCGCGTCAACGCTCCGAACGAAGTCGATCAGCGGTGTTTCGGTTTCGTGCGTGAACGCGGGCGCGCGTACCACCCGACCTCCCGTTCCGCCCCTGTCCTTCGCCAGAGGCCTGCCCCGCCCGTCGTCGGTGTCAGCGCGGGGGTGC
The DNA here is from genome assembly GCF_024134545.1 of Nocardiopsis exhalans. Taxonomy (GTDB): domain Bacteria; phylum Actinomycetota; class Actinomycetes; order Streptosporangiales; family Streptosporangiaceae; genus Nocardiopsis; species Nocardiopsis exhalans. The sequence goes on from NZ_CP099837.1 coordinate 2,171,060, forward strand.
CGATTCCTAGCGTGGTTCTCGGACCGACGACACACGGGCGGAGACAGTGGGTTGAGAGACAACAGGTTGAGAGACAACAGGTTGAAGGACAACAGGGTGAAGGACAGCAGGGCGAGCGCACCGACCCCACCACCCGGTCCCACACGCCAGGCGGTCGACCTGGTCAAGAGATACGGGGAGGGCGAGGCCGCGGTCACCGCCGTGGCCGGGGTGAGCCTCGGCTTCACCCCGGGGGAGTTCACCGCGGTCATGGGGCCCTCCGGCTCCGGCAAGTCCACGCTGATGAACCTGCTCGCCGGGCTGGACGCCCCCACCTCGGGGCAGGTCCTGGTCCAGGGGCAGGACCTGGCCCGACTGGACGACCGGAGACTCACCCGGCTACGACGCGAACGGATCGGCTTCGTCTTCCAGGCCTTCAACCTGCTGCCCGCCCTCACCGCGGAACAGAACATCCTGCTCCCGCTCAGACTCGCCGGACAGCGCCCGGACCGCGCCTACTTCGACGAGGTGATCGGATCCCTGCGGATCGGGGACCGGCTCGGCCACCGGCCCACGGAGCTGTCCGGCGGACAACAACAACGGGTCGCGGTCGCCCGCGCCCTACTCACCCGGCCCGCCGTGCTCTTCGCAGACGAACCCACCGGCGCCCTGGACGTCACCGCCGGGCGCGAACTGCTCGAACGCCTGCGCAGCGCCGGCACCGAACTCGGCCAGACCATCGTCATGGTCACCCACGACCCCACCGCCGCGACCTACGCCGACCGGGTCCTGATGATGTCCGACGGCGCCCTGCGCGGGGCCCTGGAAAAACCCGCCACCCACGAGGTCCTCGCCGCCATGGCCCGGACGGAGCACTGATGCGAACCCTCGCCTGGGCGCAGATCCGCGCCTACCCCGCCCGCCTGCTCTCCGTGCTGCTGGCGATCGTGCTCGGCACCCTCTTCCTGGCGGCCACCGCCGTGTTCTCCACGACCTCCAACGCGGGTCTACGCGCGGTGGCCGCGGCTCCGCTCACCGCCGCCGACCTCATCGTGGACCGGGACACCGAGGCCGCCGACCCCGGCCCGGACTGGCCGGACCCGATCGCCGCCCACCCGGACATCACCGCCGTCACCGAGTACCACGCCCGCACGGTCCAGCTCGTCACCGACGGCCTCCGGGGCAGCGCCAACGTCTACAGCATCGCCGACGACCCCGGCCTGCGCTGGTTCGACCTGACCGAGGGCACCTGGCCCACCTCCCCCGGCGAGGTGGTCGCCGACACCGCCACCCTGGACGCCCTGGACCTCCGGGTGGGTGACCCGGTCCAGGTCATCACGGAGGTGGACGAGAACCAGACCAGACCCGAATCCATCGAGTCGAAGGACACCGGGGCCGGGACCGAAGAGGGCCGGGGCGGCACGCTCACGGTGGTGGGGAGTGTGGCCCCGGGGTTCCAGCCGCTGACCGGGGTGCAGTACACGCTCTACGCACCCGAGGCCTACTTCGCGGGGGACAGCCCGTTCAGCGTCATGGCCAGCGTGGCCGACGGGGTCTCCGCCGAGGAGGTGGTGGCGGGTCTGGCCGCCGCTCTTCCCGGGGACCTGTACCCGATGACCGCCGACGAGCGGGCCCAGCTGGCCGCCGACCGTTTCGCGGGCGGGTCCCAGCAGCTCGGCCTCCTCCTGCTCGTGTTCGCTCTCATCGCCCTGCTCTCGGCGGCGATGGTCATCGCCAACACCTTCACGATCCTGCTCGCGCAGCGCCGCCGGGACACCGCGCTGCTGCGTCTGGTGGGGGCGGAGCGCGGCCAGGTACGTGCGCTGGTGGTCACCGAGGCCCTGCTCATCGGTTCGGCCGGTGCCCTGGTCGGGGTCGGCACGGGGATCGCGGTCGGGTACGCGGGGGCCGCGCTGACCGGATTGGCCGGTGCCGGACTCCACCTGAGTCCCCTCGCGCTGGTCGGCTGCTTCCTGGTGGGGGTGGGCACGACCGTGATCGCTGCCTGGTCCCCGGCGCGCAAGGCCGCCGGCACCGCCCCGATCGAGGCGCTGCGTTCGGCGGTACCGGACGGCGGGGTGCGTCTGCGCGCGGTGCACGTCCTGGGTGGCGTGCTCGCGGCGCTCGGGGTGGGTGGCATGCTCGCCGGGGCGTGGACACGGGCTCTTCCGTTGGCCATCGGCGGCGGTTTCGTGGGGGCGGTCGGCCTGCTCCTGGCGCTGCGCTACCTCATCGCCCGGCTGATCCACCTGGTGCACGGCCCGCTGAGACGGATGGGCGGGGTCGCCGAGCTGGCCGGGGCCAACCTGCGGCGCGATACCGGCCGGGCCGCCACGGCCACGCTCACCCTGGTGCTGGGGCTCGGCCTGATCACCGCGCTCACCACGGCCGCCGCCACCGGGCGGGCCACCATCGACGGCGACCTGGACGCCCGTTACCCGGTGGACGTCAGCGCCCGGGTGGACGAGGGATCGGTGGCCCCGGACACCGTGGACCTGGTCCGGCGGATCGAGGGCCTGGAACTGGTGGAGGCGCCCCGTACCGAGCGGGTCACCCTGGCCGGTCTGGACGAGGTCACCCTGGTGGGGGTCTCCCCGGAGCTGGCCGAGGCCACGGGCACCACGACGCTCCTCGGGGCCGACTCCGGTGCTGCTCCCGTCATGTTGCTCTCCGGGGAGCAGTTGAGAACGCTCGGGGTCGAGCCGGGGGAGAGGGCCGAGCTCACGGTGGACGGCGCCGGGAGGTCCTTCACCGTGCACCCGTCCAACCTGGCCACCGCCTCCGGTACGGAAGCCCCGGTGGTGCGCGCGGATGTCCTGGACGCCATGACGGAGGACCGTGAGCAGGGCATGGTGTGGGGCGTGGCCGCCCCCGGGGCGGACCGGGACGCGCTCGCCACCCAGATGAACCTGGTCGCTGGGGCCGATCCGGACATCATGCTCAGCGGAGCACTCAGTGAACGGGGCGACCTCACCGAGGTCCTCGACCTCCTGGTCGCCCTGGCCCTGGTGATGCTGCTGGTCACCGTGGTCATCTCCAGCATCGGGGTGACCAACACGCTGGGCCTGTCCGTACTGGAGAGAACCCGGGAGTCCGCGCTGCTGAGAGCCCTGGGCCTCACCCGGGGCGGGCTGCGCGGCACACTCGTGGCCGAGGCCACGGTGATCGCCCTGCTCGGCGCCGTCTCGGGCCTGCTCATCGGGGTGCCCTACGGGGTGGTCGGGGTGGGCGCCATCGTTGGAGGGACGGCACCGCTGGTGGTGTCCCTGCCCTGGGGGCAGCTGGCTCTGATCCTGCTCGCCGCCTTGGTGATCGGTGCCCTCGCGCCTTTGCTCCCGGCCCGCCGGGCCGCCCGTATCGCCCCCGCCCAGGGCCTGAGCGGCGACTGAAAGTCTGGAGGGTCGGCACGGGGGAGCACAGCGCGGACCAGCGACCCGGGTGTACGGCGAGAGTCGTGCCTGCTGGGGAGCCGGAACACGCGGGCCTGGGTTCGCGGGTTACCGGGGGTTGTCCGAGGTGGGCGAGACCAGGCCGGCCTCGTGGGCGAGGACGGCGGCTTCCACTCGGTTGCGGGCGTCCAGGCGGCGGAAGATGGTGCTGACATGGCCCTTCACGGTGCCTTCCACCATCAAATCCTCCTGAGGGGACCACCGGCTTTAGCCGGTGGGGGAATCAGGTTTCCCGCGTAGCGGGACAAGGGCAGCCGAACCGCCGCCAGGCGGTCCGGCGTCCACCACAGGACACAGCAAGTAGACCTGTGTCGTGTGTATACTTGTCTCGTGTCTGTGACTCGCAAGGTTCGCCGGTTCTCCGGTGGCGTGTACGACCTCGGGCTCCATGTCGTGTGGTGTTCGAAGTACCGCCGCCCGGTCCTTGGTGGACGTGTGGCACAGCGCTTGGAGGAACTGATCAGGTCCAAGGCCGGTGAGCGCGGGTGGGAGATCATCGCGGTTGAGGTGATGCCCGACCACGTGCACCTGTTCGTCAAGCACGGCCCCAAGGCATCGGCGTCATACGTCGCCAACCAGTTCAAGGGGCACACATCGCGTGTTCTGCGTGAGGAGTTCCCCCACCTTCGGTCGAAGCTCCCCACCCTGTGGTCGTCGTCGTACTTTGCCGCGTCCGTGGGAGCCGTGAGCGCTGACACGGTGCAGCGGTACATCGACACCCAGTGGGAACGCCCGTGGAAGAAGGGAGAGGGTACGTGATCCGCGCGTACAAGTTCCTTCTTCGCCCTACCAAGCGCCAACAGGCATCTCTCACGCAGATGCTGCGCGACCACTGCTCTTTGTACAACGGAGCATTGCAGGAACGCCGCGACGCCTACGCCCACCCCTCGAAGACGAAGATCAGGTACGGCGACCAGTCCGCGCAGCTCAAAGAGATCCGGTCGTTTGATCCCGAGCGGCAGGGGCGCTGGTCGTTCTCCTCCCAGCAAGCCACGTTGCGACGCCTGGACAAAGCGTTCCAAGCGTTCTTCCGCCGGGTGAAGTCCGGGCACAAGCCCGGGTATCCCCGGTTCCGTGGGGTAGGCCGGTTCGACACCGTGGTCTTTCCCAAGGACGGCGACGGATGCCGCTGGGACTCCACACCCCAAGATGCGGTGACCCGCGTCCGCTTCCAGGGTGTGGGACACGTGCGGGTCCACCGGCACCGGCCGGTCAAGGGCCGTGTGAAGACGGTCAGCGTCAAGCGCGAGGGCGGCCGGTGGTTCGTGGTTGTGGCCTGTGACCAGGTACCGGCCCAACCCCTGGAACCGACCGGGCGTGTGACCGGTATCGACATGGGGGTGGCCTCCTTCCTCACCACAAGCGAGGGCGAGCACGTCGACAACCCCCGGTTCCTCGCGCGCTCCGCTGAGAAGCTGACCGCCGCACAGCGCGACCTGTCCGCCTTCCCCCAGCGGGTCAAGGCGCAGAGCCGCACGCGCAAGCACCGTGCGGCACAGGCCAGGGTCACCCGGTTGCATGCAAAGGTGCGGCGTCAACGCGTCGATCACCACCACAAGGTCGCGCTTGACCTCATCCGTTCGTTCGACGCGATCGCACACGAACGCCTGAACATCGCGGGTATGACCAAGAAGCCCGCACCCAAGCCCGACCCCGAACAGCAAGGCGCTTTTCTTCCGAACAACGCCGCCGCCAAGGCCGGGCTGAACAAGAGCATTCAGGATGCGGGTTGGGGGGTGTTCCTGGGAATCCTCGCGCACAAGGCTGAGAGCGCCGGTCGTGAGTTGGTCCCGGTCGATCCCCGCAACACGTCGCGCACCTGCCCACGCGAGGCGTGCGGGCATGTGAGTGCGGACAACCGCCCCAGTCAGGAGAAGTTCCGTTGCGTCCGGTGCGGCTATACAGAGCACGCCGACCGGGTCGGGGCGGTCAACGTTGGTGTAAGGGCCGGGCTGGTCCTTCCTGTCGCCTGAGTGGAGACAGGAGAAGCCCGCCGCTTCAGCGGTGGGAGGAGTCACGAAGAGCCGCTTGCCGATCTCGCCGTTGGACAACCCCGCGCCGAGTAGGGCCAGGACCTCCCGTTCCCGGGCGGTCAGTTGGGCCAGCCGTTCCCCGGCCCGCAGCCGGTCCGTGGAGCGTTCGTGGTTCAGGCCGTTGAGGACCCGGCGGGCCACCTTGGGGGAGAGGAAAGCCCCGCCCTCCGCCACCGCGCGCACCCCCAGCAGGAGTTCTCTGGGGTCACCGGTCTTGAGCAGGAAGCCGTCCGCGCCCCCGTCCAGGGCCCGCACCACGTACTCCTCCTCCCCGAAGGTGGTGAGGATGGCCACCCCGGTTCCGGGTACGGCCCGGCGGATCTCGGCCACGGCCTCCAGACCGTTCATTCCCGGCATGCGGATGTCGATGAGCGCCACGTCCGGCCGGTGCGACCAGGCCAGATCCACACCCTCACGGCCGTCGGAAGCCTCGGCCACCACCTCGATCTCCGGGTCGTTGCCGAGGATCGACCGCACCCCGGCACGGACCATCGCCTCGTCGTCCACCAGCAGGACCCTGATCACCCCACGACCTCCCGCATCACCATGGCCTCCCCGGGCCCCACGTCAGCACCTCGGCCGACACCAGTCTTACCGAGTCGAAGCACAGGCGGTACCTGTCGTAGTCGGTGGTGAGCTCTCTCGAACTCCGGTAGTAGCGGCACACCAGGCCCTCCGGATCCGGGGGTTGGGAGGACTCCGCCAAGGTGCCCCGGTAGAGCTCCCCCTCGTGGAGCACGGCCTCCACCGAACCCCGGTCCTGTCCCAGCCGCAGCTGTTCGAACTCCTCCGGGGTGAGCGTGGCGGCGGCCGCCTGCTGGTAGCTGTTCAACAGCAGCAGCGTGTATCCCACCAGTCCCATCAGGATGGGGATCATCAGGATGGTGCCGATCGCCCATACAGTGCGGCGGCGCACCTGCTGGTGGATGTGTACTTCCCGGCCCTCCCAGAGCACATCGTGCAGGGCGGACGCACCGTGGCCCTCGATCCGGTCGTCGACCTCGGAGGCTGGCTTTCCACCGGCCGCCCGCACTCGCGAGGCGGTCCGCGACGGCTCTCCCCCAGGGGATGGCGGCAGGGCCGGCTCAGCCACGGGAACGAGGGCCGTCACCACCCAGTCCCGTCCCGATCGCCCCGCTTTCAGGTCGCCCCCGGCCAGTCGGATCCGTTCCCGCAGGCCCAGCAGGCCGCTGCCCGCGCCGGGGACCTGACGGGGTCCGCGCCCCTCCCCGGGCACGGGGTTGGTCACCCGCACCCGGACACCCTTCGGAGTGCTCCACAGCAGTACGTGGGGGGCCGCTCCCGGGGCGTGTTTGGCGGCGTTGGTCAGCGACTCCTGAACCACCCGGTAGAGCGCGCGGTCCGCCATCACGGGGAGCTCACGCGGAGCGTCATCCCACTCCAAGGACACGTCCAGGCCCGCCTCGCGCGAATTCCGTACCAGCTCGGCGATGCTTTCACCGGCCGGGGTCAGCGGTGCGGTCTCGGTGTCCGCGCGCAGGACCCCGACCGCCGCCATGAGCTGTTCGGCAGCCCGTCCGGCGGTCTCCCGCAGCTGCCCGGCCTGGCGGCGGCGCTCCTCGGGCAGGTCCGCGGCCATCTCCAGACTGCCCGCGCCCAGGCTGAGCAAGCTGAGTTCGTGCCCCACGGCGTCGTGTAGGTCCCGGGCGATCCGTGAACGCTCCCGCAGCCGAGCCCGTTCTGCCGTCAGACCCGCCTCCCGGTTCAGGGTCCGGGCTCGTTCCCAGCCCGCCCGCGCGAGATCGGAGGTGCTGCGCAGGTACAGGCCGAGCAGCCCCGGCAGTGCCAAAGCGAACACGGCCAGGAAGAGGCAGGTGACCCACACGCTCAAGGGCTGGCCGTTGATCAGCAGGTAACCCGCCCCGGTCAGGAGGGTCGCGGCGAAAAGAGCGCCCGCCGCGCGCAGGTCCGGGGACAGCCGGCCGGTGAGGACGGCGGGCAGGGGCACCGCGGCGATCGCCAGCGGCCAGCGCAGTGCGAGGAGGAGCAGCAGGAGAACGGCGGCCAGGGCCAGGTGCCCCGCCAGGCCAGGGCGACGCGGGGTAGGGAACGGGCGCATACCCGGGAACCTAACTGGCCGGACCCGGCCGCGTCCCCTGTCGAAAGTCAGGGTTTGGGGCCTTTCCGTGACTTTTCGACCTCCCGTGCCCTCCCGTGGCCCTGCCCGGAACCGACCGGCCCGGGCCTCACCAGGGGCCCGCCCCCGCGAGCCGTTCGTTCAGTAACGGTCCCTCCTCGCGGGGCCCGGCCAGACGTCGGGCCCACGGTCGAAGGTCATTCCACGGAGCCCTCGAACCTCAGGTGCTCGTCGTGGTGGTCGATCTCGATGGCCACAAGATCAGCTTCTTCGGGGACGGCGCACCACATCGGGAACTCGAAGGTTCCGTCGTAGGCCTCTCCGAGACGTTCATGGGTGTGCGCCGAAGAAGTCTCTCCGCCCGCGACACAGGTGACCTCCATCCGCACGAACCCGAACACCCGCCCCAGCGGCGGCACGGTGACGGTGAGATCGAAGTCCATCCGTCCGGTCTCGGTGAGGGAGGCGTTCTCGACCGCGTAGATCACGTGGGCGTTGTTGCCCCAGCGGAACTCGGACGAGTAGGCACCCACCGGGTGGGAGACCGAGACGGGTGTGCCGATGTCGGCGGTGTGCGTCCGCGCGCATCCGCTGAGAGCCAGAGCCGGCAAGGAGAGGAGGGACAGGGTGAGCACGGTGGGAGCAGGGGCCACGGAGAAACGGGGCATGCCCCGGAGCCTAGCTGCCGGGCCACACCGCAGTGCCGGGGCCGCGCCACGGGGGCCTTCCGGTGACGTGGCGGAAGTGGAGGCCCCCGCTGACGTCACGGGCCTGCACGAAGTTCTGGCGCCACCAGCACGAGGCCGTCGGCTGGCAGCTCTCCACCTGAACTCAGACGATGGGCGACCCGAGGCGTACTGGATCGCCCCGGAACGCCTTTGCGCAAGAGGCTCAGGCTCCGCGCCGCTTGGTCACCCCGGCCTGGTAGGCGGTCAGATCCCAGTGGGCGCTGGATTCGGTGTGCCCGGCCGGGATGGTGCGGGTGCCCTCCAATGTGGCAACATCCCGAGGACCGGCGAAGACCATACAGAAGACCTCCAGGTCACCGCCCTCGTGCCCGAAGTAGTAGAAGTCCTGTCTCAGCAGCCGCTGCCCGCCGAGGAATGGGGCCTGAATGAGCTCCTGGGCCCGCGGCGGCAGGTGGCCGAGGATCTTCCGGGTGCGGGGGTTGAGCGCGATGCCTCCGGGGCGCGCGTCCGGCGGCGGTACCGACGAAGTCCTTCCGACGGGTTCGAAATCCTCCACCCGATCGAACCGGCTGCCCGGACGTACCCGGTGCACGATCTCCTCCTGCAGCAGCGAAGCGCGGTCCACGTGGTAGACGGACAGCGAGTACACCGGTTTACCGGCGTCATTCACCTGGGGATCGGCGAAGCACAGTGCCTGATCCCCGAACAGGACAGCCTCCAGACGTCCCGTACCCGTCTCGTTCGCCCACCAGAGCAGAGATTTGCGCCCGGCGTACCCCCACATCCGCTTCCGTACGCTCTCGGGAAGCTCCTGCCACTGGTCATCGCGACCGGGGCCTTTCGTGAAACCCATCTCACCGGGCGCGTGGGTGGGGGCTTCGCGCTGCGGAAACTGCTGCGACCGGTCATCCTGCTGGACCTGCCTGCTCTCCGGGGAGAGCCGCTGAACGGGCCCGCGCCGCTGGGGCCGGTTCGAGGCGGCATCGGGCAGGCGGTCGGGCACATTGCTCACGCGGTCCTCCAGGAAAACAGGGGTGACGTCTGTGCTTGTCGGTACTGCTACCTGTTCGACGCCGGGAACCGCGCAAGCGTTTTCCCTTCCGACGCACTTTCCAGAACGGGAGAAGTGCTTCAGAATGACCTTTCCCGGTCCCGCTCCGGAAGTCGCTGCCGATCTCTCTCCCCCCGAGGAAACACATGGGTTCTCATCTTGGTCGACTGGTGGTCAACCGGCGTAGCGGCGACGAGCCGATCATGGTCGGCGACCAGGCGGCGGGCTCGCTGCAGGCGTTCTGGAGCTGGGCCTACTCCGACCTGGCCGACAACACCGCGCGCGGAATCCTCGCCGAATACCTCGTGGCCACAGCCCTGAACGCCGCTGACGGAACCCGCAGGGAATGGGACTCCGTCGACATCCGGACCACCGAGGAATGGCGGGTGGAGGTCAAGTCCTCGGCCTATCTACAGACGTGGGACCAGAAAGAACTGTCGAAAATCTCGTTTTCCATCGGACCCAGCGCGGGCTGGGACGCGCGGACCAACACCCAGGACACCGAAAAGCGCCGCAACTCGGATGCCTATGTCTTCTGCGTCCTGCACCACCAGGACAAACCGTCCCTGGACCCGCTCGACCTCGGCCAGTGGACCTTCTACGTACTACCCACCCGGGTCCTGGACGAACAGCGCCCCGAACAGCAGACGATCGCACTCTCCAGTCTCCTGGAACTGGGTCCCGCCCAGACCGACTACCCGGGCCTGGCCGCAGCGGTGGCCTCCGCGGTCGAGGACCACCGCCGGGGAACCGGAAACCCCCAGGAAGACTCAGCGTCGAGTGGCGCGTAAGGCGGCCTTGACGTTGACGGGTCCGCCGGTGAACGGGGAGGTGCCCGACGCGAAGGCCTCGTACTCGGCCGAACCCATGGCGTACAGGGCCACGCGCCCCCTCTCATCGGAATGGATTCCCCACCCGTAGCGCTTGCCCAGGTCACTGGTGCGGAAGCAGGCCTTGGGCTTGGCGAAGAACTCCTCACGTGCCTGCCCGCGCTCCGCCTCCGGGATCTCCTTCCGGTCGGCCCACACCGTGAACAGAACATCGTCCGAGGTGTACGCGTACGGCGCCTCGGAGATCATCTCGAAGGTCATCGCCGCGACCGAGGGCTTCGCGGCCACCGGAGGCTCGATCGCGCCCGGTGCGGCCGAGTCCGGAGAGACCGTGATGAACGTGTCGAAGTAGCAGATCGTGTGTCGCTTTCCCATGCCTCGAATCCAGGGTGCCGAGGCGGCGCGCCATATGTCTCAGGGACATGTCTAAGAGAACCTTCGCACTAGACTCGTCCCATGGCCCACGTGATCCTCGGGATGCTCCTCATTTCCCAACAGTCCCTCTACGACCTCATCAAGACGTTCGGGCAGACGGTCTCGCTCTTCTACAGCGCCAGCGCGGGGAGCATCAAACGCGCCCTGGACGGCCTGCTGTCCCGAGGGCTGATCGAGGTCGCCAGCGTCGACGCCGGAGCACGCGGCCGGAAGGTCTACCGGGTCACCGAGACCGGCCGCGAGGAGTTCCGGACCTGGATGACGGGAGAGCTGGGCGGCACGGACACCGAGGCCGCGGCCCTGTCCCGGCTGTACTTCCTGGGCCTGCTCGCCCCGCAGGAGCGCGGCCCGGTCCTGGGGCGGATCATCGAGAGCTACGAGTCCGACCTGGCCCGGCTCAGCGCGCTCGACGAACAGATCGACGCCCGGAACGTCCCCGAGGGGTACCAGGACGTCATCGCCTACCAGCGCGCGACACTCGACTACGGTCTGGCCACCCAACGCTTCGCCATCGCGTGGTTCCGGGAGCAGGCCGACCGCCACCGATAAGCCTCTGGGCAGGATGAGGGGCATGCCATCACCAGCACGCGCCTGGGATCCGCGATCCCTTCCGCCCCCACCCATGCCTGGCCCCGCCCCGCTTCGTCAGGTTTGGGTGGACGTCTCCTTCGTTCACTGGGCCGTCGACCTGTTGGGTGTCCCTGGCTTCTCGCCGACCTCGAACGCACGACTGGGAGCGGATGGACATGAAGGAGATCGTCAAGCAGAGCGCCCGTGCGCTCCTGTTCGACAGGGATCGACGACTGGTGCTCATCAAGCGCACCAAACCGGGCCAGGAGCCGTACTGGGTCTCGGTGGGCGGAGGGCTGGAAACGGAGGACACCGATGCCGAAGCCGCGTTGCACCGCGAGGTCCGCGAGGAACTGGGCGGAAAGATCGACGGGGTTCGCCAGGTCCTCCTCATCACTGACGACTTCCTCGAAGGCGTGAGCCTCCAGCACATCTTCCTCGCCCGTCTGGTCTCCATGGACCTGAGCCGACGTACGGGTGCCGAATTCACCGAGCCCGGCCGCGGCACCTACGAGGTGGCCACCGTTCCTGCCACCCGTGAGGCTATTGCGGGCATCCGTCTCTTGCCGCCTTCGCTCTCAGAGTTCGCTCAGGCGAACATCCACGGCCTTCTCGCACTGCTGAACCAGGGCGGAAAGGCGCCAGAGGAGAACGGGACTCCGTGACCGGGATCGGCATTGCGTTGGTTCCGACAGCGGTGGCAAGTCGACGCGGGTAAGCGGCAGGCCCACTCGTGGACTACCGCTGGTGGGGCCCTGGTTCCACGTCCCGTGCTACTGCTGGCTGAGGCGCCGTCAGTCCTTTTCGTGGTTGCAGTTGAGGCGGCGGGCCCAGCCCAGGCGTTCTTCGAAGTGTTTGGGGTCGGACGGTGCGAGCTGGAGCTGGGCCATGTGTGATCCGCAGGGGCACTTGAGCGTGTAGTGCTCCGGCGGGTCCTCGATCTGCCAGCCCAGGGTGTCCAGCTTCTCGAGGGTGACCTGGCCGTCCGGTCGGGGGTGCTTCTTCCAGTAGCCCACGGCTTCCTCCTCTGCGCGCTCTCATCGTGAATCCGGTACCGAGAGTGAAACCGTATCCCTTATTTCCCCAGTTCGCAGGGGTGTTGGCGCTGCCCCACCGGAGCCTCAACCATGGCACGGGCGGAGTGCTGACCGCCCGCACCCCTTTCGGGCGCGGGCGGCGGGCACGGCTGTCACAGCCAGCGGGTGATTTTCTCCCGCGGGGTGTCCGGGCGGACCCACCACAGGCGTGCCCGCTTGTCCCAGCGGGCCCTGACCTCGCGTTTGGCCCTGTCCTTCTCGCCGAAGGGGACCTGGAGGTACAGGCGGCCGTCCACTACCTCGCCGATAGTGGGGGCGTCCGTTGGCGGTGTCTGTTCGTTACGGGCATGCTCCCGCTCCTCCGGTTCGTCCGCCGGGCTGCACCACCGGGTCGGGTGTCCGGCCGATCGATTCGGTTCTCCCGGGGAAGCCGGGGAGGCAGAATGGCCGCATGTTCCACGTCCTGATCCTGCGCTACACCGCCGACGCGGAAGCGGTGGCCTCCCACCTGCCCGATCACATCGGCTACCTGGACAAGCACCATTCCCGCGGTTTGTTTCTGTTGTCCGGCCGGATCCCCGCCGAGTCCGCAGAAGTCATCCTGGCACGCGGAGAGCGAGACGAGATCGAAGCCGTGGCGGGGCAGGACCCCCTCTTCCGCCAGGGGCTCTGCGCCTATGAGATCCTCTCCGCTGATCCGGGTCTGGCCCACCCCGACCTGAGCACGCTGCTGGGCTCGCCAACCGCTTCCAGCAACACGGTGTCCGCCACGCCCTCCCCATGGGCGGTCCAGGAGTACCGAGGACTCCGTCCGGGCGCCGCCGGGCTTGACACGGTGCTCTCCGGGAGGCCCGTCGGGGCGGTCGCGCACCGGGCCGGTACCGCCGTGCTCGCGGCGCTGCGGGCGGGGCAGCCGCAGGCAGCCGACACGGCCCGCAGGTGCGTCCGGGAACTGCGCGAGAGGGATTGGCCGGGGGACGGCCTGCTCGCTGACGCGTTGGACCGGGCCCTGGTGGACGAAGCCGCCGACACGGAGCTCGCGCCCGTCCCCGTCGACCTGGAGGACCTGGCCGATGCTGCGGGCTCCGGCCCCGTCGAGGAGGGTGCTTTCGACCCCGTGACGGGTGAGGTCCTGCCCGCCGCCGTCCTGGAATGCGATGCCCTCCCGGACGGTGACGAACTCGACTGGGACCGCCTGATCACGGTCGGGTCCGACAGCACGGACGCCTACCAGGACATGGCGGACTTCACCGAGACGGTCGCCGACGCCGACCTGCGCGGGCGCCTGCGGCAGCAGCTGGACGGGCGCGGGGCGTTCAGACGGTTCAAGAACACGGTCCACGGAGAGGGCGGGGACACCCTGTCCTCGTGGACGATCTTCAGCGAGGAACGCGGCCTGGGACGTGCCCGCCAGTGGCTCGCCGACCACGGATACCGACCCGACGAAAGAACCGCCCTGCGGTGAGCGCCTACCAGCACTACGACCTCCTCGCCCTGGACCGGCCATTGGACGGGGACCAGCGTGCCGAACCGCGGGTCCTGTCCAGCCGGGCGAGTATCACCGCGACCTCGTTCACCAACGAGTACCACTGGGGAGACTTCGGCGGTGACCCGGCTCGGCTGATGCGCACCCACTTCGACGTGTTCGCCTATTTCGCCGAGTGGGGCACGCGGTGGATCATGATCTCCGCCCGAGCACGATCCTGAGGCCCTCCGATATCGAGCCCTACCTGTTGACCGAGGACGCCCGCTTCACCACGGGCGGCGGTCGGACCGTCGTGTCCTTGACCGCCCAGGACGAGGAAACCGATTTCGTCGAGTTCCCGGCGGGCCTGGCGGGGATCGCTCCGGTCCGTGCCGGGTTGCCCCGCGTTCCACCGGGCAGTGCGCACCCTCCGGGTGCGCGTCCTCACCGGTCCTGTTATGGGTGGTGCGGCCTGGGAGAGAGATAGGTAGGCTTCATTCGGAAGGCTCTTCTGTTCCTGCTGAGGACGTGGGTCTCGACAGTTCTTTCGGTCTCAGCTCAGGAGTACCTTCCGCGCGTTCGGGGTTGGTGATGGTTCCAGCCAACACAAAAGCCCAGGGGAGACTGCAGTGGTGTGGATTGAGCCGTGGATGTTGCGGTCAGTAACTGTCGATGGGAGATTCACCGTTCCTGCTGAGCCCTGGCTGTCTGCGGACGATATCGCTGCCCGCCTCGGAGTAACGAAAGACACCGTGTACACCTGGATTGCTGAGAATGTTATGCCAACCCACAAATTTGGCAGGTTGTGGAGGTTCCAGGTCAGCGAGGCCGATGGCTGGACGCGCTGCGGCGGCACCGGTGCCGGCCGGGATAGCGCGGGTGAGTGAACATGCGGATGATCGACAACGTCAACAATCTACTCGGTGACGACCTCAAGGCGGAGATCACACGGGGTTCCAAGGTGCGTATCGCTGCATCGACTTTTTCGATCTTCGCATTCGAGGCACTGAGTAAAGAGTTGGATCAGGTCGATGAACTAGAGTTCATCTTCACTTCTCCTTCGTTCGTTACGGAAAAGGCAACCGACAGGCTTCGGAAGGAAAAGCGTCGCTTCTTCATTCCCGAAGCGAACAGGGTAGAATCCAGCCTTTACGGATCGGAATTCGAAATCCGGTTGCGTAACAAGCTCACTCAGCGCGCGATTGCCAGGGAATGTGCCGAGTGGGTGCGTCGCAAGGTGACGTTCCGGTCGAACGCGACCGGCAACCCGATGCAGCAGTTCGCAGTCGTCGACGACAAAGCCGCCTACATGCCACTCCAAGGCTTCACCACCGCCGACCTCGGCTATGAGCGTGGCAACGCGGTCTCCAACATGGTGCACCGCGTCGATGATGCCCCTATGACTGCGCGGTACGTCCAGCTTTTCGATCAGATCTGGAACAATTCCGCGCAGCTTGACGACGTCACTGAGGCGGTCTACGACCACATCGCCAGTGTGTACGCTGAGAACTCGCCGGCAAGGATCTACTTCCTGATCCTCTACAATCTGTTCGCGGAGTTCCTCAATGACATCAACGAGGACGTGCTGCCCAACGACCGCACCGGTTACCAGGACACACAGATCTGGAAGAGCCTCTACAACTTCCAGCGCGATGCCGCGACCGGAATCATCAACAAGCTCGAGACCTACAACGGCTGCATCCTGGCCGACAGCGTGGGCCTGGGTAAGACGTTCACCGCGTTGGCGGTCATCAAGTACTACGAACTGCGCAACAAATCCGTCCTCGTTCTTGCGCCCAAGAAGCTTGGCGAGAACTGGACGAACTATAACGCCAACCTGACGACCAACATCTTCGCCGGGGACCGCTTCAACTACGACGTCCTCGCCCACACCGACCTTTCGCGCACGAGGGGCGAGTCGATGGGCCTGCGCCTCGATCGAATCAACTGGGGCAACTATGACTTGGTCGTCATCGACGAGTCGCACAACTTTCGCAACGCCGACTACGCAGAGGAGAAAGAGTCGCGCTATCAGCGACTCATGCGCCAAGTGATCCGCGAGGGCGTGAAAACCAAGGTGCTCATGCTCTCGGCCACCCCGGTCAACAATCGGTTCAACGACCTCAAGAACCAGCTCCAGCTCGCCTACGAGGGTGAGTCCGAGAATCTTGCCGAGCACCTCAACATCTCCACCACAGTCGAGAAGGTGTTCAGCGACGCGCAGCGCGTCTTCAATGAGTGGTCCAAGCTTCCACCCGAGACGCGCACCGCGGACCGCATCCTTCGGATGCTCGACTTCGACTTCTTCGAGCTGCTCGACTCGGTCACCATCGCCCGGTCCCGGAAGCACATTCAGGCGTTCTACGACACCACCGAGATCGGTGCTTTCCCCGAACGGCTCCAGCCGAAGTCGATCCGCGAGCCGCTCTCCGACCTGCCCAACGTGCCCACCTTCAACGAGATCTTCGGGCAACTCCAGGCGCTCACCCTTGCGGTCTACACGCCGCTCGCCTACGTCTTCCCGAGCCGGATCAACAAGTACGAAGACCTCTACAACGTCAAAGGTGGCACCGCACGCTCCAACCTCGGACAGCTTGGCCGCGAGCAAGGGCTCAAGAAGCTCATGACCGTCAACCTCCTCAAGCGCTTGGAGAGCTCAGTTGAGGCGTTCCGTCTCACCCTCGCCAAGATCGAAGGAGTCGTCGACAAAACCCTGGGCCGACTCGAATCACGCACCGGATCCCTGACCGACCTCGACAAGGACTTCACTGGCCTCGCCCTTGATGTCGACGACGAGGACGACGCTAACGTCGAGGCTCTCTCGTTCGGGGAGAAGATCAAGGTCGACCTTGACGACATCGACATCGAATCCTGGCAACGCGACCTATGGAACGACCGTAAGACCCTTCGTGAGTTGCTTGACGAGATGCACAAGGTCACTCCAGAGCGAGACCTCAAGCTCCAGGCACTCAAGCGGCTCATCGAGGACAAAGCCGCCAGTCCCATCAACCCCGGGAACCGGAAGGCACTGATCTTCTCCGCGTTCGCCGACACCGCCGAATACCTCTATCGCGAACTCGCGCCCACCTTCAGCAGTGCCGGGCTGGAGAGCGCTCTCATCACTGGGGGTGCCCACGCCGCACAGACGACCCTGGGCGTCGGCTATGACTTCCAGCAAGCCATCACGCTCTTCTCGCCGAAGTCCAAGCAACGCCACCTCACCATGCCCAAGGAGATCGGCGAGCTTGACGTACTCATCGGCACCGATGTCATCAGTGAGGGCCAGAACCTTCAGGACTGCGACTACCTCGTCAACTACGACATCCACTGGAACCCGGTGCGGATCATCCAGCGTTTCGGTCGCATCGACCGAATCGGCTCGACCAACGCCCAGATTCAGCTCGTCAACTTCTGGCCCGACATCTCCCTCGACGAGTACATCAACCTCAAGGAACGCGTCGAGAACCGCATGGTCATCGCCGACCTCGCCAGCACCGCCGACGACAACGTCCTCACCCTCGAAGACAGTGACGCAGCCTTCCGCGAGGAACAACTTCGCAAACTCCAAGACGAGGTCATCGAACTCGAGGACGTCCGCACCGGCGTCTCCATCACTGACCTCGGTCTCAACGACTTCCGTATGGACCTTCTGGGCTATCTGAAGGAGTACGGAGACCTCGCTACCGCCCCGAAGGGGCTCCACGCCGTTGTACCTGCTGACCGCACCAAAGGCTTGCTACCCGGTGTGCTGTTTGCGCTGCGTAACATCAACGCTGACGAGAGCATCAATCGAGGTAACCGGCTCCACCCGCACTACCTCGTTTATCTCGATGATGACGGCAATGTCATCGTTGACCACACCGAGGCCAAACATCTGCTCGACCTCATCCGCGTTGGATGCCGCCCCTATAGCCAGCCCGTCAGCGACGTCACCCGTATCTTCAACGCTGTCACCAGCGAAGGCGCAGAGATGGGCCGGTACTCCGAACTGCTCAACGTGGCAATTCACTCGATGGTCGAGGTTACCGAAGAGCGCGACATCGACAGCCTGTTCACCGATGGCCACACAACTGCGCTCACCCAGGCGATCGCCAGCCTCGATGACTTCGAGTTGATCGCCTTCATCGCCATCGTCGATCCCGCCGAGGGGAACGCATGACGGACCTGCTCTATCGCTGGCCCGCAGCCGCTAAATTCGGGCGTCCAGTTCCGAAGGCCAAGTTCTATGAGCACGGTACCGTCTCCGCCGCGGTTCGTGAGGGGTTCGTCGCCGATGTCCGGCGTATCTCCTGGGCCTACAAACTCGCCGAGGCCACCATCAACGTGCCGGGCAGCGCGGCCGTTTCTGAAATTCAGGTCTTCCAGATCGATGCGAAGGGTGACGACGTCGCTGAGCCGGTCCTGACCGCGATCGATAGGGCGGTCAAGACGCCCATCATCTTTGAGATCACCCACGGTGAGGGTACTGGCAGGGGCATCCGTATGACCGCCGCGCCCAAACAGGCCGGTTCAGGTACGCCCAAGGTTGGCACATATTTCACGACCGACTGGCAACCCGAAGACGTCGAGAGACAGCCACTTCCCACAGTAATTACTTTGCCCGCCCTGTACACGGCGCTCTTGGAGCCGCTGATCCCGGTATCAGCACGTCCGGGTGAAGAAATGTCGGACTTGGCTGCGAGACTAGAGGCAGTGCGTGAGCTTGAACGCGAAATCGCCTCGCTGGAGCGGAAGATTCGCACTGAGCCGCAACTCAACCGTAAGATCGAGATTCGGCGTGCCCTGAAGACGAAGCAAGAAGAGTTGGAACAGCAGAGGTAATTGGTGGAGAAACTGCGTATGGCGTCGCCCGATCTGACGAACGCCAACATCGAGAAGATCGCTGAGCTATTCCCGAACGTCGTCACCGAGGCGCTCGATACCGATGGTAACCCCAGGAAGACGGTCAACTTCGACCTACTGCGCCAGGAGTTGTCGGACTACGTCGTCGAAGGTCCGCAAGAGCGGTACCAGCTCGATTGGCCAGGGAAGCGAGCCGCAGGTTTCTTGGCCAACGCTCCGATCGCCAAGACCCTGCGTCCCGTGCGTGAGGAGTCCGTTAACTTCGACACCACAGAGAACCTCTTTATCGAGGGTGACAACCTGGATGTCTTGAAGCTCCTCCAGGAGTCGTATCTCGGCAAGGTCAATCTCATCTACATCGACCCGCCCTACAACACAGGGAACGACTTCGTCTACAGTGACGATTTCGCGGAGACTACCGCCGAATACCTGGCCAGGTCGGGTCAGGCCGACAGTGGGGGTGCGAAGCTGGTCGCGAACCCGGAATCGCACGGCCGGTTCCATTCGGACTGGCTGAGTATGATATATCCGCGTCTCAAGCTGGCTCGTAATCTGCTGTCGGAAGACGGTGCGCTTTTTGTGTCCGTTGACTACCACGAGTCAGCCAACCTCAGGCGCCTCTGTGACGAGATCTTCGGGGAGCGGAACTTCCGGGCCGACATTTCCTGGCAGAAGAGGTATACGCGGAGCAATAACACCCAGGACTTCACCACCGTCATCGAGCACATTCTCGTTTACGGTCGTTCCGACTCATTCTCAGTGAACCTGCTGCCCCGCACCGGTGAAGCAGACGATCGTTACACGAACCCAGACAACGACCCCAGGGGCCTTTGGAAGGGATCTTCCTTCCTCAACCCAGCCACGCCGGAGAAGCGGCCCAACCTCTGCTACCCGATCACGAACCCGAATACCGGGCGCGTCGTCACCCCGACGACCAACGCCTGGCGCCGATCGAAGGAAGAGTTCGAAAGGCTGCAAGCCGAAGGTCTCCTGTACTGGGGGGCGGACGGTTCGGCGTCGGTTCCGTCCATCAAGATGTTCCTTTCCGAGGCCCGGGGTCTGACTCCCATTAATTTCTGGGATCATGGATACGCCGGAAACACGGACGAAGGCACCCGCGATTTCGCTGAGCTGTTCGACGCCAAGCTTTTCGACAACCCGAAGCCGGTTAAATTGATGAAGCGCATCCTGGAGCACGCGACGAAATCGGACTCCATCGTCCTTGACTTCTTCGCGGGCTCTGGGAGCATGGCTCACGCGGTGCTCGCCAAGAACGCCGAGGATGGTGGCTCGCGTCGGTTTATCATGGTCCAGGTCGATGAGAAGCCAGCCCTGAGAACCGAAGCGGCGCTGCAGGGGTACCCGACTATTGCCGCACTCGCCAAGGAACGTATCCGTCGGGCTGGTACCAGGATCCTGGAGGCTGACAGCAGGGCCACCGGAAGTCTCGACGTCGGTTACCGATCGCTCAGACTGGACACGACCAGCATGGTGGACGTCCTGCGTACGCCCGAGGACACCGACCAGCAGGTCCTCGAAGGGCTCGAGGACAGTGTGAAGCCGGGCCGCACCGGTGAGGACCTACTCTTCCAGGTCTTGCTTGACTGGGGTTTGGAGATCACGATGCCGATCTCCGTCGAGGAGTGCGCGGGGCAGGAGGCCTTCATCGTCGAGGACGACGCGCTGATTGCCTGTTTCGAGCCGGAAGTCAGTATCGAACTGGTACAAGCTATCGCGAAGCGTGAGCCACTGCGAGCGGTGTTCCGTGATTCGAGCTTCACGTCCGATTCCGCTCGAATCAACGCAGAACAGATTTTTCGCGAAGTCTCTCCGTCGACAGACGTAAAGGTTATTTGACGAGGATGAAGCTCCAGTTCAAGGTCCAGCAGTACCAGACCGACGCCGTCGACTCGGTGGTCGGGGTTTTCGATGGGCAGCCGAAACATGACGGTGTTTCGTACAGGATCGACCCGGGAAAGGTGAACCCGACGGCAAGGCTCGCCCTGTTCGAAGCGAGCACGACGCCTGACTCGGGTCTGCGCAACGCGGAGATCGCGTTGGCGGACCAACAGCTGCTGGACAACGTCCACCGAATCCAGCGATCCCAGTGTCTGCCGCTGTCGAAAAGCTTGAGAGACAGCAAAGCCGCCCCGGGTGTGCCCAACCTCGACGTCGAGATGGAGACGGGCACCGGTAAGACCTACGTCTACATCAAGACGATCATGGAGCTGAACAAGCGCTATGGCTGGTCGAAGTTCATTGTCGTCGTTCCATCGGTCGCCATCCGTGAAGGTGTGAAGAAGTCCTTCGATGTGATGGCCGAGCATTTCCAGCAGACGTACGGCACCAGGCCCCGGTCCTTCGTGTACAAATCGTCCCAGCTTCACGAGCTGGAACGGTTCAGCTCCGACGCCGGTGTCCAGGTGATGATCATCAACATCCAGGCATTCAACGCCACTGGCAAGGAAAACCGCCGGATCTACGATGTCCTCGACGATTTCCAGTCGCGTCGTCCCATCGATGTCATCAGCGCTAACCGGCCCATCGTGATCATCGACGAGCCCCAGAAGATCGGTGCTCTCAAATCGCTGCAAGCGCTGTCGCGGTTCAACGCGCTCATGGTGCTGCGCTACTCGGCTACCCATAAGGTCGAGCACACCAAGATCCACCGCCTCGATGCCCTCGATGCCTACAACCAGAAGCTGGTCAAGAAGATCGCGGTGCGAGGCATCACGGTGAAGGGGCTCGCTGGCTCCACGGCGTACCTGTACCTGGATGCGATTGAGATCGCCAAGGGGGCCAAGCCGCGCGTTCGCGTCGAAATCGAAGTGCAGACCAAGGGCGGCCCGATCAAACGGCAGGTCAAACGCCTCGACGTTGGTGCCAACCTGCACGATGTCTCTAATGGCATCGAGGCCTATAAGGGCCTGTTTATCACAAACATCGACGCCAACCGCGATGTCCTTGAACTCAGCAATGGTGACATTGTCATCGCTGGTCAGCTCGCCGATCGCGATGTGACTGCGGAGACCAAGCGACGTATCCAGATCCGCGAGGTGATCCGGGCGCACTTTGACAAGGAGCGGGAGCTGTTCGCCCGGGGCATCAAGGTGCTTTCGTTGTTCTTCATCGACGAGGTCGCGAAGTACCGCGACTACGGTCGAGAGGACACTCTAGGTGACTACGCCCGCGTCTTCGAGGAAGAATACACCGCGCACGTCGAGGAGATCCTCGGCGAGCTTGAACTCGATTCCGCAACCGCTGCGTACCAGGCGTACTTGCGGCGCGACCAGGTGCGTGCCGTGCACCGGGGTTACTTTTCTATCGATAAGAAGACCAAACAAGAAGTCGATGGCCCCGTACACAAGACCGGCGACGAGAAGGGCCAATCGAAGGACGTCGATGCTTACGACCTGATTCTCAAGAATAAGGAACGTTTGTTGTCGTTCGCCGAGCCTGTGCGGTTTATTTTCTCCCACTCCGCGCTGCGCGAAGGTTGGGATAATCCCAACGTGTTCGTTATGGGCATGCTCAAAAAGAGCGATAATATTGTCTCGCGGCGTCAAGAGATCGGCCGTGGTCTGCGGCTGGCCGTTGACCAGCACGGCGAGCGCATGGACAACCCAGTCACGGTGCACGACATCAACGAACTGACCGTCGTCACCGACGAGTCCTACACTGACTTCGTAGACGGGCTTCAGAGGGAAATCTCCGAGTCCCTGGTTGCGCGGCCGCGCAAGGCGAGCGTGGATTTCTTCACCGGAAAAACCATCCAGATTCCGGATGGTGAATTCGTCGTTGACGAGGCACTTGCACAGGCGCTCTACAAGTACCTGGTCAAGAACGACTACATCAACGACGACGACACCATCTCCGAGGCGTACAAGGAAGGCAAGGAAGCTGGCACGCTCGCTGTTCCAACTTCCGAGATCCTCAAGCCTGTCATCGACTTCGTCTGGCCGTTGGTGGACTCCCTCTACATTGACCTGCCGCTCCCGACCAATGGCCGTAAACCCAAGAAAATCCCGCTCAACGAGGCCAACTTCGCCAAGAAGGAGTTCCAGGCTCTGTGGGGCCTGATCAACCACAAGGCCGTCTATCAGGTCGAGTTCGACTCAGCCGAGTTGATTGGGAAATGCGCCCAGGCGCTCGACAAGCACCTCAATGTCGCCTCGATGCAGTACGTCGTCCGGGCAGGAAAGCAGCGCGATTCCCTCGAAGCCGACGACCTTACCAAGGGTGCCGGATTTGATGTGTCGAGCACGGCCACCCACACCGGTTCGGTCTCGGCCAGCTCTCAAGTGAAGTATGACCTGCTTGGTGAGATAACCGAGAAGACCAGGCTCATCCGCCGTACCGTCGCTGCCATTCTTGGCGGAGTCACACCGGAGACCTTCGCCAAGTTCCGACTCAACCCTGAGCAGTTCATCACTGAGGCCGCCAGGCTCATCAACGAGCAGAAGGCGACCGTCGTCGTCGAGCACTTGGCCTATGACGCGCTGGAGGACCGGTTTGACACAGCGATCTTCACCGAGAATCAGACCAAACAGGACCTTAAGCACGCAGGCGACAAGCTGACGAAGCACATCTACGACTACGTCGTCACCGACTCCAAAGTGGAGCGTGACTTTGTCACCGAGCTCGACACGAGCAAAGAGGTTGCTGTCTACGCCAAACTGCCACGCGGATTCTTCATCCCAACGCCTGTCGGTGACTATAACCCCGACTGGGCCATTGCATTCACCGAGGGCAGCGTGAGGCATGTGTACTTTGTGGCCGAGACTAAGGGCTCACTCTCGACTTTCCAGCTCAAGGGCGTCGAGAACGCCAAGATCGAATGCGCCCGCAAGTTTTTCGCTTCCCTCGATGATATGAACGGCCAGGACGTCAAGTACGAAGTCGTTACCGACTACTCGGAGCTGATGCAGGTGGTGGCAGGATGACAGATCATGCCCCACAGATGGCCGATGTGTTTTGTGCCGGGTGTGGTGGCAGCCCTGGTGCGTGGTGAGATCGCTTTCCCACTACCTGTATGCCAGGGAGCTGCTGGAAAATGCGGTTCAGTTTTTGTCCTGGCTCCTACCGACCAGAGCTTCGGGGGCCCTGCCGGTCAGCGCGGTGTTCGGGGCCGCTGAGACCGGATTCCGCAGACCATCGAGCACCGGGACGATCTCCGGTACCGTGTTCCCCCGACCGCTGCGGCGGGGGCGTCGAGCAACCGCGTCAGCTCGCCCTTTGCGGGTCCTCCGCCGGTAGTGGATGGGGGTGACCAGCAGCCGTTCCGACAGCGAGAGCGGTCCGCGTCGCAGGGTCCGGTGGCGGGCCCGCTTGTGGTGCGGGCTGATCGGCGGGTGGTCGAGGATGTAGCGCTCGACGTCGGCCGGCAGCGCGTCGAACTCGTGTGCCTTGAGCCCGGTGAGTACGACGTGGTGTTGCCATGCGGGTGCCCGGTCCTGGGGTTGGGTGCGCTCCTGCTGCCTCGGAACCGGTCTCGGCGCGGGGGCCTGGGGCCGCAGTGTGTAGTTCCCTGTGCCGTGCCAGCCGTGCTCGGCCAAGGGAAGGGTGTCCATGAGCGCATCCGGCACGGTGACGCCGGTGGGGTAGCTACCGGGGTCGAATGCGGCGTGCACCCTCAGCCCGGTACGGGTGGTGGTCGCGCCGATGGTGTTGACGACGACCTCGTTGCCGGTCAACGGCCTGCCGCGCCAGTTGGTACTGATCGCGGAGAACAGCCGGTGCTCGATCTTGTTCCATTTCGAGGTGCCGGGCGGGAAGTGGCACACCGTCACCTCCAGCCCACTCTGGTGTGCGAAGTCGGCCAGGTGCTTCTTCCAAGCCCGCACCCGGTACCCGTTGGACCCGCCCGCGTCCGCGGTGATCAGCACACGGGTCGCGTGCGGGTAGCGGTGGCTCCCTTGAGCGGTCCACCAGCTGCGCAGGGTGGCCACGGCGAACGCGGCGGTGTCCCCGTCACAGCCCACGCCGGGGGTGAGTCAGGCGTGAGCCACTTCTGAGCAGTCTTTGGTGGTCTGGTGAGCCGTTCACCGAGCTCGGCTTCAATTCCGGGGCCGGGTGTGTTCGGTTCGGGGAATTCTCGCGTGGGGTGTCGAATCCGGGGGCGGGGGCGCGCTTCTTACTCAGTGAAGGGCAAAAACAGCCGTCACTTGGGAGGGTGCCCGTAAACGAGTAAGAACAGACCCTGGTCCGCCTGCTGCCCCGGATCACCGGCCGGGACAAGCGCATCCTCTACGGGTTGTGGGAGCACCGGGTGCTGGCCACCCACCACCTGCACCAGATCTTCTTCCCCGGCGCGGGTGTCGAAGGGTTCGGACTGGGGCGCTCCGCCACGGGTGCCGCCCAGTCGCCATTTGACCCAGTAGCGGGCGCGTCCGTCGGCCAGGGTGCGCTGGTTGATGGTTGCCATGGGTGGACCATCGCTTGGGTGGGCGGGAAAGCGAAGGGAATCCGCGAAGGTCCTCGAAGATCTTTGCACAGGCCAGGCCGGGTGCCCGACGGATGTACCGATGCCCGTATGCGGCGGGTCTGTGCGGCTTCGGGGCGGGTCAGGGCCGGAGTGCACGGGCGTGCACCCCCGACACATCGGTGAGTGACGGGATGGGCGGTGCGCACTCACCGGCCCGGGTCGTGGGCCCCGTGCACCCTCCGGTGCACCCCCGACAACGCAAAAGCCCCTGACCGTTGCGCTTTCGCGCTGGTCAGGGGCTTGAGCCTCTGGGGTGAGTGACGGGACTTGAACCCGCGACTTCTTGGACCACAACCAAGTGCTCTACCGGCTGAGCTACACCCACCACGTCCGCCTGGCCTCTCGGCCCTGCGTACGTATGAAAGCTTATCGGACTCTGAGGAGTGCTTCGATCAGTTTTCCGGGGTGGACTTTGCGAGAGCCGCGTCACGTGCCTCGAAGCCGGTGCCGTCGGCGACTACTTCGGCGGCGATGGCGCGGGCCGTGGACGAGCTCAGGCCGGGTTCCGGGAGGAAGGCGGCAGCGCGGAAGTAGCGCAGCTCACGGATGCTTTCGGTGATGTCGGCGAGGGCGCGGTGGCCGCCGTTCTTCTCCGGGCTCGCGTAGTAGACGCGCGGGTGCCAGCGGCGCAGGAGCTCCTTGATGGAGGAGACATCGACCATCCGGTAGTGCAGGAAATCGTCGATGCGCCGCATGTCGCGGGCGAGGAAGGTGCGGTCCGTGGCGATCGAGTTGCCGCACAGGGGCGCCTTGCGGGGCTCGGTGACGTACTGGTGGATGTGCTCCAGGACGCGGTCCTCTGCTTCTTCGAGGGTCACGCCCTTGTCGAGCTCCTCCAGGAGCCCCGAGGTGGTGTGCATGTTCCGGACGAAGTCGCCCATCCGGTCCAGGGCCTTCTGCGGGGGCTTGATCACGACGTCCACACCCTCGTCGAGGATGTTCAACTCGCCGTCGGTGATCAGACAGGCAACCTCGATCAGTGCGTCGTTCTCGAAGTCGAGGCCTGTCATCTCGCAGTCGATCCACACCAAACTGTCATTCATACCGGTCAGCTTAGGGGTTTTGCGGAGCAGTGCGGAGATAGCGAAGGGGCGGCGGGTCCACGACCCACCGCCCCCGTCACCACTGGGTCAGTCCCAGACGAAGGGGTCCGAGACCCCCGGCGGTTCGCCGACGTCGAAGATGATGTACAGCCAGTCCCACACGTCCCAGAACTGGAGATAGGCCAGTACCAGCAGGACCAGGGTGATCGCGATCAGGGCGAAGCAGCCGCAACCGCAGCCGCGCTTCTTCTTCGCGGGCGGCTGAGGCGGCTGTGGCGGCTGGCCGTACGGGTTGCCGAACGGGTCGCCCTGGGGTCCTCCGGGAGGACCGCCCTGGGGCCCACCGGGGGGCGGACCCCAGGGGGAGCCGCCGGGCGGACCACCGGGACCACCCGGGCCGCCGGCAGCGCCGCCCATGGGGCCCTGGTGCGGGCCGCCGGGAGGAGGTCCACCGGGGCGGCCAGGTCCACCAGGGGGACCGCCGGGGCCGCCGCCCATGGGCGGGCGCGGGCCGGGGCCGCTGGGCGGCGGGCCGAACTGCTGGGGTGGCTGCTGACCGGGGGGCGGGCCCTGCGGCGGCATCGGCGGGCGGTTGCCCATCTGCTGCGGCGGCGGGAAGCCCCCGGGCGGGCCGAACCGCTGCGGCGGCTGACCGGGAGGCGGACCCTGCGGCCCGAACCCCTGCTGCTGGAAGCCGGGCTGAGGGCCGGACGGGGGCTGGTGCGGTCCGGACGGCGGCCGGTTCGCCCCGGACGGGGGCCGCTGGCCCGGGAAACCGCCCGGCTGCGGGCCGGAGAGCGGCTGGCCGTGAGGGCCGCCCGCGGGGTTGAAGCCCTGCTGCGGCCCGGACGGGGGCTGGTGCGGCCCGGACGGCGGCTGGTTGGCACCCGAGTGGGGCTGGCCCGGGTTCTGCGGGGTCCAGCCCAGCGGCGGGGCGCCGGCGGACTGGGGGTCGTTGGCCGCCGAAGGCGTGTCCGCCTGGGGGGCCGGGGGAGCGTGCTTGGCGGCCTCCTCGGCGCGCTTGCGCTCCTCCTCGGCCCGCTGCTGGGCTTCCTCGGCCTGCTTCTCGGCCTCGGCCTCCCCGCGGACCCGCTCCTCCTCGCGCTTCCGGGCAGCCTCCTCCTCGGCCTGGCGGCGCTGCTCCTTGCGCTCCTCGGAGAGGTCGGCCCAGCCCTCCTTGAGACTGCCGAGGAACTTGTTGAACTTGCCGCCCTTGTCGTCCCCGTCCTCGCCCGCGCCGCCCGAGAACATCGGGTCGTTGGGGTCGAAGATGGCGGTGCCGCCGGGCGACTGGTCAGCGCCGGACCGGTCGTCGCCGCCGGGCGTGAACACGGCGGTGCGCGGGGTCCCACCGGCGGCGTTGGGGTCGAAGACGGCGGTACGGGGGGTGTCGCCGATGGCGTTGGGGTCGAAGACGGCGGTACGGGGGGTGTCGCCGATGGCGTCGTCGGCGAGGTTGGCCGTGGGCACCTCGTCGTCCGGGATGTGGGCGGTGGGAACGTCGTCGCCCGATCCGGGCAGGTCGCCGGGGTCGACCCGCATGGTGGTGCCGACACCGCTCAGGTCAGCGGTGGCCTCGTCGTCGTCGGCGAGGTTGGCCGTGGGCACCTCGTCAGCGTGGTCAGTGGACTGCTGGCTCCAGGACGGGCTGATCCGCATGGTGCTGGGCTCGTCGTCCACCGGGGGCTGGTTGCCCGGGGCCGAGGCCTGCTGGGCCCAGGACGGATCGATCCGCATGGTGCTGGGCTCGTCCCCGACCGGGGCGGGGGGAGGGGTGGTGCCGGGGGGCTGCTGGGGGGAGGCGTCCTGTGCCCAGGAGGGGTTGATTCGGACGGTGCTCGGCTCGTCGTCGTCGGGGGCGGCCGGGGGCTGCGGAGCGGGGTCGGGGGCCGAGGCCTGCTGCGCCCACGAGGGGTCGATGCGCATGGTGCTGGGCTCGTCCTCGACCGGTACCGGCGCGGGGGCGGAGGAGCCCAGCCGAACCGTCCCCTCCTCCTCGTCGTCGGACGAGGGGTCGTCCCTGTTCTGACCGCCCAGGTAGGTGGTGGCGGCTTCCTCGTCGGAGCCGTCGGCGCCGCCTTGGAGTTCGCTCAGTGAACGGGTATGCCTCGTCCACTCGTCACCGTTCCACCATCTGAGCGTCTGCGCGTCGCCCTGCGGGTCCGCGTACCAACCCGGCTCGATAGATCCACCCATGGGCGCCAGACTAAGGGGTTTTGGAGCTGTACTTAACCAGTGGAATCCGATTCTCCTTGAAGGCGGGGATTTGGTGGGTTCATCCCTCCCTTTTTGTGCTTACGTGGTGACTGAGGGTTCCGGTTCGGGGTGTTCCCTGGATAGCTGAGGGGGACTTGCCGTCGCGGCCGCCTCAGGGGCGGACCCCGGCCCCGACCCCGGTCCAGGGGCCGGTCCAGGGGCCGGGGACACTTTGCGTGTTCCAGCGATCAGGAGATGCTCGGGGTCCACCCGCCCGGGCGCTGTCGACGCGGAGCCCGGGACCTGGTCGTGGCCGAAGTGCCCGCCGCGGGACCACGTGCGGGACCGCTCCTCCTCGTTGGGGCGCCGCTCGCCCCACAGCCCGGGTGGACCGGCGGGCCAGCCCCTCTCCACACCCCACGAGCCCAGCCACTCCAGGACCGGTGCCAGACCGACCAGGGGGCCGTCGGTGAAAGGTTCCTTCTCCGTGGACACCACGGCGACCACGAGGCACACCCGGCCCTCGTCGCCGTGGTCCAGGTGCTGTCCGTAGCGCGAGGTGTGGCCCAGCAGGAGCTCGCTCCGGCGGGTGGCGGCCAGGATCTGCGCCACCGCGCCGGTCAGCGGGTTCCACACCAGGTGGGGGGTCCTGCCCTCGTGGACCAGGCGGGTCGCCTCCTCGCGGGCCGACCACATGTTCGGGTCGGTTCCGGTCACCGTCCACACGGCACGCGGGGCGCCGACCCCGCCGGAGGTCCGTGTGGTTCCTCCGTCGATCCTCTCGGCACCGGGCATCCACGCCTTCGCCATGGCACTCCCCAATCCGACCGCAGTGGGTCTCAAGCCTGGAGGTCCGGGACGGCAGTGGAGGGACGGGGTTCCGGATCCAGGTCCCTCCCGTGGTACGCCACCCCGGAGAAGAAGTCCATAGCCCTTCGAGTGGTGGATAGGTTCATGTCACCTTCTGTTCCGCGGGTCCTGGACGAACGTCCTCCGATCGCGGTTCCCGCCCCCGGCCCCCTGGCCTGAACCCCGCCTCGGACCCAGCCCCGAATCCCCACGAAATCCCCACGAAAGCGACGACCGGGCCGCGGCACACGGCCACGACCCGGTCGGTCGGTCATCGGTCCTGCGAGGGGTGCCCCTGAGCCCTTGGTGGCCTGAGCCCCTCTAACTCCCGTCGTTCTCGTCCGCGATGCGTAGGGAGAACGCCTGGAGGAAGATGTCCCCGATCTCCGTCGGGTCCTCGGTCATGTACGCCGCGCCCCCGGTGGCCGCCGCGATCTCCTGCAGCGGCTCCAGGTTCTGTACGTCCGGGCCGAAGGCGATCGTGATGATCGGGATGGGTCGGGACGGGCTGATGAGCGAGTCGAGCTGGGACATCAGTTCGTCGAATTCCAGCCCGCCGGGGTTGTCGTTGTCCCCGTCGGTGAGCATCAGCACGACGTTGGTGCGGTCGGGCCGGTAGGTCCGGGACATCTCCTGGTAGGCGGCCAGGTAGGTCTCGTACAGCGCCGTGTCGCCCCGCGGCAGCGGCTCCAGGTTCTGGATCGCGGCACCGATCACGTCCCGGTGCTCGTTCCCCGCCTCATCGGTGGCCTGCAGCTCTCTTATCGGGGCGATCTCCTGGTAGTTCATGCCGTTGTTGACGTTGGTGGAGAACTCCCACAGGCCCAGCTCGGAGGTGTCGGAGAACATCTGCAGGCCCTCGGCGGAGGCGGCGCCGGCCACCTGCATGCGGGTGAGCCCGGTGCCGGGAACCTCGGCCAGCATCGACCCGGAGATATCGATGATGGTCAGTACCCGGGAGTCCATCTTCAGCTGGTTCCAGAAACGGGTCAGCTCGGTGATGGAGCCCTCGGAGGGAGCGGGCAGCTCGCTCGGCTCCTCGGCGAGGAAACCGGCTTCCCCGGTCAGCACGGACGCGTCGAGCCCGCCCTCGGAGTTGCGGAAGCCCTCGGCGAGGAAGCGCTCGACGGCCTCGTCGGTGCGCACCGCGGTGCGGAACACCTCGGCGGCGCGGGTGACCTCGCTCTCCTCGCTGCGCACGATGTAGGGATAGTCGAGGAAGTAGGTGCCGTCGCTGAGGTAGTTGGGCTGGGCGGCGGAGTCGGAGTGGGCCGCGTTGTAGCGCCACACCGCCTGTTCGGACATCACCATCACGGGCGGCGCCTCGGCGCTGCCGCCGCTCAGGGCCAGGAACGCGGCGTCCTCGTCGGCGGAGGCGCCCTGGTGCAGGGCCTGCAGCGCGGCGGTCATGTGCGCGTTGAAGGTGTCGGCGTCGGGGGTGGCCTCCTCCAGGGCGCCGTGCAGCAGGTAGAGGGTGCCCAGGCCGCTGGAGCTGCGGGCCGGGTCGACCACCCGGACGACCCGGTCGGTCTCCTCGCCGGGGGCGGCGGTGGGGACCACGTCCATCCACGTGGTGTCCTCGTCGCTGTCGTCGGCGAATTCGGCGCGTTCGGTCAGCACCAGCGGGCTGCGGGCCAGCGAGGTGCCGGTCTCGGTGATGATGGCGTCCCCGGCCTGGCTCTGGACCAGGCGCGACCACACGGAGGAGTCCGGAATCCACACGTCTGAGTCGGTGTCGCCCATGGTGGCGCCGGCCCCGGTGATACCGAAGGCGACGTTGGCCGAGTCGGCCTGGCGCACGTTGGCGCGCACACACCTGTTGTCGACGGTGTGCTCTTCGGCGTTGAAGTCGCTGGCGATGTCGGTCAGCGCGGGGCCCAGTTCGGGGCTGACCGCGATGTCCAGTTCGATGTCGGAGCCGCCGCAGCCGTCGCCCTGCCCGAACATGTACACGCCCGCCACGGCGAGTCCGACCACGATCACCATCGCGGCGGCCAGGGCGGCGAACGCTCCGCCGCGACCGCGGCGGCGTCTGTTCCGGCCGGAGGGTTCTTCTGCGTATTTTCCGCGGTGACGTCCCACAGCATTCCTCACGGGTGGTGTACGGCCGAGGTGTCGTACAAGGGGGATGAGTCGGTAGGGGGTGTTATGTGGTGTTACTGATGGGAACGTTACTCAACGCACCAAGTGCCGTGAATGGGGCCACACTCGGAGGGCTGCGGGCAGCACTCGGACAGGTGGGGCCGGATCACTGACGGAGCAGCGGCCACCTTGGGAAATTCGACCGGTATGGACCGGATTGGCGTTCCGAATGTGGTCTGTCCGAAAAGCCATTCCGATACCGAATCGAGACCCCTTTGTTGGGGCTAGTTGTCGCAGTTGGGTACACACAGACGCCGCGAGATCGAGCTGAGGAAGATGTCGCCGATCTCGTTCGGCTCCTCGGTCACGAAGGACGAACCGCTGGTGGCCCGCGCGATCTGTGCCAGCTCCAGCTCGTCGGCCTGTTCACCGAAGGCGATGATGAACATCGTGACCGGTCGCTGGGGGTCGAACCGGTCCTGCAGCGCGGCCACCAGCTCCTCGTGGGAGATGTCGCTGGACCCTTCGTCCTGCCCGGCGGTCAGCAGGATGACGCTGTTGATCTTGTCCTCGTGGTAGTTGTCCGTCACCTCGTCGTAGGCGGCCAGGATGTTGTCGTACAGGCGTGACTCGCCGCCCGCGACCTCCAGTTCCTCGGCTACCTTGACCAGCTCCTGGCGGCGGGTGGTGTCGCCGTTGTCCGCCGCGCCCAGCCGGTGCATGTCCGCGGCCTCGTCACGGCCGTTCCCGTCGAGCTCCTCGGACATCAGCCACAGGCCCATGTCGGTCTCGTCGGGGAACATCCCCAGCCCCATCAGGGCGGCCTGCTTGGCGACCTCGATCCGCTGCGGGCCGCCGTTGAGGTCGTCGGCCATGTTCTCCGAGGCGTCGGCCAGCACCAGGGTGCGGCTGGGCATGCCCAGCCGGTTCCAGTCGGTGACCGAGGCGAGTAGGGCGTCGCCGGTCAGGTCGTCGTGGACGGGCGGCTGGTCCGCGATGATCCCGGTCTGGGCGGCAAGGGTGGACGAGGCCTCCCCGCTCGGGTCGCGAAAGCCCAGTTCGCGCAGGCTCGTCCGGTGCTCGCTGCCGCGCAGGACCTGGTACAGGTCGGCGGCGGCCGACTGCAGCGCGGAGTCGTCGGTGGCGGTGACGTACGGGTAGTCCAGGTTGACCGTGCCGTCGCTGATGTAGTGCGCCTGGAGCGCGGGGGCGGAGTCGGCGCGGCGGTTGTTGTAGGCCACCACGGCCTGCTCGGGCACGGCGATGACCGGGGCCACCCGCTCGTGTGCGGCGGCCGAGCCGGTGAAGACGTTGGTCAGGTCGATCTCACCGAACGCGCTGTCCAGCTGGACGTCGCGCACGAAGTCGGTCATCGCGGTGTCGGCGTCGTCCCCGCTGCCCAGGTGGGCGCGGATCGCGTGCATGACCGTCATGCCGTCGGCGCCGCGGTTGGGGTCGACCATCACCACGGGGCGGTCGGGGTCGCGCTCGTCGGGCAGGAGCAGGGTCCAGCTGGCGTCGTCCGGGTCCGGCATCCCCTCGGTGTTCGGCGGGGCCGCGAGCACCACCGGGGAACTCGCGAGGGAGGGCGGGTCGGTCTCGATCCCGTGCGCCCCGCCGTCGGAGACCCGGGCCAGCTCGACCCAGGCGGAGGACTCGGGCACCCACACGTGCGGGGCGATGGTGGAGTCGCCCGGCTGGCCACCGGTCAGCGCCGACAGGATCCGGTGCGGCGCGATCTCGTCCACCTGTGCGTACACGCACTGCCCGACGTAGCTGGGCCGGTCCGCGTTGAACTCCGCCGCCGCCTCGCGCATCACGGGGGCGATGCTCTGGGTGGTGGACACCCGCAGGTAACGGGTCTCCCCGCAGCCGAGGGCATTCATGGTGACCGGCACGGCGATCGCGGCGACGACGATCAGGGCGACGGCGATCGCGGTGATCCCCAGCGGCGACCGCACCGCCTTGCGGGTCGTGGTGACGGTCGGTGAGGGAAGACGGTGGCGTCCACTGGACACGTGCACTCCGGGGGTGTGGCTGTCTCCGGTCCCGGACTGAGAACCTCTGGGAGCCTCTCCGGGGCCGGGCTCAGGGGGCGGGCTCGGGGTCGGCCGCGGGGTGCTGCGCCCGGCACCCGCGGTGGGAACTGTACGAACCTTCGTGCGGCGAACGGCATCACACACTGCGGATGTGATCGACCAACCGTTGGCACACGAACGATTCCTCACCAGGACCTTACTCGTTGGTAGGTCGGGGAGGAAGGGTGGGGGTGTCCTGGCTCACAGTGTGAACACCGGGCCGACCGTCCCGCCGCTTGTCGGAGGGGTTCTCGAAGGGTTCCCCGGCGCACCCGGTGATCGCTTTGTTACGGCGCCGGTCCAGTACCACTGTTCACTCCCGGCTACCATTGGCCCCCGGTATTCGCTTGACCGATACTTGACGCCCGCTTGGCTGTTGCCCCGCGAATCAGAGGCACCCCGCGCGGTGGGCGCCCCCGTGACCGATCGACCCCCGAGGGTTATGGCATGTCCCATTCGCACAGTGACCGGCGGAGCCGAGGCAGTCTCGGCACCGCGCTGCTCGCCGGAGCCTGCTGCGCCGGCGCGGTGGCCTACGCCGTGCTGGTCGGGCCGTCGATGCTGCCACCGCAGGACGTGCAGACCACGAACGCGGCCAGCCCGGAGGTGCTCGGAAGCGCCATCGAGCCCCAGGAGGAGTCGGAGGACGGCTCCGGTCCCGTCGGCCACCTGCGCATCCACGTCAGCGACCGGGGCCTGGCCTGGGTGCAGACCCTGAACTGCACCGGCGACCTCGCCGAGGACCCCGAGCCCTGCGCCGTGATGGCCGAGGCCGCCGAGGAACTCGCCGGGGACCCGACCGCCGGTGACCCCGACTCCGACGAGAACGGGGAGCCGCGCGAAGTCTCCGCGGGCGAACTGTTCACCGAGGTCCGTGAGGGCACGGTCTGCACCGACAAGGTGTACGGCCCGCAGGAAGCCATGATCGAGGGCGTCTGGGAGGGCGCGGAGATCGAGACCACGCTCTCCCGCAAGGGCTCCTGCGAAGAGGCCCGCTGGCAGCGGCTGCGCGCCGTCACCGAACAGATCGCCTGAATCGGAAGGGCGCCGGGGGGTTCGGGCTGCGGGATAATCGCTGACCATGGATGTCATCAGGGTCAGTGACCCCGCCGACCCGCGTCTGGCCGACTACACCCGGCTCCGCGACGTCAACCTGCGCCGCCACCTGGAGGCCGAGCACGGCCTGTTCATGGCCGAGGGCGACAAGGTGATCCGCCGAGCCGCCACCGCCGGGTTCGTCCCCCGCAGCTTCCTGCTCACCGAACGCCGAGCCGAGGCCTTGGACGACGTGGTCGCTGCCTCCGGGGCGCCGCTGTACGTGGTGAGTGAGGAGACCGCCGAACGCGTGGTCGGCTTCGACCTGCACCGGGGAGCGCTCGCCGCCTACCACCGCAAGCCCCTGCCGGAGCTCGGGGAGGCCCTGGCCAGGGCTCGCAGCATCGTGGTGCTGGAGGACCTGGTGGACCACACCAACGTCGGCGCGATCTTCCGTAGCGCCGCCGGGCTGGGCGTGGACGCGGTGGTCCTCGCGCCGCGCTGCGCGGACCCGCTCTACCGCCGCTCCGTGAAGGTGTCGATGGGGGCGGTGTTCACCCTGCCCTACACCCGCCTCGACGACTGGTACGGCGGCCTGGACACCCTGCGCGACGCCGGTTTCGACCTCATGGCGCTCACCCCGGGCGAGGGTTCGCTGCCGATACGCGAGGCCATGGACCGCCTCGACGCCGACGCCAGGGTGGGGCTGCTGCTGGGCACCGAGGGCGACGGGCTGTCCTCACGCTGGCTGGAGCGGGCCACCTCCCGCGTGCACATCCCGATGGCCGACCGCGACATCGACTCCCTGAACGTCACCGCCGCGGCCGCCATCGCCTGCTACGAGCTCTCGAGGTTCAGCAACGTGGCGGCCCGGGAGCACCTGGGCTGAGCGGGACCACCGAGCCCGAGCTGGGGCTGGACGCCGGTCCGGTCAGGCAACGACCCCGCCTCGGTTCCGACGAGCCCGTAGTGTGGCGCGTGACACGGACCGAGGACAGGGAGGACGCACGACATGGGCGGCCGAGCACTGGTGCAGTGGGAGCAGAACAGGGACAACGCGCCCGAAGCGCTCCACGTCGACCTCTACGCGGGGGGACCGGCCCCGGAAGAGGGGCTGGCGGACGTCACCTTCTACCAAGTGCCCTACGCGCCCTCCACCCAGGGCGTCGACGAGCGGCTCGACATCATCACGCGCATGCCCGAGCTCAGGGTTCTGCAGCTGGTTTCGGCCGGGTACGAACAGGTCCTCGGGCTCCTCCCGGACCACGTCACCCTGTGCAACGGCCGGGGGCTGCACGACGCCAGCACCGCCGAGCACGCGCTCGCGCTCATGCTCGCCGCGCAGCGCGACCTGCCCCGGTGGGCGATCGACCAGCGCGAACACCGTTGGGGTTCGGTCCCGCAGCGTTCCCTGGCGGACTCCCGGGTGATGATCATCGGCTACGGGAGCATCGGCCAGGCGATCGAGGCGCGCCTGCTGCCCTTCGAGACCGAGGTGGTCCGGGTGGCCAGCCAGGCCCGCCCGGAAGAGGACGTGCACGGGGTCAACGAACTCCACGTGCTCCTGCCCGAGGTGGACATCGTCGTCCTGGTCACCCCGCTCACCGAGGACACGCGGGGCCTGTTCGGCGCGCATGAGTTCGCCCTGCTGCGCGACGACGCCCTGGTGGTCAATGTCGGCCGCGGCGCGGTCCTGGACACCGACGCCCTGCTCGCCCAGAACGGCCGGGTCCGCGCGGCCCTGGACGTCACCGACCCCGAACCGCTTCCGGTGGAACACCCGCTCTGGGACGCCCCCGGCGTGTACCTGACCCCGCACGTGGCGGGCGGCTCCGCGGCCTTCTACCCGCGCGCCCGCGCCTTCATGGACAGCCAACTGGCCCGCTGGGCAGCCGGGGAACCTCTGGCCAACGTCGTCCGCCCCGGCAAGTAGGGCGCGCCAGACCTTGGGGCGCGGGCAGGGCCTCAAGGTTCAGCGTGACCGGTACGCGTCAGCCAGGTGTTCGATGGCGCTGACGAGCACGGTGCGCTCTTCCTCGTCGATCAGCTCGGACAGGCGGTCGCGGGCTTCGGTCAGCGGCACGGTCGTCATGCCCTCCATGATGGGCAAAAACTGGCGTGAAGTCTGTACAGAATCGACGAAAGCCGAATGTCTGTGCCGCGGGGGAGACTGATGGCATGCGGATCGCGGTGGTCGCCGACGGGGCCGGCGGGGGGTGGCTGGCGGAGCTGGGTGAGGGTGCTCCGACCACTCCGGTCGCTCCCGTGCGCCGAGTGGGGGACCTCACGGTTGCGGTGCGGGAGGCCGAGCAGGCTTCCGCCGAACCGCCGCGGTGGGTCTGGGCGGACACCGAGGACCTCTACCCCGACCTGGTGCGGGCCGGGGTGCGGGTGGCGCGCTGTCATGACGCCGCGCTGACCGAAGCCCTGCTGCTGGGGTACGAGGCGCGGCACTCCGAACCCCACTCACTGGGCGCGGCCTGGGCGCGGTTGCACGACCTGCCCGTGCCCGATGACCCGGCCCGGCCGCTGGGGGAGGGCACGGCCGCGCAACCGGCGCTGTTCGAGGCCGACCGCTCCACGCTGCCGCCCGGTACCGACCGGCTCGTCGCCCTGGTGGAGGTCCACACCGATCAGCGAAGACGCATCGCCGATCTCCCCGAGCCCGGGCGGATGGCGCTGCTGGTCGCGGTGGAGTCGGCCGGGGCCCTGGCCGCCGTGGAGATGAGCCACGACGGGCTGCCCTGGCGCCGCGACGTCCACGACCAGGTGCTTACCGAGATCCTCGGGCCGCGGCCGCGCGCGGGGGAGCGGCCGCCGGTACTCGCTGATCTGGCCGCGCGGATCGGCGAGGTGGTCGGTCACGAGGTCAACCCGGACTCGCCCGCGCAGGTCCTCAAGGCGATGGCGTGGGTCGGCCACCCGGTGGAGTCCACCCGCTCCTGGGTTCTGGAGGCCGTCGACCATCCGCTGGTCCCCCTGCTGCTGCGCTACAAGGAGCTCGCCCGACTGCATTCGGCCAACGGCTGGGCCTGGCTGGAGACCTGGGTGCGGGAACTGCCGGGGGAGGACGGGGAGCCCAGGCTGGGCCGGTTCCAGCCCGACTACGTGGTGGGCGGGGTCGTCTCCGGGCGCTGGGCCACCCGGGGCGGCGGCGCGCTCCAGATCCCCAAATCCGTCCGCCGCGCCGTGCGGGCCGACCCCGGCTGGGTGCTGGTCCGCGCCGACGCCGGACAGCTCGAACCCCGCGTGCTGGCCGCGGTGTCCGGAGACGACGCCCTCGCGGCCGCCGCCGCGGAGGAGGACCTGTACGCCCGCCTGGCCGTGCACGTGGGCGACGACCGCGAACGCGCGAAGATCGGCATGCTCGCCGCCATGTACGGGCAGACCTCCGGCGACGCCGCCCCGCTGCTGGCCACCATGCGCCGCCTCTACCCCCGGGCCCTGGAACACGTGGACGCCGCCGCCCGTACCGGAGAGGGCGGCGGGATCGTCCGTTCCTGGCTGGGTCGCACCTCGCCCGCGCCGGTCGACTGGGCGGCGACCGTCGCGGCCACGGACGGTGACCGAAGGCGCCGCGCGCACGGCCGGTTCACCCGTAACTTCGTCGTCCAGGCCACCGCCGCCGAGTGGGCGCTGGTCCTGCTCGCCGCGCTGCGCCAAGAGCTGCCGAAGACCCCCGAGGGCGGCGGAATCGTCTTCTTCGTGCACGACGAGGTCGTCCTGCACGTGCCCGCGGAGCTCGCCGAGGAGACGGTTCGGGCGATCGAGCGGGCCCAGAGCCGGACCAGGGAGATCCTTTTCGGCGAGACCCCCGTCCGGTTCCCCCTCGCGGTGTCGGTCACGGAATGTTATGCCGATCGCTGATCCCAGGCCGAAAACCATGAGTCATCCGGGGAACGGACAAGCCGCTGAAAGGTGGACGTCCGGTATCGGACGGCGTGGGCATCTTGCAAACGCGTCCAGGTACACCCATTCTTGGACGCGAACAGTGTTATCGAAGGCCGTGCGCCGCAGCGGCTCCCCTGCCCGCCGCGGTCAGAGAAAGGGTGATTGACCCCCGTGCGGAACCGTCTCAGAACATGTGCGGGCACCACGGCCGCGTTCGCGGTCGCCTTCACGGCCTTCGGGGCCACCCCCGCGATGGCCGCCCCCGTCGTCGAGGACCGCCCGCCCCTCTCCGAGCAGGTCGCGCCCG
Organism: Nocardiopsis exhalans; assembly: GCF_024134545.1. Lineage (GTDB taxonomy): Bacteria > Actinomycetota > Actinomycetes > Streptosporangiales > Streptosporangiaceae > Nocardiopsis > Nocardiopsis exhalans. The sequence goes on from NZ_CP099837.1 coordinate 2,209,503, forward strand.
AGCTCGCCGCCCCCAGCGGCTCCGTGCCCCGAGCGACCGACCCCGAGACCGAAACCCCCGACACCGCCGAGTCCGAGGCCCCCGACACCGCGGACGTCGCCGAACTCAAGCGCGACGCCTACGTCGCCCCCTTCCGCGAGGCGCGCTCCGTCGAGTACTTCGCGGTGGCCGCTGAGAAACTGCCCCGGGAGGCCGTCGACGCGGTCCGCGACATCGACGGGGTGGAGAACGTCCTCACCGTCGACGCCGCGCGCGTGGAGATCGACGGCGAACCCACCTCGGTGCTGGGCGTCAACCCGTCCAGTTTCCGCAACCACGCCCCCAAGCCCTCCGCCGAGTCCGACGAGATCTGGCAGGGTGTCGCCGAGGGCCACATCGCGCTCTCCAAGGAGGTGGGCACCGAACGCGAGCTGGACATCGGCAGCGAGGTCACCCTCGCCGGCGGCAACGGCGAGGTGCCCCTGGAGGTGTGGACCCACGCCACCTCCGGAATCGCTGGGATCGACGCCCTCGTCTCCCGCGAACTCTCCCGTGAACTGGGCATGCCCGAGGGCAACGCCCTGGTGATCTCCGCCCCCGACACGGACCTGTGGGACCTGCACGAGGAGCTCGAGGAGATCCTCGGCGAGGACGCCTCGCTCCAGCTGGTCGCCGACGCCCCCGAACCGCTGGTCGACGGCGACGCCGTGCCCTCCACGGTGATCGAGCGGGTCATCGCCAACGCCGAGACCCAGCTGGGCGTGCCCTACGTGTGGGGCGGCACCACCCCGAACGTCGGCTTCGACTGCTCCGGGCTGCTCCAGTGGGCCTTCCGCGAGGCGGGCGTGTCCATCCCGCGCGTCACCCATGACCAGTGGAACGCGGGCCAGCGCGTGGAGTGGGACGACCTCCAACGCGGCGACCTGCTGTTCTGGCGCTCGGACCCGACCGCGCCGAACTACATCTCGCACGTGGCCATCTACTTGGGCGACGGCCAGATGTTGGAGGCCCCGCGCACCGGCCTGGACGTTCGGGTCACCTCGGTGCGGACCGCCAACTACGCGGGCGCGGTGCGCGTCAACACCTGACCCCGAGCACGGACCCGAACAACGAAACAGGGCCGTGGCCACACCCTTCCGGTGGCGCCACGGCCTTTTCCGTATCTGTGAACCAGGAAGGGCCGGGCACGAGGAAGGGGCCGGGTACGGGGAGAGAGCTGGGCACGGAGAAAGAGCCGGGCACGGGGGAGGGTGCGCACACGAGGAAGGGCCGCGGCGTCATCTGGGGAGAAAACGCCACGGCCCTTCATCTCTCCATGTCCGAAAAACCGCCGGGAGGGGAAGGCAGGCCTCGGTTAGGAGGGGGGACAAGGGCCGCCGCTGAGGGAGGGGGAGACAGCGGTGGTCGACCCTTTCGGTGGTATGGAGTTGTGACGGGGCAGCCTCCGCGAAAACGCCCTGGGCCGGGTGTCCCGTCGCACAGGTCTACATAAGCAGTGACCGGCCGATTTGGCAAGAGCTTGACTCAAGCCATGCAAGTACCCGCAGGCCGCCACAAAGTCCCCTCCTGTCCAGCGAGAGGGGACTTCCGTGCGCTTTCGTCTCCCTTCGGGTCAGCGCCCGGCCGCGTACCCCTGGGCGCCCCGGGCGTCCGCGGCGGCGCGCAGCTCACCGCTCTCCGGGTCGCGGGCGACGGCCGCCAGACGGCCCAGCGACCACTCGTCGGCCACCTGGACCCGGTGCCCGCGGGCGCGCAGATCCTCGACGACCTCCTCGCCCACCCCGGGCTCGACGACCAGGTCGCCCGGCACGGTCTCGCGGGGGTGGAAGGAACTGGGGAAGGCGTTGGTGTGGAACATCGGTGTGTCCAGGGCCTCCTGCAGGTCGTCCACCCCGTTGAGGACGCGCAGCAGTGCCGTGGTGGTCCACTGGTCCTGCTGGTCGCCACCGGGCGTGCCGATGGCCAGAACGGCCTCGCCGTCCGACCGGGTCACCAGGGTGGGCGAAAGGGTGGTGCGGGGCCGACGCCGCGGCGAAAGGGCGTTCGGGGAGGCCGGGTCGAGCCAGAACATCTGCGCCCGGGTGCCCAGGGGGAAACCGAGTTCGGGGATGACCGGCGAACTGCTGAGCCAGCCGCCGCTGGGCGTCGCCGAGACCATGTTGCCCTCGGAGTCCACCACGTCCACGTGGCACGTGTCCCCGCGCAGGTCGGTGGATTGGACACCGGAGGCGTTGCGGACGGTGGGCTCACCGGTGGTGCGGTCGCCCGGGGTCTCCCCGGGCAGGTACACCGGTGGCTGGAACGGCGTGCGGCCGCCCGGTGAGCCGGGGCGCAGATCCAGGCAGGCCCGGCCGTCGTCGATCAGGCGGGCCCGCTCGGCGGCGTAGTCCGAGCTCAGCAGCTCCTTGATCGGGACATCGGAGAAGTCCGGGTCGCCGTACCAGGCCTCGCGGTCGGCGAAGGCGAGCTTGGCGATCTCGGTGCTACGGTGCACGAAGTCCGCGCTGACCCCCTCGTGCGCGTCCGCGCCCACTCCGCGGGCCTCGGCCATCCGTAGCTGCTGGAGCATGACGGGGCCCTGGCCCCAGGGCCCGGTCTTGTGCACGGTGTGGGAGCCGTAGGAGGCGCTGGCGGGATCCTCGTAACTCGCGCTCCAGTCAGCCAGGTCCTGCGCGGTCAAGAGGGCCTGCTGGGGTTCGCCGACCCCGTTGGGCACGGGCCCGGCCAGGAAGGCGCCGACCGCCTCGGCCACGAAACCCTGCGACCAGGAGCGCCGGGCCGCCTCGATCTGCGCTTCACGGCCCTCTCCCACCGTCTCGGCCTCGGCGACGATGCGGCGGTAGGTGGCCGCCAGGGCGGGGTTGCGCAGCCGTGAACCGGCGGCGGGGGCCGCGCCGTGCGGCAGGTAGACGGCGGCCGAACCCGCCCAGTGCCGGGAGAAGACCGGCGAGAGCGTCCGGATGGCGGCGGCGATCCGGTCCAGAACGGGGTAGCCACGCTCGGCCAGCCCGATGGCGTGGTCGAGGACGTCGCGTACGGACATGGTGCCGTGGTCGCGCAGCAGCAGCATCCAGGCGTCGAAGGACCCGGGGACGGTGGCGGCCAGGACCCCGCTGCCGGGAATACGGTCCAGCCCCCGGCTCTCGAAGGCCTCGATGCTCGCCGTGGCGGGGGAGACGCCCTGCCCGCACAGCACGCGTGGGGAGCCGTTCCGTGCCTTGAAGACGACCGGGACCTCACCGCCGGGGCCGTTCAGGTGGGGTTCGACGACCTGGAGGGTGAAACCCGCGGCGACGGCGGCGTCGAAGGCGTTTCCGCCTCGCTCCAGAACGGACATCCCGGTGGCGCTGGCCAGCCAGTGGGTGGAGGCGACCATGCCGAAGTCGCCGCGTAGTTGGGGTCGTGTGGTGAAGCCGGGCATGGGTGCTGTCCTCCTGCGGGTGGGGGTACGGCGGGGTCGCCACCGATCCGGGGGTGTTGGCCGGATCCTCGTCAGACACCGGCCGAACGAGGGTGACGGTACAGCATGACTTGGGTCTCATGCTGCGGGTTCGGGCGATTCGGGTCTTTGGTCACCAGTCTTGAGCACTCCGGGTCAAGACGAAGCCCGGTCATGACCGGAATACGGTCACGACCGGGCTTCATCCGTGTGTAGTGCTTGCGTGTGTGCTGCTTACGTGTGTGTTGCTTGACGGCGCCTCAGTGAGACGTCAGGTCAGGAGGTCTCCTCGGGGAGGGTCCACGGAAGGGACTCCCAGAGCTTGGCCCACTCCTCGGCGTCCACCGGGTCCGTGACCTGACCGGCCTCGCCGGTCGCCTTCTCGACCTCGTCCATCGCCTGGGACAGGCTCTCGTTGGCCTCCTGAATGATCTGCCCGATCAGGTGGGAGATCTCGGCGAGCACGTCCTCGACCTCGCTGCGTTCGATGTCGAACTGTCGGGCGCAGTCGTTGGTGGCGGCCGCTTTGTCGCTCTCGTCGCCGTAGTACCAGACCGTGGCGAGCAGGCGGTCGCGCTCGGCGTCGTCGAGGTCGTCCTTGGACAGCGCCTTCTCGATGAACTTCCCACTGGTCTGGGTCATCTGCGCCGAGTCCAGGTCGGTCTGGCCGGAACGGAAGTCAACGAAGTGCTCCGTCAGGCAGGTCTTCACCTCCCGCGAGGAGGCCCCGTCGGGAAGGTCGGCTTCCACCGGGGGAGCGACCTCTTCCAGGTCCTCGACCGGGGTGATCTCGCCGACCTCGTCCCCGTCGACGACCTCCTCGTCCACGGGGGCTTCGTCGGTGGTGTCCTCCTCGGCGGGGACCTCGTCGACCGGGGTTTGGTCGGTGGTGTCCTCCTCGGCGGGAGCCTCGTCGACCGGGGTTTGGTCGGTGGTGTCCTCCTCGGCGGGAGCCTCGTCGACCGGGGTCTGGTCGTTGGCGTCCTCGTCAGTGGGCACCTCGTCGACCGGGATCTCCTGGACCGGGTCGGCGGGCTTATCCGCGCCGTCCTCGTCAACGACCTCCTCAACCGGGGCTTCCTCAACCGGAGCCTCGTCGGTCGGGGCCTCGGCCTCAGCGTCCTCCGCCTCGGCCTCGTCTGCTTCCTCTGGTTCCGCTTCTTCCTCCGTCTCGACCTCCTCCACACCGGCTTCCTCGGTAATGGCCTCGGCGAGCTTCAGCAGTTCACGGCCCTCCCATCGTTCCGGTTGGAGATGGGTGGCTATCGCTACGCCTGGTCTTTGCATCCAGAACAGGTCGCCGGTCTCCTCGGACAGGTACGCGCCGTGTTCGAAGGCTTCACCGGCCTCCAGCTCCTCCAGGGAGCTGTCCGCGAGGTGGCTGTAGCGTCCCTCGCGCAGGTCCTCCAGGTCCTGGATTCTCTCCGAACGCAGCACGGCCACCCGCCCGTACAGCTGGTCGGGTCCCTGCATCCAGGAGAGCTGGGACTGGCTGTTCCCCTGACGGTCCGTCGTGGAGGAGGCGTTGATGCCGTAACGCTCCAGACCGGCGGGCAGGTAGGCGATGTCGTATCCGTCGACGCTGTAGGTGGACACGCCCTGGCGCACCACCGGCCAGCTGAACGCCCTCGTGTCCTTGTCGTCGGCGGCCGCGGGCCCGGCGAGGCCGACCAGGCCCGTCGTGGAGATCGCGGCGGCACTGAAGAGCGCGACCCACCTCGTGTGGTGCTTGCGCATGAGAGTTCCTTCCCATCGACTACTACTGGTGATGCTTTCAGGACTCTACGTAATTATCGAGAGGGCATCCAGTCAAAAATCGGACATGAAGTAATCAAATACATGCATAGGGCGAGATGAGTCAGTCGATGAGAGCGGCCACCAGAAGATGGGCGGCGGATCACCGACTGCTCCGCGGACGGTCACCGTACGGTCGCCAAACGCACTCACCCTGAGGTAGCAGTCGGCCAGTCCACGTGTACTTGGGAGGCTCGGTGCACCACCGCATCGGATTCGTAGTCGGAGCCGTATCACTCTCGTTGGCTGTCGGATCGGGTTCCGCGCTCGCGGCCCCGGCCGCCGAACAAGCGGACACCGCAACCGAGGCCACCGCTGAGGCCACCGCCGAAAAGGTCACCCGCAAGGCTGGCGCCCTTCCTCCCCAGCAGCTGCCGCCGTCCCGCCCCCTCATCGCGGTCGCCCACCGAGGTGCCTCCGGATACGCACCCGAGAACACCCTCGCCGCGATCGACGAGGCGTACCGGCTCGGCGCGGAAACCGTGGAGGTGGACGTCCAGCTCACCTCCGACGACCACCTCGTGCTCATGCACGACACCCGGCTCGACCGCACCACCGACGTCGCCGAGGTCTTCCCGGGGCGCGCCTCCTACGACCTCGCCGACTTCACTCTCGCCGAGATCCAGCGCCTGGACGCCGGGTCGTCCTTCAGCGAGGAGTTCGCGGGCGAGCCCGTGCCGCTCCTGGGCGAGGCCCTGGACCTCCTGCACTCCTACGACATGAACCTCCTCCTCGAGATCAAGAAGCCCGCGCTCTACCCGGGCATCGAGCACCAGATCTCCGTGGAACTGGCCAGACGCCCGCACTGGCTGGTTCCGAACGCGCCGGACGAACCCTTCCGGCTGGTGGTGCAGAGCTTCGACTGGGACTCCACGCGGGTCTCGAAGGGGCTCCTGCCCTCGATCCCGCACGCGCTGCTCGGGCGCGTTCCGGAAGCGGAGATCGGCCAGTACACCTGGGCGCACATGATCAACCCCAACCACACCACCATCGACGCCGACTACGTCGGCGCGGTGCACGACGCGGGGCTGGAGATCATGCCGTACACGATCAACGACCCCGCGAGGATGCGCCAGGTCCTGGAGATGGGTGTGGACGGATTCATCACGGACTTCCCGGACGTGGGGCAGGAAGCCGTCGCGGAGTTCCTCGCCGGGACCTCGGCTGCGGCTCGGGAGTACGCGGCGCAGCAGGAGCAGGAACTGGCGCAGCAGGAGCAGCAGGAGGAACCGGAACTGGCGCAGGAGCAGGACCTGGAACTGGTGTCGAACTAGCCGGCCCGTCACCGGCCCCGCCCGCACCGCCGGGCGGGTCCTCCTCCTGCAAGGAGTCGAATTCCGGACCTTTGCCAGGGTGATTTCCAGTACGCCCAATGGGATGATCAATGGCGAACCGAAGCCCCATCAGGAAGCGGAGACCACGTGAGCGACCGGCTTTCCATCCCCCAGGAACTCGTGGACTGGCGCACCAAGGGCCTGTGGTGGCCGGGTGAGCCCGTCACCCTCGACGAGTTCGCCGCGCGGGGGGACCACCTGTTTACCGGTCCGTTCACCTGGCCGCTCATGGTGCTGCGCGCCTCCGCGCTGGACCGTAACATCGCCGCCCTGGCCGAGTTCGCCGAGCGCCACCGACTGTTGTTCGCCCCGCACGGCAAGACCGCCATGTCGCCCGTGCTCACCCAGCGCCAGCTCGACGCGGGGGCCTGGGGGATCACCGCCGCCACCGCCAACCAGGTCCTGGACTTCCGACGGTTCGGCGTGAACCGGATCCTGCTGGCCAACGAACTCCTCGACCCCAAGGTCCTGCGCTGGGTGGCGGCCGAACTCGACGCCGACCCCGGCTTCGAATTCCTCTTCTACGCGGACTCGCCCGAAGGGGTGTCCGTGGCCTCCCAGGCGGTCGAGCGCGACGGCGGCCGCCCGCTCCGCGTGATGGTGGAGCGCGGAACCCCCGGAGGTAGGACCGGCTGTCGAACCCGCGAACAGGTCCTGAACGTGGCCCGTGAGGTCGTGCGCGCTCCGGGCCTCGAACTAGCAGGGGTCGCCGGTTACGAGGGCTCCCTCAGCGACGCCGAAGGGGTCCGCGGCTTCCTGAACGACCTGCTCGGCGACTCCGCCGCGCTCGCCACCGAACACCACCTGGAGCGCCCGGTGCTCTCCGTGGGCGGCAGCGCGTGGTTCGACGTGGTCGCCGAGGAGATCGGGGGCCGCGAAGACATCCTGCCGATCCTGCGCAGCGGCGCCTACGTCGCCCACGACGACGGTCTGTACCGGCGGACCACCCCGTACAACCGACTGCCCGAAGGCGGCGACGCTCTCGCCGGGGCCCTGGAACTCTGGGCCCAGGTCACCTCCACCCCCGAGCCCGGACTGGCGATCGCCGCGATGGGGCGACGCGAGGCCAACTTCGACCAGGGGTTCCCGATCCCCCGTATCCTCCGCCGCGCGGACGGCACCGTGGTCCCGGCAGGCGGAGTGGAGGTCACCAACCTCAACGACCACCACGCCTACCTGACCATCCCCGGCGACCTGTCCGTGCGCCCCGGCGACCTGATCTCCTTCGGTATCTCGCACCCGTGCACGGCCTTCGACCGCTGGCAGGTCATCCCGGTGGTGGACGACGAGTACCGCGTGACAGAGGCGATCGCGACCTATTTCTAGCTTCCGTCGAAGAGAACGGTCCGGGGAGGGCACATGGACGCGGAGCGCTGGACCGTCGACTTCTGGCTGGACCCGGCCTGCCCCAGTACCTTGCCGACACGGGCTGGCACGCCGATAACGACCACGTGCTGCGCTCTTCACACGAAGAAGCGATGCGGTCGGTCGAGGGGGATGTCGGCACGCCCATCCTCGCGCTCACCGAGCCTCAACACACAGGCGGGAAACCCCGACGAGCCTTCTTCGGGCCGGTGGTGGACACCGCCCCGGACCAACGGGACGCCCTCCGCCTCTGGGAAGGCGTCCTCCTGCTGTCCGAAGTCTCGAACTTCCGCGAGCTGAAGCGCTGAGCTTGGCGGACCGGGGCTGCTGGGGCTCCAGGTTTACTCGCCTCCGGACTTGCTGAGGTGTGAGCGTCTTTGGGGTTCCGGGGCATGTCGCGGCCGGTCATTCCCGGCAACGGAACAGCGACAGCTACGGGAGTAGCGCGCCGGGCCGCGTGTCGTGGAAGCGTGGCACCCGAAACCCGCGCCTGGGGCTGTCCGCTGCTTCCGAAACCCCTGTATCCCCGGTGATCTTGCTACCAGGAGCGAAATCGGCGCCGAAGTAGCCCCTGGTAGCAAGATCATCTTCGAACAGAGGGCCGAAAAGGCACCCGGCCCCGCCCGTGTGGCTACTGCGGGCGGGCGGGGCCGTGGCTCACTGCTCGGCCTGGGCTCCGGCGGAACCTCAGGGACCCGAATCTGGCCTACGGGCTCAGGGTCCAGAGTTTCCGCTTCGGTCTTCGGCCCTCAGTGCTCAGCCTGGGCATCAGCCTTCAGCCGGCGGCGTGCCCTTGTTCCGGGGGTGCTTCGCCGGGGTAGTAGCCCCAGCCGTAGACGCCGGGGCGGGTGTGCCAGGGGCGGGGGCCCTCCAGGGGTCGGTACTCGACCCCCGCCGCGTCCAAGCGGCCGAGGTGGTGCTTCAGGCGGGGCTCGAATTCGGTGAAGTCACGCTCGCCCTCGGACCAGACCTTCTCGGCGAAAGCGCTCAGGCGGGGGAAGACCATGTAGTCCAGCTTGCGTTGGGAGTCGATGTGCTCGCTCCACAGGTTGACCTGGGCGCCGAGGACGTGCTGGGACTCCTCCTCGGTGAGGTCGGCGGGGACCGGCTCGCTCTCGTAGACGTCCTCGACCCGCAGCAGAGTACCGACGGGGACCGGTTCGTCCGGGCTGTTGGACTGCTTGTAGTCCAGGTAGGAACTGGCCGTGGGGGCCATGACCACGTCGTGCCCGGCGCGGGCGGCCGCGATACCGCCCTCCTCGCCGCGCCACGACATCACGGTGGCCCCCGGGGCGAGCCCCCCTTCCAGGATCTCGTCCCAGCCCAGCAGGCGGCGGCCGCGCTTGGTGAGGTGGTCGTCCAGCTGTCGGATGAACCAGCTCTGCAGTTCGTCCTCGTCGGCCAGCCCCTCCTCTCTGATTCTCTGCTGGGCGGAGGGGCTGTTCTTCCACTGGGTCTTGGGGCACTCGTCCCCGCCCACGTGGATGTACGTGCTGGGGAACAGCTCGATCAGCTCGTCGAAGACGTTCTTGTAGAACTCCAGGACGTCGTCGGTGACCGCGAGCACCTCGTCGAAGATGCCCCACTGGGTGCCGACCGGGATCTCGCCGACCTCGCCCAACTCCGGGTAGGCGTGGATGGCCGCCTGCGAGTGGCCGGGAACGTCGATCTCCGGGACCACCGCCACGTGTCGGGCATCCGCGTATGCCACGATCTCTCGGATGTCGTCCTGGGTGAGGAACCCGCCGTGCGGGCGCCCGTCGAAGACCGGCGGCTTACTGGTCCCCACCTGGCTCTCGGTGCGCCAGGAGGCGACCTCGGTCAGCTTCGGATAGCGGCGGATCTCGACCCGCCACCCCTGGTCGTCGGTCAGGTGCAGGTGCAGCACGTTGAGCTTGTGCAGCGCGAGCAGGTCGATGAAGCGCAGGATCTCGCGTTTGGGCTGGAAGTGCCGGGCGATGTCCAGCATGGCGCCGCGCCATCGGAAGCGCGGGGCGTCGGTGATGCTCACCGCGGGCAGCCGCCACTCCGCACCGCCCAGGGAGGTACTGCGGTAGGCGTCGGCGGGCAGTAGTTGGCGCAGGGTCTGTACCCCGTAGAACACCCCGGCGGGCTCGTTGCCGACCACGATCGCGCCCGCGGAGTCGATGATCAGGCGGTAGCCCTCCCGGCCGAGTCCGGCCCCGGGGTCGACGCTCAGCCGGATCTGGGCGTCCTCCTCGTCGCCGGTGGCCAGTGGCAGCCCGGTGGCGGCGCCGAGTTCACGCTGGAGCCAGGCGAGGGTGCCCTGCGCCTCGCGGTCGGCGGAGACCCGGGTGGCGGCGGTCAGCGTCAGGCCGCCAGGGCCGTCGGTCCTCACCTCCAATGGGCGGGGGACCAGGGAGAGGGGTTCGGGGTGGGGTTTCTCAGGCACGGGTAACTGCTCCTATCCGGTCTAGACCAATCCCGGACATAGTGCCATGTCCAGGAACGCCAGGCACAGACCCGAGGGGCAATCGGTCTCTCTGTCCACCCCCGTTCAGGGCCACCCGATACTCACTCTTGACCCTTGGAGGCTCTTGGCGCACCGGCTTTCGAAGCAGACGTAGGAACAGAGGACGGATTCCCACGGCGCCGAAACCGGGGGTGCACAGCGCCTGCACCGGGTGCTTGCCCAACCTCCGAGGTAGTGGAAGCGCTACGGGTAGGACGGGGGTGGCGTTATCGCCGGAGCACACGCGGGTGAGGACCGAAGGTCGGGGGAAACGGCGATGCGGGGATCAGAGGAGAGCGCTTCAGCGGTGACGGAGCGGCGTCTTTGATGCTGTTGTCCGTCCTCATCGCCGTGGCGGGAGCCTTGACCCTGGCGCACGGTTCGGCCCTGCAGGAGCGCGACGCGGTACGCGCCCCCGGCCGACAGCTGGGGCGGGCGAGCCGGGAGATCGCGCTGGAACACGACCACCACCGTTCGCTGGAGCGGTTCGAGGCGGTCTACACCCGGGTCCGGGGGCGAGGCACGGTTCGCCCGGCGGTCGAACGGGTCATGGTCGCCTAAGGACTTGTTGCAAAAAGTCCCTTTTGGCCACTTTCCGTATTCTTTGCGTAGCGATCGGTGATGTTGGGGCACTTCGGGAAAGACCAGAGACTGTGTGGTTCGAAGGCATCAGCGGACAAGCCGGCGTCGGCCGGATCGCCCGGGGCGGAAACGCCACCGAGGGCCTCACGGATCGGCTGGTCAGTGCCGAACGTGAGGCGGGGTTCCATGAGCGTGACATGTCGTCGTTCGAACGTGAACGCATCGACCTGGAGCACCGGGTGACCCGGATGGAGGCCGAGCTCGAGTCCCTGCGCAAAAGAAGACTGGAAGCCTACGCGCGCTGGTGGAACGCCCGCGACGACCGCGACCGAGCTCGCCATGTCTGTCGCAAGCTCCGCCGCAAGATCGACAAGGTGCGCCGACGGAGAAACGACACGTGACCGGTACCGCCCAAGGCCGCCGGAGACACCCGACCGAACACCCGATGTGGCCCGCTCCGACCGGAGGCGGGCCACAGCCTTTTCCTGCTCTCCCCTTCTCCAGCTCCTCCTGCCCCGCTATCTCGGCCCCTGGACACGCGGAGAGATGGGGCTGAGCTCCTCCTCCACACTGCGCGCGGCCTCGCGCAGGGCCGACAGAGTCACCTGCACAGCCGGGCGCCGCAGTGAGGCCGGGCGCAGTACCGCGTAGATGTGCCGCTCCGGTGAGGAGGGCAACGGCCGGTACACCAGTCCCGCCGGGGCGCCCACCATGGCCAGGGCCGGGACCGCCGCGATCCCGATGCCCCGGGACACCAGGCTCAGGATCGTGCCCAGACCCTCGAACTCCCACGCGGCCGCGGGCAGCCCGCCCACCTCAGCGAACAGCTTCTCCGTGCCGTAACGCGAGCGCTCGCCCTCCGGCGCCACGATCCACGACTCTCCCAGCAGCTGGTCCAGCACCAGCGGCACGTTTCCGTCGGCCAGCCGGTGCTCCTCCGGAACCGCCAGCACCATGGGGTCCCGCAGCAGGTGCACGTGGCGCAGTCCGCTGTCCGGCCCCCGACCCGGGTGCTGGCCGGTCCAGTCGTCGACCAGCGCGATGTCCACCTCCCGGGAGCGCACCTTCTGGGTGCCGGTCGCCAGCAGAGTCTGCCGCAGTACCAGCTGCATGCCCTCGTGGCTGCGCAGGGGAGGGGCCAGTAGCGGGGCGAAGGCCACCGCCGCCGTGGGGAAGGCCGTGACGGTCACCACGCCCAGGGCGATGTTCGACTGCTCGGCGAGCACCGACTCGGCCGCCTCCACCAGCGCCAGGATCTCCTCGGCCTGGTTCACCAGCAACTGGCCGGCATCGGTCAGCTCGGCCCCCCGAGGTGAGCGGTCCAGGAGCGCGACCCCCGTCTCCCGTTCGAGCGTGGCGAGCTGCTGGGAGACGGCCGAAGGCGTGTAGCCCAGGGCGTTCGCGGTCGCGACGATGGTGCCGCGAGCGCTGAACTCACGGAGGAGCTGAAGGCGGCGAAGATCGAGCATAAGGACATCTTAAGCTCAGCATCGAAAAGACTCGCTTGTACTGATGGAAGATCATGGGCAGGGTGGTGGGTGAAAGGTCACCAGCTGGACACGACCCCAGCTCAACCGGTGGCCAGCGCCCAACGAAGAGCCGGAGATGAGTCATCCATGACCGTCACTGTGTCCGCCACCCTCGCTGTCAACGAAGCCCTCGAAGCCAAGCGCCGCCAGGGGGTGCGCGTGCTGCCGCTCGGGTTCGGTGAGGCCGGTCTGCCGGTGCACCCGGTCATGCGGGACCAGCTCACGGCGGGCAACGGGGCCAACGCCTACGGGCCCGTCGCCGGTTCGACCGACCTGCGCGAGGCGGCCGCCGGGTACTGGAGCCGACGGGGCCTACCCACCGACCCCGACACGGTCATAGCCGGCCCCGGCAGCAAGCCCCTTCTTTACAGCCTTCTTCTCGAGATCGGCGGCGACACCGCCATTGCCGCGCCCAGCTGGGTCAGCTACGCCGCGCAGAGCCGCCTGGTGGGCCAGCGCCCGGTCATGGTGCCGACCGCCACCGGCCAGGGCGGCGTACCCCAGCCGGACCTGCTGCACGCCGCCGTCACCGCCGCCCGCGAGCAGGGCCGTACCGTCAACGCCGTGGTCGTCACCGTCCCGGACAACCCGACCGGGACCGTCGCCGAAGCCGAGACCGTGCGCCGCCTGGCCGAGGTCGCCCGCGAGCTCGACCTGCTCATCATCTCCGACGAGATCTACCGCGACCTCGTCCACGTGGACGCCCGCGGCGCGGACCGCGCCGTCGTGCACAGCCCCGCCGAGTACGCACCCGAGCGCACCGTCATCTCCACCGGCCTGAGCAAGAACCTCGCCCTGGGCGGTTGGCGGATCGGCGTCCTGCGCCTGCCCGACTCCGAGATCGGCCGGCGCCTGCGCGGCGGTCTGCTCGGCGTGGCCAGCGAGATCTGGTCCAGCCCGGCCGCGCCGGTCCAGCAGGCGGCCGCGCACGCCTTCACCGAACCCGCCGAGCTGCGCGACCACATCGACCGCAGCCGCCGCCTGCACGGCATCGTCGCCTCAGCGGTCGCCGACGTCTTCTCGCGGGCCGGGGCCGCCGTCGCCGCCCCGAGCGCGGCCTTCTACCTCTACCCGGACTTCGAGCCGGTCCGTGAGCGCCTGGCCGCCCTGCACGGGGTGACCACCGGACCGGAGCTCACCGGGCTCCTACTGGAGCGGTACGGCATGGGCGTGCTGCCCGCCGTGGAGTTCGGCGAGAGCTCCGCCGCCCTGCGCATGCGGGTGGCCACCAGCCTCCTGTACGGGGACACCGAGGACAAGCGGTACGCGGCGCTGTCCGCCGAGGACCCGCTTGCTCTGCCGTGGATCCGCGCCCACCTGGACCGGCTCACCGAGGTTCTGGGATCGCTGCTCTCCGAGGCGCCCAGCACGGTGATCCCGGCCCCGAAGGCGGTCGCCCAGCCGGTGCACTGACCGGGCTACCCCACATACGTGCCCGTCTCTCGAATACGGGGTGAGGCGGTCACCACCGACGGGACCCTCCCTATCTCTCCCAGGGAGGGTCCCGTTATACGTTCCCCACCCGCTCCCGGCGCGCCGCCGCCAGCTCGTGGCTGGGAGCGATCACCGCACGGTAGTGCTCCACCAGCTCCGAGTTGACCGAGCCCCAGGTCCGGTGCGCCACCGATGACCGGGCCTGACCCGCCATCCGCGCACGCACCTCGCCGTTGTGCGCGAGCCGGCCGACCGCCACCCGCAGCTCCCGGACCGAGTCCGGCGCGTACAGCAGCCCGTTGTGTCCGTCGTCGACCAGGTCCATCGGGCCGCCCGCAGCCGGGGCCACCACGGGCACACCCGAGGCCAGCGCCTCCTGTACGGCCTGGCAGAAGGTCTCGTCCGCACCGGTGTGCACGAACACGTCCAGGGCGGCGTACAGGCGCGACAGGTCCGCCCCGGTGCGCTGGCCGGTGAAGACGGCGTCGGGCACCAGTCGGCGCAGCCTGGCCCGGTCCGGACCGTCCCCGACCACCACCAGGCGGATGTTGCGCAGTCTGGCCACCTGGGCGAGCAGGTCCACACGCTTGTCCCGGGACAGGCGGCCCACGTAGCCCACGATCGCCTCACCGTCCGGGGCCAGCCTGCGGCGCAGCTCCTCGGAACGGTGGTCGGGGGAGAAGCGCACGGTGTCCACGCCGCGCCGCCACAGGTCGAGCCGGGGGAACCCCCGGTCGGACAGGGCCTCCATGGTGGCGGAGGAGGGCACCAGGGTGCGGTCCACGGCGGAGTGGATCCGGTGCAGCAGGGACCAGAGCGCCTCGGAGCCGGGCAGGCCGTAGCGCCCGACGAAGCCCGGCAGATCGGTCTGGAAGGCCGCCACGGTCGGCAGCGCCCACCTGCGCGCCACCTCCACCGCCGTCGCGCCGAAGAGCGCGGGGGAGGCCAGGTGGAGCACGTCGGGGGCGAAGGCGCGGATCGCCGCGGTCATCGTCCGCCGGGCGGGCAGGCCCATGGCGAAGTCGCGGTAGACGGGCAGGGGGAGTGCGGGCATCCGTAGAACGGGGAAGCCCGCGTACGAGGAAGTGCCGTGACCGGGGGCCAGGACGAGGGCCTGGTGGCCTTCGGCGGCGAGGTGTTCCAGGATTCGGCAAACGGAGTTGGTGACTCCGTTGACCTGAGGGAGGAAGGACTCGGTCACGATCGCCACGCGCAGCGGCGGGCGGTGGAGGGTGAGCGGGGATGCGGGGGACATGCGAGGGCTCCCAACGCCGAGGTCTTGCTGCCTCTGACGCTAGGGTCGGGGAATGAACCCGGATCGCCGTGCGGGAGAACCGCGCCCGAAGGGCTGACGCGGGTTGGTCGATCAGGTGGTGACACCGCCGCACGGCCAACTGACCGCCGGGTGACTCCGGGATGGCTATGATCGCTGCATGTAATCAAATGCGCACCCTAAGGAGTCATCCGGTGACCCTCGTGGAATGGTCCGAGCTGGTCCGCGCCGAGTTGGAGCTCGCCGGAACCGACCCGCTCCAAAAGTCCGACGTCGACCGCATCCTCGATCTGGCCCGCGATGCCGCGCACTCCGTGGCCAGGCCCGCGGCACCGCTCACCACCTACCTGCTCGGGGTGGCGGTGGGGCAGGGCGCCGACCCGCAGACCGCCGCCGCGGCGCTCAGCAGACTCGCACTGGCCCAGGGGGAGGAACCGCCCCAGGGGCAGGAGAACTGACCGGTTCGGTGCGCCCTGAAGAAAACATTGCATGACGCAACGTTCATGTGGATCACATGTGATTCATTCGTTACGCACCAGTGTCATTCTTTGCCGATATCGCGCGGCTTTTACCAGTGCCAACGTCATTCCGAGGACGTTGGTTCCCCTGTTTCTCCAACGACTTCCTCGGCCCCACACACTCATCGAAAGGGAGATCCCCTGTGGACCAACTCCTGGAGATGGCTGACATCCTCAACGGAATCATCTGGGGACCCTTCGTCCTCATTCCGTTGCTGCTCGGTGTCGGCGTCTACCTCACCATTCGTCTCAGGCTCCTCCAGCTTTTCCGCCTGCCGCACGCGCTGTGGCTGGCTCTGGTCCGCCGCAAGGAGGACCCGTCCGTCGAGGGCGACATCTCGCACTACCAGGCACTGAGCACCGCACTCGCGGCCACCGTCGGTGTCGGTAACATCGCGGGTGCCGCGCTGGCCATCGGTATCGGCGGCCCCGGCGCGCTGTTCTGGATGTGGGTCATCGGCATCTTCGGCATGGCCACCAAGTACAGCGAGGCCCTGCTGGGCGTGAAGTACCGCCGCACTGACGCCAAGGGCGAGCAGAGCGGCGGTCCGATGTACTACCTGAAGTACGGGATCAAGGGGGGCCTGGGGACCTTCCTCGGTGTCTCCTTCGCGATCTTCGGTGCCATCGCCGCCTTCGGCATCGGTAACGGCACCCAGGCCAACACCGTCGCCCAGCAGGTGAACAGTGTCACCGGCGTCGCCCCGTGGATCATCGGCCTGATCCTGATGGTGCTGGCCGGGGCCGTCATCCTCGGTGGCATCAAGAGCATCGGTCGGGTCACCTCGGCCCTGGTGCCGATCATGATCGTCGGCTACGTCAGCATCTGTCTGATCGTGCTCGCCGCCAACTGGGCCGCGCTGCTTCCCGCCTTCCAGCTGGTCTTCGCGTCCGCCTTCACCGGAACCTCGGCCACCGGCGGTTTCGTGGGCGCGGGTGTCATGCTCGCCATCCAGATGGGCTTCGCCCGAGGTATCTTCTCCAACGAGTCCGGCCTGGGCACCGGCGGTATCGCGGCCGCCGCGGCCAAGACCACCCAGCCGGTCCGTCAGGCCATGGTCTCGATGACCCAGACCTTCATCGACACCATCATCGTGGTCAGCATGACCTGCCTGGTCATCATCACCACCGGGGTGTGGCAGGTGGAGGAACCCGAGGACGGGTCGCTGCTCACCTCGCAGGCCATGACCGAGGGACTGGGCGCGATCAGCCCCGGGCTCGGCACGGCCGGGGCCTACATCGTGGCGTTGTCCGTCGCGGTGTTCGCCTTCAGCACCCTGCTCGGCTGGGCCTACTACGGCGAGCGGTGTGTGGAGTTCCTGGGCGGCCGCACCTTCGTGCTGCCCTACCGGCTGGTGTTCATCGGCGTCATCTTCGTCGGCTCGGTGGCCACTCTGGACTCGGTCTGGCTGTTCAGTGACATCGCCAACGGTCTGATGGCCCTGCCGAACCTGATCGGCCTGATCCTGCTGGCTCCGATCATCTCCGCCGAGACCCGGAAGTTCTTCGCACATCCGGACTGGCGGAACCCGGACGTCATGATGGACGACGTACGGGGTTGAGCCACACGTCTGTCCGTTCACGGGGTGGATGAGGAGGGGGACCGGCCGGTCGGGCCGGTCCCCCTCGTGCTGCTTTTGCTACCAGCACTGGTGACTGTGCTTTTTACCACCAAAGGTGGCTGTGCTTGCTACCACCAAAGGTGGAAATGGTGCACGGGGCCCTGGCCGCCGCCCGCGTCGATGTCCTCCGCGCGGCGCAGGGCCTCGGTGAGGTAGGCCTTGGCGTCCGCCACCGCGGTGACCGTGTCCGGTCGCTGCGGGAGCAGGGCGGCGATCGATGAGGACAGGGTGCAGCCGGTGCCGTGGGTGTTGCGGGTGTCCACCCGCCCGGCGCGGAACTCCACCGGCTCCGACTCCCCGTCCACCAGCAGGTCCACGCTCTCCTCACCCGGCAGGTGCCCGCCCTTCAACAGGACCCGGCGCGGGCCCAGTTCCAGGAGGCGTTCGGCCTGGTCGCGCATCTCCTTGAGGCTGGTGGCCTCGGCCGTGCCGAGCAGGTCGGCGGCCTCGGGCAGGTTCGGGGTGATCAGGTCCGCGCGCGGCACCAGCTCGGTGCGCAGGGCCTCGACCGCCGAGGTCTGTAGCAGCCGGTCGCCGCTCTTGGCCACCATCACCGGGTCCACGACCACGTTCGGCAGCTCGTAGCGGTCCACGGCGGCCGCGACCGCCTCGGTGACCTCGGAGGTGGCCAGCATCCCCACCTTGACCGCGTGCACGGTCGCGTCGGTGAACAGGGTGTCCATCTGATCGGTGACGAACGAGGCGGGAACCCCGTGCACCCCGGTGACCCCGCGGGTGGACTGGGCGGTCAACGCCGTCACCACGGTCATCCCGAAGACCCCGTGCGCGGAGAACGACTTCAGGTCGGCCTGGATGCCGGCGCCCCCGCTGGGGTCGCTGCCGGCGATGGACACGACGTTGTACGCGCTCATTGGCGTTCCTTCGCTAGTACGAACTAGGGCAGGTTCGACGGGTGTGCTCTCAGCCGGGAGAACTCTCTCCGGCACCCCGCGCCGCCGGGGCCTCGCGGCCCCGGCCTCGGTGTTCGTTTGTGGTGTTTTCGACTGTAACGGACGGTCTTCCGGGGCGAAGCGCCCTCCCTAGACGGAGGTGCTGTGCGGCACGACCTCGTCCTCGCGCTGGATCCGCTTGTGCCGCTCCCACACGATCGCGGCGACGACGACGGCGAAGCCGACCACCATCAGGGTCACCGTCACCGGTACGTCGGTGGGCGCGAGGATTTCCCGCTCCTCGTTCTGCCAGGGCCACAGGGCACGCAGGGACCCCGCCATCAGTCCGGTCAGGACCACCAGGGTCATGTGGTGGAAGTTCTCCAGCAGGTACTGGAGGATCTTCACGAAGACGGCCAGGCCCGTGATCATGCCGAGGGCGAAGGTACCCAGGTAGACGAAGTCCAGGCTCGCCACCGCGTCCTTGGTCGGCGTGTACAGGCCGACGGTCAGCAGGATGAAGGAACCCGACATGCCCGGCAGGACCAGGGCGCAGATGGCCACCGAGGCCACCAGGAAGACCACGGCCGGGTGGGTGGGCAGGTCGGCGCCGGGAAGGCCGGTGAGGAAGAAGGTCAGGGCGGCGAAGGCCAGAGCCAGCAGGTAGTGTCCCGCGCGCCAGGTGCGCCCCGCACCGGTGAAGGGGATCCACAGGCAGGCGAGGACGAGGCCGAAGAAGACGGCGTAGGCGTACTGGGTGTACTCCTCGACCAGCGGAGCGATGAGCAGGAGCGCCATCACCAGGGCCACGGCCATACCGATGAGCGCGGGGACCAGAACCGACCAGTCCACCTGGCGGAACTGCTCCATGGCCCGGTCCTTGCCGCGACCCCGCGGTACGTCGGTGACGTAGCGCTTGATCCCGCTGACCACGTGGCCCGCGCCGCCGATGAGCTTGTCGTAGAGGCCGACGATCAGAGCGACCGTGCCGCCGCTGATACCGGGCAGCGCCTCGGAGGTGCCGACGGCCCCGCCGCGCACCGCGTTGAAGATGTAGGAGCCTACTGACTTGGCCATGTTGTCGGGCGCGGCCCCGGGGAGTCCCGGGAGAGGGCGCCGTCCTCCGTCCTGATGGGGCCGCCGGTCCCGTTTCCACGGCTGACCGGCGGTCAAAGGGGTGCTGTTGTGCGCGGGTCGCCAGGACGACCGTCATCCGGTCCGATGCCCGGGCCCGCGCCGATGTTCGCCGCCCGGGCCGCGTGGAGGGGGAGGAGAGCCGTCAGGCCCCGGGCCGGGCAGCGCCAAGTCTAGCGCCGCTCGACGAAGCTAAACGCGTTTGAGCACCCCAAAAAACGGGGTTTCGGTCAGGTATGGGTGGGTCGGGTCCTTGGTCCGAAAAAGAAACCCGGCCGGAGGCCTCAGCTACGGACGGAACCGGACAGCGGGGAGGCCGGGGACCCCGGGGTCTCACCGGCGACCGACGCGGCCCACCGGTAGTCCTGTTTGCCCACCGCGGTGCGCCGCACCCGGTCCACGAAGTGCACGGTCCGGGGCACCTTGAACCCGGCCAGACGGATCCGGCAGTGCGCCCGCAGCGCGTCCTCGTCCGGGGCGGCCTCCGGGGCCAGCGACACCAGCGCCGTCACCCGCTGGCCGAGCGTCTCGTCCGGAGAGGGCACCACGATCACGTCCTCGACCGACGGGTGGGCCTTGAGGACGGCCTCCACCTCCTCGGGGTACACCTTCTCCCCGGCGGTGTTGATCACCACGCTGCCCCGGCCGAGCAGCACGATCGAGCCGTCCGCGGCCCGCGTGCCGTAGTCGCCGGACAGCGCCCAGCGCCGCCCCTCGGGGTCGGTGGGGAAGGTGCGCGCGGTGGCGATCGGGTCGTTGTAGTAGCCCAGCGGGATCCGCCCGGTGCGCGCGATCCGGCCGACCTCGGCCGAACCCGGCGGCAGCGGCCGCAGCGAGCCGTCGAGCACGGAGATGCTGCCGCCCATGGTGAAGCTGCGCCGGTCGGCGGAGGTGGTGACGGGCTCCTCGGCGGCGCTGTCCTTCGTGTCCGGGGCGGTGGCCGAACCGCACACGCCCGTCTCCGAACCCCCGTAGGCGTCGGCCAGGGCGACGTCCTCGCGCCAGGCCCGCCACAGTCCGCGCACCGCCGGGGTGAGCGGGGTGCCACCCGAGCGCACCGAGGTGAGTTCGGGGCACAGGTCGGGCTCGGTGAGCAGGTGCCGGGCCAATGGGCGCGCCATCGCGTCACCCACCAGCTGCACCGCGTGCACACCCTCCCGGTGCACCAGTTCCAACACCCGGTCCGGGCGGAAACTGCGGTCCGTGGACAGCACGACGCGCTTGCCGCACAGCAGCATGCTCAGTGCGTTCCACTGCCCGGCCGCGTGCATCAGCGGGCCGAGCACCAGCATCCGCTGCGGGAAGCAGGCGGCGGCGCGGTCGGCCACCTCCTGCGGGGTCCGGGCGCGCGGGGTGCCCGGGGCGCGCCGCTCCACGGCGGCGCGGAAGATGTCCGCCTGACGCCACAGCACACCCTTCGGGTAGCCCGTGGTGCCGCCGGTGTAGAGCAGGTAGTGGTCCTCGCCGCTGGTCTCGGGGAGCCGCACCGGTTCCTCGACTCCGTCGGAGCCCGGACCATCCGTGTCCTGCGCGGCGAGCGCCTCCTCGTAGTCCGCACCGCCGAGCGAGGCGTCGCGCTCCGAACCGTCCTCCAACAGCAGCACGTGCCGCAGCCGGGGCAGATCGGGCAGGACCGCCGTCACCGTCGTGGCCAGGGAGTCCTCGGCGATCAGGGCCACCGCGTGCGAGTCCGAGAGCACGTGCCGCAGCTCGCCCGCCACGTACCGGTAGTTGACGTTCACCGGTACCGCGCCCGCGCGCAGCACACCCAGGAACGACTCCACCCACTCGGCGCGGTTGAACGACAGGATCGCCACGTTCTCGCCGGGGCGCACACCGGCCGAGACCAGGTGCCGGGCCAGCCGGGTGGAACGGTCGTTCAGGGCGCGGTAGGTGAGCCGCCGGGGACCGGCGACCAGCGCGATCCGCTCCGGGACGGCGTCGGTCACCGCCGCCATGAGGTTGGCGAGGGAGAAGGGGGTGTCCGGGGACGCGTGAGGATGCACGTCTGATGACCTCCCTGACGATGGTGAACGGCCGTCCTCGGCGCATCGGGCTCGCGGCGGCTGTAGCTGGTTAGGAGCGAACGTACCCCTCAGGGACGACCTCGATCGCCGCAGGGGCTGTGTACCGCGTCACCTGCGTAACCGCCCCCCGTCACCCCCTGCCGCGGACCGGCCGGACAGTGCCCGCTCAGCGCGGGTGCGGGTCGGGGTGACGCGTGGATTTCGGGCCCGGGCGCCGAGCGGTGATCTCCGCCACCCCTTGTGTGCTCACCGGATCATCTGCTCAACTCTTGGGGATCCCGCCGCGGGGGCTCTACCGGGCTCCACGGTGGGTATCTACTGTCTGACATCGGTCAATGGTGATCGGAGCGGCTAGATGACCACCCAGAATCTGGGACAGCAGGACTCCGTCGGAAACCCCGGCGGACAGGGACTCTCCAGCGCGGACCACATCGAACTCGCACAGTCGAGGTCCGCACACAACTACTCACCCCTGCCCGTGGTGATCGCCGAGGGCCGTGGCGCCTGGGTGACCGACGTGGAGGGAAAGAAGTACCTCGACTGTCTGGCCGGGTACTCGGCCATGAACTTCGGCCACCACAACCCGGACCTCCTCGCGGCCGCGCACGCCCAGCTCGACCGGGTGACGCTGACCAGCCGGGCCTTCTACAACGACCAGTTCGGCCCGTGGGTGAGCGCTCTCGCCGACATGGTCGGCAAACAGAAGGTCCTGCCGATGAACACCGGCGCCGAGGCGGTGGAGACCGGCATCAAGGTGGCCCGTAAGTGGGGCTACGAGGTCAAGGGCGTCGAGGAGAACCAGGCGACCATCGTCGTGGCCGGGGCCAACTTCCACGGCCGCACCACCACGATCATCTCCTTCTCCTCGGACAGCGAGGCGAAGACGGGTTTCGGTCCCTACACGCCGGGCTTCCGCTCGGTGGCCTACGGGGACGCGAAGGCCATCGAGGAGGCCATCGACCACACCACGGTGGCCGTGCTCATCGAACCGGTGCAGGGCGAGGCGGGCGTGATCGTGCCGCCCGAGGACTATCTGCCCCGGGTCCGCGAGATCTGCGACGCCAACCGGGTGCTGTTCATCGCCGACGAGGTGCAGTCGGGCCTGGGACGCACGGGCACGATCCGGGCCTGCGAGCACACCGGTGTCGTTCCGGACGCCTACCTGTTCGGCAAGGCGCTGGGCGGCGGCATCCTGCCGGTCTCGGCGATGGTGGCGGACGAGGACATCCTCGGCGTCATCCAGCCCGGCCAGCACGGCAGCACCTTCGGCGGCAACCCGCTCGCCGGGGCGGTGGGTTCGACGGTCGTCCGGATGCTGACCGAGGGCCCCTACCTGGAGAACGCCCGCAAGCTGGGCGAGGTGCTCCGGCGCAGGCTGGACGAGTTCGTCGGCGACGGGGTGGTGTCGGCGCGCAGCATCGGTCTGTGGGCGGGGGTGGACGTGGACCCCGAACTGGCTTCGGGCAAGGAGCTGTGCAAGCGCCTGGCCGAGCACGGGGTCCTGGTCAAGGACACGCACGGGTCGACCGTGCGGATGTCCCCGCCGCTGGTGATCAGCGAGGAGGACCTCAACTGGGGGCTGGACCGCTTCGCCGAGGTCATCGCCGAGCTCAAGGCCGAGAAACGGTAGAAGGCCCGGCAGCGGTAGCGCGCAACACCGCATGCAGGCGATAGCGGGACGACGGGGCCCCGCCCGGATCCGATTCGGGCGGGGCCTGTTTTCCAGTTCCGGGTCACTTCCGCCAGAACAGGTGATGCCTCACCCCGCTCGGGCTGGGCACGACCTCCAGGTGAAATCGGTCGAGCAGCTCGTCGGGTGACTCCCAGAGCCGCAGCCCGGACCCGAACCTCTCCGGTACGACCGCCACATGCAGGGTGTCGACCAGGTCGGCTTCGAGGAACTGCCGGACGGTGGCGACCCCGCCGCCGAGCCGGACGTCCTTGCCCCGTGCCGCTTTCCGCGCCTGATCCAGGACCTCGGCCGGGCCGCCCCCGACGAAGTGGAACGTGGTGTCGGAGAGCGTGAACGAAGGGCGCTCGTGGTGGGTCAGGACGAATACCGGAGTGTGGAACGGGGGTTCGTCGCCCCAGGGGCCAAGCCATTCGTGGTCGTTCCAGGGGCCGCGCTGGGGGCCGAACTTGTTGCGGCCCATGATCTCGGCGCCGATGTTGTGCGCGAAGTCCCGGGTGAAGTAGTCGTCCAGCCCACGGCTGCCTCCCGGGTCGGTGCGGTTCGGCCAGCCCGCCGTCGCCTCGGCCCAGGCGAAAAGCCTCTCCGGGGAGACATCGCCGAACGGTCTTTCGAAACTCTGGCCCTCGCCGGCGCCGAACCCGTCGCTGGAGACGCTGAAGTTCTGGACCCTCAGCAGTTGAGTCATGTGTGCCTCCTATCGGTTGACAACAGGACTGACTCTCCGGGCCGGGAGAACTCATCGCCGAGGCGGGGCATCCGCCCTAGGATCCGGCGTCGGCGGTGCCTTCGTCCTCGTCGTCGCCTTCGTCAGCGTCCTCACCGTCGTTTTCGTCGTCGGCGCTGTCCCCGTCGGATTCGGTGCCGGGCACGACGTTGGCCGGGTCCAGGGGGCCACCGAGCTCGGTGTGCAGTACGTCGGCGTCGACCCTCTCCAGGGTCTCCCTGGAGGTGAACAGCACACGTTCGGGGCCCTCCTCGATCTGCAGGCGCACGCGCTCGGCGATGGAGCGCTGACCCTGGGCGGTGGGGTGGAAGCTCGCCCGGTCCACCCGCAGGCCCTCACCCAGCTGGCCGAGGACGATGCCGTTCAGCCAGGAGTCGTCCTCACTGACCTCGTAACCCTTCAGCGCGGTGAAGACGTTGACGAACTCCACGCTGCCGACCTGGCGGGTGCCGTATATGTCGCCGTCCACCTGGTAGACGGTGTCCCGGATACGGTCGTTGAACCGCTGGGCCACGGTGTTCAGCCACAGCTGGTCGCCCTGGGAGAGCGTGTAGTACATGCCGGGCGGTTCCTCGGGGAAGAGCCGGGGGTAGCCCAGCACCAGCACGCGGGCGTCCGGTGCGCGGTCGCGGATGTCGGTGAGCACCTTGGTGAGGGTCTCCTCGAAGGTGTCCATCTTCTCGTCTACCTCGTCCTCCTGGTCCGTGCAGGCGGTCCGCTCCAGGAGCGGCATCCGCACGATGCAGGTGCGCAGGACGGGGATGAAACCGAGGTCGTTGCCGCCGATGCCGACGGTCACCAGCGAGGTGTGCTCGGTGACCCGCTCGAGCTGGGACTCGGGGGTGCCGATCTGGCTGAGCATGTCCGAGCCCTTGTGGCCGCTGCACGCGTAGAAGCCCAGCGCACCCTCGAAGGAGAACTCCTGCTCGATGAGGTTGGCGTAGGCGTGCTCGGAACGCCAGCACTCACCGGGTTCGGCGGTGCCCTCCTCGTAGTCGCCCGCGCCGTCGCCGGAGGAGTAGGAATCGCCCAGCGCCACGTAGTTGCCCCACAGCGCGGCTTCCTCCGGTTCCATCTGGACCCGCCAGTCCTCCTCCTCTTCCTCCGTGATCGGGGGGAGGGGTTCGGCGGGACACACACCGCCGGTGGTGTCGCACCACAGGCGCAGGAGGGCGTCGCGGCTTGTGGGCACGGCGAGGGTGATCATCAGTGCGAAGACCAGGACGGCCGCGGTGACCAGGGTGACGCGGGCACGGCGGCGGCGCTTGGGGGACTTCTTCTTCCCCTTCTTCCCGATCGCCGTGGCGCCGGTTCCGGGGGACGGAGACTCGCCCTCCGAACCCTGCTCCTGAGGGTCCTGAGGGTCTTGGGGCTCGCGGGGGTCACCATCACGCGCTGACACGGTCGCCTACCGCCTCCCAGATCCGCGGGCGTGCGAGGTGTGTTCGTCCGACACACCCTGGTCCACCCGTCAGACTACCCGGGGCGGTTTGTCGTGATGACGTCGAGAACACGGCGGATATCGGTGTTGTCCAGCGTGGCGCGGGCGGTCAGGCGCAGCCGGGAACGGCCGTCCGGGACCGACGGCGGACGGAAGCAGCCCACCCGGACCCCGTCCTTCCCACAAGCCGCGCGCCAGGCCAGCGCTTCTTCGGGCGAGGGTGCCAGCACCGACACCACCGCGGCGTCCGGATCGCTGGTATCCAGCCCCCGCTCGCGAAGCCCTTCGGACAGCTCGCGGGCCCGGGACCGCACCGCCTCGGCCCGCTCGGGTTCGGCGCGCAGCACCCGCAGGGCCGCCAGCGCCGCCCCCGCGGCCGCCGGGGCCAGTCCGGTGTCGAAGACGAACGTACGCGCCGTCTCCACCAGGTGCCGAATCACCCGCCGCGAACCCAGGATCGCGCCGCCCTGGGAACCGAGCGACTTGGACAGGGTCACCGACACCACCACGTCGTCGGCGCCGCCCAGCGGGGTACCCCCCACGGCGCCGCGCCCGCCCGGCCCCACCACCCCGAGCCCGTGGGCGTCGTCCAGCAGCAGCGCCGCGCGGTGGGTGCGCGCGGCCCCGGCCAGGGAGCGGATGTCGGTGAGATCGCCGTCCACCGAGAACACGGTGTCGCTGAGCAGCAGCCGCCGTCCCGGGCCTCCGCGCAGGAGTTCGGCGGCGTGCTCGGCGTCGCCGTGGCGGAACACCGCGACCCGGGCACCGGCGGCCTTGGCCAGCCGGGTGGCGTCGATCAGGGAGGCGTGGTTGTACTGGTCGCACACCACCAGGGGCGGTTCGACATCCTCGGCGGCCGGGGTGACCAGCGCCGTCACCATCGCCAGGTTGGCCGTGTACCCGGAGGAGAACACCAGGGCGGCCTCCGAGCCGTGGAACTCGGCCAGTTCGCGCTCCAGCTCACCGTGCAGCTCGGTGTCCCCGGTGACCAGCCGCGAACCCCCGGCGCCAGCGCCCCAGGTGTGGGCGGCCTCGGCGGCTGCCGCCACCACGGCGGGGTGGCGCATGAGTCCCAGGTAGTCGTTTCCGGCCAGGTCCAGGAGGTCGTCGGAGGGGGAGCGGGGCACGGTGCGGCGGGTCAGTCCGGCGCGGGCCCGGCCCTCGGCGGCCCGGTCCAGCCAGTCCAGGGGGTGGCCCTCGGGCAGCGGCTCCGGCTCGGGGCGGGTGGCGCGCAGGGTCCAGGGACGGCGTGCGGTGCGGGTACCGGTGTCGAGGCGTTCCATGCGGGTGAGAGCTCCTCGGAAAGTTCGGTGGCGCGTCTCCGGGCGCTCGGGGCGACCCGGTCGCGGGGCCAGACGAGTTCAAGGGAGATACGGCAGAAAACTTGTGCGCGAGGTAAAGGTACCGGGTGTCACCGCGCAGGGGAGAGACCCCTGGCGGGCCGACCCAGCAGCGGCCAAGCCCGCTGGGGCGGCCCGTCCCTTGTTGTGCCAGGGAGGCATGTACGACTCTGCCGGTCCGTGAGCGCGCAGTCACCAGTGGAAGCCCACAAAGATTCGGCGGGGATTCCTGGCTCACTCGTAGGGGGCGCCAGAGCTCGCGCGCGGGGAAGAATGGGGGACCATGTCGCGAACCAGCACCGAGACGGCCCATCCCGCACAGGTTCGAGCCGCCGACAGCGCGCACCTGTGGCACCCCTACACCACCGTCCCCGCAGCTGAGACCCCCTACGTGGTGACCGGGGCCGAAGGCGTCCACCTGGATCTGTGGTCGGACGGCGAGCACCACCGCGTGATCGACGGCATGTCCTCCTGGTGGTCGGCGATCCACGGCTACCGCCACCCCCGCCTGGACGCGGCCGTGCACGCCCAGGTGGACCGGTTCAGCCACGTGATGTTCGGCGGGCTCACCCACGCGCCCGCCGCCGCGCTGGCCGAGGCCCTCGTGGAGATCACCCCCGACGGTCTCGAACACGTCTTCCTCGCCGACTCGGGGTCGGTGTCGGTGGAGGTGGCCATGAAGATGTGCCTCCAGTACCACCGCTCCACCGGCAACCCGGGCCGCCGCCGCTTCCTCACCTGGCGGGGCGGCTACCACGGCGACACCTTCCACGCGATGAGCGTGTGCGACCCCGAAGGCGGCATGCACTCGCTGTGGGGCGACGTCCTGCCCGGCCAGGTGTACGCGCCCGCACCGCCCGCCGGGTTCGACGACGCGCCCGACCCCGCCTACCTGGCGGAGTTCGCTGAGCTGGCCCGTGAACACGCCGGGGAACTGGCCGGGATCATCGTCGAACCCGTCGTCCAGGGTGCGGGCGGCATGCGCTTCCACCACCCCGGCTACCTGCGGGAGCTGCGCCGGATCGCTGACGAGCACGGGATCCTGCTGGTCTTCGACGAGATCGCCACCGGATTCGGCCGCACCGGCGAGATGTTCGCCGCCGACCACGCCGGGGTCGTCCCCGACGTGCTGTGCGTGGGCAAGGCGCTCACCGGCGGGTACATGACCCTGGCCGCTACCCTGTGCACCGCGCGGGTGGCCCGGGGGATCGCGGAGGGGGAGGTCCCGGTCCTCGCGCACGGGCCCACGTTCATGGGAAACCCGCTGGCCTGCGCCACCGCCCTGGCCTCGGTGGAACTGCTCACCGAGGGCGACTGGCGGGGGGACGTGGCCCGGATCGAGGCGGGGCTGCGCAAGGGCCTGGCCCCGGCGCGGCAGCTGCCGGGCGTGCGGGAGGTACGGGTGCTCGGAGCCATCGGGGTGGTCGAACTGGACCGGCCGGTGCGTATGCGCGCGGCCACCCGCGCGGCGATCGGAGCGGGGGTGTGGCTGCGGCCGTTCCGGGAACACGTGTACGCGATGCCGCCCTACGTGTGTTCCGAGACGGAGGTCGCCCGGATCGCCGAGGGGATGCTGGCGGCCACCGAGGCGACCCTGGCTGAGGAGCCGGGGCCGGAAGGGGAGCTGTGACGGACGTGCTCGTGGTGACCGGTACCGGCACCGAGGTGGGCAAGACCGTGGCCACGGCCGCCGTCGCCGCGCTGGCCGCGGCCCGGGGGCGGCGGGTGGCGGTGCTCAAGGCCGCCCAGACCGGGGTGGGCCCGGGGGAGGAGGGCGACGCACAGGCCGTCGCCCGCCTGGTCCCGAGCGCGACCACCGCCGAGACCGTCCGTTACCCCGACCCCCTCGCCCCGGCACGGGCCGCCGCCCGGGTCGGCGGTGAGGGACCGGCGGCCTGGGAGATCACCGACCGCGCCCTCGACCTGGCCCGCGAACACGACCTGGTGCTGGTGGAGGGCGCCGGAGGGCTGCTGGTCCGGCTGAACGCGGCCGGGGAGACCCTCGCCGACGTCGCGGAACTGCTGTCCGCGCCGGTGCTGGTGGTCGCCGACCCCCGGCTGGGCACCCTCAACGCGACCGCCCTGACCGCCGAAGCCCTGCACTCGCGCGGGTTGGTCCCCGCCGGGGTCGTGGTGGGCTCCTGGCCGCGCGAGGCCGGGGAAGCGGACCTGGCGATGCGCTGCAACCTCCTCGACCTGCCCGACATGGGTGCCGGACCGCTCGCGGGCGTCCTGGCCGAGGGGATGGGTGAGCTGGAGCCGCCGGCCTTCACCGAAGCGGCCCGCCGCTCCCTGGGTGCGGGGCTCGGCGGCACGTGGGAGCCCCCCCGACGGAGTCTGAGCACGGAGCGGGCCGGGACCCCATCGCGTCCCGGCCCGTTTTTCCCGGAAACCGGCGGGAACCTTCTCCTGCTGGCGGACCTCTTCAAAGCACATGCTGAATTCTTTGTGCCGTTCCACGGCAGACGGACCCCGCCCGGCGCCGATACGTTGCCACTGCCAGCCCGAACACCGCCCACCAGGGGAGCCCCTTGAACCTGCTCATCACCGGCATCACCACGCAGTCCTCCATCGCCTACGCGATCGCGGAGGAGGCCATGAACCAGGGGCACGAGGTGATCCTGACCAACCCGCCCGGCCGCGCCTTCTCCATCTGCGAGCGCATCGCCAAGCGGCTGCCCAAGGAGCCGGTCGCCGTCCTGCCCATGGACGTCACCGACCCCGAACAGATCGCTGCCACCGCCAAGGAGATCAGCGAGCACTGGGACCACGTGGACGGTCTGCTGCACGCCATCGCCTACGCCCCGGAGTCGGCCCTGGGCGGCAACTTCCTCAACACCGAGTGGGAGGACGTCGCCAAGGCGATCCACATCTCCGGCTACTCGCTGGCCGCCCTGACCGTGGGCATGCGCGACCTGCTCGCCAAGGCCCCCGAGGGCGCGGGCGTGGTCTCCCTGACCTTCGACGCCAGCGTCGCCTGGCCGGTCTACGACTGGATGGGCTCGGCCAAGGCCGTCCTGGAGAACTCCGCCCGCTACCTCGCCCGCGACCTGGGCCCGGACGGCATCCGGGTGAACACCATCTCCGCGGGCCCGATCAAGTCCCTCGCGGGCGGCTCCATCCCGGGTTTCTCCCAGATCGCCGACTCCTGGGCCGACAACTCCCCGCTGGGCTGGGACACCAAGGACACCACCGTGGTGGCGGGCCCGGCCCTCTTCCTGATGTCGCCCGCCGCCCGCGCCGTCACCGGAACGGTCATGCACGTGGACGGCGGCTACCACGCCATGGGCGCCCCGCTGGCCCCCACCCCGGGCCCGGTCTCCGCCTGAGGGGAGCTGTCAGCAGGCACTTCCCCCGCCTGCAGCAGTTGACTTCCAGGGGAAGGCCGTACCTCGACGGTCGGCCAGGAAGTCAGACTCCTGGCCGGGTGTCCCCAGCCCACAGGGGACACCCATCGTGGCCGAACGGGCGCTGTATAAGCTGAGTGGCCGGTGCCGGGGTTCGAGAAGAGTGAGTGTGGCGTCATGCGGTTGACCCTGTCCAACGGTGGGGAGATCGAGCTGTCACGGGCCATGGTGAATGCCATGGGCAACACCCTGACCGCAACGGGTGACCGTGCTTGGAGTTGCCTGGACATCGATGTCGCGCTGGAGACGGCCCAGGCGCTTGAACGACGGGGCCTGGTGACCCTCTCACCCCAGGGCCCGTGGTTCGTGACGGCTGCGGGCCTGGAGGTTATGGACGCCCTGGAGCTCGACACGGAGAAGGGGGATTCAGAGGCCCCTCCCACGGTGGATCCGGCTGAGGCCTCCTCCGACGAGATCGAGAAGAAATCCGAGATCCGGCCTCAGAAGGGTGTGCCGCCCCGGCGCGTGACCGTGCATCCTGATGTCTCCACAAATCAGGCGCAACGCCTCCAATGGGCGATCAGGCAGGGGGAACAGAAAGACCTGGTCCCCACCCGGTTGCCCAAGGAGTACTTCGGCAGCCCGAGAATGCAGCTGGCAATCGGAGTGGGTGTGGTCGTTATCGTCCTTGGCTTTCTGGCGTGGGACATCATGCTGGGGATCGTCGCTGGCATTTTTTGTTGGGTCGCTGTGGGACAGCGGTACCTGTGGTACCGGCGTGAACTCGGTATAGCTGTGACACAGCTGAGAAACAACCCCTTCCACGTCATCGAGGACTACAAAGGGCTGTATACCACCGGTGAGATGCTCGATCGGGAAGCCAAGGGCATGCTCGGCCGGGCCCAGGCGGCGGTTGACACGGTGCTGGACTCTTCACTTCACCGCGAGGGCTTGCTGCTGGACGAGATCCGTAACCGGGTGGTTCTGGTCGACACGGAGTGGTGGATTGCCCGGGACCTGTACGAGCAGGCGCAGACCCGGCAGCGGATCGACAGTGCCCCGGCGGTTGGTGAACGCAGTCGGCAGGCAGCCGAGCGTGCTCGGGCCGCTCTGGCTAAGGAAGCGGCTCGGGTGGAGTCGAGGATCCGAACCCTGGAGTCCTACGCTGACCGGGTGCGCGCGGCTGAACTTGAGGTGCGTGACCGGGAGTTGGCGGCCGAGCTCGACGCTATCGCCGATCAGGCCGAGCAGGTCGGGGCGGTCCGGCCGCAGAACGATGAGTCGCTGTCCGCGTTGATTCAGGCCCAGGAGCTGGCTTTGGAGATCGCGGCCTTCAGTGACGACCGGGATACCGACGGGATCGTTCGCCAGGGTGGCGAATCGTGACGAATCCTCCCGGTGGCCACGCCGAAGCCGCTCTGTCTCGGGAGACCCCGCATCCTGAGGGGCGGGGCATACTCGGGCGGGTGCAGCGGGCGGTGGACGCCGTGCTCGGGTCCTCCCTCCAGGAACAGGGGCTGCTGCTGGACGGGGCCCGCAACCGGGTGGTTCTGGCGGACGCGGAGTGGGCGCTGGCCCAGAGCATCCTGCACCAGGCCCGGTCGCGGTACACCCTGGACACCACCCCGGCGGTGGGGGAGCGCAGTGAGCGGGCCGCCGAGCGGGCTCGGGCCGCGGTGGAGGCGAAGGCGGCCCGACCGCACCTGGACGCCTCACTTTCGGCGCTGCTCAAGGCCCGGGAACTGGCTCTGGAGGTCGCCGCCCTTGCGCCCGGGCCCGGCTCTGACGGGCGCTGAACCCTCAACCGACCGGGGCCGGGACCGGGGAGGCCAGGGTGAAGGCGCGGGGGCTGGGGCCGCGGGTGCGCAGGAGCTCGGTGCGCTCCTCGACCTCGGCCGCGCTCACCCCGGTTCCGGTGGTGGACCACCACAGGGTCCGCTCCACCGTGGGGAAACGACCGGCTTCCGCGCGGTAGACGAGGAGCTCCCGGTGGGTCCGCTCCACGAAGGAACGCAGGTCGGCGGGGGAACGCCACCGGCTCACCAAACGGATCCGGTCGCCCTCGTCGGTGAAGTGGACCTCGCCCAGGTGGCCCAAGTGGTCCTCGGCCTGTGCCCGGAGCGCCGCGACCAGGGGCCGCAGGTGCTCGCGGTTGCCGGTGATCGTTCGGGCCTCGACCAGGACCGTCCAGTGCGCGGTACGGGCCGGTTCCGAAGCGGTGCAGCGGCTCCGCGTCGCCTTCGTGCGCGTGTTGACGTGGCGGTCGGTGCGGCGGGGAAGGTGGGAACGCATGGGAACTCCCGATGTGATTGGACCCTGGTAAAGAGTCCACTTTGGCTCTGGTGGTCTGGGTTGGCCTAGTGCCAGTATCGGAGTCCAAGGCGGCGGTGAGTAGATCCAATGGAGCCACAAATGGACCCTGTTCGACGTACCGACGAGCTCGTGGACGTACTCGGGGCCTGGTCCACCGGCAGCGGGGCCCTCTACCGGCGGCTGGCTGGATCCCTGCGCGGGCTGGTCGATCAGGGCACCCTGGTCCCGGGGGAACGCCTGCCCTCCGAGCGCAACCTCGCGGCCGCCTTGCGGATCAGCCGCACCACCGTGGTCTCCGCCTACGATCACCTGCGCGACGAAGGCGTCCTGGAGAGCCGTCAGGGCAGCGGAACCCGGGTGTGCAGCACCAGGGCCCCGGTCCGCTCGGACGGGTGGAGCGCCAACGGCAACGGCAACCCCATGTACCGCAACCTCCTCCATACGGACGACAGCGTCATCTCCACCGCCTGCCTGCGCACCCCCGCCCTGTCCGGGGTCGAGCAGGCCATCCGGGAGGTCGTGGCCGAGGACCTGCCAGCCCTGATGGCCGAGGGCACCTACCACCCGCGCGGTCTGCCCGCTCTGCGCGAGGCGATCACGCACTTCTACGAACGTCAGGGGCTGCCCACCCACCCGGACCAGATCGTGGTCACCACCGGCGCCCACCAGGCGGTCGCCCTGGTCGCCCAGCTCTACCTGCGCCCGGGCTCTCCCGTGGTGGCCGAGGACCCGAGCTTCGCCGGCTGCCTGGACCTGTTCCGCGACCGCGGCGCCGAGATCCATCCGGTTCCGTTGGACGCGCAGGGCATCGACGTCAACGGGGTCCGCCGCGCCATCGCCGAGCTCCACCCGCACCTGATCTACGTGATGCCCTCGTACCACAACCCGACCGGCACGCTGATGTCCGCGGCCCGGCGCCGGGAGCTGGGCGAGCTGTCGGCCCGACACGGGGTGCCGGTCCTGGAGGACAGTGCCTACACGGGCATCCGGGCTGACGAGGAGCCCCCGCCGCTGGCCGCGTACGCCCCGCGCGGTGCCGAGGTCATCACCGTCGACTCACTGTCCAAGGTCGGCTGGGCGGGACTGCGCCTGGGGTGGCTGCGCGCCCCCGCGGAGATGGCGCTCCGGCTCAGCCGCCGCAAGGTCCTCGCCGACCTGGCCAGCCCTCTGCTGGACCAGGCGGTCGCCGTGCGGCTGCTCAACGGCTACGACCAGCTCGCCCGGCATCGTTCGGCGGAGCTGCGGGAGGCGCTGGAGCACATGGAGCAGTTGCTGCGCAGGGACCTGCCCGACTGGGAGTGGCGGACTCCCGAGGGCGGCGCGGCCCTGTGGATCCGCCTGCCCGGGGCCAGCGCCCGCGCCTTCGCGCAGGTCGCGCTCTGTCACGATGTGGAACTGGTGCCCGGATCCGCGATGTCGGCCACCACCGACGGCGACCACGGGGAGTACTTCCGGCTGCCGTTCGCCTTCGACCGCGCCACCCGTGAGGAGCTGGTCTGGCGGCTGGCCAGGGCCTGGCGCGAACTGGGCCGGCACGGCCCGGTGGAGAGCCACCCGGACGTCCTGGTCGTCTGATCCCCGGTGAGGGGCGGGAGACGAGAGGAGGGCGGCGCCACGTGAGGTGGTGCCGCCCTCCGCCGTTCCCGGTGCTCGGCCGGGTGGGTACTACTAGCCGATCTTGACCTTCTGGGCCTCGGCGAAACGCTGCTGGACGTCGGCCCAGTTGACCACGTTCCAGAACGCCTTGACGTACTCGCCCTTGACGTTCTTGTACTGGAGGTAGAAGGCGTGCTCCCACATGTCCAGCATCAGCAGCGGCTGCGTGCCGATGGCGATGTTGGCCTGCTGGTCGTACAGCTGCTCGATGATCAGGCGCTGACCCAGGGCGTCCCAGGCCAGGATCGCCCAGCCCGACCCCTGCAGGCTGGTGGCCGCGGCGTTGAAGTGCGCGCGGAAGGCATCGAACGAACCGAACTGGTCGTCGATGGCGGCCGCGAGCTCGCCCTCGGGCTTGTCGCCACCCTCCGGGGAGAGGTTCTTCCAGAAGACGGAGTGGTTGACGTGGCCGCCGAGGTGGAACGCGAGGTTCTTCTCGAGCATCGTGATGGTGCTGAAGTCGTCGGCCTCGCGGGCGGCGGCCAGCTTCTCCAGCGCACCGTTGGCCCCGGCGACGTAGGCGGCGTGGTGCTTGTCGTGGTGCAGCTCCATGATCTGACCGGAGATCCACGGCTCAAGGGCCGCGTAGTCGTAGGGCAGCTCGGGAAGCGAATACGGCGCAGACATCTCTGACGCACCTTTCCAATGACTAGGTTCGTCGGGCTTACAGCGATGGGATCGCTCTAGGCAGAAAGCTATCAGCCAGGTGGGGATCGGCCCGATGTCAGGCCGCTGACACCCGTTCCCGGGAATAAACGGCCGATGGGGCGCCAACGGATCCTGGCCCTGTGTCACGGGCCGGGGACCCTCGGGTCCGTGGCCCGTGGGGCCGACGTGCCCCCTGGGCTCTCTGACCTCTTCCCACCCTTCCCGGACTCCGCCCCGCTAATCCTCACCCTTTGTCATGAAACTCCCGAAGGCCCGCCGGTCACCCGTCTCCCGCCACCTTCGGTCCTAGCCTGGCCGGGCCGAACGGCGGACCCCTGAATGATCGCCCGGGGTGCTGGAGAACGTTGTTCGGACGTTGGTTCGCAATTCACCGGTTGGGCATCGGCGGTGGCGATAATGCATCGCCGAATTCGAGTTAAGGAACCCGTTCATACGCCTCATTCGGTAAAAATTCTCCCCAACTCTCCGAGGCCGCCGCCGCTCATGCGCAACTCCACCCCGAAGACCCCCGACGACCGGTCGACCACTGTTCCGTCCGTCCCCGACAGCGTGCGCGACCGGGGCGGCGGAGGCCGGTTCCGGCCCGAGCTCGAAGGGCTGCGCGCCGTCGCCGTCCTGCTCGTGGCCGTCTACCACATCTGGTTCGGCCGGGTCTCCGGCGGTGTCGACGTCTTCCTCATGCTCACCGGCTTCCTGATCACCGGATCCCTGGTCCGGAGCGTGGAACGGGAGGGCCGGATCCGCTTCGTCGCCTTCTGGACCCGGCTGGCCCGGCGGCTCGTGCCCGCCGTGGCGGTGGTCCTGACCGCGACGATGGCCGCCATGTACCTGTGGCTGCCCCGCTCACGCTGGCCGGACATCCTGGGCGAGGTGCGTGCCGCCGCGCTCTACTACGAGAACTGGGTCCTGGCCGACAACGCGGTGGACTACCTGGCCAGGGAGGCCGCCGCCAGCCCGGTTCAGCACTTCTGGTCACTGTCCATCCAGGGGCAGTTCTACCTGTTGTGGCCCGTGCTGATCGCCCTGGCGGCGCTGGTGGCCATCCGGGTCCGGCTTCCCCTGCGGGTGACGGTCCTGGCCGCGGTCACCGCCGTGTTCGTCCTCTCCCTGAGCTACTCGGTGTCCATCACCGCCCGGGACCAGGCCTGGGCCTACTTCGACACCGGCGCCCGCCTGTGGGAGCTGGCGCTGGGCGCGATCCTGGCCCTGGTCATCCACCGGGTGCGCCTGCCGGTGCGGCTGAGGGTCCTCCTGGGCTGGTTCGGACTGGCCGCCCTGGTCTCGTGCGGGGTGCTGCTCTCGGTCTCCACGCTCTTCCCCGGCTACATCGCGCTGTGGCCGACCGGCGCGGCCGCTCTGGTGATCCTGGCCGGGACCACCGGCAGCCGCTACGGCGCGGACCGCCTGCTCACCTGGAAGCCCCTCGCCGACATCGGCAAGCTGTCCTACGCCCTCTACCTGTGGCACTGGCCGATCCTGGTCGTCTACCTGGAGATCACCGGCCGGACCCTGGCCAGTCCGCTCGGCGGCCTGGGAGTGCTGGGGCTGTCCCTGGGCCTGGCCTGGATCACCCACCGCCTGATGGAGGGCGGCCTGGACCGCTTCACCGAACCGGCCCGCCGCCGCACCCCCGGCTGGGCACTGGGCATCGCCGCGTCGCTGATCGTCCCGGTCCTGGCCGCCTCGCTGCTGTGGAACGGCCGTCTGGAGCAGCAGCGGGCCGAGCGCTCCCTGGAGCTGGCCGCGCCCGAGAGCTACCCGGGGGCCCAGGTGGTTTCCGACCCCGACCTGTTCGCGGCGCTGCCCGACGTCCCGGTCCGCCCGGACCCGGCCGATGCCAAGCAGGACCTGTCCTGGCACCACCAGGAGGGCTGCCACGTCAACCTCGACTCGGAGGAACTGGTCGTGTGCGACGTCGGCCCCGCCGACGCCGAGCACACGCTCGCCCTGGTCGGGGCCTCGCGCGCGGCCCACTGGTATCCGGCCGTGGCGGCCGCGGCCCAGGCCCAGGGGTGGCGGCTGGTCTCCTTCACCAAGAGCGGCTGCCAGTTCAGCACCGAAACCGCCTACCGCGACGGCGCGGTCTTCGACGAGTGCGAGGTGTGGAAGGCCAAGGCGCTGGCCGAGGTGGAGGATCTGCGCCCCGGCGCGGTCCTGACCTCCTCCACCCGCTCCACCCTCAACGGGGAGACCGTCCACGACGGCTTCCTGGGCGTCTGGGAGCGGCTGGACGGGCTGGACATCGAGGTGATCGGCCTGCGCGACCTGCCCCGGCTGCCCTACAAGGGGGCCGAATGCCTGGAGGCGGGCCCGGTCGACCAGTGCGTGTCCGCGGTCTCGGCCAGCCAGGAGGACGTGGACCCGGCCACGCGGATCGACCTGCCGCCCAACGTCACCCTCATGGACCTCACCGAACACGTGTGCCCCGGAGGTGCCTGCAACGCGGTGGTCGGCAACATCCTCGTCTACTGGGATCACTCGCACGTCACCGCGACCTACGCGAGCACTCTCGGCCCGGTGATGGAGGAAGCGCTGGTGGCGGCCACCGGATGGTGAGCCGGCGGAGGTCTGCTGAATTCTCCGGTCACCGAAATACCGACCGGTGAATGACGCCCCGGTGAACGCCGGGGGAATTGATCCCCGCACGGGTTTCGATTTCGACAGCGAAAGGCTCCGCGGTTGCTTTGAGGAGTTAGTGTCGAAAGCGACCGGGAGTTTCTCGCGCAATCTCCGGGCCTACCCCTCGAACCTCGAACGCACTGCCCCCCGAACGCACTGCCCCCCGAACCCGCTGCCACGCAACCCCGTGGAGGTCTCCCTTGCCCTCTCTCCGCCGCAGAGCCAAACCTCTCCTGGCCGTCGGTGCGGTCCTCGGCCTGGCCGCCCTGGCCCTCCCGACGGTGTTGGGTGTTCTGGCCGTGCTGAGCTGGGCAGAGGCCGTGATCGCCACCGCCGTGCTGCTGCTCGGCGCGATCGTGTGCGCGCTCGGCGCCGGGCTGTGGCTGCTCCGCCGCTCGGTGAGCGCCCTGGCCACCAGCGTCAACGGCCACACCCGCAGGGTGACCGAGGTACTCGGTCAGGACCGGTTGGAGATCACCGGTTCCCTGGACGAGGTGCGCGAGCGCATCACCCGTCTTCAGGACCACGCCCTGCCCAGGGCCAGCCGGGAGATCCAGCGGACCGTCACCGTGCAGGGCCGCCACGACTACGAGCAGCAGGTGGCCTGGGCCGAACTGCGCGAATACCTGGACGTGGCCCCGTTCATGCCGCCGCTGCGCGGTTGGGCCGCCTCCCCGGACGTGCTGCGCCTGCTCGTGAAACTGATCGACCGCCACTGCCCCGAGCTGGTGGTGGAGTGCGGCAGCGGCGCCTCCAGCGTGTGGATCGGCTACGCGCTGCGCCGCGCGGGCACCGGCCGACTCGTCGCGATCGAGCACGAGGCCCGCTACGCCGAACTCAGCCGCGACCTGATCGCCGCGCACGGGCTCGACGACGTCGTCGAGGTCCGGCACGCCCCGCTCACCGAGGTCAAGCCCGATCTGGCCGGGGCCGAACCGGAGGTGCCGGTGGGATCCGCCCCGCTCTGGTACGACCTCTCCCGCCTGGGCGACCTGAAGCGCATCGGCCTGCTGTTCGTCGACGGCCCGCCGCAGGCCACCGGTGCGCAGGCCAGGTACCCGGCGGTCCCCGCCCTGCTGCCGCACTGCACCGACGACGCCGTCATCGTCCTGGACGACGCGGACCGGCCCGACGAGCGCGCCCTCGGCGACCGCTGGATCGCCGAACACCGCCTGCACCGCACCGAGGAACAGGCGGAGAAGGGCGCACACGTGTTCACCCGCCGGCCCGCCTGACCCATCGCCCGCCCGAGCCCGTCCCCGGCCCACCACCGGGCCCCGACCCCGAACCGAGTCCCGGCAGCCCGCCCCCAGCCGCCGCCCGAGATCGAAGGCCACACGATGATCACCACCGTCCTTCGGCAGGCCCTACGCGCCCGCGGCAGGGAACCGGCCGTGCTCTGCCACACCGGCGCCGACACCCGGGCGGACCTGGCCGGGCTGCCCACCGCCCCGGGCGACGTCCTGCTGGACCTGGACGCCCAGCCCCTGGGGCGGCCGGTTCTGGACGGGACCGCGGAGGACCCGGTCGCCGGGCTGGTGGCGGTGATCGCGGCCACCACCACCGACCTCCACCGGGTCCTCACCTCGGCGGTCCACCTGCCCCGGGCCGTGCACGTCGTGGTCGCCCTGGTCGCCACCCCCGGTCACCAGGAGCCCCCGCTTCCGGTGGGCCCCGGCATGGGCCAGTGGCGCGACCTCCAGGAATCGCGCCTGCGCCGGGTGGACAACCGAGGCTGGATCTGTGAGCTCTTCTTCCCCAACGCCATCGAGTCCGCCTCGGTGCTGGACGCGGTCTTCCAGGGCACCCGCGGCCGCCGCCGCGGACCGGCCGTGGCACCCCTGGTCGCCCTCAACGGACACGAGGCGGCCCTGTGGCGCCCCGGTGACACCGGAGCCAACGGGGTGGCTGACGAGGGGCCGGTCCCGCTGCGCCGGGTCACCCCGGTGGCCGACCTCGCCCTGCGGGTACACGAGGGCGAACGGCTGCCCGCCTGGACCGACGAGGCCGTACCCGCTCTGGACCGGACCACCACCGGCACCGACTCCTGGGACGAGCTCATCGGCCCGACCGGCTACGCCCGCGCCGCCGACCGGCCGGTCGACCCGGTGCAACGGGTCGCGCCCGTCGACGAGACCACCGTCAACCCCACCGGCTTCGGCAAGGCGGAGAACGGCCCGCTCGGCCACCTCACCCTGCACGGCGACCGCGCGGTGATCAGGGAGGGGAAGAAGGACCTGGTGACCGTCGCCCCGGACGGCACGATCACGGACGTGGACCTGTCCCGCCTGCGCCGACTGCGCGGGATCCGGGTGGACTGGTCCGGACACACCGGCCCGCACGCCGCCGCGCGTGCCGTGGCCGGTCTGGCCGCCGGGGGCGTCCCCCTGGTCAGCGACCCCGTCCCCGCCTGGGCCGCCGGACTGGGCACCGACCTCACACGGTTGCTCACCGCCGCCACCGAGGCCGACCTGTCCGACCGCCTGGCCCGTGAGGAGCACAGCGTCCGGCTGCGCCGTGCCGCCCTGTACACGCACGGCCTGCGCTCGCGCTGGCGCGCCCTGGCCGCCGAGGCCGGGGTGCCGGTCCCGCCCGCCCCCCGGGTCTCGGTCATCCTGTGCACCCGCCGCCCCGACATGGTGGGGTTCGCGCTCGCCCAGATCGCCCGCCAGCGGCGCGTGGAACCGGAGACCGTCCTCACCCTGCACGGCTTCCCCGCCTCGCTGCCCGAGGTGCGCTCGGCGATCGACGCCTACCGCGCCACCGGCCTGCCGCTGATCGTGCACGAGGCGCCCGCCGAC
Source organism: Nocardiopsis exhalans (assembly GCF_024134545.1). Lineage (GTDB taxonomy): Bacteria > Actinomycetota > Actinomycetes > Streptosporangiales > Streptosporangiaceae > Nocardiopsis > Nocardiopsis exhalans. Next base: position 2,249,499 of record NZ_CP099837.1, read on the forward strand.
CGCGTCTTCGGCGCGGTGCTCAACGACTCCGTGGCCCGCGCCTCCGGCGACCTCATCGCCAAGTGGGACGACGACGACTGGTACGGCCCCGAGCACCTGGCCGATCTGGTCCTGGCCCGCACCTATTCCGGCGCCGAGCTGGTCGGCACCGGCCAGGACTTCGTCTTCCTCCAGGAGATCGACCTCATGGTCTGGCGCAGCCGGGAGTCGGAGACCTCCACCCGGTTCATCGCCGGGGGCACCATCCTCACCGACCGCGTGGTGCTGGAGGAGACCGGGGGCTTCCGCCCGCTGCCGCGCGCCATCGACACCCAACTGCTCATCGCCGTCACCCGGGGCGGTGGCCGCGTCCACCGCACCCACGGGCTGGGCTACGTGCTGCGCCGCACCGGCGGCGGCCACACCTGGTCCGAGGACATGGCCTACTTCCTGCACAACTACGCCCGACAGTGGTCCGGTTGGCGGCCCAGCTCCCTCCTGGAGGGCGAACCCGCCCCGCTGGGGAGCGGGGCCGACACCGGGCAGCCGGTCGGGGCCGCACCGCACACGGGGGGACACCCTTGACCAGTACCGAAGAGCACACCGCGACCGCCGCACCGGCCGTGGCTCCGGCGCCCGACCGCGCACCGGTGCCCGTAACGGGGGAGCCCCTGCCCCGGGGCGAGGTGGACTTCGGCGCCCAGCCCCGGCTGCGCCGCAACGACTACGCCCCGCTCACCCCGCCGCCGCTGGGGGAGTGGACGCCGACGCTGTCGGTGAGCGTGGTGATCCCGGCCCACGGCCACCAGGACAAGCTGGACCTGGTGCTGGCCTCGCTGGCGGCGCAGAGCTATCCGGCGCACCTCATGGAGGTGATCGTGGTGGACGACGGCTCACCCGAACCCCTCACCCTGCCCGAGGTCCGCCCGGGCAACACCCGCCTGCTCACCTCCGCCCCCGGCGGCTGGGGCTCGGCGCACGCGGTCAACACCGGGGTCGCCGCCTCCTCCGGCCAGGTCATCCTGCGCCTGGACGCCGACATGCTGGTCTACCGCGAGCACGTGGAGTCCCAGATGCGCTGGCACCACCAGGTGGACTACGGGGTCGCCCTCGGCCACAAGATGTTCGTGGACTTCGACCCGGCCGCCATGACCCCCGAGCACGTGCGCGACGAGGTCGCGGCCGGCCGCGCGGAGAAGCTCTTCGACCTCGGGAGCGCCGACCCGCACTGGGTGGAGCGCCTGATCAACAAGAACGACCGGCTGCGCACCGCCGGACGCCTGTCCTACAAGGTGTTCATCGGTGCCACCGGCTCCCTGCACCGGACGCTCTTCGACGCCGCGGGCGGGCTGGACGCCGCCCTCATCCTGGGCGGCGACACCGAGTTCGCCTACCGGGTCGCCCAGCAGGGTGCGGTGTTCGTGCCCGACCTGGACACCAGCAGCTGGCACCTGGGCCGCTCCCAGATGCAGACCCGCCGCGATGCCGGGACCCGCTACCGGATGCCGTACGTGTCCAACCGCGTCCCCGACTTCCATCTGCGCCGCAAGCGCCCCGAGCTCCAGTGGGAGGTTCCGCTTGCGGACGTGCTCCTGACCGTCGGAGGGCACACCCTGGAGGACGTCGACGCCACCGCTTCGGCGCTGCTGTCCGGGACCACCCCGGACCTGCACCTGTGGCTGGTCGGTCCGTGGGGCGCGCTGCACGAGGACCGCCGCTCCCCGCTGGACGAGGACCTCCTGGACCTGCGGCTGATCCACGAGACCTTCCGCGGCGACCCGCGGGTGCGGTTGGTCGAGACCGAACCCGAGCGCGACCCGCGCGTGCCCTTCCGGCTCACCGTCGCCGCGGGCGCGGTCCCTGGCGCCGAGGCCCTGCACGACCTGATCAAGGAGATCGACCGTGAGGGCGCCGGGCTGCTGTGCGCGCCGCTGCCCGGGGCGACCAGGGGCGACGGGGTGCTGCGCCTGGAGCGCACCGCGGCCTACGCGCGCGCGCTGCACCTGGAGCCGCGGGCCCAGGGGCGGGAGCTGGACCGGGTGGTGGAGGAGACCGCGGGGACCCACTGGATCCCCGCGGAGGCCTTCGTGAAGGGCGCCGAGGAGGAGTCGGAGGTCAAGACCAAGCCCGAGGTGTTGCGCAAGCGCCTGGACAAGGCCCTGGCCGAGGCCGACCGGCTGCGGGCCCGGGCCCAGCGGGCCGAGCGCAAGCTGCGCTGGTTCACCCCCGGTCTGGCCCGCAGGGTGCTGCGCAGGCTGGCGCGCTGAAGTCTGCCCGGATCGGCCCCGGGATGGGAGCGGGCGGTTGCGCACCCGGTCGCACACCGCGCGAAACAGACACGCCGCGACGGTGTGTAACCCTGTGTAACCGGATTGGCTAGGGTGGCCGGTGTGACCGATCAGGATCGGTTCTCACCTGCGCCTTCGCCCGCTCCCAACCCGGGGTCGCCCGATGATCCACTCAGTCCTACGCCAGGCGTTGCACACACGCGGCGACGAACCAGCGATCCTCTGCCACACCGGATCCCACGAGTCGACCCGCAAGGAGCTCACCCGCCTGCGGCTGCGCCGCGACGACCTGCTGGTCGACCTGGACGCCCACACCCTGGGTGAGCCGTTCGAGGTCGCTTCGGTGGGCGGAGAGGGCCAGCCCGAGGCGGTCGGCCTGGTCGCGGTGGTCGCGGCCAGCCTCACCGACCTGCGGCGCGGCCTGATCACCGCCAACGCCCTGCCGCCCACCGTCCACCTGGTCGTGGTGGTCGCGGACACCCCGGGCCACCACGGCCCCCTCGTCCCCAGCCCGCCGGGGATCGAGGAGTGGAACGACCTGCTCGAGATGCGCGTGCGCCGCCTGGGCAAACGCGGGTGGATCTGCGAGCTGTACTTCCCCGACTCCGTCGAGACCGGCCAGGCACTCGACTGCGTCCTGCACGGGACCAACGGCGGACGGCGCGGACCGCGCCCCGTCCCGCTGGCCGGGGTGCACGGGCGGGGCGGGGCGCTGTGGCGGTCCGGCGACGTCGCCGCCACCGGGGTGAGCGCGACCGGCCCGGTGCCGCTGCGCCGGGTCTCGCCCGTGGCCGACCTCGTGGTCCGCACCGACGACGGCGGCCTCCCGCTCTGGGAGGACGGGGTCGTACCGCACCTGGACGTGCCCGGCCCGGGCGCGTCCGTGTCCGGGGCCCGGGTCGCCGAACCCGACCCGGTGCACTCCCTCGCACCCGTCGACGAGCACACCGTCAACCCGATCGGTTTCACCAAGAAGGCGGGCGGCCCCATGGGGGACCTGTCCACTCGGGACGGGCGCACTGTCCTGCGTGAGGGGACGAAGGTCCTCTGCGCGGTCCCCGAGGACGGCACGGTCACCGACCTGGACATCGGGCGGGCGCGCTACCTGCGCGGGGTCCGGGTGGACTGGTCCGGGCCCGCCGCGCCGGTCACCGTGGTCCGCGCGGTGACCGCCCTGGCTGCCGGAGGAGTCCCCGTGATCAGCGGGCCGGTCCCCGACTGGGCTGCCGGGCTGGGGACCGCGCTCACCGAAACCCTCACCGGGCCGGCGGAGAGCGAACTCGCCGACCCCCTGCGCAGGGAGGAGCACAGCGTCCGGCTGCGGCGCGCCTCGCTGCGCGTGCACGGCCAGCTGGCCCGCTGGCGCGCCCTGGCCGCGCGGTCGGGCGTGCCGGTACCGCCCGCCCCCCTGGTGTCGGTGATGCTGTGCACCCGGCGGCCCGAACTGGTGGGGTTCGCCCTGGCCCAGGTCGCCCGCCAGCGCGGGGTGCGGTTCGAGCTGGTCCTGGCCCTGCACGGGTTCTCCGCCGACCTGCCCGAGGTCCGCGCGGCCGTGGCGGACTTCGCCGCGACCGGTATCCCGGTCACGGTGCACGAGGCCCCCGCCAGCCAGGTGTTCGGCGCGGTCCTCAACGACGCCGTGGACCGTACGTCCGGCAGCGTCGTCGCCAAGTGGGACGACGACGACTGGTACGGCCCCGAGCACCTGGCCGACCTGCTGATGGCCCGGGCCTACTCCTGCGCCGACCTGGTCGGGGTCACCCAGGACCTCGTCTACCTGGAGGAGCTCGACCTCACCGTGTGGCGGAGTTACCAGACGGAGAAGCCCTCCCCGGACGTGGTGGGCAGCACGATCGTGGTCGACCGCTCCGTGCTGCGCGACGTCGGAGGCTTCCGTCCGCTGCCGCGGGCGATCGACAGTCAGCTGCTCCTGGCGGTCCGCCGCGACAGCGGCCGGATCTACCGCACCCACGGCCTCGGCTACCTGCTGCGCCGCGCCGGACAGGGACACACCTGGGGGGCGGACATGGGCTACTTCCTGCGCAGGAGTACCAGGCAGTGGTCCGGCTGGCGGCCGAGCTCCCTGCTGGAGGGCGAGCCCGTCCCGCTGGGCCGGCCGAACCCGTTGGGGCAGCCCGGCCCACAGGCGGGACGGGCGCTGCCGCGGACCACCGAGTACCAGGGAGGACAGTCGTGACCAGTGCGGACAACGTCTCGGAGCGCGGTCAGGGATCGCGCCCGGACACCCGGGTGCGGGTCGGGACGGTTCCGGCCCAGGCCGGGAGCCCCGACCGGCGGGACCAACCGGGCCAGCCCCGGGTGTTCCGCAACGACTACGCGCGGTTGGACCTGCCCCGGCTGGGGGAGTGGACGCCGACGCTGTCGGTGAGCGTGGTGATCCCGGCCCACGGCCACCAGGACAAGCTGGACCTGGTGCTGGCCGCACTGGCGGCGCAGAGCTACCCCGCCGAGCTCACCGAGGTGGTTGTGGTGGACGACGGTTCACCCGAACCCCTCGCCCTGCCCCGGGTCCGGCCGGGGAACACGCTGCTGGTGCCCTCCGCCCCGGGTGGCTGGGGTTCGGCGCACGCGGTCAACACCGGGGTGGCGGCCTCCTCCGGGCAGGTGGTGCTGCGCCTGGACGCCGACATGCTGGTCTACCGCGAGCACGTGGAGTCCCAGATGCGCTGGCACCACCAGGTGGACTACGCCGTGGTCATGGGCCACAAGATGTTCGTGGACTTCGACCCGGCCGCCATGGCCCCGGAGTACGTGTACGAGGAGGTCGCGGCGGGGCGGGCCGAAACGCTCTTCGACCTCGGGAGCGCCGACCCGCACTGGGTGGAGCGGTTCATCGACAGGAACGACCGGCTGCGCTCGGCCCACCACGAGGCCTTCAAGGTGTTCGTGGGCGCGACCGGCTCCCTGCACCGGAGCCTCTTCGACGCCACCGGCGGGTTGGACCCGTCCCTGATCCTGGGCGGTGACAGTGAGTTCGGCCACCGGGTGGCGCAGCAGGGCGCGGTGTTCGTACCGGACCTGGACACCAGCAGCTGGCACCTGGGCCGTTCCCAGATGCAGGAGCAGCGTGACGCCGGGACCCGCTACCGGATGCCGTACGTGTCCAACCGGGTGCCCGACTTCCATCTGCGCCGCAAGCGCCCCGAGCGGCAGTGGGAGGTGCCGCTGGTCGACGTGGTGCTGGACGTGGCGGGGCACACCCTGGAGGAGATCGACGCCACCGCTTCGGCGCTGCTGTCCGGGACCACCCCGGACCTGCGCCTGTGGCTGGTCGGTCCGTGGGGCGCGCTGCACGGGGGCCGCCGCTCGCCGCTGGAGGAGGACGTCCTGGACCTGCGGCTCGCGCACGAGACGTTCCGCGGCGACCCGCGGGTGCGGTTCGTCGAGACCGAGCCGGGCACCGACCCGCGCGTGCCCTTCCGGCTGTACCTGGACGCCGGACCCGAGCCCTACCCCCAGACCCTGGCCGAGCTGGTCCGCACCTGCGACTCCACCGCGGCGGGGCTGCTGAGCGCACCCATGCCGGGCGCGCTCACGGCCGAGGAGGGGATGCTGCGCCTGGAGCGCACCGCCGCCTTCAGCCGGGCACGCCACCTCGCCCCCGAGGCCCAGGGCCGGGAACTGGACCGGGTGGTGGAGGAGGTCCACGGCATCCACTGGATGCCCGCGACGGACCTCATCCACACTGTCGGGCAGAGGGAGGACCGGTTGGAGGCCACGACGGCGAAGGCCGGGGCGCCGGGAACGGCGCCCCGAGCGGACGGCACGGAGGAGGGTTCGGCGGAGGTGGCCCGGCTGCGCACCGAGCTGGAGCAGGCCAGAGCCAGGGGCGACCGCCTGCGCCGCCGCGCCGAGCGGGCCGAGCGCAAGCTGCGCTGGTTCACCCCTGGCCTGGTCCGCCGCGCCCTGCGCCGGATCGCCCGCTGAGAGTTTCGGGGGCGGGTCGCTGTCGCCGCGGACCCGCCCCCGAACCCCGACCGCTTATGGAACCTGCTTGCTATGGAACCTGCTTGCTATGGAACCCAGAGGCCAAGGCTCTCGGCGACCAGGGCGGGGCGCTCCTGGCCCTCGATCTCCACGGTGTGGGTGGTGCTGACCAGGTAACCCTTGGGGGTCTCCTTCACTCCGCTGAGTTCCACCGCGTCGCGCACCCGCGAGCCCACCGTGACCGGTTGGAGGAAGCGCACCTTGTTCAGGCCGTAGTTGATGGACATCTGCGGCTTCTTCGTCAGCGAGAAGATGCTCTGGGAGAAGTGCGCCAGCAGCGACAGGGACAGGAACCCGTGCGCGATGGTGGCGCCGAAGGGGCCTTCGGCGGCCCGCTCCGCGTCCAGGTGGATCCACTGGTGGTCCTCTGTCGCATCGGCGAACTTGTCGATGCGGTCCTGGGTGATCGTCAGCCAGTCGGTGTGACCCAGGTGTTCACCCTGGGCGTCGATGACCTCTTGGATGTCGGCGAATACGCGCACCACGCCTCCACGTTCGTTAGGGGTCCGGCGCACTCCGGGGGAAGCCGGACGGTGATGCGCGCCACTCTACCTAACGGTGTTCGGTTAAGTGGCGGCGGCACCCGGGTCCTGCGCCGCGGGCGCGCCCAGCAGCAGGGTCCGGGAGGTGAAACCCGGAAGCGAAGCCTCGTCCACGTCGTGGCCCAGCCCGCTCTCGGTCAACGGCACCGGCACCACGCCGTCGTGCGCGCGCACCGGCGGAACCACCAGGTCACGACCGCGACCACCGGCCCCCGGCATCTCCACCGGCAGGGTCGCCCCGGACAGGGAGGCCAGCGCGACCGTCGCCGCCCGGCCGACCCCGGTCACCGCGGAGGAACCGCACCACACCTGCCAGCCCGCGTCCACCGCACGGTCCACCGCGCGCCGGGCCGCGGTCAGCCCGCCCAGCCGGGCCGGGTCCACGTTCACGGCGCTCCCGGCCTCGGCCAGGACCGCCTCGCGCAGGTCCTCCACCGAGGACAGCGACCGGTACAGCGCCACCGGGGTGCGTAGCTCGGCCGACAGCCGGGCGTGCGCGCCCAGGTCCTCGGAGGCGAAGGGGTCCTCGATCGCCAGCAGCCCCAGGGCGTCCAGCGAACGCAGCGCGTCCAGGTCCGCGGTGGACTCGGTGTAGCGCCCGCCCGCGTCCACCTGTAGCACCAGGAACGGGAAACTGGTCTGCACGGCCCGGACCACATCGGTGTCCCAGCCTGGCTCGACCTCCAGTCTGATCCGTCGGAAACCCGCGCCGACCTGGCGGTTCACCTCGGTGACCACCGACTCCAGGGTCACCTGCCGGGGCAGGGTCACCCCTGCGGTGAGTGCGGTGCGCTCCCCGCCCAGGGCGTGTGAGAGCGGGGTGGCGCGCTGACGGCTCCACAGATCCCAGCAGGCGGTGTCGAGCACGCCCACCAGCGCCGGGTCCCAGGGCAGGTCCGCGAAGGCGTCGGCCACCTCGGTCGGGCGGCGCCAGCCGTGGTCCAGGAGGGCGGGGGCGAAGTCCCGGGAGAGCGCCTCCCACTGCTCGGCGGTGGCCCGGGACACCTCGCCCCAGCCGCTCACCTGCCCGTCGCTCACCCGGACCAGCACCGGAACGGCTCCGTCGGCACCCCGACCGGCCAGTGACGGCCGCAGCCGCACCAGCTCGAGCTCGACGATCCGGGTCACCGTTACCGCGCCGGTGTGTGTCACTACTGTCCCACCTCATGTGTCGGGGCCCGGTCACAGGCCCCACGGTCGGAAGGGCCCACTCTTCGACGGTACCCCCGCCCGACCAGCCCGACCACCCCGTTCGCAGGGGCTGATTCGGCCAGGGGCCCAGGTCGGGCGGGCTTTGGTCGGATGGGTGACGGTTCGTCGGGGCCTCCCCATGGGGTCTCTCACTCCGGGAGACGGCGGGGCGGGTGAAGCCCGCGCGACGCGAACACCCGCGGCTGACACGGAAGAACGGCAGAGGGGCCGTCCCCCGGACGGCCCCTCACGCTCATATTCGGTTGTTCTAGGAGGCGAGCACCTCGGAGAGCTCACGGTGCTTCATCCCGTGAGCCTCGGCCACCGGTGCGTAGACCAGGTCGCCGTCGAAGGTGTTCAGGCCGTCGGCCAGCGAGGCGTCGTCGCGCAGGGCCTGCTTCCAGCCCTTGTCTGCCAGCGCCACCGTGTACTTCAGGGTGTCCTTGGTGAGGGCGTGCGTGGAGGTGTTGGGCACCGCGCCGGGCATGTTCGCCACGCAGTAGAACACCGTGTCGTGCACGGTGAAGGTGGGGTCGTCGTGCGTGGTGGGACGCGAGTCCTCGAAGCAGCCGCCCTGGTCGATCGCGATGTCGACCAGCACCGCGCCCGGGCGCATACGGGAGACGAGCTCGTTCGAGATGAGCTTGGGGGCCTTGGCGCCGGGCACCAGGACCGCGCCGATCACCATGTCCGACTCCAGCACGGACAGCTCCAGCTCGAAGGAGTTGGAGACCACCGTCTTGACCTGGCCCCGGTACAGGGAGTCGACGTGGCGCAGCTTGTTGACGTTCAGGTCGAGCACGGTCACGTCCGCGCCCATACCCACCGCGATCTGGGTGGCGTTCAGACCGGACACACCCGCGCCGATCACGGTGACGCGGGCCGGGCGCACACCCGGGACTCCGCCCATCAGGACGCCGCGGCCGCCGTTGGGGCGCTGCAGCGTCACCGAACCCACCTGCGGGGCGAGCCGGCCGGCCACCTCCGACATCGGGGCGAGCAGCGGCAGGGAGCCGTCGGGCAGCTGCACCGTCTCGTAGGCGATGCCGGTGACCCCGCGCTCCAGCAGCGCGTCCGTGCACTCGCGGGAGGCCGCCAGGTGCAGGTACGTGAACAGGGTCTGGCCCTCACGCATGCGGTGGTACTCGGCGGGGATGGGCTCCTTGACCTTGAGGATCAGGTCGCCCGCGGCCCACACCTCGTCCGCGGTGGGCAGGATGCTGGCGCCCGCCGCCACGTACTCCTCGTTCGTGATGGAGGAGCCGACGCCGGCGTCGTGTTCGACGAAGACCTCATGACCCCGGCGGGTCAGCTCGTGGACACCCGCAGGGGTGATCGCCACCCGGTACTCGTGGTTCTTGATCTCACGGGGCACGCCGATGCGCACGGTTCCTCCAACTGGTATCGCCATCGATACCTCCCACTGTGACCTGCGAAGGCGCGTCCACGCTATCGCCAATGTGCATAGCTTTACGCTGCCATATTGACAGTCTGTAAGCCGACTGTGTGCGGTGTGACACGGGTTAGGGGCGGGTTCCGGGGCTCCCCGTGCCGAGAAGTTCCCTCCGGGTCGGGCGTCCGGACACCCACACCCGGTCCACCCGCCCGGTCAGCCGCATCCCGGCGTAGGGGCTGGGATCCGTTTCCGGGACCGCCAGCGCCTCGGAGTCGGCGAAGGCCACGAGGTCGGCGTCGAACCCCTCCTGGATCCGGCCCCGCCCGCCCAGCCCCAGCAGTTCCGCCGGGGCCAGGGAGGTCCACCGCGCCAGGTCCGCCAGGGACAGCCCGCGTTTGCGCGCCGCCGTCCACAGCGCCGACAGACTCCACTCCAGGGTGTGCAGGCCGATCGCGGGCAGGTGCCCCGAACCGACCGTCAGGATCGGGGAGTCCGGTTCCAGCAGCGCGCTCCACAGCGCCTTGCGGTTGGCGTCCGAACGCAGCGGCGGGCGGCAGGCGCGCGCCGGGGAGTCCGGGCGCGGGAACTCCGAGGGCAGACACAGGTAGTGCGGACAGGTGTGCGCGGTCATCTCCACCCCCACCGCACCGGCCGCGGCCAGCAGGGCCGCGCACTCGGCGGCGGTGAAGGGTGCGACGTGGGTGCGGGCGCCCACCACCCGGGCCGCCGCGATCACCCGTTCCAGCCCTCGCCGTTCGGCCCGGGGCGGCCGCTGCTCCGCCGACACAGCGGGGCGGCCCAGCTCGCGGGCGTCCTCGGCGTGCACCAGCAGCAGGGCGTCCAGCGTGGCGATCTCGGCCATGGCCTTGCGCAGCTGCGCGTCGCCCAGCGCCGCCATGTCCGGCGCGCCCCCGTCCGACAGCGATCCCTGGAAGGCCACCACCCCGCCGGCGTGCAGGTCGGCCAGGTCCAGGGGGCCCGTCCCCCGGGTCACCCCGCCGAGGAAGAGCACCGAGGCCGCTGCCCCCGCCGCGGCCCGCTGGTGCACCTGGAGGGAGTCGGCGCAGGTGATCGCGGGCCGACCGGGCGCGGGGGAGGCCACCACACAGGTGACCCCGCCGCGCAGGGCGGCCTCGCCCACCGCCTGATAGGAATCGGCCAGTTCGTGGCCGGGGGCGTGCACACCGGTGCCCAGGTCGATCGCGCCGGGCAGCAGGGCCGTGTCCCCGAGGTCGACCACCTCGCGCGCGGACATCTCGGCCGCGTAGGTGCCGACCGCCTCGATCCGGCCGTCCCGGATCCCCACACTGGCGGGAACGGCCCCCGCGGGGACCACCGTCCGCCTGGAACGGATGACACTGTCGAACTCGGGCATCGCCCTCCCCCTTCGTACGCTTCGTCGCGTTCGTGGTGCTGTGCGGCCGCGTTGAGGGACACGGCGGTGAGGGGTGACGGGCACGAGGGGCGCGGGTCCGTGGCCTCGAGCGGGGACGTCGAGCGTATCGCGAAGGCCCTGCCGAGAAGGGGGAAACGTCACTTCTCGCGGTCGGCTTTCCAGCTCCGCCCCGGCAGATGAGGTGTTGGTGGACGGGCGAGCGGGCCCAAGTCCGACACTGTGTAGTAAACGGTCTAACCTTGACGGAAGGTGTTCCTCCGTGCACGGCCCCTGCCGGACCCCGACTCGCGGCAGTATCCAGGTGGCCACCACGGCCAGGGGTGCTGACCTGCCAGTTGACCGAACACGACGACGGAGTGGCGCGTGGCTCCTCCCGCACAGAACGACACATCCCCCAAGGAACATCAGGACCTGGATCCGGCCCCCGGCACCGCCAACGTGCCCCTGTACTCCCTGGCCGCGGCACTCGTGTGCACGATCGCCCTGGGCGCCACCCTTATTCTGGGCGGTTCGGTCTTCGCGCAGGTCATTCCCGGCCTGCCCGACGCCGGCGAGGCCGTCCGCTGGGGCATGCCCATCGCCAGGACGGTCATGGACACCGCCGCGGTCCTGACCATCGGGCTCCTGCTCATGGCGGTCGTCCTGCTCGCCTCCAAGAAGGGGCGGCTCTCCCCGCAGGCCACCGGCTACGTGCGCGGCGCCACCTGGGCCGCCCTGGCCTGGACGCTGTCCGCCGTGGCCACGCTGTACTTCCAGGCCTCGGAGTTCCTCGCCAAGCCCATGGGACAGGTGAGCATCGACGAGGTCACCGCCTACGCGGGGTCGGTGTCCGCGGGCATCTCCCTGATGTTCGTCATCCTCATCACCACCGGCATCGCGCTGTTCGGCCGCACGACCACCACCGCGACCGGCGGCCTGTGGCTGCTGGTCGCCGCCCTGGTCGCGGTCACCCCGCCCGCCCTGACCGGCCACTCCGCCTCCTCGGGCGCCCACGAACTGGCCGTCACCGGGCTGGCCCTGCACCTGATCTCGATCTGTGTGTGGGTGGGCGGTCTGGCCGTGGTCACCTACCACGCCATGCGCCGCGACGGCCAGGAACCGGCCGTGGCCGCGCACCGCTTCAGCCGCCTGGCCCTGTGGGCCTACGTCGGTGTGGCGATCAGCGGCGCCGCCAGCGCGCTGGCTCGCCTGTACTCGCTGGACGACCTGTTCGGCACCGAGTACGGCCTGATCATCGTGGTGAAGGTCGTCCTCTTCGCGGTCCTCGGTGTCTTCGGCTACCTGCACCGCTCCCGGGTGCTGGTCCGGATCGACGCCGCACCCGCCGGAAAGCACGGGTACACCTTCCGCCGCAACGCCTTCCTGCGGCTGGCCGGGGCCGAGGTCCTCATCATGGCCGCCGTCATCGGCGTCTCCGTGGGCCTGGGCCGCACCGCACCGCCCCCGCCGCTGGAGAGCACCGTCGATCCGGCCGCCGCCATCCTGGGCTTCCCGATCCCGCCCGCGATGAGCCTGGAGAACGTCCTCACCCTGTGGCGCCCTGACCTGTTCTTCATCATGTTCGTCGTGGTCGCTGGGTTCCTGTACCTGGCGGGCGTGCGGCGCCTGGTCCAGCGGGGCGACAAGTGGCCGGTCGGCCGCACCGTCGCCTTCGTCCTGGGCCTGCTGACCATCGTCGCGGTCCAGCTCAGCGGGTTCGCGACCTACGCCATGATCATGTTCTCCATGCACATGATCCAGCACATGGTGCTGGCCATGGTCACGCCGATCCTGCTGGTGCTGGGCGCCCCGGTCACCCTGGCCCTGCGAGCCCTGAGGCCCGCCGAACAGCGCGGCGACCGGGGACCCCGCGAGTGGCTCAACGCGTTCCTGAACAGCCGGTTCTCGCAGGTCGTGACCCACCCGGCGGTGGCCGCCCCGATCTTCGTGTTCAGCCCGTACGCGCTGTACTTCACGCCGCTCTTCCCCACGCTGATGAACGACCACCTCGGTCACCTGTTCATGGGCGTGCACTTCCTCGTCTCGGGCTTCCTCTTCTACTGGGTGATCGTGGGGATCGACCCGGCGCCGCGGAAGCTCCCCTTCCTGCTGCGCATCCTGCTGCTGCTGGTGGTGATGGGCTTCCACGCGTTCTTCGGCATCGCGATCATGGAGCAGGCCACGCCGATGGCCATGCAGTACTACGGCCAGTTCGACATCCCCTGGATGGCCGACCAGGCCGCCGACCAGTACGCGGGCGGCGGTATCGCCTGGGCGCTGGGCGAGATCCCGACCGTCATGGTGATGCTGGCGCTGGTCGTGCAGTGGTCGCGTGACGACGAGCGCCAGGAGCGCAGGCGTGAACGGCACAGCCGCCGCGGCGGTTCCGACGACGCCGACATGGACGACTACAACGCCTACCTGGCCGAGCTCGACCGCCGCTCGCGGGCGGCCGCCGGTGAGACTGTGCCAGAGCCGAAGAAGGAAGACCCCCGGCAGGACTGACCGGCACCGACCGGTTTCCGACCGGCTTCGGATCGAACAGGGGGCGTGCCCGACCGGGTACGCCCCCTGGACTGTGCGACCCACTCGGTATTGGGTCGGACCCATGAGGACTTTCCGCTTCGGCGTCAACACGCTCCCCTCCGACCACGAAGACTGGGCCCGCGGCTGCCGGGTCACCGAGGAGCAGGGTTTCGACGTGCTCCTGGCCCCGGACCACCTCGGCTCCGACGCACCCTTCGCGGCCCTGGGCGCCGCGGCCGCCGTCACCACCCGGATGCGACTGGGCACTTACGTGCTCAACAACGAGTTCTGGAACCCCGCGCTGCTGGCTCGGGAGGTGGCCACCCTTGACCGGATCAGCGGCGGACGGTTCGAGCTGGGACTGGGCTCCGGACACATGAAGTGGGAGTTCGAGGACGCGGGGATCCCCTGGCGGCCGCACGCCGACCGCACCGCCAACCTGGTGGCGACCCTGGACGAACTGGACCGGCGCCTGGCCGAGGGCGGGCAGGAACCCTCACCGGTGCAGCGCCCGCGCCCGCCGTTGCTGATCGGCGGGCACAGCCCCTCGACCCTCGCCCTGGCCGCCCGACGCGCGGAGACCGTCGCGTTCAGCGGGGCGACCCAGACCAAGGGGCGCAAGATGGGCGTGTTCACGATGGCGGGGGCGGCTGAGACCCGGCAGCGCGTGGACTTGGTGCGCGAGGCGGCGGGGGAGCGGGACTACGAGTCGGGCGTCCTCGTGCAGAAGGTCATCCTCACCGACGACGCGGATAAGGCGGTCGCGGAGATCACCGAGCGGGTTGGTGCGGAGCTGCTGCCCAGGGGCGAGTCCCTGCTGGACTGCCCCTACCTGCTCGTGGGCACGGCGCGGGAGGTGGCGGACACGCTGCTGCGCAGGCGCGCGGAGTTCGGGTTCACGCACGTGGTCACGCACGGGCACTCCCGGGACGCCCTGGCCGAGGTCATCCCCTTGATCCGGGCAGCTGAGGCGGCCTGGGTGGCCGGGGCGGACGGTGCCGCTGAGACGGCTGGGACCGCCGAGGCTTAGAGCCGGTGCCAGCTACCCGTGCTTATGACAACTCGGGTGAGTTGGCGATGACGGTGCGGGCGATCTCGAGGGCGGTTTCGCAGGCGTCGTCCGCGCTGACCTGGACGGACAGTTCGTGTTCGTCGGAGGTGGCCACGGTGAGGTTGCACGAGTCCGGGAAGGCCGTGGTGACGCCGGGGTAGCCCTCGACGCTGGCGAATTCCTGGTCGTCGGTCCCGGCGAAGGCGGCCGAGACGGTGGCGGCCACGGCGGACTTCTCCGCCTCCTCCCCATCCGGGAGGTCCTCGCGCAGGTCCACTCGTACGTCCACGCTGGCGTCGACGCGGTTGGTGAAGAAGCAGTTGGCGTCCGACTGCGCGCTGCCGCTGCCGTCCTCGTGCAGGATGCCCAGTTCGATGGCGGTGGCGTCCGGGAACAGGTCGCAGGGGTGCTCGGCGCCGGGGTCCAGGGCGGGGACCTCGAACTGGTCGATGGAGTCGCGGTCGGCCAGTTCGACCTCGCCGGCGCAGCCGCCGACCAGTACCGCCACCGCTGCCGTCGTGGCGGCCCATGCCCGTCCGCGCATCCGTCGCTCCACCCGTCGAGTGCGGTCAGTGCCCGGGGTTCCCTACCACTGGGTAGGCAGGGAGCCCCGGCACGAAACTACAGAGCGTCGTTGCGTGTGCGGAACTTGTGGCCGGAAGCGGTCACGGGGGTAGACAGCGATCTCAGACGATGAAGGCCGTCACACCCGTCACCAGCAGGCCCACACCCAGGCAGACGACCAGACCGCTGAGCAGAACCGAGGCCGAGGGCCGGAGCTCACCCAGCGCGGGGCGCCCGCTCACCAGGGCCTGACGGCGGGCCAGGAACGGCAGCAGGGCGACGTTGACCGCGTACATCACGGCGGCCACCGTGCTCGCGCTGACGAAGCCCACCCAGAAGCCGCCGCCACCGGACATCACGTTCAGCGCGGCCAGGGAAGGAAGCACCACCAACAGCACCACCGAAGCGGCCCCGAAGACGGTGAGCAGCCGGGGCGAGGCCCCACTAGCGCTCCCGGAGACCACGAGGAGCAGACCGATCAGGGCCGCCACCATGATGGCGCCCCCGATTCCGAACACGGCGATGTTGACCAGCGAATTCACGCTGGTCATTCTCGCACCGCCGCGGCGGCGCCCCAACTCAGGGTGACCTTGGGGCGGGTCACATCGAGGAGAGGGGCGGGGCAGACCTCGCCGACGGGGGCTCAGCCGTGGTGCTCCACCCGGGAGCCGCCCGCGGACTTGTGCACGCGCAGCCGGGTGGTCACGCGTTGACGCAGGTCCGCCACGTGGCTGACCACACCGACCGCGCGGCCGCCGTCGCGGAGCCGGTCCAGGACGTCCAGGACCTCCTCCAGGGTGTCCTCGTCCAGGGTGCCGAAGCCCTCGTCCACGAAGAGTGTGTCGATCTCGGTGCCGCCCGCCTCGGCCGTGGCCACGTCACCCAGGCCCAGCGCCAGGGCCAGCGAGCTGAAGAAGGTCTCCCCGCCGGACAGGGTCGCCGGATCGCGCTCCACCCCGGTCCAGGCGTCCACCACGCGCATGCCCAGACCACCGGCGGAGCGGGCCCGGCCGTCCCCGGCGGCCTTGTCCACCGTGTAGCGCAGCTCATAGCGGCCGTCCGACATCGTCAGCAGCCGGTGGTTGGCGGCCTCCACCACCTGCTCCAGCCGGGCCGCCAGCACGTA
Source organism: Nocardiopsis exhalans (assembly GCF_024134545.1). GTDB lineage: Bacteria > Actinomycetota > Actinomycetes > Streptosporangiales > Streptosporangiaceae > Nocardiopsis > Nocardiopsis exhalans. The sequence goes on from NZ_CP099837.1 coordinate 2,265,545, forward strand.
GGCGGACAGCCGCACGCTGTCGGTGTTGTCCGGGGAGGTCCCGGCCGCCAGGGTGCTCAGCCCCTGGGCCACCGCGTAGCGGCGCAGTACCGGCTCCGAACCGGAGAGCCGCTCGCCCAGCTCGGCGCGCAGGGAGACCAGACGGCGGGCCCGTTCGGCGAGCATCCCCTGCCAGGCCACCGCCAGGTCCGCGGCCTGGGCCGCCGCTACCGCCGCGGTCTCCAATTCCGCCAGATCCGGGGCGCCGGTCCGCTCGGCGGCCACCAGCTCGGGGTCGGCCAGCCGTGCCTCGACCGCCGCCCACTGGTCGTCGAACTCCCGTGCCCGGGCACGCAGATCGTTGCGGCCGCGCTCGTCCAGGGCGGCCTCGATCACCGCGGCCTCGTCGGCGAAGCGGGCGTCGGCCCGGGAGCGCTCGGCCTCGGCGGTGGCGGTGCGCAGCTCCTCGGCGGCGCGGCCGCGCAGCTCGACGGCGTCCGCCGCCCCGCGCAGCAGCTCGGCCTCACCGCGCAGGCGGGCGATCCGCTCGGCCAGCCCGGCGTCCGCGCCCCGGGCCCGATCCAGCAACACGGTCAGCCGCTCGTGTTCCTTGGCGCCCTCCTCGCGACGGGCCACCAGCTCGCTCTCCTCGCGGACCAGCTCGCCCTCCCGCCGGCGGGCCCGGTCCAGGTCCGCGGCGGCCTGGGCCAGCTCCTCCTCCAGACGGTGCACCTCGCGGGCGGCCGCCCTGGCCTCGGTCAGCTCCCGCTTACGGGCGCCGACCTCCTCGGCCGCGACCGCCACGGTGCGGCCCTCGGCGCGTTCGGCGGCGGCGGTGTGCCGCTCCCGCAGCGCCACCAAGGAGTTCTCCGCCTCGGTGCGCCTGGCGGCGGCGGTGTCCGCGGCGGCCTGGGCGGATCGCTCCTCCTCGGCGGACACCAGACCCTGCTCGTTCGGTCGGGCGGGGGCGGGGTGGTCGGTGGCCCCGCAGACCGCGCAGGGGGCGCCGTCGGACAGGTTCGCGGCCAGTTCGGCGGCCATGTGCGCGATTCGCCGCTCCCGCAGGTCCTGGGCCCGGTCCCGGGCGGTCTGAGCGGCGTCGACCGCGCCGCGACGCAGCTCCTCGGCCCGCGCCACCTCCGTACCGAGTCTCTGGTGCTCCATCGCCGCGACGTGCCGCCGCTCGGCCAGCTCCAGGGCGGCCTGGGCTGGGTCGGTCAGCCCGGACTGCTCCCGGGCCCGGTTGAGCTCCTTGGTGACGGTCTCGACCCGGGCGGGCAGTGCCTTGACGTGTTCACGGGCCTGTCCGGTCTCGGTGCGCACGGCGGTGATCCGCCGGTCCAGCCCGGTGAGTTCGCGGTGCAGGTCGCGGCGGCGCTCGGCGTCCCCGCGCAGCAGGTCCAGCCGGGCGAGTTCGTCGTGGCGGGACCGCTCGGCCGCCCTCAGCGCCTGGGGGGAGCCAGGGCCGGTCAGCGCCTCGGCGTCGATGTCGGGCAGCCCGCCGACCAGCGCCAGTCGGTCGGTCACGGCAAGCTCGGCCTTGTCCAGTACGGTGCGACGCTGGTCGCGGGCGTTCAGGTACGGCAGTACCGAGTCCGCGCGCTCGGCGGCGGCCAGGCGGGCCTCGATCCCGGACCGCCACTCACGCCGCTCGGCCAGCTGAGCGCGGCGTTCGCGGGCCCCGGCCAGGCGCTCGTGCCGGGCCACCAGCTCCCGCCCGGCGGTCAGGGCCTCCCGGGAGCGGGCCCGGGCCTCGGTGAAGTCTGCGGTGACGGCCTCGGCGTCACGTGCGGTGGCGGTCTGCACCGAGGCCAGTTCGGCGGCCCAGGCGGTGAGCTCCTCGGGGGCCTCCGGCGCGGTGGAGCGGCCGACCTCGGCGATGCGCCCGGAGACCGCGCGCACCTGCTCGTCGGCGGCGCGCACCTCGCGCTCCAGCTTCCTGGCGTGCCCGCCGAACCACTCCTCCACGTCCCGGAACACCCGGGTGTTGAAGATCCGCTCCAGGGACTTGCGCCGGTCGTCGGACTTGGCGCGCAGGAAGCGGGCGAAGTCGCCCTGGGGCAGCATGACGATCTGGCAGAACTGGGTGAGGGTGAGTCCCACCAGGTCGCCGACGAACTGCCCGGCCTCGTCCGGGCGGGTGGTGACCCCCTCCCAGCGGTCGCCCTGCCAGTCGAGGACCCGCACCTTCTGGTTCTCGGTGACGGTGCCCTTCCCGCGCTTCTTGGGGCGCTCCCACCGCGGGTTGCGCTCGATCCGCACCCGGCGGCCCTGGACGGTGAACTCCAGGGTCACCTCCGGCTTGAGCTCGGGCGGGGCGTGGTCGCTCTTGGGAGAGCGGTTGTTGCCGCGGGCCCCGGGCACGTCGCCGTAGAGCGCGAAGCAGACCGCGTCCAGCACGGAGGTCTTGCCCGCGCCGGTGGGACCGTGGATCAGGAACAGCCCGCCCTCGCCGAGGCGGTCGAAGTCGACCGTCTCGGTCCCGGCGAAGGGCCCGAAAGCGGTCATGGTGAGGGTGTGCAGCCGCATCAGCGTGTCCCTTCCTGGAGGCGGACCTCTTCCACCGCGCGGTCCACGAGTGCGCGCTCCTCGGGACCGGGGGCGCTGCCCCTGGCCCACTCGACGAAGTCGGCGACCACTTCGCGCTCGGGGCGTTCGGCCACCGCGCCGGTGACCGGCCGCCGTTCCACGGGGCCGCCCTCGGGATCGAACTCCAGCATCAGGGTGTGCGGGAAGCGTTCGCGCAGCCGGTCCATGGGCTGTGCCGGGCGGCGCGGGTCGGTGAGGGTGACCTGCAGCCAGTGGCCGGTGTACCGCTCCCACTTCTGGCCGGTGAGCAGGTCGTCCAGGCGGCCTCTGATCCGGGCCAGCGGGCGGGGGACGGGCGCGTCGGCGAACTCCGCCCCGGCGAAGCCGTCGGCGTCCAGGTCCACCAGCCAGTAGCCCTTGCGGTGGTGCTCCTCGGAGAAGGAGTAGGCCAGCGGACTGCCCGGATAGCGCACGGTGGGCGTGATGGTCTGGCGCCCGTGCAGGTGGCCCAGGGCTACATAGTCCGCGCCATCGTAGACACAGGCGGGCACGTGGGAGGCGCCGCCCACGGAGATGTCGCGTTCGCTGTCGGAGGGCTCGCCGCCGGTGACGAAGGCGTGCGAGAGGACCACCGAGCGGGTGCCCGGCCGCTGCGCGAGGTCGGCCCGGACCAGGTCCATGGCGTGCCCGATCGCCGCGGGATGGCCGCGTTCGGGCAGCCCCCAGTGGTGGCGGGCGATCTCCGGCTCCAGGTAGGGGATGCCGTAGAAGGCCACCGGCCCGTGCTCGTCCTCGATGATCACCGGGGTGCCGATCCCGTCCAGGGAGCTGCGCAGGTGCACCCCGGAGGCGTCGATCAGGTCCGTGGCGAAGGACATCCGGGCCATGGAGTCGTGGTTGCCGCTGATCAGCACCGCCCGGGCACCGGTGGCCCGGATCCGGCCGAGCGCCCGGTCGAACAGGCGCACCGCGTCCACCGGCGGCAGGGCGCGGTCGTAGAGGTCACCGGCGACCACCACCACGTCGATTCGTTCGGTGCGGATGGTGTCGACGAGGTGGTCGAGGAACTCGGCCTGGGCTTCGATGAGGTTCTCCCGGTGGAAGGAACGACCCAGGTGCCAGTCCGATGTGTGCAGCAGGCGCATGGAACTGGACATTACCCAAGTTCGCCGGGTTCTGGCCGGGAGAACCGTGGCCCCGGTGGACAACCCGGGGTTGTGGAGCTAGGCGCTCACAGCTTGCGGGCCAGGGTCAGGCCGTCGCCGATCGGCAGCAGGACCTGCTCGACCCGGTCGTCGTTCACCAGGTGCTCGTTGAAGTCCCGGATGCCCTGGACGTGCGCGGAGGTCTCCTCGGGGTCGATCACCCGACCGTGGGACAGGGTGTTGTCGGCCAGTAGCAGCCCGCCGGCCCGCATACGGGGGACCAGTTCCTCCCAGTAGCCGACGTAGCCCTCCTTGTCCGCGTCCAGGAAGGCGAGGTCGAACTGCGGCTCCTCGGGCAGGGCGCGCAGCGATTCCAGGGCCGGGCCGATCCGCAGCGTGATCCTGTCCGCGACCCCCGCCCGCTCCCAGTACTTCCTGGCCACCGACGTCCACTCCTCGCTGATGTCCAGCGCCAGGAGCGTGCCGTCCTCGGGCAGACCGCGGGCGAAGCAGATGGAGGAGTACCCGGTGAACGTCCCGATCTCCACCGCGTTCCGGGTCCCGGACAGCTGGGTGAGCAGGGTGGTGAACGCACCCTGCTCCGGGCCGATCTGCATCCCCTTGAAGTCGGGGAACAGCCGAGCGGTCTCCTCGGCCAGTTCGGCCAGGAGCGGGTCCACCGGCTGGCTGTGGTCGACGATGTAGGCGTGTAGTGCGGGGCTGACGCCCTCTGAGCTTCGAGTCACGCGCCCCAGCCTAGAAGGCACCGCCCAACCGGGCCAGCACTCTCCCCGGAAGATGATCTTGCTACCAGGAGCAAGTTCGGCGCCGAACTTGCTCCTGGTAGCAAGATCACCGGGGGTCTTCAGTGGTCCGGGAGGATGTTGGGCCAGTCGAAGAGGTAGATCGAGCCGATGATGACGCCGATGGTGAGCAGCGGGGTGACCACCTTCTGCTCGACGGGGCCGTTGGTGGCGAAACCCTGTCCCTGGCCGATGCGCTTCTTCCAGAACGGCCAGAAGATCGGGACGCCCATCTTGGTGATCATGTCGCCGAAGAAGTGCAGGACGATGCCGAAGGCGACCGCCAGACCCAGCCAGGTGTAGTTCACGCCGACGGAGTACAGGGTCAGGGTGATCGCCGCCGTCGCCAACGCGTTGATCACCCCCGATGCCGTCCGGTTCTTGTCCATGCCAAAACCCAGACCCTGGAGCGCGATACCGATCAGCAGGAACACGAAGATCTGCACGGCCAGTTCCGACCACAGGGCCAGCGCCTGGACTATGACACCCATGAGAACGGCGAAGAAGAAGGAGTGGGTACCCATCCGGTGGCCGCCGAAGGCCCAGCTGAGGATGTCGCTGAGGATCTCGGTGGCCTTGCCGTAGGTCTTGGTCACCGTCGCGCTCTTGTGGTCCACGTCGGGCAGCAGAGCCGCGCCCGCGCAGACCAGAGAACCGGCGATGATCTCACCGGGGCCCAGGTGAAAGCTGAGTCCAAGGAATTCCGTGCCCTGGACGAGCGGTACGACCGCCATCCAGCCAACCACGCCACTGAGTGCGTGCGAGTGCCCCATCATGGCGGGAACCGTAGCGGAGTCCGTCATTCGCCGCGAATCAGCGTCCGGTTTCGGTCGGGGAACAAACTCCCCCTTGACTCCCAAGAAGCACAGTACCCCCATGAAACACCTGCGTTTCCAGGGCAGGAGTCGAATGTGTTGCGATGTCACGCCTCGCTACGAAGAACATTGACGCTCGTCGCGGAGAGTTGGTAGACAACCAACCAACCCCCGGGTGGCCCAGGTCACCAACCCCACGAAACCGACAGGGGCCGTTATGAAAACCCAACATCCTCCCTCCGGCACCCTTCTCCGGCGGGCGGCGGCGTCCGGTAGCGCGCTCCTCCTGCTCGGAGGCCTCACGGCGGTCCCCGCGGCTGCGGACGAGGCGGGCGGTAACACGCTGACTGTCGCCATCGCCCAGCAGGTGGACTCCTTCAACCCCTTCACCGCTCAGCTCGCGGTCACCACCAACATCCTCCGGCACGTCTACGACAGCCTCACCACGGTGGACCCGGAGACCGGTGAACCCGAGGCCTCGCTCGCGGAGACCTGGGAGGCCTCCGAGGACGGCCTCACCTGGACGTTCAACATCCGTGACGACGCCTACTTCACCGACGGCGAGCAGCTCACCGCCGACGACGTGGCGTGGACGTTCAACACGATCATGGAGAACGACGCCGCCGCGATCGCCTCCGGCAACTACGTCGCCGGGTTCGAGAGCGTCACGGCCGAGGACCCCACGACCCTCGTCATCGAACTGGACGAACCCCAGGCCACGATGGAGTCGCTGCGGGTGCCGATCGTCCCCCAGCACGTCTGGGAGCCGATCATCGAAGAGGAGGGCGACGCCTTCTCCGATTACACCGCCGACGATTTCCCCACCGTGGGCAGCGGCCCCTTCGTCCTCACCGAGCACTCCCGCGGTGAGCACATCCGCCTGGAGGCCAACCCCGACCACTGGCGGGGCGCACCCGGTTTCGACGAGCTCTACTTCCGCTACTACTCGGAGAAGGACGCCGCCGTCGAGGCGCTGCGCAGCGGTGAGGTCTCCTTCGTCTACGAGCTCACCGACGCCCAGATCACGTCACTGGAGACGCTCGACGACGTCGCCGTGAACATCGCCGACGGCAAGCGCTTCCAGGCCTTCACCATCAATCCGGGCGCCCAGACCCAGGACGGCGAGGAGTTCGGCGACGGGCACCCCGCGCTGAGCGACCTGACCCTGCGCCAGGCCATCGTCATGGGCATCGACAACGACGAGATCGTCCAGCAGGGCGCCAACGGCCAGGCCGTCGCCGCGGGCGGGTACATCCCGCCGCGCTACACGGACTTCCACTGGGCTCCCGAGGGCGACGAGGCCGTTCTCGACTTCGACCCCGACGCCGCCAACGAGATGCTCGACGACGCGGGTTACGAGCTTGGCGACGACGGCGTACGCGTCTCGCCCGACGGAGACCGCCTCGAACTGCGCATGCACGTGCACGCCGACCGCCCGGACAACGTCCAGGCCGGACAGGTGATCGCCGAGCGCCTCGCCGACATCGGCATCGAGATCGACAACCGGACCGTGGACCCCGGCATCCTCAGCGACGCCCTCTACGACGCCGAGTACGACCTCATCTTCACCGGGTGGACGGTCAACCCCGACCCCGACTACGTGTTCAGCATCCACACCTGTGGCGCGCTGCCCACCGAGCCGGGAACCATGCAGGGCGACGCCTACTTCTGCGACGAGGAGTACGACGAGCTCTACGCCGCCCAGCTGGCCGAGTACGACCGCGAGGCCCGCGCCGATATCATCCACCAGCTCCAGGAGGTCCTCTACCGGGAGGCCGTGGTCAACGTCCTGACCTACCCGAACATCATGGAGGCCTATCGGACCGACCACATCGCCGGTATCCAGCTGGAGCCGGCCGAGGGCGGCAACATCTGGGGCCAGGACGGCTACTGGGCCTGGTGGTCCGCCGAACCCGCCGAGGGCGCCGCCAGGGGTGGCGGTATCGGCGGCGTTATCGGCGGCGGCAGCGGCGTCTCCAGCGGCGTGCTCATCGGGGTGGGCGCCGGTGTGCTCGTCCTGCTGGCCGCCGGAGCCTTCTTCTTCTTCCGCCGACGCTCCACCGTGGAGGACCGCGAGTGACGACCACCCCCACCGAGGCGGACGAACCAACCGGGGCGGGGACGGCTGACGTCCCCGCCCCGGCGGGCCCCCGGGGGCCCGGCCGGACGGTGCGCGTGGTCACCTACGTGCTCGGCCGCCTGACCACCGCCGTGGTCTCCCTGTTCGCCGTGATCGTCGCCGGGTTCTTCCTCTTCCGGATCCTGCCCGGCGACCCGGTCCGCGCCATGACCGAGGGCCGCGAGGTCTCCGCCGAACAACGCGAGGAGCTGCGCCGCCAGTTCGGCCTCGACCAGCCCCTGTGGCAGCAGTTCCTCGACTACGCGGGCGGTCTGCTCCGCCTGGACCTGGGCATCTCCTTCCAGTACCGCGAACCGGTCGTCGACCTCATCCTGGAGCGCCTGGGCCCGACCCTGCTGCTCGCCGGGACCGGCACGGTCATCGCCGCTCTGCTGGGCCTGTTCCTCGGTGCCCGAGCCGGGTGGAAGCCGGGCGGACGCGGGGACCGGACCAACACCGCGGTGGCGCTGTTCTTCTGGTCGGTGCCCACGTTCTGGCTCGGTCTGCTGCTGATCGTGCTGCTCGCCTCCGGGCGCGGCTTCATGCCCGGCCTGTTCCCGACCGGCGGCATGGTCGACCCCCGGGTGAGCGGGACGCTGCCCACCGTGCTGAGCACCGCCCAGCACATGGTGCTGCCGGTGATCACGATGGTCGCGGTCATCTACGCGCAGTACCTGATGATCATGCGGTCGTCGCTCATGGACGAGAAAGGCGCCGACTACCTGACCACGGCGCGCGCCAAGGGGCTGCGCGACGCCCTGGTCCGCCGCAGGCACGCTGTGCCCAACGCCCTGCTGCCCACCGTGACGCTCATCTTCCTCAACCTCGGGCAGGTCGTGTCCGGGGTCATCCTCGTGGAGACGGTGTTCTCCTGGCCCGGCCTCGGCCAGCTCTTCTACTCCGGCCTGCGCGTCCCCGACCTCGGCCTCGTCCAGGGCCTGTTCGTGGTCTTCGCGGCCTCGGTGATCCTCATGAACCTCCTGGCCGACCTGGTGTACCCGCTGCTCGACCCCCGGGTGCGCCCATGAGTACCCCTGTTGACCCGAACTCCGAAAAGCGCCACCAGACCGAACCCGTGATCGACGAGTCGCCGCCGATCATCGCGCTCTCCGCCCGCAGGCTGGCGCGCAGGCGCCGCGGTGAGGCCCTGCGCCGCTTCGCCCGCGACTACGCCCGCAACCGGGCCGGCATCTTCGGCCTGGCCTCACTGCTCACCATCGGCCTGCTCGCCCTGACCGCGCCGTTGTTCATCGACCAGGCCCACCTGACCATCACCGGCGCGCCCGGCGAGTCCTACCAGCCGCCCAGCTGGCAGTACCCACTGGGCACGGACAACTTCGGCCGCTCGGTCCTGGACCTGGTGATCTGGGGCGCGCGCGTCTCGCTGACGGTCGGCCTGCTGGCCACGTTCGTGTCGGTGACCCTCGGAACCCTGGTGGGCGTCACCGCCGGGCACTTCGGTTCCTCCGGCGGCCTCGGCGGCCGGATCGTGTCCACGGTGCTCATGCGGATCACCGACTGGTTCCTGGTCCTGCCCACCCTGGTCCTGGCGGTGGCCCTGGCCGCCGTCCTGCCGCGCGGTACCGGCACGATCATCATCGCGATCGGCCTCACCGTCTGGCCGCCCACCGCACGCCTGGTTCGCGCCCAGACCCTGGCCGTGGAGGCCCGCCCCTACGTGGAGCGCGCCCGTGCCCTGGGCGGCGGCCACGCGCACGTGATGGGTTGGCACGTCCTGCCCAACGTCATGCCGGTGGTACTCGCCCAGACCACGCTGCTGGTGGCCACCTCCATCATCGCCGAGTCCACCCTGGCCTTCCTCGGCATGGGCGATCCCACCACCATCTCCTGGGGCGGCATCCTCGAGGCGGCCCGCACCGCCGGAGCGATCAGCGCCGGGATCTGGTGGTACATGATCCCGCCGGGCCTCGCGATCGCCGTGGTCGCGCTCTCCTTCACCCTGTGCGGACGCGCGGTCGAGTCCGTCATCAACCCACGGCTGCGGGGGCAGAGTTGACCAGCCTTCTCGACGTCAGGAACCTGCACGTCACCTACTCCGGCAGCGGGGGCGACGTCCCCGCCGTGCGCGGGGTGGACCTGTCCCTGAACCCCGGCGACACCCTCGGGGTCGCGGGGGAGTCCGGCAGCGGAAAGTCCACGGTGGCCCTGGCGCTGCTGCGGCTGCTGCCCGCCAACGCCAAGGTCACCGGCCAGATCATGCTGGAGGGCGAGGACGTGCTCCAGATGAAGTGGGGTCGTCTGCGCGCCGTGCGCTGGGTGGGTGCCTCGGTGGTCTTCCAGGGCGCCATGCACTCGCTCAACCCGGTCAAGCGGATCGGCGACCAGATCGCGGAGCCCCTGCTCATCCACGAACTCGCGAAGCCGGACCGGGTCGGCGCGCGGGTGGCCGAACTCCTCGAACAGGTGGGCCTGCCCGCCTCCCGCCGGCAGGACTACCCCCACCAGCTGTCCGGGGGCCAGCGTCAACGGGTGATGATCGCGATGGCACTGGCCTGCGAGCCGCGCCTGATCATCGCGGACGAGGCGACCACCGCCCTGGACGTGATGATCCAGGCCCAGATCCTGAACCTGCTGGAGCGGCTGGTCGAGCAGACCGGCATCGGCATGCTGATGATCAGCCACGACCTGTCCGTGCTGGCGGCCACCTGCGACCGGGTCGCGGTGATGTACGCGGGGCGGATCGTCGAGCAGGGGCCCGCCAGACAGGTGGTGCACGAGCCCGCGCACCCCTACGCGAGCGCGCTCAGCACGGCCTTCCCCAAGATCGGCGACCCGGCCTCGCGGCTGGCGCCCCGGGGGCTGCCCGGTGACCCGCCGGACCCGGCGGACCCGCCTTCGGGCTGCGTGTTCCGGCCGCGCTGTGCGGTGGTGGAGACGGTGTGCGCCACGGTGGACCCGCCGCTGTGGCCGCTCCGCCCCGACCGGAACGGGGACTCGGACCGGCACGCCGCCTGCGTGCACGTGGGTCCGGGCGCGGAGGCCGCCGAGCACGGCCGGAGCAGCAGTGGCAGCAGTAGTAGTACAGAGGAGACGAGCCGTTGAGCGCCGACACCGACTCCCGACAGCCCGCCTCCGCCCCCGAACCGGCGGGGGCCGTCGAGCCGATCCTGCGCGCGGACGGGGTGGAGGTGGCCTTCGCCGCCGGGTTCGCACCGGGCGGCGGCCGCGGCACCGCGCGCGCGGTGGACGGGGTCAACCTGGACGTGGCGGCCGGGGAGATCGTCGCGCTGGTCGGGGAGTCCGGCTGCGGGAAGACCACCCTGGCCCGTGCGCTGCTCGGCCTGGAGCGGCCCACCGGCGGCAGGGTGGTCTTCGAGGGGGCTCCGCTCGGCTACCGCTCCCGTGACCTGCGCTCCTACCGGCGCCGGGTCCAGCTCGTGCAGCAGGACCCGATGGGTTCGCTCAACCCCCGCCGCACCGTCTACGAGTCCGTGGTGGAGGGGTTGCGCATCCACGAGGGCACCACCGCGGACGAGTCCGAGCGGGTGGGCAGGGCGCTGTCCCAGGCCGGTCTGCGCCCGCCGGAGCGGTTCTTCACCCGCTACCCGCACGAGCTCTCCGGCGGCCAGCGCCAGCGCGTGGTGATCGCCGGGGCCCTGGTGCTGGACCCCGAGGTGCTGGTGGCCGACGAGCCGGTGGCCTCCCTGGACGCCTCGGTGCGCGGTGAGATCCTGCGGCTGCTGCTGGAGCTGCGCGCGGAACTGGGGTTGTCCGCACTGGTGGCGACGCACGACCTCGGACTGGCGTGGAACATCGCTGACCGGGTCGCCGTGATGTACCTGGGCCGGGTGGTGGAGCTGGGCACCGTGGAGGAGGTCCTCGCCGAGCCCGCCCATCCCTACACGCGGGCGCTGCTGTCGGTCCTGCCCGACTCGGGGGTGGCGGAGGGGCCGGTGGTGCTCTCGGGCGAGCCGCCGGACCCCAAACAGGTGCCGTCGGGCTGCCGGTTCCACCCGCGCTGCCCGGTGCTGGCCTCCGGCGAGGCCGAGCGGGCCGGTGTGGCGGACCTGTGCGCCACCGTGGACCCGGCGATCCTGGGCGGGGGAGCCGAACGCAGGGTCGCCTGCCACTGGGCGGCCGAGGACGCGACCGGCCGACTGCGCCCGGACGGTCCGCCCGGGCCAGTCACCACGTAAGTCTCCAGCTTCTCCCGCTCCACACCTGATTCCCCCGGCCGGTTGCGGCCGGGGGAATGCCTCCGGGGACCGGAACAGTGGCGGGGAGGGCTTGGTTGGCACGGGCATGTCGACCAACGAACACTCCTCCGCAGCCACCTCCGAGCCCGTTCCGGCCGCACCGCCCGGACGGGCGCCCGCTCCCGAACAGGTCTTCACCGAACGCGACTTCTGGCACGGCGGTGACCTCGACCTGGACGCCTATCTGGCCCGGGTGGACCTTTCCGACGACCTTCCGCCCACCCTGGACACCCTCACCGCCGTGCACCGCGCACACCTGGCGACCATCCCGTTCGAGAACCTGAACCTGCTGCTGAGACGCCCGGTCCTGCTCGACGTCCCCGCCCTGACGGACAAGATGGTCCGTCGGCGCCGGGGCGGCTACTGCTACGAACAGAATCTCCTGCTCGCCGCCGTCCTGGACCGGCTCGGCTTCACCCTGACCGCGTTCAGCGCCCGGGTGCTGATGGGCGGGGACGGCCGACCCCGGCCCTCCACCCACGCCCTGCTGCGGGTGGAGGTCGACGGCGAGCCCTGGCTGGCCGACGTCGGGTTCGGCGGCGGCGGGCTGGTGTAGCCCTTCCCGTTCACGGACGGCCACCAGGTCTCCCAGGGCGGCTGGAACCTGCGCCTGGACCGGATCTCGGAGGTGGGCGAGGAGGAGTGGCTGCTGCGCGGGTTCGACGGACAGCGCTGGCAGAACCTGTACGCCTTCACCACCGCCGGGAACCTTGCGCAGGACTACGGCATCTTCAGCCACTACCTGACGACCCACCCGCGTTCGCCCTTCGGAAACCGGTTGATGGCCGCGCGGACGGTGGGCGGGACCCGGTACGCGCTGACCAACACGACCCTGACCGTGGAGCGGGTCGACGGCACCGGGGAGGTGCGGGAGTTGTCCCTGGGAGAGGTGGTGCCGGTGTTGCGGGAGGTGTTCGACATCGGCCTTGACCAGGAGGAACAGGCGGTCATCGAGGACAAGGTGAAGGGCTTCCTGGGCACCTGATTCGGCGAAGGGTTAATGTGATGGTGGTCACGTTTGGGCTGTTGTTCGGGGGAGTCCGGGCGTGAACGCCAACGCCAGCGGGTGCGTCCTCCGGGTGGGGCGCGCCCGCCCGGCGGCCCCGCGCCGGTCGCGAGGATTTGGGGTGATCACACACGTTCGCCGTCGTGCGCGGTTGGGCAGGATCTGTGGGGCGAAACTCCGAGGGGGCAGCCCATGGTGCAGATGACCACGGCAGACGTTCACGAGTACATCAACGGGGTCTGTTTCAAGACCGGACCCCCAGGAAAGGTCGGGGCCGAGACCGAATGGCTCGTCACCGACCCCGAACAACCCACCGCACCCGTCACCGTCGACCGCCTCGCGGAGCTGCTGGAGGCCTGTGGCCCCCCGCCCGCGGGAAGCCGGATCACCTTCGAACCCGGCGGCCAGATCGAGCTCAGCTCGGCCGCCCTTCCCGGACCCGCCCGAGCGCACGAGGCGCTCGCCCGGGACCTGGGCCACATCCGCAAGACCCTCGCCGACGCCGGACTGTACCTGGCCGAGACCGCGCTCGACCCCGTACGGCCCCCCGTCCGCCAGCTCCGGCTGCCCCGCTACGGGGCCATGGAGCGCTTCTTCGCCAACCACCGGCATCCCAGCGGCCACACCATGATGTGCAGCACCGCCTCACTCCAGGTCTGCCTGGACACCGGGGCCGACGCCGCCGACGCGCGCGCCCGCTGGGAACTCGTCCACCGGCTCGGCCCCGTCCTGGTGGCGGCCTTCGCCAACTCCGCCGTGTGGCGCGGTCGGCCCACCGGCTGGAAGTCCACCCGCTGGGCGATCTGGGCCGCCACTGACGGCACCCGCACCAGACCGGTCCTGGAACCGCACACGGGCCGGGACCCCGCCACCGCCTGGGCCGAGTACGCCCTGGCCGCCAACGTGCTGGCCATCCCCGAGATCCCGGGCGGCGGCGGGCGGTGGGCCGCCGACCCGGGGATCACCCTGGCCGACTGGGTCGCCGGAGACGGGCCGCGCCCGTTCACCCTCGCCGACCTGGAGTTGCACCTGACCACGCTCTTTCCGCCGGTGCGCCCGCGCGGCTGGTGGGAACTGCGCATGATCGACGCCCTGCCGCTGCGGTGGTGGCCGGTCCCGGTGGCGCTCGCCGCCGCTCTGACCGACGACCCCCGCGCCCGCGCCGTGGCCGAGGAGGCCACCGAGCGGCTGTGCCGGGGCGCCGTACCCGATCCCGCGCTGTGGCTGCGCTCGGCCCGGCTGGGCCCGGTCGACGAGGAGATCGCCGCCTGCGCGCGGGTGTGCTTCGAGGCGGCCGCGGAGGCGCTGCCCCGGATGGGCGCGGCCGAGCTCGCCCAGCTGGTGGACGCGTACGCGCAGCGGTACGTCCGGCGCGGGCTGTGCCCGGCGGACGACGCCCTCGGGGCGCTGGTTCCGGTACCGCGCCAGGCCGATGAGCGCGGTGCCATGGCCGCGCACGGCTCAGGACTCGGGGGAGGTTCGTGATGGGCCAGGAGCAGGAACGCGCCAAGGAGCGCATCGCCGCCGAGCTGGACCGCAGCAGGCGGCGCAGCAACGGCCTCACCCTGGACACCCTCGACGAGGCCGAGCTGCTCGCCCAGCACTCCCCGCTGATGTCCCCGCTGGTCTGGGACCTGGCGCACATCGGCAACTACGAGGAGCAGTGGCTGCTGCGCGCCGCGGGCGGGCGCCAGGCGCTGCGCCCCGACATCGACGGCCTCTACGACGCCTTCGAGAACCCCCGGGCCGACCGGGTCACCCTGCCGCTGCTGCGGCCGGAGGAGGCCCGCGACTACAACGACCGGGTGCGCCGGGAGGTCCTGGACACGCTGGACTCGGCGGACCTGGGCGCGCTGCCCGAGCCCCGGGAGGCCGGTGGGGAGCGCTCTCTGTTGGAAGCGGGGTTCGTCTTCCACATGGTGATCCAGCACGAACACATGCACGACGAGACCATGCTCGCCACCCACCAGCTGCGCAAGGGCGCACCCGTGCTCCTGGAAGAGGAAGGCCCGCCCGAGGTGGCAGGGCCGCCGACGGCCGGGGAGGTCCTGGTCCCGGCCGGGCCGTTCACCATGGGCACCGACGACGACCCCTGGTCCTACGACAACGAGCGCCGTGCCCACACCGTGGACCTGCCCGCCTACTGGATCGACACCGACCCGGTCACCAACGCCGCCTACCTGGAGTTCGTCGAGGACGGCGGCTACCGGGACCCGCGCTGGTGGAGCGGGTCGGGCTGGGAGTGGCGTCAGCGGCGTGACGCGGTGGCCCCCGCCTTCTGGAGCAGGGAGGGCGTTGGCTGGACCCGGCGCCGTTTCGGCCGCCACGAGGACGTGCCGCCGGACCAGCCGGTCCAGCACGTGTCCTTCCACGAGGCCGAGGCCTACGCGCGCTGGGCGGGCAAGCGGCTGCCCACCGAGGCCGAGTGGGAGAAGGCCGCCCGCTTCGACCCGGTGAGCGGGCGTTCGCTGCGCTTCCCCTGGGGCGACGAGGAGCCCGCGGGCCGCCACGCCAACCTCGGCCAGCGGGCGCTGGGCCCGCACCCGGTCGGCAGCCACCCCGACGGCGCCTCCCCGCTGGGAGTGCGCCAACTGATCGGTGACGTGTGGGAGTGGACCTCCACCACCTTCCACGGTTACCCCGGGTTCGCCCCGTTCCCCTACCGCGAGTACTCGGAGGTCTTCTTCGACGACGGTTACAAGGTGCTGCGCGGCGGGTCCTGGGCCACCCACCCCACGGCGGTCCGGGCCACCTTCCGCAACTGGGACCACCCGATCCGGCGGCAGATCTTCAGCGGCTTCCGCTGCGCGCGCGACGCGGAGCACGCCTGATGTGCCGGCACCTGGCCTACCTGGGGCCGCCGCGTACGGTGCACGAGCTGCTGTACGCGGCGCCCCACTCGCTGCACGTCCAGTCCTGGGCGCCCCGCCAACAGCGGCACGGCACCGTGAACGCCGACGGTTTCGGCGTGGGCTGGTATCCGACCGAGGGGCATCGGACGGGGAACGCGGACGCGTCCGAAACTCCGGAGCCGCTGCGGTACCGCCGGGCGATGCCGATCTGGGGCGACGCCTCCTTCGCGGACGCCGCCCGGGCGATCAGCTCCGGCTGCGTGGTCGCGGCGGTGCGCGACGCCACGGTGGGGTTCGGGTCGGAGGAGTCCGGCGCCCAGCCCTTCCGCGCCGACCGCCTGCTGTTCAGCCACAACGGGGCGGCCAAGGACGACGATGCCCTGGTGGCGGGGCTGGCCGCGCCGCCGCCCCCGGGCGCCCTGGACGCCCGGGCCCCGGTGGACTCGGCGCCGCTGTTCGCGCACACCGTGCGGCTGTGGCGCTCCTCCGGCGATCTGGTGGGAACCCTGGCGGCGGTGGTCCGGCACGCCCGGGAGCACTCCGACGGCCGGTACAACCTGCTGGCCAGCGACGGAGAGGTGATCGTCGGGACGGCGGCCGGGGACACCCTCTACACCCTGCGGCGTGCGGGGCCCGAGGGGGAAGGTGCCTGGCTGGCCTCGGAGCCCTTCGACGACGGGCGCGGCTGGCGGCAGGTCCCCGACCACTCGGTGGTGGTGGCCACCCGCGAGCACACCGAGATCCTCCCCATCGGCTGAACGATGCTCAAGACCTCTCCGATCTCTCCGGCCCGCACTCCCACTGGTTTCACCCCGCCCCGGGTACATCCGTAAGGAACACAGGAGGCACCATGTTCCGGATCGACCGCAACCTGACCGCCGATGAACTCGACAAGGCCCTGCGCGCCGATGTCGCCGAAGGGCTCACCGCACGGCCCAAACGACTCCCGCCCAAGTGGTTCTACGACGAACGCGGGAGCGGGCTCTTCGAGGACATCACACGGCTTCCGGAGTACTACCCGACCCGCTCCGAACGCTCCATCCTGGAGGCGCGGGCGGACGAGATCGCGGTGGCCGCCGGGGCCGTCGCCCTGATCGAGCTCGGCTCCGGGGCCGGGATCAAGACACGGCTGCTCCTGGACGCCATGCGCCGCCAGGGCGACCTCACCCGCTTCGTCCCGGTGGACGTGAGCGGGGAGTTCCTGGAGTCCTCCGCCCGGCCGGTCGTCGACGACTATCCGGGCCTGTACGTGCACGCGGTGGTCGGTGACTTCGAGCACCACCTCGGGCTGCTGCCGGTCAGCGAGAGCGGCTGCCAGCTGCTGGCGGTGCTCGGCTCCACCATCGGCAACCAGGAGCCCGGGCCGCGCGCGACCTTCCTGAAGGACATCCACGGGGTGCTGCACCCGGGGGACTCCCTGCTGCTCGGCGCCGACCTGGTCAAGGACCCCACCCGGCTGGTCGCCGCCTACGACGACGCCCAGGGGGTCACCGCGGAGTTCAACCGCAACGTGCTGTCGGTGATCAACCGGCAGCTGGGCGGCGACTTCGATCCGGCGGCCTTCGAACACCGGGCGGTGTGGAACGCCGAGTGCGAGTGGATCGAGATGCGGCTGCGCGCCCGCACCGCCCAACACGTGCGGGTGGCCGACCTGGACCTGGAGGTGGACTTCGCGGCGGGGGAGGAGATGCGGACCGAGATCTCCGCGAAGTTCCGCAAGGAGGGGCTGACCGCCGAACTCGACGCGGCCGGGTTCGACCTCACCCACTGGTGGACCGACTCGGCGGGTGATTTCGCACTGACCCTCGCCACGGCCCGTTGAGTTCGGCGTATGGGGTTTCGGAGAATCAGAGCCCCGCTGCGGAGCCGATCAGTGAGCCGATCAGGTAGGTGACCAGCATCGCGAAGGACCCGCCGAGCACGCAGCGCAGTGCGCTCCGGGCCGGCAGGGCGCCGCCCATGCGGGCACTGACCGCGCCCAGCAGGCCGGTGGCCGCCAGCACCGCGACCACGGTCACCGGCAACCGCCAGGCGTCAGAGCTCAGCAGCATGGCGGACAGCGGGATCGACGCTCCGAGCAGGAAGGAGAACATGCTGGCGAAGGCGGCCTGCCAGGGGTTGACCCGGTAGCGGTTCAGACCCAGCTCCACCTCCACATGCGCGCGCAGGGCGTCGTGGTCGGTGAGCTCCCGGGCGACTCTGTGGGACAGCTCCTCGCTGATGCCGCGCGTCCGGTACATCCCGGCGAGCTCCTCCAGTTCGCCCTCGGGGTCCTCGGCCAGCTGCCGCTGCTCCTTGGCGATCGCGGCCTTCTCCGCGTCCCGCTGGGTGCTCACGGACACGTACTCGCCCGCCGCCATGGACAGCGCTCCCGCCACGGTTCCGGCCACCCCCGCGATCAGGAGCGTCTCCCGGTGCGGGGTCGCGCCCGTCACACCCACCACGAGCCCCGCTGTCGAAATGATCCCGTCATTGGCGCCCAGTACGGCCGCGCGCAGCCTGTTCAACAGCGAACCCAACCGCTTCTGTGACTGCTCCGGGTTCTGTTCCATGGAGTCAGGATGACACGCGTGACCCGACCCGGGACCTCTCACCGTGCCTGACTCCGATACGCTCGTTCCGTGTTCAAGGTAGGAGTTTTCGGCGCCGATGGGCGCGTGGGATCAGAGGTCGTCAAAGCGGTTCAGGCCGCCGACGACATGGAACTCGTCGCGGGCGTGGACAGCGCCGACGACCGTGACGCGGTGCTGGGGGCGGACTACGTCGTCGACTTCACGCACCCCGACGTGGTGATGGACAACCTCGAATGGCTGATCGGCCACGGGATCCACGCCGTCGTCGGGACGAGTGGTTTCGACGAGACCCGTCTGGCGCAGGTGCGCGCCCTCCAGGCCGCCAAGCCGGGTGCGAAGGTGCTCATCGCACCCAACTTCGGCATCGCCGCCGTGCTCATGATGCATTTCGCGAAGAAGGCCGCGCCCTACTTCGACTCCACGGAGATCATCGAGCTGCACCACCCCAACAAGGCCGACGCTCCCAGCGGGACCGCCTACCGCACCGCTGAGCTGGTCGCCGAGGCCCGTCGCGAAGCCGGGACCGCACCGATGCCCGACGCCACCACCTCGGAGATCCCCGGGGCCCGCGGCGCCGACGTCGAGGGCGTCCGTGTGCACGCCCTGCGCATCCAGGGCCTCATCGCCCACCAGGAAGTGGTGTTCGGCACCGACGGCGAGACCCTCAAGCTCCGCCACGACTCCATGACCCGGGCCTCGTTCATGCCCGGTGTCCTGCTCGGCATCCGTAGGACCGCGGACCTGCCCGAGCCCCTCACCCTGGGTCTGGAGCCCCTGCTCGGCCTCGACTAGCGCTCAGTACACGAAGAGGGGACCGTCCGCGCGGACGGTCCCCCTCTGTCATCTCGGCGGCTCAGTGCTCCGGTGGCTGGGCGGTTACGCGCCCCGGCGGCAGGTGAGGAAGACCTGCACCTCGGGGCGGGCCCCCTCGTCCTCGGGATGGAAGCTGACCACCCGTTCGTCCTCGATGACCAGACCCGCCTTCTCCACCACGGAGCGCAGCTGGTCCCGGGGGTATCCGGACACCCGGATCTCGGTTCCGAGGAAGGGGATGGGCACGTCGTCGAGATCGGCCTCGACCATGGACAGGCACAGCAGGCCGCCGGGGACCAGGGAGGCGCGTACCCGGCCCAGGGCCTCGGGGATCCGTTCCTTCGGCAGGCACAACAGGGAGAAGAAGGCGACGATGGCGTCGTAGGACTCCTCCGCCGGATCGAGGTCGACGATGTCGGCCTGGCGGAACTCGGCCTCCGGGACGTTGCGGCGGGCCAGTTCGAGCATGCGCTCGGAGATCTCGAAGCCGGTCACCCGGGCACCGGCACCGGCCAGCTGGCGGGCGGTGGGCAGGCCGGTGCCCGAACCCAGGTCCAGCACCTGGGCGCCCGGCGGCAGCAGGCTCAGCAGCCTGCGGACACAGTCCTCCTGGCCTTCCTTGTTGGGAAAAGCCTCGTCATAGCGTTCTCCGATCGTGTCGAAGGCATCCGCCTGACGGGCGTTGCGTTCGGCCCAGGCCGCCGGGTCGGGGGCCAGCTCGCTGGGGTCGGTGGGGTGATCGCTCGGCACGGTTCTCCAAGGGGGGACGTTGGCGGGGCAGGCATCGTAACCGGCAGGCGGTACTTCGGCGTAGCGCTTTAGGTAAGCCCATGCAGGACGGCGTGTCCGTGCTCCAGGTAGACCGGTCCGTTCCTGTCATCGTCCGCCGCGACCGCCGCGAGCATCCGCCGGGCGACGCGCGCGGGCAGGTGTTCGGGGAGTTCGGCGGGCGGGACCCACTTCCAGCCGGAGAGCTCGTCGGGCTGCAGGCGGAAGTCGGTGGAGTCGGTGTCGACGCGGAACAGCCACTGGCAGGCGGTGGTGCGGGGCGGCTGGGCGGGCACCCAGTCGACCACCAGCAGGGCGAGCACATGCGCGGTCACGCCCAGCTCCTCGGCGATCTCCCTGCGGCAGGCGGTCAGCGGGGACTCCTCGGCCTCCATCATCCCGCCGGGGATCCCCCAGGGCTCCTCGGGCGCGTACACGCGCCGCACCAGAAGCACATCGCCTGTTCCCGAACGGATGAGACCGCCCGCCGCTCCCCGGGTCGCGGGCAGGTTCGCGAAGAACTCCTCGTCGCTCTGATAGCTCACATCGTTGAGCCTAGACGTACTCCCTGAGAGGTGGGGTACGCGGGCGCGGTGACAGGGCGTCGAGAGCCCACGGGGAACGCGGTTCACTCGCGCGGGGTGAACGACGCGATGGTGTCGCGGATGACGTCGTCGTAGGCGCGGCGTTCGCTCTGCGGCCCGTACCAGGCGATCCAGTACGCGGTGGTGCCCTCCCCGTCGCTCACGTGGATCTGGAGTGCGATGCTGAACCGGTCCGGGTCCTGGTCCCAGTCCATGTCGAGGGCGGTGTTCTCGAAGCCCGTGTAGGTGTCCTCGAAGACCGTCGCGTCCCAGGAACGCGGGAGGTCGGTGAAGTCGTCGGCATCCAGCATCCGTTGGGTGCGGTCGGACACGTCCAACTCGTCCATGGCCGACTCCCACCCCTCCAGGGACTCGGTGACGACGTCCTCGTGTTCGGGGTCGGAGTACCAGCCGGCGGACATCAGGGTCTCCGGGAACTCCTCCGTTTCCTCCGGCGGAACGAAGGACACCGAACCCCAGTCGCTCAGGGCGTGTGGTTCGTCGCCGCGGACCTCCTGCTCCCACCCCCGTGGGTAGTCGACCAGGAAGCCGTCCGCGGAGTACCTGTCGTATTCGACGGAGAGCCTGTCGGGAGAGAGCAGGTACGCGCCCAGGGCCGTGACGAGTACGAGCGCTGCGACCGCGGCCCCGACCGCGATCAGGGTCCGGCCGCGGATCCCGGACCTCCCAACGGCCATCGGCCCCCTTCCCGTGTCCTCCTGGGGCGGTCCGGGATCCGCCGGACGAGTCGGCGCCTCCACGGGCCGGGGACCGCCCCGCAGCAACGCCAGGGCGGCCTCGGCAGTGGGGCGCTGGCCCGGGTCGTGCTCCAGCAGGGCGGTGATGAGCGGGGCCAGGGCGCCGGCCCGAGTCGGCGGCGGAGCGGGCTCCGAGAGCACCGCCGCGATGGTCTGGCCGACCTCGTCCCGCAGGAACGGGTGCCGGCCCTCCACCACGGTGTACAGGGCCGCGCCCAGCGCCCACAGATCCGACGGGGGCTCCGCGGGGCCCCGGCCGCGAAGCCGTTCCGGTGCCATGTACGGGGCCGAACCCATTCGGGACCCGTCCCTGGTCACCTCGTCCTCGCCCGCGATGGTCGCGATCCCGAAGTCGGCCAGCAGCACCCGGCCGTCGTCGGCCAGCATGATGTTTCCGGGTTTGACGTCACGGTGGACGATCCCCCGGGCGTGCGCGGACCGCAGGGCCTCCAGGACCGCCTGCGCGACCCGCGCCGCCTCCGCCACCGGCACAGGGCCGTGCCGGGCCACCTCCTCGCGCAGGGAGCGCCCCCGGACCAGTTGCATGACCACCCAGGGGTCGCCGTCGACGTCGAGGATGTCGTGCACGGTCACCACACCGGGTTCGTCGGCCAGGCGCCCCGCGGACCGGGCCTCACGCCGCATCCTCGCGTGGAAGGTGGACCGCTGCTCCTCGGGGGTCCCCGGCGGCAGGATCATCTCCTTGAGCGCGACCTCGCGCCCCAGGACACGGTCCCAGGAGTACCAGACCGCTCCCATGCCGCCGCGCCCGAGTTCGCCGCGGATCTCGTACCGGTCCGCAACCACACGGGGGTTGTTCTTGGCGCTGCTCGTCATGGCCACCCTTCCAGGGGGGTCGGGGAGGGGCCGAACGGTGGACGAGCCTAGCAACAGACCGGTCGCCTATCCCAGGGCGAGCGCGATCGAGAACAGCAGGCCGAAGGCCATCTGGAGCTTGCCGGTCTCGCCCAGGCCCAGGACCAGGTCGCGGCCGACCTGGCCGCCGAGCACCCGGCGCAGCGGGGGGACGGCCAGGGGGAGCGAGAGCAGGACCAGCGGCACCCACCAGGACACCGAGGTCAGCACGAGGGCCACCAGGAAGGAAGCGATGATCATCCCTGCGAAGAGGCGGCGGGTCCCCGCCTCGCCCAGGCGGACGGCCAGGGTGATCTTGCCGGTCTCGCTGTCGGTGGGGATGTCGCGCAGGTTGTTGATCACCAGCACCGAGCAGGACAACAGCCCCACTGGGACGGAGGCCACCCAGGCCTGCCAGGGCAGCGACTCCATCTGCACGAACACCGTGCCCACCACGGCCACCACGCCGAAGAACACGAAGACCGAGACCTCGCCCAGGCCGCGGTAGCCGTACGGGGTCCGGCCGCCGGTGTAGTACCAGGCGGCGGCGATCGCGGCCACGCCGATCAGCAGCAGCCACCACGAGGTGGTCGCCACCAGCACCAGGCCGACCAGCCCGGCGAAGGCGAAGCTCCCCAGCGCCGCGGCAAGGACCTGCTGCGGCGTGGCCAGCCCGGAGGCGGTCAGCCGGGTGGGGCCGGTGCGCTCCTCGGTGTCGGTGCCCTTGACCCCGTCGCTGTAGTCGTTGGCGAAGTTCACGCCGACCTGGAGCGCCATGGACACCACCAGGGCCAGCAGCGCCTTCCACCACACGAACCCGTCCAGGGAGAAGGCCAGCGCGGTACCGACCGCCACCGGGACGATCGAGTTCGCAAGCGTGCGGGGGCGCAGCCCCGAGACCCATTCACTGACCGTGGCCACGCGCCGGTCCTCCAGTTTCGAGATGGTGGGCACACCGAGGGGCGCGCCCGGACAACTACCCAACGGTAGTGCCTGGCCGCCGCCCGGCCGAATTCGCCCGCCCGGCCCAACCAGCGGAACCGTTCCGAACTACTCCGAGACGGCCGCGTGCAGCCGCACCATCGGCAACAGCCGACCCATGTCGATCTCCCGCCGGGCGCCGTCCGCGCGCCACCCCGAGGCCTCGAAGAAGGCGCGCAGCGCGTTGTCCTCCTCCGGCACCCATACGTGCACCGTCCCGAACCCGGCCTCCACCAGGTGGTCCACGCAGGAGTTCACCAGGCGGCTGCCGTGCCCCTGCCGGACCCGCTCCGGGTCCACGTGCAGGGCGAACACCTCGGCGTCCTTGGCCGGCCACAGGTCCGGGTCCGCGGCCGGACCGAAGGCGGCGAACCCGACCACCGTCCGCACGCCCCCGTCCTCGTCGGTGGCCACCACGAGCCGGTGTTTGGAGGTGGGGGGTGACTCCAGGGCCGCCGTCCACTGCTCACGGAACTGCCCGCGGGCCTCCTCCCCGGAGAGCCCTTCCCTCACCTCGTCGGGCAACAGCTCCCCGTACACCGAACGCCACGACGCGACCTGGAGGTCCACCACCGTGTCCACGTCGGCTGCACGGGCGGGACGGACGAACTGCGCACTGGACACGAGGGGCCTCTCGGTTGCTTTCAGGGCTGCGTACCCGGGACGGGACACGCGGCACGACAAGATCACCCACGCCGGAGTTTCCGGACCTTGCACCGGCATGGGAACATCTACGTTGTGAGCCTCATTATCAGAGTTATCGCGAACGCGCTGGCCCTTTGGGTCGCTGTCCTCCTCGTCGACGGAATCGACGTCTCGACGCAGGACACCACCAGTCAGGTCATCACCTTCCTCGTGGTCGGTGCGATCTTCGGTGTGGTGAACGCGGTCATCAAACCGATCGTCAAAACGGTCGGCTGCCTGTTCTACGCCCTGACTCTGGGGCTGATCGGGCTGGTGGTGAACGCACTGCTGTTCCTGCTCACGGCGTGGATCGCCGGGCTGTTCGACATCCCCTTCCACGTGGACGGCTTCTGGCCCGCCTTCTGGGGCGCCATCGTCGTCACCATCGTGAGCTGGGTGGTCAGCATGTTCCTTCCGGACAAGAAGGACAGCTGAGCGACGTTCGAACTATCCCCGCCCAACAACTCCCAACTGCGGTGATACCGGGCCCCGCCCGCGTGGCGCGGGCCCGGTGCGGGTAGGTTCACATCTCCAGGGACCCTGTCGGGCGCATAGGCTCAATGGGCTTCACCCCTGCCGGTGCGGTTCCTCACCTCGACCAGCGAGGACGGGGATCGAACCGGACACGCTCCCACGTACTCCCATGTGCGCGGGGAGCACACAGACTTTCCCGCGTCCGGCACATGTGTTCGCCGGACGCGGTGACGGACGCCCAGCGCCGTCTTCACCCGTGTACGGAGGAAAGCACCCGGCACGGGACGCACCGCTTGTTTCTCACGCACATGGAGAGGAGGAGGGGCACACGAGGGCCCTGACGCCTTCCCGGCCAGGGGCCCGAGAGCCTTTCACATCACGATGGTGGACACCAAGAACCGCCCGTTCGGCAAGATGCTGACCGCGATGGTCACCCCGATGCTCGAGGACGGGGAACTCGACTACGACGGCGCCGCCAGACTCGCCACCTACCTGGTGGACGAGCAGCACAACGACGGCCTGATCATCAGTGGCACGACCGGTGAGTCGCCCACGACCAGCGACGACGAGAAGGACCGCCTGCTGCGCACGGTGGTCGAGGCCGTCGGCGACCGCGCCCAGATCGTCGCGGGGGTCGGCACCAACGACACCCGCCACAGCGTCAGGCTGGCCAAGGCCGCCGAGAAGGCGGGCGCGCACGGTCTGCTGGCCGTCACGCCCTACTACAACAAGCCCCCGCAGGAGGGGCTGATCCGGCACTTCACCGAGATCGCCGACACCACCGACCTGCCGGTCATGCTCTACGACATCCCGCACCGCACCGGGACGCCGATCGCCTCCGAGACCCTGGTCCGGCTGGCCGAGCACCCGCGCATCGTCGCCAACAAGGACGCCAAGGACAACGTCGGCGCCAGCTCCTGGGTCATGGAGCGCACCGACCTGGCCTACTACTGCGGCACCGACATCCTGAACCTGCCGCTGCTGTCGGTCGGCGCGGCCGGTTTCGTGAGCGTCGTCGGCCACATCGTCGGCAGCGACCTCAAGGACATGATCGACGCCTTCGAGGCCGGTGAGGTCGGCCAGGCGCTGGCCATCCACCGCCGCCTCACCCCGGTCTACACCGGTATGTTCCGTACGCAGGGCGTCATCACGACCAAGGCCGTCCTCAATCTCTTCGGCCTGCCCTCCGGCCCGGTCCGCACCCCGCTCGCCGACGCCTCGTCCGAGCTCCAGGCACTCCTGCGCGAGGACCTGGCCGCCGCCGGGGTCAAGGGTCCGATCGGGCTCGCCCCGCACCAGGCCGTGCCCGCGAGCGCCGTGCGCGTCGAACGTCTCACGGAGGGTTCCGTATGAGTCACCCGCACCCCGAACTCGGCCCGCCCCCGCCCCTGGGCAAGGGCGCCCTTCGCGTCGTCCCGCTCGGCGGGCTAGGCGAGATCGGCCGCAACATGACGGTCTTCGAGTACGACGGCCGTCTGCTCATCGTCGACTGCGGCGTGCTCTTCCCCGAGGAGGAGCAGCCCGGCGTCGACCTGATCCTGCCGGACTTCGACTACATCCGGGACCGCCTGGACGACATCGAGGCCATCGTGCTCACCCACGGGCACGAGGACCACATCGGCGGTGTGCCGTTCCTGCTGCGCGAGCGGGTCGACATCCCGATCGTCGGCTCCAAGCTCACCCTGGCGCTGATCAGCGCCAAGCTGGGCGAGCACCGCATCAAGCCGGAGACCGTCCTGGTCGAGGAGGGGGAGCGACACGACTTCGGCCCCTTCAACCTCGAGTTCTTCGCCGTCAACCACTCCATCCCGGACGCGCTGGCCGTGGGTATCCGCACCCCCGCCGGGTCGTTGCTGCACACCGGCGACTTCAAGATGGACCAGCTGCCGCTGGACAACCGCCTCACCGACCTCGCCGGGTTCGCCCGATTCGGGGACGAGGGCGTCGACCTGCTGCTGTCGGACTCCACCAACGCCGAGCAGCCCGGGTTCGTCGTCAACGAGCGCAACCTGACCGAGGCGATCGACAAGGTCTTCCGCCAGTCCGAGAAGCGTGTCGTGGTGGCCTGTTTCGCCTCGCACGTGCACAGGGTCCAGCAGGTGATCGACGCCGCGGTACGCCACGGCCGCAAGATCGCCTTCGTCGGCCGCTCCATGGTCCGCAACATGAACATCGCGCGCGACCTCGGCTACCTGAGCATCCCCGGCGACACCATCGTCGACGTCAAGCAGCTCGACAAGCTGGCCCCGGACAAGGTGCTCATGGTGTGCACGGGCTCCCAGGGCGAGCCCATGGCGGCGCTGAGCCGCATGGCCAACCGGGACCACCAGATCCGCATCGAGGAGGGCGACACCATCCTGCTCGCCTCGTCGCTCATCCCGGGCAACGAGAACTCGGTCAACCGGGTCATCAACGGTCTGACCCGCTGGGGCGCCAAGGTCGTGCACAAGGGCAACGCGCTCGTGCACGTGTCCGGCCACGCCTCCGCCGGTGAGCTGCTCTACGTGCTCAACATGGTGCGTCCGCGCAACTTCATGCCGGTGCACGGGGAGTGGCGGCACATGCGCGCCCACGCCGACCTGGCCAAGCTCACGGGTGTGCCGAGTGACCGCATCGTCATCGCCGAGGACGGCGTGGTGGTCGACCTGTACAAGGGACGCGCCAAGATCGTCGGCGCGGTGCAGGCCGGGTACGTCTACGTGGACGGTTCCTCGGTCGGCGACGTCACCGAGGCCTCCCTCAAGGACCGCCGCATCCTCGGCGAGGAGGGCTTCATCTCCGTCGTCGTGGCGGTGGACTCGAACTCCGGCAAGATCCTGGGCGAGCCCGAGATCCACACCCGGGGCGCGGGGATCAGCGGTGACGCCTACGACGACGTCGTCGACAAGCTCCAGGACGCCCTGGACAAGGCGGCCGCCGACGGGGTCAACGACCCGCACCAGCTGCGCCAGCTCATCCGCCGCAGCACGGGACGCTGGGTCAACGAGACCTACCGTCGCCGTCCCATGATCATCCCCGTCCTGGTCGAGGTCTGACCGGACACGAATCGTTGAACGGCCCGGAGCGCACCCCGCGCTCCCGGGCCGTTCGGCGTTTTCGGAGGAGCAGGCATGGACACACGCGACACGCCGGGCGGGCTTCGTGCTCCGGGCTGGACGCCTTAGTAGGCTTCCCGCCGTGCCGGGTAGCTGTGCCCGGGCCCCGGAAACGACCCCGTCCCCCGTGGAGGTGACCCCCGATGGCCACGCGTGCCTCCTCAGGTGGTTCAGGGCGCAAGAAGCCCGCTGCCCGCAAGCCCGCCGCGAAGAAGCGCATGCCCGACGGGCCCATCGCCTACGTGGTCACCCTCTTCGGCCAGTTCCTGCTGGTGCTGTGGAAGCTCATCGCGCACACCGTGGGCGGGGCGGCCCGCGCGGTCGGGCGCAGCGCCCGCGGCCTGGACCCGGACCTGCGCCGGGACGGAATCGGGCTGGTCCTGCTGGCCCTGGGCATCCTCGTGGCCTCCGCCGTGTGGTGGCAGAGCGAGGGCCCGCTGCTGGAGGCCACCCGTTTCGTGGTGGTCGGCGCCTTCGGCACCTTCTCGCCGATCCTGCCGCTGCTCTTCCTGCCCATCGCCGTGAAACTGATGCGCACGCCCAGCTCCGGCCGGGAGGGCGACGCCGGGCGGCTGTCCATCGGGGTCACCGCGATCATGCTCGGCCTGCTCGGGCTGATCCACATCGCGCACGGCATCCCGCAGCCCGTCGACGGCATCGAGGGGCTGCAGAACGCGGGCGGGGTCATCGGCTTCGTCGCCTCCGGGCCGCTCAGCGCGGTCGTCACCCCCTGGCTCACCGGGCTCCTGCTGGCCCTGATCCTGATCTTCGGCATCCTGGTGGTCACCGCCACCCCGATCCGCCGCATCCCGGACCGCCTGCAGACCCTGTTCGGCGCCCTCATGGAGCGCGACACCGGCCCCGACTCCGGGATCGGCATCCTCGGCGCGGACCCGGAGAAGAAGCCGGCCAAGCGCAAGCGCAAGCCCAAGGCAGCGGCCTCCGAGACCGTCGCGGGCGACCACGAGCGCCCCTACGACAGCCCGGTCCTGCCCAGCGAGCCCGAAGCGGAGATCGCCCCCGCCCTCACTGACGAGGAGGAGGCCTCGGCCGCCGCGGCCGCCGTGCCGAAGAAGACCGCGAGGAAGAAGGCCAAGGCCCCGGTCCCCGACCCCACGCCGCCGCCGGTCACCACCGAGCAGCTCTCCATACCCTCCCGCGTGGTGGAGGGTGACTACGAACTGCCCGTCCCGACCATGCTCAAGCCCGGATCCCCGGTCAAGCCGCGTACCCAGGCCAACGACGACGTGGTCGCCGCGCTGAGCGGGGTCATGGAGCAGTTCAAGATCGACGCCGAGGTCACCGGCTTCACCCGCGGCCCGACAGTCACCCGCTACGAGATCGAGCTCGGCCCCGCGGTGAAGGTCGAGAAGGTCACCGCGCTGTCCAAGAACATCTCGCTGGTGGTCAAGAGCGCCGACGTGCGCATCCAGTCGCCCATCCCCGGCAAGTCCGCGATCGGTGTGGAGATCCCCAACACCGACAAGGACATAGTGAGCCTCGGCGACGTGCTGCGCTCCCCGGCGGCCACCTCGGACGACCACCCCATGCTGGTGGGCCTGGGCAAGGACGTCGAGGGCAGCAACGTCGTGGCCAACCTCGCCAAGATGCCGCACGTGCTGGTCGCCGGTGCGACCGGTGCCGGTAAGTCCACCTGCATCAACGGCCTCATCACCTCGCTGATGATGCGAGCCACCCCCGACGAGGTGCGGATGATCCTGGTCGACCCAAAGCGGGTCGAGCTGACGATGTACGAGGGCATCCCGCACCTGATCACGCCCATCATCACCAACCCCAAGAAGGCCGCGGAGGCCCTTCAGTGGGTGGTGGGGGAGATGGACCGCCGCTACGACGACCTCGCCGCCTCCGGCTACCGACACGTGGACGACTTCAACGCCGCCGTGCGCACCGGGGAGCTCACCGCCCCGCCGGGCAGTGAACGCGTCTACGAGCCCTACCCCTACCTGCTGGTGATCGTCGACGAGCTCGCCGACCTGATGATGGTCGCCCCGCGCGACGTCGAGGACGCGGTCGTGCGCATCACCCAGCTGGCCCGCGCCGCCGGGATCCACCTGGTGTTGGCCACCCAGCGCCCCAGCGTCGACGTCGTCACCGGTCTGATCAAGGCCAACGTGCCCTCCCGGCTCGCCTTCGCCACCTCCAGCCTCGCCGACAGCCGCGTCATCCTGGACCAGCCCGGCGCGGAGAAGCTGGTCGGCAAGGGCGACTCGCTCTTCCTCCCGATGGGCGCGGGCAAGCCCATCCGCCTCCAGAACGCCTGGGTGAGCGAGAAGGAGATCCGCGGGATCGTCGACCACTGCAAGAAGCAGTCCGAGCCCAGCTACCGCGAGGACGTCGCGGTCGCCGACACCAAGAAGAAGGAGATCGACGAGGACATCGGCGACGACATGGACCTGCTGCTGCAGGCGGTCGAGCTGGTCGTCACCACCCAGTTCGGGTCCACGTCGATGCTCCAGCGCAAGCTCCGGGTCGGGTTCGCCAAGGCGGGCCGCCTGATGGACCTCATGGAGAGCCGCGACGTGGTCGGCCCCAGCGAGGGTTCCAAGGCCCGCGACGTCCTGGTCCAGGCCGACGACCTCGCGGCGGTGCTCACCGACATCAGGGGCGGCTGAGCCCTCGCACCCCCTGGCCGCACTTGTCACCCCCACGTCCGGGTCGCCCGATTTGGTGTGATCTTGAGCCACGCATAGGGCGTGGTGACCTGCTTGGACGCTCTCCGAGTAGCAGAGTGGGTATACGTAGGCACAGAAAGTCGCGGGGGGAGTGCGCATGGCGACGATCGGCCAGACCCTGTCCGCCGCACGTATCGCGGCGGGTTGCTCCTTGGAGAACCTGAGCACACGTACACGGATTCGCATGCAGGTCCTTCGGGGCATCGAGAACGAGGACTTCGTCCCCTGCGGAGGGGACTTCTATGCGCGCGGGCACATCCGGAGGATCTGCAAGTTCCTCGGGCTTGACCCCGCGCCGCTTCTGGAGGAGTACGACCGCGAACACGCCTCGAACGAGAAGCCCACCTTCGTTCCCCCACCCCGGCACCCGTCGGCCAGAACCAAGGCGACCCGGGTCGCCGCGGCCCAGGGCGGCCGGGCCCACACCGGGACCGACGACCACGAGGCGCCCCAGGACGTTCCCCGAAGCGTCGGTGACGTGAACGAGGACCCGGAACAGCGGGCCGAGAGCTGGGGGCACTTCGAACGCGAACAGAGACTCGCCAGACCGCCGCGGCGCAACCGCCCCAAGGGGTTCGCCAATACCGGAGCAGGGGCCGGAGTCGGAGCCGGGGCCGCCGCCGCGGCCGAGGTACCGGCGCCGCGGACACCCGGCAGGCACAGCAAGCCCGCCGAACCGGCCGGGGCCGGAGCGGTCGCCACCAAGGCGGCGGTCCCGCGGTCGCGCGCCACCCGTGCCTCCGCGACCGAGGCAGGCACCCGTCGGGCGGAGAGCGTGCGGCGGCACTGGCCGTGGGCAGTGGTCGGACTCATCCTCATCGCCGCGGTGTTCGTGGGCGTGCGGACCTGGCAGGGGTGGGACGACGGCAACCCCGTTCGGACCGCCTTCGAGTCGGCCGGCTCCGTAACGGGTGACACCGTGGACTCCGCGGCCATCACGGAGGAGGCCGGCGCCGAGCCCGCCGAAACCGACGACCGGGCCGCGGCGGCCGAGGCAGTCGCTGCTGCCGAGGCCGCCGAGGCGGCGGAAGCGGCCGAAGCGGAGCCGTTCGAGTTCACCGTCGGTCTCACCGCCACCGACCGCAGCTGGGTCAAGGTCAGCGAGGTGGAGGGGGAGGCACTGTTCACCGGGTTCCTCGTGGCGGGGGAGTCCCGGGATTACGCCACCGAGGTGCCCCTGACCCTGTGGGTCGGCAACGCCGGGGCGATCGAGGTGGCCGTCGACGGACAGGACCAGGGCCCCAGCGGGGGCTCCGGTGAGGTGAGGGAGATCACTGTCGGGGCTGACGGCTTCGACAACTGACAAGCACGTTCACGGCGGGGCGCGCGCTCGCGTGCCAGGAGGCCGGGGTACGGGTGGGTTGGTCAACCACGGTAGTGTGGGGGGCTGCGGGCGGCGCCAGTCGACGCCTTCGTGCGAGCACGAGCCGACCGGGTACCCCGGCCTCCGGCTGCGCCGCGCCCCGCACCACTCGAAGCTCTCCCACACGCTTGGAAGCCATGTCATCGCGACGTACTGTCTCACTCGTCACCCTGGGGTGTGCGCGTAACGAGGTCGACTCCGAAGAGCTCGCCGGGCGCCTTGCCGCTGGCGGCTGGGACCTCGTCGACGGAGACACCAAGGCCGACGTGACCGTCGTCAACACCTGCGGGTTCATCGACGCCGCCAAACAGGACTCCATCGAGACCCTGCTGGAGGCGGCCGAGGGCGGTGGGAAGGTCATCGCCGCGGGCTGCATGGCCGAGCGCTACGGCTCCGAACTCGCCGACGCCCTCCCCGAGGCCAACGTCATCGGGTTCGACGACTACGCCGCCATCACCGACCGGCTCGACGACGTCGTCTCCGGGCGCGCCCTGGTCCCGCACGACCCGCGCGACCGCCGCACCCTGCTGCCGATCAGCCCGGCCGAGCGCGACGCCTCCCAGGTCCACGTGCCCGGGCACGCCTCGTTCGCGGACTCCGAGGGCGCCGACGGCACCGAGCTGCCCTACCGGGCCGCGACCCCGCGCCGCCGCCTGACCGGCGGCCCCGTCGCCAACCTCAAGATCGCCTCCGGCTGCGACAGACGGTGCACCTTCTGCGCCATCCCGGCCTTCCGCGGCGCGTACATCTCCCGCCAGCCCGACGAGATCGTCCGCGAGGCCGAGTGGCTGGCCAGCGAGGGCGTGCGCGAGGTCTTCCTGGTCAGCGAGAACTCCACGTCCTACGGCAAGGACCTGGGCGACGTGCGCGCGCTGGAGAAGCTGCTGCCGCGCCTGGCCGCCGTCGAGGGCCTGGAGCGCGTCCGGGTCAGCTACCTGCAGCCCGCCGAAGTCCGCCCCGGGCTGGTGGAGGTGCTCACCAGCACCCCCGGTGTGGTGCCCTACTTCGACCTCTCCTTCCAGCACGCCAGCGGCCCGCTGCTGCGCCGCATGCGCCGGTTCGGCGACCGCGAGCGCTTCCTGGAGCTGCTGGAGACCGCCCGCAAGGCCGCCCCGGAGGCCGGGGCCCGCTCCAACTTCATCGTGGGCTTCCCCGGCGAGACCGAGGAGGAGTTCCAGGAGCTGGTCTCCTTCCTCAGTGAGGCCCGTCTGGACGCCATCGGTGTCTTCGGCTACTCCGACGAGGACGGCACCGAGGCGCTCACGCACGAGAACAAGGTGCCCGAGGAGGTCGTGGCCGAGCGGGTGGACACGCTCAACCGCCTGACCGAGGAGCTCATGGTCCAGCGGGCCGAGGAGCGCATCGGCAGCGAGGTGACCGTCCTGGTCGAGACGGTCCTGGAGGACGGCGCGTACGAGGGCCGCGCCGAGCACCAAGCGCCCGAGGTGGACGGCAGCACCATCCTGTACGGCGAGAACCTCGCCGTCGGCGACCTGGTGCGGGCCACCGTCATCCAGTCGATGGGCGCCGACCTCGTCGCCGAACAGGACGTCGCGGAGCAGGACGGGGAAGCCGGCGACAGATGAGCACCCACGACCCCGCGGCTTCGTCCGCTCCCCAAGCCCCGCTGTGGAACATCGCGAACATCCTCACGATGAGCCGCCTGGTCATGGTGCCGGTCTTCGTCTGGTTCATGTTCCTGACCGGACTCGGCTGGGAGCTCGCGGCCTTCTCGGTCTTCGTGATCGCCGCCATCACCGACCGCGTCGACGGGGAGCTGGCCCGCCGCCACAATCTCGTCACCGACTTCGGCAAGATCGCCGACCCCATCGCGGACAAGGCGCTGACCGGCGCCGCGCTGATCGTGCTCTCCGTCCAGGGCGAGCTGTGGTGGTGGGTCACCATCGCCATCCTGCTGCGCGAGTGGGGCATCACGCTCCTGCGGATCGCGGTGCTGCGGTACGGGGTCATGCCCGCGAGCAGCGGCGGCAAGCTCAAGACCGTCCTGCAGATCGTGGCGATCAGCATCTACCTGTTCCCGCTGTACCTGCTGCCGTTCACCGGCGTGTTCGTCTGGATCGCGCACGGTGTCATGGCCGCCGCCCTGGCCGTCACCCTCTGGACCGGGCTGACCTACGTGATCGACGCGGTCCGCCTGGTGCGGGCCAAGGGCGCCGCGGACACCCAGAACGGGACTACGGAGTAACCCCGATGGACGAACAGGTGGAGGTGGGGCTCCGGTTCGAGAAGGCGGCGTTGGCTGCCGCCAGATCGGCCCATGAAGCCCTCCGGGAGGCCGGGGCCACCTGCGCTACCGCCGAGTCCCTCACCGGGGGGCTGATCGGCGCCTACCTGACCGCGGTCCCCGGATCCTCGGCCACCTACCGCGGCGGGGCCGTCACCTACGCCACCGACACCAAGGCCACCATCCTGGGCGTGCCCGAGGACCTGCTGGCCGAGCACGGAGCGGTCCACCCCGACGTCGCCGCCCACATGGCCCGGGGGGCCCGCCGCCTCACCGGCGCCGACCACGGGGTCGCGGTCACCGGGGTGGCCGGGCCCGAGCCCCAGGACGGGCAGCCCGTGGGCACCGTCTACGCGGCGGTGACGGGACCGGACTCACATACACAGGTCGTCCGGTTCAGTTTCACCGGTGATCGTGCGGGTATCCGCCTTGACACGGTCAAGGGTGCGCTGATGCTCCTGAGGACCGCCGTTCGCGGGGACGTGACGGGAAACACCCGGGCCTGATCCCTCCGGCTGCTCCGTATCCCCCGGGGGCTCGGGAACAAAACCACCCCCGGACGCGGTTCCCCCTCCAGCGAACAGGACGGCAAGAGGTGCCCGAATCGGGCGTGGGGCAGGTACGGTGTTGTATATGAAGGTCGCTACCGGCGGGAGGGAGCGCGAATGATGGTCCTGCTTCGTCACCTACTTGGTGACGTCCTCAGGCGGCTGCGTCAGCGCCAGGGCCGCACCCTCCGTGAGGTGTCGGCCGATGCACGGGTTTCCCTCGGATACCTGTCGGAGGTCGAGCGCGGGCAGAAGGAAGCCTCTTCCGAGCTGCTCTCCTCGATCTGCGGGGCCCTCGGGGTCCCGCTCTCGCAGGTACTCAGAGAGGTCTCCGACCAGCTGGCTCTGGCCGAGCTCCAGGAGGCCGCACTGTTGGGCGACGCGGTCACGACCGACCCCGTCCCCGCGCAGGAACTCGGCATCGCGCCCGTACCGGATCGTGTTCCCCAGGTCGCCGACATGGCGGGTGTCTGACACCCGTCCCCACGTTCACACGTCAGCGCACAGCACAACTTTCGCTCAAGGAGCCGGTCACCCCGCGGGGTGACCGGCTCCTTGAGTACGGGGTGCCTCCGTGCGGGAGGCCCGCTCAGCGGTGTGTGTGGTTGACCCAGGCCTCGGGGTCCTCGGCCAGGACACGTACCTGTTCGGGGAGTTCGTTGGTGACCAGGTGCTGGAGGTTGACCCCCTCCAGGATGGCGCGCTCGCTGGCGCGCAGGGCGATCCACACCTGTTGCAGGCTGCGGGCCGCCCCGTCGTAATCGACGTGTTCGGGGCGTTCCCCGCGCACGTTGGCGAGCGGACCGTCGACCGCTCGGATGATGTCCGCGAGGGAGATCTCCGCGGCGGGCCGAGCGAGCCAGTAGCCGCCAACGGGACCCCGTTGACTGCGCACCAGACCGGCACGGCGTAGCTGGGTGAGGATGTTCTCTAGGAATTTTCCGGGGATGGCCTGCGCGCGTGCGAGCTGCTCGGCCGTCACCGGACCGTCGCTGGCGACAGCGAGCTCTGCGGCCGCGCGAAGCGCGTAGTCGACCCGGGCTGAAAGGCGCATGCTGTGATTATGCCGTGGTTAGAAGGGCGAATGGGGCACCGACCGCCGACGAGTCTCGTCGGTGAGCGGGATGCTACAGGTTAAGAGTACTTCTCCTACCGGCTTTCGGGGACATGGGTGACGTTCGGCGCTCCTCGGAAATCTGGAGAGACCGTCGCATCCGGAGAAGGCCGTCGGCCCGGTCCCTGGAGGAGTGGGGGACCGGGCCGACGGCGGAGGAAGGTCGCGGAGAGGGAGCAGCCCCGGGACCTACTGGGTGGCCTTGAGGGCGCCCGCGGAGCCGAGGAGCTCTGCGGCGCTCAGTCCGTTGACGTGCGCGGCACCGTACGTACTCACGTAGGCGCCGCAGTCGGGGCGCCAGATGGGCAGGCCCATCTCCACCACCACGGCCTTGGGCCGGGCGCTGAGCAGGGCACTGACGAACTCCTGGGTGCTCGGGTAGCGGTGCGCGTCCCGGACCACGACGACCAGGTCGCGGTCGGCGGCCGCGGCCAGCACCGCGGCGGGTTCGTCGGCCTCGGGGGAGAGGCGGACGGTGTCGCGGAACCAGGGGGCCAGGCCCCACGGCACCTCGCCGACGGCGATCCCGGCGGGGGCGTCCACCTCGACCACGTACGGGTTGTCCAGTGGCGGGACGTCACCGTCCACCCGGGTGGCGCGGCGGGCCCCGGTCAGCCCGACCGTCTCGGTCACCTCCGCGGTCGCCTTGGTCTCGGCGGACTCCTTGACCCAGTCGCGCAGCCGGGCGTTGCGCTCGGCGGCCTCCTCCAGGCGCTCGCCGCTCAGGCGGCCCTCACGCACCGCCTGGACCAGCGCGGAGCGGACCTGGGCGACCTGGTCGGCGTAGACGAACCGGCCCAGACACAGCAGGTCGCAGCCGGCGGCCACCGCGAGCACGCTGGCCTCGGGGATGCCGATCTCGCCGCTCACGCCGCGCATGTCCATGGCGTCGCTGACCACGACCCCAGTGAAGCCCATCTCCTTGCGCAGCAGGTCGTTGAGCAGGGCGCGGTTGAGCGTGGCGGGGCCCTCACCGCCCAGACCGGGCAGCTCGATGTGCGCGGTCAGGATGGAACGGACCCCGGCGTCGATGGCGGCCCGGAAGGGCAGTAGTTCGCGGCGGCGCAGCAGGTCGGCGTCGGCCTCCACCACGGGCAGCGTGTGGTGCGAGTCCTGGGAGGTGGCGCCGTGGCCGGGGAAGTGCTTGGCGCAGGCGGCCACCCCGGCCTCCTGGAGGCCCTGCACGGAGGCGGCGGCGTGCCGGGCGACCAGCTCGGCGTCGGACCCGAAGGAACGGGTGCCGATCACCGGGTTGTCGTCGGCGACGTTGACGTCCACCGAGGGCGCCAGGTCCAGGTTGAAGCCCATGCCGGACAGCTGGACTCCCAGTGCGCGCAGGGTGGCCCGGGTGAGGTCGGTGTCGTCCACCGCGCCCAGGGCCGCGTTGCCGGGGTAGTCGCTGCCCCGGGCCTGGCCGATGCGGGTGACGTCGCCACCCTCCTCGTCCAGGGAGATCAGCGGGGTGTCCGTGGCCTCGCACAGGCTCGCGTTGAGCGCGGTGACCTGCTCGGGGCTCTCCAGGTTGTTGTGGAACAGGCAGACGCCGGAGATCCCGTCCGCGAGCCCGTCCAAGATCCATCGGGGGGCCTGGAGGGACTCGAAGGGCACCAGCAGCGTGGCGTTGGCCAGACGCTCCAGTGTCGGGTCGTGCGGCATGACGAACTCCGTTCGGTGAGCAGAGGTGCCCGGGCGAGGGCAGACGCGTGGCGGGGAAAGGGGTGCGTTGGTGGTGCGGTCCCGGGACGGGCTCCGGTGTGGTTGGTCGGTGTGGCTGGTGGAGCCCGCCCCGGCGGTGTTGGGGCGGTCAGCCCTTGACCGCGCCCATGGTCAGGCCGGAGACCATGCGGCGCTGGACGAAGAGGAAGAAGATCATCACGGGGACGGTCAGCAGGGTCGATGCGGCCATGATCGACCCCCATTCGATGGACACCGCGCCGAAGTAGTACTGCAGGGAGATCGGCAGGGTGTAGGCGCCGGTGTTGTTCTGCAGGAACGTGAAGGCGACGAGGAACTCGTTCCACGCGGTGATGAACGCGAAGATGCTCGCGGCTGCCAGGCCCGGTGCGACCAGCGGCATCAGGATGCGCCAGAAGATCGTCCAGCCGCTGGCGCCGTCGATGGCCGCGGCCTCCTCCAGCTCCTTGGGCACCGCCGACACGAAGTTGCGGATCATCAGGATGGTGATCGGCAGCGCGACCGCGATGTAGATGACGAACACACCGGTCAGGTTGCCGACCAGCTCCAGGTCCAGGGCGTTGCCCAGGTGGAAGAAGTTGATGAACAGCGAGATGATCAGTGCCTCGACCGGGACCATCTGGATCACCAGCAGCATGATGATGAACGCCGAGCGCAGTTTGAACTTGAACCTGGCCACGGCGATCGCGGCCAGTAGGGCCAACAGGGCGGCGAAGGCCACCGAGCCCACGGTCACGATGAGGCTGTTGGTGAGGAACGACCAGAAGGAGGTGCCGGGGATGAGCACGCCCGACAGGACCCGCTCGAAGTGCTCGAAGGTGATCTCGCGTGGGAAGAGAGTGGGCTCACGGGTGAAGATCTCCCCGGTGGGACGCAGCGCGGTGGCCAGGACCCAGTAGACGGGGAAGACCGCGAAGATGAAGACCGCGAGGGCGGCGAGGTAGGCGCCGCCCCTGCCGAGCCTCTTGCGCAGACGGTACACGTTGTTCATCGGGTCTCCTCCTGGCGGATCATGGCGCGCAGGTAGTAAGCGCTGATCACGAGTACCAGGACGGTCATGATCACGGCGATCGCCGACCCCATGCCGTAGTTGGGCGGGGTCGAGGCGAAGCCCAGTTGGAAGATGTAGGTCGGGATGAGGTGGATGTCCCGGTTGGTGATGCCGCCGGCCAGGATGAACAGCTGCGTGAAGATCCGGAAGTCCCAGATCACCTGGAGGATGAGCAGCAGTGCGAAGAGCGGCCGCAGCATCGGGAAGGTGACGTTCCAGAAGCTGCGCCAGGCGCTCGCACCGTCGATGCGCGCGGCCTCGTAGAGCTCGTTCGGGATGCTCTTGAGCCCGGCCAGAACGCTGATGGCCACGAACGGGAACGACTGCCACACCACGGTGATGACGAGGATCGGGAACAGGGTCTCCGGTGAGTTGAACCAGTTGAACTCGTTCCAGCCCGATCCCACCAGCCAGGTCGGCAGGCTGTTGAGGATGGTGTTGACCAGCCCGTATCTGGTGTCGAACAGCCAGCGGTAGACGATGGCGGCGCTGATCACGGGTGTGGCCCAGGCCAGCATCAGGCCGAGGCCCAGGGTGGTGGAGGCCCACTTCGGCAGCTTGTGCATCAGGATGCCGACGAGTGTTCCGAGGATCATCGTCAGGACGACCATGGACAGGCAGACGATGATGGTGTTACGGAAGACCGACCAGAAGCGCTCGTCGGTGAGCACGTAGATGTAGTGGCCGAAGTTGTTCCATTCGGCCTCCTGCCCTCGCAACTGCTGCAGGCCGTAGTCGTGCAGCGAGATGTACAGCATCTGGCCGATGGGCCAGAGCAGAACCACGGCCAGCACGGTCAGTGCGGGCAGGATCAGGAAGTAGGGAACGAACCTGAGGCGCGTGCGGCGCGACAGGCCCGACCTCCGCCCGGGCCGTTGGGCCTCGGGCTCCGTGGGGCGTTCCAGCGTTTGTGTCATGAGCCGTTCCTGGCGGGTTGAGCGGGGGCGGCCGCCGTGCGGGCGGCCGCCCCTGATGCGTGCGTGGCGAACACGCGGTGGTGGCTACTCCTCGTCGCGGTTGAGCGCCTCGGTGAGCTCTTCGTTCAGCTCGGGGAGGACGTCGTCCGCGGACTCGCCCTCGGCCAGGCGCTGCACCGCGTTCTGGATGGTGGCCAGCTCCCACTGGACGTGGCCCCAGTTGGCGGTGTCGGGGAACAGTCGCAGGTCACCGGTGGCCTGGGTGGCGGCACCGGCCAGAACCGGGTCCTCCTGGAAGGCGTCGCTCTCCAGGACGTCCTCGAACGTCGGGAACATCGACGACACCTCGTTGTAAGGCAGGGCGTTCTCCTTGCTGTTCAGCACGGTGATGTAGTCGAACGCGGCCTCGGGGTACTCAGAGGTGCCCCACACGGCGAGGTCGGAGCCGCCGCCGAAGGCGGGGGCCATGCCGTCCGTGCCCGGGATGGGCGCGGTGGCCCACTGGTCCGCGTGCTCGTCGTTGAGCTCCTCCAGCTGGGGCTTGGCCCAGGGGCCGTCGATGAACATGCCGATCTCACGGTTGACGAAGTCGGCGTGGGCGCAGTCGACCTCGTTGAGGC
The DNA here is from genome assembly GCF_024134545.1 of Nocardiopsis exhalans. Lineage (GTDB taxonomy): Bacteria > Actinomycetota > Actinomycetes > Streptosporangiales > Streptosporangiaceae > Nocardiopsis > Nocardiopsis exhalans. The sequence continues at coordinate 2,304,841 of NZ_CP099837.1, forward strand.
CGATGCAGGCGCTCGGGGAGACACCGTCGACGGTGAGACCCGCGTAGAACTCCAGGGCCTCGGAGGTGGCGTCGGACTCGAGCTGGCCGACCCACGCACCACCCTCCTGGGTGGCGAAGTCGCCGCCGTTGGCCCATACGAAGCTGGCGATGCCGTTCATGAAGTCGGTCGGTGCGGCGAAACCGGGAACGCCGTACTCGTCCTCGATATCCGCCGAGACCTCGAGCAGATCGTCCCAGGTCTCCGGTGCCTCGTGGCCGAGTTCGTCGAGCCAGTCCGTGTTGTACCAGAGGGCGCGGACGCCGCTGTACCAGGGCACGCTGTACTGGGCGTCGCCGAAGGTGCCGTTCGCGAACGCTCCTTCGAGGAGGTCCTCTGCCTCGTCCCAGCCTTCGACGTACTCGGAGACGTCGTAGAGGGCCTCGGCATCGGCCCAGGTGGCGACCTGGTCGTTGCCGATCTCGACGACGTCGGGGCCGCCGGAGACCATAGCGGTCTGGAAACGCTGGCTGAACTCGCCCCAGGGAATCCACTGGACGTCGACGTCGGTGTCCGGGTGGATGTCCTGGTACTGCTCGGTCACCGTGTCCATGAAGGCGTTCTGGTCTTCGCTGGCGTCACCCATGCGCCACACGGTCAGGGTGTCGGGTGCGTCGCCGGAAGCGTTGCCGCCGTCGCCGTCATCGGAACCACCGCCGCAGGCGGCCGCGAGCATGACCACGGCCGAAGCCAAGGCGATCTTGGGGAACCTCATGTGAACCTATCTCCCTTCGCACCACGCGCCGGGGCTCGGCGCCTGTGCCCGAGACAACCTGGGATCATGGACAGATCCGGTTGTCTCGATGTCTCTGGTGGGGGTGTGCTGAGACAGCACTGCACTGCTTTGGGCCGCCCCTCCGGCGCGGGTACCGGTGGTCCGAATATCGTTGCGGACCTGCCGGGACGTGACCTCCTGTGAGGTTGTGAGCTAAATTAACAGGAAACTTTCCTAATAAAAACAGGGTGAGGTGTCACGGTTATGTCTCAACGTCCGGGGACTCCCCGGCTGCTGCGCCAGCTCAACGACCGCGCAGCACTGGAACTCCTACTATCCGGTGGTCCGCTGACCAGGACCCAGCTAGGGACGAGGACCGGCCTGTCGAAGGTGACGGCCTCCCAACTCCTGTCCCGTCTTGAGGAACGCGACCTGGTGCGGGTCGTCGGCAGCCGGGCGGGCGGGCGCGGACCCAACGCCGCCCTCTACGCCGTGGTCCCCGAGAGCGCCTACGTGGCGGTACTCGACGTCAGCGCGGGGCGGGTCACCGCCACCATCGCCGACATCACCGGCCAGATCATCAGCGACGTCACGGTCGACCCCAGCGCCTCCGACGACCCCGTCGCCCTCGTGCACACCGCCGTGATGCGCCTGGTCGAGACCGCCGGGGTCCCCCTGGACAAGGTCCGGGCCTGCGTCATCGGCACCCCCGGCGTCGTCGACCCCCGCACCGGCGACATCCGCTTCTCCTTCGACCTCATGTCCTGGCACGAGGGCGTCCTGGAGGCCCTGCGCGCCGACCTCAAGCGTTCGGTCATGCTCGAGAACGACGTCAACCTGGCCGCCCTGGCCGAGCACTCCGAGGGTGCGGCCACGGGCGTCGACGAGTTCGTGCTCATCTGGCTCAGCGCCGCGGGCGGTGTCGGTATGTCCACGATGATCGACGGCCGCATCCACCGCGGACGCTCCGGCGGCGCGGGCGAGATCGGCTACCTGCCGGTGCCCGGCGCGCCGATGCCGGTGGACCTCGGCCTGTCCGGGGGATACGAGTCCCTCCAGGACCAGGGGGACCGGGAACTGCCGCACGGTTTCCAGGCCCTGGTCAAGGCCAAGCAGGTGGTCAGGCTCGCCGCCGAGCACGGGATCACCGGCGGCGACGTCACCGAGGTCGTCGCCGCCGCCTCGGCCTCCGACAGCCCCGAGAGCGACGCCTTCCTCGACGCCTTCGCCGACCGGCTCGCCCGGGGTGTGGCCGCGGTCAGCGTGATCATCGACCCCGGGCTGGTCGTGCTGGGCGGCGACGTCGCCAAGGCGGGCGGCGCCAAGCTCGCCGAGCGGGTCCAGGCGGCCACCGCGCGGATAGCGCCCAACGTCACCGAGGTGGCCCTGGGTTCGGTCGAGGGCAGTCCGGTCGTGCGGGGCGCGCTGTTGCACGCCCTGGAACACGCGCGCGACGAGGTGTTCTCCTCCACGGTCTGACCCTGGAGTCTCGATAGTTGTCAGGACAGCGGTCCGCGCCCCGGCGCCCTCACCCGCCGGGGCGCGGAGCGCTGTCCGCCCACGGCCCGCTCAGCCGTCGCCGGGGCCCGGGGAGAAGGAGTCGATCATCGTCTGGAAGTCGTCCTGGTACTCCTCGCGCAGTTCGGCGGGGAAGTTGAAGCTCAGCCGGTAGGACAGGCGGCGGTCCTCGTCGGTGATCGACTTGGAGAACATCCAGCGGCCTGGCACCTCGCGCTCCTCGTGGTGGAAGAGCACCTCGTACACGGCGCCCTCCATCCCGGGGGGCACCCGCACCGGTTCCAGCCGCTGCTGCTCCACGTCGCTGTAGGAGTCGTCCTCCTCGAGCAGCGTCTGCATCCGCCGCATCGCGCCCTCGGCGTCGTAGACGAGCAAGTCGTACTCGGTGACCACGACCGTCGCCGTACCGGTCTCCACCCCGGTCTCCAGCTCCAGGGAGGTCAACCGGACCGCCGAGCTGCCCCCGCCGCCGGCATCACCGTCCCGGACCTCCCAGTCTTCGGGCAGGACGAACTCGACCACGCCGTCGTCGTGGTGCACGAAGCCCTCGGGGGTGTCGTCGGTGACCGGCTCGGTCGTCTCGGCGGTGGGTTCCTCACTCGGGGAAGGAGAGGGCGTCGGGGACGGCTCCTGTGCGGCCGGAACGCCGTCGGCGGCCACCTCGGCCCCCTCGGAACCGGGCAGCACGGCGCGCAGGGTCAGCCCGACCAGGACCAGCAGGGCCAGGACCGCGGCGCCGCCGATCCACAACGGCGCACGTGACCGCCGCGGAGCCGGGGCTGATGGGGACACGGGAGCAGCGGTGGCCGCGGGCGGGGAAACGAAGGAGGCAGCGGCCGCCGCCGTGTTCGCGCCCACGGGGTGGTTCGGACCCGAGTCCGAACGGTGCGGCTCGGCCTCGGGGGCGTCGAGCACGGTCAGCGCCTGCTTCGGGAGCAGGCGTCGCCGCGGGTCCCGTTCCAGCAGTCGGCCCACCACGGAGGCCAACCGGCCACCGGCGGGCACCGGCGGTACGGGCTGGGTCAGAACGGCGGTGAGGGTCGAGGTGAGCGTGTCCCGCTTGAAGGGCGATTCCCCGTCCAGGGCCGCGAACAGGGTCGCGCCCAGGCTCCACAGGTCCGAGACCGCGCTGGTCTCATCGTTCTCCAACCGCTCGGGTGCCGCGTAGGCCGCGGTACCGAGGATGGTCCCCGTACCGGTCAGCGCCGTGCCCCCGTGGTCGGGCAGGTTGGCGATCCCGAAGTCGGTCAGCACCGGGCGTGCGCCGTCCTCGGTGAGCATGATGTTGGCGGGCTTGACGTCGCGGTGGATCACCCCGGCCCTGTGCGCGGCCCACAGGGCGCCCAGCAGCGGGCGGGCGATCCGCTCCACCTCGGCCTCGCTCATGGGCCCCGAACGCTTGAGCCGGTCGCTCAGCGACTCGCCGTCCAGCAGCTCCATGACGATGTAGGGGACGCCGTCCTCCTCCAGGACGTCGTGCACGGTCACCACCGACGGATGGGCTATCCGCGCCGCCGCCTGCGCCTCGCGCACCACCCGCGCCCGGGCGCGCTCGCGCTCGCGGGGCGGCATGTCGTAGGGGAGGTGGACCTCCTTGATGGCGACCACCCGGTTCAGGCCGGTGTCATGGGCGCGCCACACCGTGCCCATGGCGCCGCTACCCAGTTCGCTCAGGAGCTCGTAGCGGCCCACGGACCTGCGCGGGCCGTGCTCGGAGAGGTTCTGAGTGGGACCTGAGGGATCGGGGGGATCAGTGGGGACCATGCACCCATCTTCCCAAACTCCTGAACCCGGACAAAACCGCAGGTGAGTGCTGGTGCGAAAGCCGCACTCAGGCAGAGGTTGGCGGCGGGGCGGCAGCCGGGGTCAGCGGACCGGCAGCGCCCGGACCATCGCGGTCCGGGGACGGACCATGATCCCGGCAGCCTCCTCTGCCTCCCACTGACGGGCCAGGTCGGGGCCCATTCCGCCCGGGGGAGCACGGCGAAGCCCCGGCGCTCGTACCAGGGTCCGTTCCAGGGCAGGTCCCGGAAGGTGGTGAGGGTGACCCGGTCGCGCCCGGCGTCGGCCGCGTCGGCGCAGACCGCTTCCAGGAGGGCCCCGCCGGTCCCGCGCCGCCCGTGGTCGGGGTGGACGGCCAGCTGTTCCAGGTGGGTGGTCCCGTCCAGGGTGACGGTCGCGGCCAGTCCGCGGACCCGGCCTTCGGCCACGGCCACCAGCACCCGTTCCACGTGGCCGAGCATCTCCCGGGGATCGTCCGGCGGGAGTTCGAGCCCGGCGTCGGCGAAAAGCGTGTCCGCCGCCAGGGAGACCTCCACCAGTTCGTCGGCGTCCCCGGGTTCCATCGGACGGATCACGGCTGACAAGGCCACCCCCACACTGTCTGTTCGCAGGCCAGGGGGTGATCCTCGCGGAACCCGGCGGATTCTGCCAGGGGTTTTGCGGGCCTTCGGGGTTCAGCGGCGCAGGCGCAGACCCTTCGGGGTCACGTGGAAGCCCGCCGACACCAGTGCGGTGTCCACCGGGGTGCCGAACACCTCCGCGCCGTCCGCGCGCTCCACCGTCAACGACTCCACCGCACCCGTGCGCACCAGCTCCGCCACGGCGCGGGCGGCCCGATCCAGCAGCGCCGGAGACGAACCGAAGGTCAGCACCGAGCGCCCGCCCCGGCCCAGGTAGAGGGTGAGTCGGCCGCCGTCGATCACCACCAGCGCTCCCACCGTGCGGCCCGGGCGGTGCGACTGACCGATGCCCTCCGAACCGGCCGGCCAGGCCAGCGCCGCTCCGAACGGGTTCGCGGGATCCGTGGCGGCCAGCACCACCGGGGTTTCGGGGGCACCGGGTTCCGCACCGGAGACGGCCCGCAGCCGGTCCACCGCGCCGGGCAGGGCGAACTGCGCACCGCCCAACCCTTCCACGAAGTAGCCCCGGCGGACCTGTCCGGCCTCCTCCATCGACCGCAGCACCCGGTACTCGTCCGGTGAGATGCCCCGCCCCTGCCGCCCCTTGAGCAGCAGCCCGTCGCGTTCCAACCGGGCCTCCACCCGGGCCAGTGTGCGCCGGGTGGGGTCCGGATCGGGCACCGGCAGCGCCGACCAGCGGCCCGCCGCCGTGGGCGGGCCCGAACGGGTGGGCATCACCGGGCGCCGCCGGGCGCGGGAGGAGGACCGGCGCGGCGCGGGCCCGGCGCCCAGCACCGCGCGCAGCGGGGCCAGGGTGTCGTTGGTGACACAGCCCGACCACACCAGCTCCCACACGGCCGTCACCAATTCGGCGTCGGAGACCACCGCCCCGCCCAGAGCCCGGGCCACCCGGTCGGCGACGTCACGGAAGAACAGCGCCCCGCCCTCCCGCAGCACCCCCAGGATGGTGTCGGCCAGTGTGCCCTCCTGGGGAGAGAAGGGTTCGGGCAGCAGCAAAGGTGCTTCATCCGCGGGGACCAGGGCCAACCAGCCGTCCTCACCCGGCAGCGTCCCGGTACCGGCCCACACGACCTCACCGGCCTGGGTGAGCGCGTCCAGCCCGGCCGGGGAGTAGCCCTCCACCCGTGCGGGCAGCACCGTCGATTCCAAAGCTGACGCCACCAGGGGCGCGCCCCGCAACGACTCCACCGCCTCGAACACCGCGTCCGGGCCGCGCAGCCGCTCACCCGGCACGGCCCGCTGCCACAGCGGCAGGAACCGGGCCAGCCCCGAGGGGGCCACCGGCTCGACCTCCCGACGCAGCCGGGCGACCGACCCCCGCCGCAACCGGCGCAGCACGTCGTCGTCACACCACTCGGTGCCCGCGCCGCCGGGCCGGAACCCGCCCCGCACCACCCGGCCGCGCCGGACCATCTCCCGCAGCGCGCCCTCCACCACGTCCGCGGCCAGACCCAGCCGTTCAGCGGCCTCCGCCGAGGTGAACGGCCCGTGCGTGCGCGCGTACCGGGACACCAGGTCCGCCACCGGTGCCGCCACCGGTTCCAGGAACACGGCAGGCACCCCGGGCGGCGGTTCGGCGCCCAGGGCGTCGCGCAGCCGCGCCACGTCCTCCACAGCACACCAGCGTTCGGACCCGGCCACCCGCATCCGCACCGCGCGCCCGACCGACGCCAGTTCGGACAGCCACTCCTGGCGCGCACCCCGCTCGGCCGCCTCCGCGGTGCTCAGCGGGCCCACCTCCCGCAGCAGATCGGCGGCGCCCTCCAGGTCCTTCACCGGGGCGGCCAGCCGCTGCAACAGGGCGCCGGTGTGCGCCACCACCTCCGGGTCCAGCAGCTCCCGCAGGTCCGCGCTGCCGAGTAGATCCGCCAGCAGCGACGGATCCAGGGTGAGCGCCTGCGCACGCAGCTCGGCGGCCGGGGCGTCCCCCTCGTACAAGAACGCCGCCGTGTACTCCATCAGCAGCGACCGGGCGAACGGCGAAGCCCGCCGGGTCTCCACCTCCACCACCCGCACCCGCCGCGCCCGCACGTCGGAGAGCACCTCCGCCAGCGCGGGCACGTCGAACACGTCCCGCAGGCACTCGCGCACCGTCTCCAGCACGATCGGGAACGACCCGTACCGGCCCGCCACCGAAAGCAGGTGCTGGGACCGCAACCGCTGCTGCCACAGCGGCATCCGCCGGTCCGGGCGCTGCCGGGGCAGCAGCAGCGCCCGCGCCGCGCACTCGCGGAACCGGGACGCGAACAGCGCCGACCCGGTGAGTTCGTCGGTGACCAGCGCCTCCACCGTCTCCGGGGGTATCGACACCAGGTCGGCCAGCTCGCCCGCCCGGCCGATCCCGCCCAACTCCACGTCCGGCAGGCGCAGCACGATCCCGTCGTCGCCGTGCACCACCTGACCGTCCGTACCGAACCGCTCGCGCATCCGCCCGGCGATGGCTAGCGCCCACGGCGCGTGCACGCGTGCGCCCAGCGGGGAGTGCACCACCGCCCGCCAGTCGCCCACCTGGTCCTTGAAGCGCTCGATCACCACCGTGCGGTCGTCGGGCACACTCCCGGTGGCCTCCCGCTGCTCGGCCACGTACTCCACGAGGTTGTCGGCGGCCCACCCGTCCAGCCCCGCCGCGGCGGCCAGCTCACGCCCGGCATCGCGGTCGCGTCCGGCCAGATCACGGGTCATGGCGCCGACCGCCTTTCCCAGCTCCACCGGGCGACCGAGCGCGTCCGCCTTCCAGAACGGCATCCGGCCGGGCCGCCCGGGCGCGGGGGAGACCATCACCCGGTCAGCGGTGATCGCCTCGATCCGCCACGAGGTCGAACCCAGCACGAACACGTCGCCCACCCGCGACTCGTACACCATCTCCTCGTCCAGCTCACCGACCCGGGTGGGCGCCCTCCCGCCGGTTCCGCCGCTGTCCGAGGCCAGGTGGACCCCGTACAGGCCCCGATCCGGGATGGTGCCGCCGCTGATCACCGCCAGCCGCTGGGCGCCCGGCCGGGCCCGCAGCACGTCCTCCTCGCGGTCCCACACCACCCGCGGGCGCAGCTCGGCGAACTCGTCCGAGGGGTAGCGGCCCGACAGCATGTCCAGCACCGACACCAGTACCGAGTCGGCCAGATCGGCGAAGGGGGCCGCCCGCCGGACCAGGTCGGCCAGCTCCGCCACCGGCCGATCGTCCATGGACACCATCGCCACGACCTGCTGCGAGAGCACGTCCAGGGGGTTGCGCGGCATCTCCAACCGCTCGATCCCGCCCGCACGCATTCGCTCGGTCACCACGGTGGTCGCCAGCAGGTCGCCCCGGTACTGAGGCAGGAACACCCCGCGCGAGGTCTCGCCCACCTGGTGCCCCGCGCGCCCGACCCGCTGGAGCCCGCTGGCCACCGACGGCGGAGCGGCCACCTGGACCACCAGGTCCACCGCGCCCATGTCCACGCCCAGCTCCAGGCTGGAGGTGGCCACCACGCAGCGCAGCCGCCCCTCCTTCAGGTCGTCCTCGACGAGCGCTCGCTCGGCCTTGGACATCGACCCGTGGTGGGCGCGGGCGATCACCGGTGCCCCGCCCCGGCTCTGTTCGGACTGCGCGATGACCTGCGCGGCGACCTCCTCGGCGGGGAGACCGCCGTCGACGCGTTCGGCGTACAGGTCGTTGAGCCGTGCGCACAGCTTCTCCGCTGTGCGGCGGCCGTTGGTGAACACGATGGTGGAGCGGTGCGCCTCGACCAGCTCCAGGACCCGGCGCTCCACGTGCGGCCACACCGAACCCCGGGCCATGGTGTTGCCCGCGCGCGGGTCCGGGGACAGGCCCTCGGCGGTCGCGGGCGGGCTGCCCGGATCGTCCAGGTCCGGGACCGGGGCCTCCACCCGCAGCTCCATGTGCGGGGTGTCCGGCGGCGCGACGATCGTGGCTGGTCCGGCTGAGGTACCGCCCAGATACGCGGCGACGGTCTCGCGCGGGCGGACGGTGGCGGACAGGCCGATCCGCTGTGCCGGGCGGTCCAGCAGCTCCGACAGGCGTTCCAGACTCAGTGCCAGGTGCGCGCCGCGCTTGGTCCCGGCCAGGGCGTGCACCTCGTCGACGATGACCGTCTCCACCCCGGACAGCCCTTCACGGGCCTTGGAAGTGAGCACCAGGAAGAGGGATTCGGGGGTGGTGATGAGCACGTCCGGCGGGTGGGCGGCCATCCGGCGCCGTTCCTGGGCGGGGGTGTCCCCGGTGCGCACGCCCACGGTGACCGGGGACAGGCTCTCGCCCGAAGCCTCGGCCGCCGCAGCGATCCCGGCCAGCGGTTGGCGGAGATTGCGCTCCACGTCCACCGCCAGGGCCTTGAGCGGTGACACGTACAGGACCCGGCAGCGCCTGGCGCGGTCCTGGGGAACGGGCGCGTGGGTGAGCCGGTCCAGGGACCACAGGAAGGCCGACAGCGTCTTTCCGGAGCCGGTCGGCGCCACCACCAGGGTGTCGTCGCCCGCCGAGACCGCCCGCCAGGCCTGCGTCTGGGCTTGGGTGGGGCCGTTCGGGAAGGCCCGTTCGAACCAGGCCCGGGTCGCCGCTCCGAAGGGTTCCAGGGGGTCACGCGCTCCGCTCATCCCGCCAGTCTGCCCAAGGGCTACGACAGACCGGGGGAGGACACCCGGGGCCGGGGCCGCCGGAGAACCGCCCGGACCCGTCCTGTGGACAACTCCCCGGCGCTTGCCCCGTTCACCCATACTGGAGCCGATGAGACTCACAGCTTTCTGGAACAACATGCACGCCCAGTTCGGGGAGGGCTACGCACACAGCCTCGCCAAGGACTTCGTCATCGAGCAGCTCGGCTCCCGCACCATCAACCAGGCGCTGGCCGACGGCATCGGGGTCAAGGAGGTCTGGCGCGCCGTGTGTGACGCGTTCGACCTTCCCGCCTCCGTCCGCTGACCTCACCCGACCCCGCCACACGTAAAAACCGAGATGGTCGGGGTTTGCGCCGGACTTCGAACATGAGTTCGGGTAGTCTGGGTTTTCGGCACCCGGACGTCGAACGTCGTGATTGTCGTACCGACCGCGTAGCGTCTTTCCATCATGAAGAAAAAGACATCAACCCAACAGGGGAACCCCGTGGCAGCAGCAGGCCAAGACAAGGCTCTCGAGACAGCGCTCGCGCAGATCGAGCGGCAGTTCGGCAAGGGCTCCATCATACGGTTGGGCGACGACGAGCGCCCGCCGATCGAGGCGATCCCCACCGGCGCCATCGCCCTGGACGTCGCCCTGGGTATCGGCGGCCTGCCCAAGGGCCGGGTCGTCGAGGTCTACGGCCCCGAGTCCAGTGGTAAGACCACCGTCGCCCTGCACGCGGTGGCCAGCGCCCAGAAGATGGGCGGCATCGCCGCCTTCGTGGACGCCGAGCACGCGCTGGACCCCGAGTACGCCAAGAAGATCGGCGTCGACACCGACAACCTCCTCCTCTCGCAGCCGGACACCGGTGAGCAGGCGCTGGAGATCGTCGACATGCTCATCCGCTCCGGCGCCGTCTCCATCATCGTGATCGACTCCGTGGCCGCCCTGGTGCCCCGCGCCGAGATCGAGGGCGAGATGGGCGACAGCCACGTCGGCCTCCAGGCCCGGCTCATGTCCCAGGCGCTGCGCAAGATCGCCGGTGCCCTGCACACCACCGGCACCACCGCGATCTTCATCAACCAGCTCCGGGAAAAGGTAGGGGTGATGTTCGGGTGCATGAACTACAGCACCCGGGTGACCCTCGCCGACGGTACGCAGGAGAAGATCGGCAAGATCGTCAACCAGAAGATGGACGTGGAGGTCCTCTCCTACGACCCCGAACGGGACGAGGTCGTCCCCCGTCGTGTCGTCAACTGGTTCGACAACGGCGTGGCTGACCACTTCCTCCAGTTCACCGTGGCCCGTTCGGGCAAGAACGGGCGCTCCCAGTTCGCCGCGACACCCAACCACCTCGTTCGGACCCCGGGCGGATGGCGTGAGGCCGGAGAGCTCCTTCCCGGTGACCGGGTGCTCACCGCGCAGACGCACTACCTCAACGAGCAGCAGCGACAGGTGGTCTTCGGCTCCCTGATGGGCGACGGAAACCTCTCCCCCAACACCAGTGGGCGTGACGGAACGCGCTTCAGGATGGGGCACGGGGCGGCGCAGGCCGACTACCTCGACTGGAAGGTCTCCCTGCTCGGCAACATCGGGTGCAGCCGGACCAGCAATGACAAGGAAGCGGTCTTCGCTGACTTCACCCCGCTGCCCGAGCTCGCAGAGTTGCGTGAAGCCGTGTACTTCGGGGACGGAAAGAAGCACCTGAGCTGGGAGTACATCAAGGCGCTCACCCCGATGGCGTTGGCTGTCTGGTACATGGACGACGGTTGCTTCACCGTGCGGTCCAAGGGCGTGCAGGCCCGAACCGAGGGTGGCAGCGGCCGCATCGAGATCTGTGTCGAGGCCATGAGCCCCGGGACCCGAGACCGTCTCGTCGACTACCTGCGCGATACCCACGACCTTGACGTCAAGCTGGTCGCACGCGGCAGTGCGCGCAAGTACTTCATCCAGTTCACCACGGCGGCCAGCGCCCAGTTCCAGAAGCTGGTGGCGCCGTACGTGCACGAGTCCATGGCCTACAAGCTGCTGCCGCGCTACCAGGGACAATGCCAGGTGGCCCCGGAACTCTCCGAGCCGGTGGAACGTCTGGTGGCCTCTGAGATCCTGGACATCCAGGTCAAGCCGGAGACCCGCAGCATGCACAAGTTCGACATCGAGGTGGAGGGCAACCACAACTACTTCGTCGACGGCGTCATGGTGCACAACAGCCCGGAGACCACCACCGGTGGTAAGGCGCTGAAGTTCTACGCCTCGGTCCGCCTGGACGTGCGCCGCATCGAGACGCTCAAGGACGGCACCGACGCGGTCGGCAACCGCACCCGCGTCAAGGTCGTGAAGAACAAGGTCGCGCCGCCCTTCAAGCAGGCCGAGTTCGACATCCTCTACGGTGTCGGCGTCTCCCGCGAGGGCAGCCTCATCGACCTGGGCGTCGAGCACGCCATCGTGCGCAAGTCCGGCGCCTGGTACACCTACGACGGCACCCAGCTCGGGCAGGGCAAGGAGAACGCCCGCAACTTCCTGCGCGAGAACGTCGATGTGGCCAAGGAGATCGAGAAGAAGATCAAGGAGAAGCTGGGCATTCCCGGTTCGGGTGATGACAGTGCCTCCGCCCCCGCCAAGGACGAGGCCAAGGCCGACCCGGCCAAGCCCGAGGAAGCCAAGGCCCCCGCCAAGCGCCCCGCCGCCAAGACCACCAAGGCCGCCGCCCCGGATGCGTGAGCGGCGCTGGTCAGCTGACCGTACCGGAACGGCCGAGACCGATCCGGTGAGCGCCGACGAGGAAACCCCTCCGGGCGGGTCCGCCCCGCCCGGAGAGGACCCCGGTAACGGGCAGACCGAGGACAACGCAGACCTGGAGAACAAGGCCAGGAACCTCGTCCTGCGGATGCTCACCCACTCCCCGCGCACCCGCGCCCAGCTGGAACGCTCCCTGCACCGCAAGGAGTACCCGGGCGAGGTGGTGGAGAAGGTCCTCAACGGCCTCGACGAGGCCGGGCTGATCGACGACGCGGCCTTCGCCCAGGCCTGGGTCAACTCACGGCAGTACAGCCGACACCTGTCCCGCCGTGCCCTGACCCAGGAGCTGCGCACCCGCGGTGTGGAGGAGGAGACCGTCCGCGAGGCGGTCGCCGAGGTCAGCGACGAGGACGAACAGGACGGTGCCCGTGCCCTGGCCCGCAAGAGCCTGCGGGGCAGCCGCACCAAGGATAAGGAGGCCCGGATCCGCCGGGCCCTGGGCGTCCTGGCCCGCAAGGGCTACCCGGGGGGCCTCTCCTACCGCATCGTCCGCGAGGAACTGGAGCAGGAAGGCTTCGAAGCCGACCTGGACCACCCCGGCTTCTGACCCCGCGGGTCCCGAAGCACTCGGCTGGAACGTCTGGGCGGGTGGGCACCCTGCCGTGGCTCAGGAACTCAGAGCCCGTCTGTTGTCCCGTCGGGCGACCGCGGTGCGTTACCTCTGAGGGGCGGCATCCGAGTGCCCTGGAAGTCGGCCCAGTGGGTCAGGGTCGGGGCCAGTTTGGCGGCGGTTTCTGGGCCGCTGTGTTCCAGTTCCCCGATGAGGACCGTGACCAGGGCGGACAGGGCTCGGCTGATCTCCGGGGCCGTCAGGGAACGGGGCAGGGTCGGTTCCAGCGACCGCGTGAACTCCTCCGGGAGCAGGTGGGCGCCCTTGGCGTACTCCGTGGGCAGGCCCAGCCGCAGGCAGGAGAGGCTGATGACCTGGGTGCGCAGCGCGCCGAGCCAGTGCTCGGCCTGCCACAGGCGTCCGCGCTCCAGGCACACGCGTACGTGCCGGGTGTGGTGCCAGGCGAGGCCGACCAGCAGGTCGTGCTGGGGCGCGGGGAAGGGCTCGCGTGCGGGGTCCGGGCCGAACACCGCACGCCAACGCGGACCACGGGCGCCGTACTCGGTCTCGGGGAGGAAGGAAACATCGGCCTCCACCCCGTTGGCCAGCAGATACACCCGGATGACCCGCGCGTCCGCGGTGGGCAGGTCCCAGTGGTGCAGGACCCCGAACTCCGAGTCCAGCCACCGCGTCCACTCGGCCGCCACGGACTCGGGCGGGTGAGCCACGCCCAGCGCCACATCAACGTCGGACCAGCGGTCGGTGTCACCGATGCCGAGCGAACCGGTGAAGGCCGCGGCGAGCACCGCCTCGTCCGCCCGGGCCCGTTCGACCAGCCGGTCCCGGACCCGGGCGAGGGCCTCGGAGCCGCTCACTCCCGCTCCGCCGTCGTCCTCTCGACCGGAGTGTGCTCCACCGGTTCCCGGACCACCGGCTCGCCGGTTCCGGCGGTCACACCGGAGACCGGGGTGACCTCGGGGAGCGGCTCGGCGACGGGCAGGTCGTCCTCCGGCTCCGCGGTGCGGGGTTCGGGGGGTTCGGTGGTCAGCTCCATCGGGGCCACGTCCGGCTCGAAGCCGAACACCTTCGCGTAGAAGGCCAGCTCCGTCTCCAGGGTGCGCACCCGCGCCGCCTCGGTGCGGAATCCGTGCGCCTCGCCCTCGAACTCCAGCAGCGCGTGCGGAACCCGCCGCTCGCCCAGCGCCGTCGCCATCCGGAAGGACTGGTCGGGGGTGACCACCTTGTCGTCCAGGCCCTGGAACAGCAGCACCGGGACGTCGATCTCGCCGATCCGGTTGATCGGAGAGCGCTCCCGGTAGGTCTCCACGAAGCCCGGCAGCGTTCCGATTAGGGTGTCCAGGAAATGTGACTCGAAGTCGTGCGTGGTCTCGACCAGCCCCAGCAGGTCGGCCACACCGAAGTACGACACCCCGCAGGCGAAGGTGTCCCCGGTCAGCGCCAGCAGGGCGGTGAGGCCGCCCGCGCTCGGGCCGCGGATGGCCAGGCGCTCGGGGTCGGCCAGCCCCTGCTCCACCAGGGCCCGGGCCGCGGCGGTGCAGTCCTCGACGTCCGCCGCGCCCCACTCCTTGTGCAGGCGCTTGCGGTAGGAGCGCCCGTACCCGGTGGAACCGCCGTAGTCCACGTCCACCACACCGATCCCGCGGCTGGTGAAGTAGGCCTTGACCAGGTCCAGTGACCGGTTGGCATGGCCGATCGGGCCGCCGTGCGCCCACACTACGTACGGGGCCGGGCCGTCGGAGGAGACCTCGGGGTTGGTGGGCGGGTACACGTTGGCGTGCACCGTCGCCCCGTAGCGGCCCGGCAGTGTCTCTATGTGCGGTTCGGGCAGGTAAGCGGGGTCCACCGGCTCCGCCACGGACCGCCGGAGCACCTCCACCGTGCGCTGGACCGGGTCCAGCCGCACCAGGCAGCCCGCGGTGTCCGTCGAGGCGGCGATCGCCACCACGCTGGTGCCGTCCGAGTCCAGCTGTGACCACGAGGTGAGTTCGGTGCTGACCGGCTCCAGGTCCAGGGTGTCGGGGTCGTACACGCTCGGCCGCATCGCGGTGTCGCCGTGCAGGGCCACGATCTTCCCCGAGTCCAGCACACGGAAGCAGCGGTCGCCCAGCCGCCACGGCGGGGAGTGGAACTCCTCCTCCGCCGGGTAGAGGGCGATCGCCTGGCCCTTGAGCCCGGCCTGGTAGAGGTTCCAGAAGCCCGGCCAGTCCGAGGCCAGGTACAGCGTGGCGTCGTCCGCCCAGACGGGGGAGAGCACGGACTCGTCCACCCCGCCCTTGACCGTGTACTCCCCGACCAGTCCGGACTCGGCCAGTTCGCCCACCCGCAGCTCGGTGCCGTCCCAGGGCATCCTCGGGTGGTTCCACCGCACGTAGGCCAGGCGGGTGCCGTCCGGGGAGAGCGTGGGGGAGGCGTAGAAGTGCGCTCCCGAGACCAGCTCACGGATCGCGGCCGGGTCCTGGGCAGCCCGCCCGGAGAGCGGGACCGACACGATCGAGCGGCGAGCGGTGCCCTCCGCGTGCTGTTCGCGCACGCACAGCAGCTGCTTGCCGTCGGTGCTCAGCGAGGGGTCGGCGTAGCGCAGCGCCCCGGGCACGACGGGCTCGGGGGTGAGCGGGACGGGTTCCCTGGCGCCGCGTTCCAGCAGGTACAGGCGCTGGTCCGCGGAGTTGGCGAAGACCACGCCCACGCGGGCGATGGCCTTGTCGTCGCGGCGGGGAACCGGGAGGTAGGAACGGCCGCCGTACTCGTGCACCCTGGTGCCCACGCTCCAGGGGTCGGGCAGCAGGTCGTGCACGGTACCGTCCGCGTCGCGCCGCACGAGCGTCGTACGGCCCTCCTCGGCCGGGCGGTACTCCTCCCACCAGACCTCGTCGCCCAGAACGGAGGGGTACGCCATCTGGTGCACGCCTCGGGCGACGTCACCGGCGCTGATGGGTGATGGCCAGGAGCCGTGGGGGCTCGACAGTTCAGACATGTCCCGCTCAGGATGGGTCGTGGGTGTGATCAGATGACATGTCGACCTTAGTGCCCAGGTTCCGGTTGGGGGAGGCCGAAAACCACCCTGTATCGCTCCCGGTTTCCGTCACCCCCGCCGTGCCCGCTCCGGCGCGTCGTCACTCACCCGACAAGCCTTGTCCGGTAACGCTTAGCGGGAGTGTGAACACGACCCGGACATCGTTTTCCTTTCGTGACGCCGGTGACACAGGCGAGGCAGGGTGGGGAGTTTATGATTTCGCGGATATCACGTGGTGGCAGATGGGTATCGGGTGGCTCCGGATACGGGTCGGTTCGCGCCGATTCCGAGCCGAACGCCCGGGGAGGGAACATCGTCACCGAACTGCTAGAGAGGATGCCAGCGATGAGCAAGGGACGCAGGACCGCTCGGATCTCCGTGGCGATCGCCGCGGCCGGCGTGGTCGCGTTGTCCGCGTGCGCGGCGCCGGACGACGTCGAAGGTCCGGGCTCCGGCAACGGCGACGGGGACGTGGAGGAAGTGTTCCTCCAGCTGGCGACCGGTTCCACCGGCGGCACCTACTACCCGCTCGGTGGTGAGATCGCCCAGCTGTGGGGTGACAACATCGACGGCCTCCAGGTGGACACGTTCGCCACCGGAGCCTCCGTGCAGAACCTCAGGGCTCTGGAAGGCGCCACCGAGGACGACGAGGCCGGCGCGATCGACCAGAGCGAACTCATCATGTCGGTCAACGGCGTGGCGATGCAGGCCCAGAACAGCACCGGTCCGTTCGCGGACGAGCCGCTGGCCAACCCGGACGACCTGTACGCCATGGGCAACATCTACCCCGAGGTCATGCAGGTCGTCGTCCGTGCCGACTCGGACATCGAGACGATCGCGGACCTCGAGGGTGCCAACGTGGAGATCGGTCCGCCCGGCAGCGGTACCGAGGTGGCCGCCCGGCAGATCCTCGAGGCCTACGGCCTGGACCCGGACAGCGACATCAACGCGTTCGACAGCACCTTCGGCGACGCGGCCACGGCGCTCGGCGACGGTCAGGTCGACGCCGCGTTCGGCATCCTGTCGGTTCCCGCCGCGGGCATCATGGAGGTCTCCGCGAGCAACGACGTGCGCATCCTGGCGGTCGACGGCGACGAGGCCGAGCAGCTGATCGAGGAGGACCCCAGCTACAGCCCGCTCACCATCGACGGCGGCACGTACAACGGTCAGGACGACGACGTCGTCACCCTCACCCAGTGGGCGACCCTGTACAGCACGTCCGCCCTGGACGAGGACCTGGCCTACGAGCTCACCCGCGTGATGTACGAGGAAGCGGGTTCGATCGGCCACGACGTCGGTAGCCAGGTGGTGCTGGAGACCGCTCTCGACGGTCTCGGTGACATCGAGGTCCACCCGGGGTCGGCCCGGTTCTTCGAGGAGCAGGGCGTCCTCGACTGATGATCCTCCAAGGCGGGGCCGTCCGGTGGATACCGGGCGGCCCTGCGCTTGTGCTGGTTCTGTTGATGCTGACGGTGCTGTTGAGCGACTCCGCCGGGCCCGGGCCCGCCTGGTTCGGGGCTCGGGGACACGAGACCGGTGACGTGCTCCTGAGCCTGCCGGTCGAGCTGGGCCAGCGCGTCGAGCTCGTCCACACGCACTCCGTGCACCGGCGGCCGGTACACGAGGTCTACTCGGTCTCGGTCTCCGACGGGTTGCTGATGGAGGAGATCCGGTTCGACGCGCACGGCGCCAACCTGCCTTCGGGGCCCGAAACCATCGGCGGCGTGACGACGACCTTCGAACGCGTGGGTTCCGGGTACCGCGCCGATCACCACGGGCGCCCCCTGGGGACGGTCAGGATGGTGGTCGGCAGCGGGGACGTCGACCACCGTCTGGTGGTCGCAGACAAGGAGATCCGCCTACTGGACCTCGCCGAACCGGGCACGAGGATCGAGTTGTACACCTGGACGCACCTG
Organism: Nocardiopsis exhalans; assembly: GCF_024134545.1. Lineage (GTDB taxonomy): Bacteria > Actinomycetota > Actinomycetes > Streptosporangiales > Streptosporangiaceae > Nocardiopsis > Nocardiopsis exhalans. The sequence continues at coordinate 2,322,429 of NZ_CP099837.1, forward strand.
CGTGATCCGGGTGAGTGAGCTGACGGCCGGGGAGGTCCCCGCCTAGGACAAGGACGTAGCTGATGACATCGGACCACAAGTCCCCCGGAGCGCCCGGGGGCGACACGCCTGACAGCGGGGGCACCGCTGTCAGTGAGCCGGGCTCCGCGGCCCTCAAGGGCATCGAAGAGGATCTTCAGGCTCTCGAGAAGCACGATTACACGGAGGACACCGGGGTCGAGGGAACCCGGACCGGGTTGAGCTCGATCTGGCGCTGGGGAGTGTTCTTCGCCGCTCTGGTCCTGGCGACCTTCCACCTGTGGACCGCGTTCACGGGCACTCTTCCGCCGCTGCAGCAGCGGTCGTTCCACCTGGCTCTGGGCCTCGGCCTGGTCTTCCTGCTGTACCCGACCAAGCACGGTCCGGAAGGGGCGCGCGGTCCCTTCTACGGCGCGAGCATGGCGTTCAGCGGCCTGCTGGTCTCCTACCTCATGGTCGGCGCCGCCTCCGGCACCAACACCGCCATGTACCTGTACCTGCCGCAGTGGCTGTTCGGTGTCGTGGCGGCTCTCGTTCTGGGCGGGGCTGTCGGGCTCGTCCGGGCCAGGGGAGTGTCCGAGGACACCTCCCGAGCCCAGCGGGGGGCGGGCTGGACGCTTCTCGTCGGCGCCGCGCTCATCTCCCTCGACATGGTCACGAGCGAGTCCGGCGGTGGTTTCTTCTTCCTGCCGACCCTTGGCCTGGTGCTGGTCCTGGCCGCCACGGCCCTTTCCCTCGGCTTCCTGTGCTTCCCCCGAGTCTTCCCCGAAGCCCTCTGGCCCCTGGTCCGCCGCTGGGGTCTGAGCCTCACCGGCGCCGCGATCCTGATCTACATGCTCTCGGCCGGAATCACCGGCTGGAACGTGGTCGGACCGGCGGCGCTCATCCTGATCCTGGTCCAGGCGTCCCGTCACGTGCCCCTGAAGGTGATGGGGATGCCCGCGTTCGACATCGTGCTGTCCGCGCTGGGTGTCTTCGCCGGCATGTACATGTTCGTCAACTACCAGGAGATCGCCAGGACCGTCGGGATCATGAACCCGACCTACGTGATGGTGGGCACGATCGGCATCCTGCTGATCATGGTCGCCGCCTCGCGTGTCCTCGGCGCGGCGCTGGTCGTGCTGTCCGGTGCTCTGCTGGCCTTCGCCTACTTCGGACAGGCGATGCCGGGGTTCCTGCGGCACCGGGGTTCGAGCGTGGACCAGATCATCACCAACCTGTATGTCGGAACCGAGGGTGTGTTCGGTACCCCCCTGGGGATCTCGGCCACGTTCATCTTCCTGTTCATGATCTTCGCGGCGATGCTGCAGCGCACGGGCATGGAACGGTTCTTCACCGACCTGGCGCTCGGAGCCACGGGCGCCTCCGTCGGCGGTACGGCGAAGGTCGGCATCGTCACCAGCGCGTTCTCCGGCACGATGACCGGAAGCTCGGTGGCCAACACCGTGTCCAACGGGGCTTTCACCATCCCGATGATGAAGAAGTCCGGCTACAAGCCCGAGTACGCGGGCGCCGTCGAGGCCGCCTCCTCCACGGGCGGTCAGATCATGCCGCCGATCATGGGCGCCGGCGCGTTCATCATGATCGAGTTCACCGGCGCCTCCTACCAGCAGATCCTCACCGCGGCGGCGATCCCGGCCGTGATGTTCTTCGTGTCGCAGTACGTGGTCGTCCACTACGACTCCAAGCGCATGGGCATCGGCGGCCTGCCCAAGGAGATGCTCCCGAACCTGCGGCGGCTGCTGCTGACGCGCGGCTACCTGTTGGCACCGGTCATCGCGATCTTCGCCCTTCTCTCCATGGGCTACTCCCCGATGTTCTCGGCGATGGGCGCGGTTCTGGCGACCGTCGGAATCAACCTGGTCTCGCAGATCGTCGCGATGCCCTGGAAGGTGGTCGAGGGACGGCTGCGGCCCCGGGCGTTCGGTGAGGTCGTGTCGAGCGCGCTGCGCCTCTCCCTGCCGATCATCATCGCCGCTGTCGCGGCGTCCGCACTGGTGTGGGTCCTCGACAACGTGGTGACCGGCCTGGCCCGGGGGATGACCGCTCTGGTGGTCTCCGTGGGGATCGCGTTGATCGGCATCGTGCTGGTCGTGGCCTTCCGGGCCTGGAAGGAGACCAGTGACGACCGGCTGAACCTGCACACCCTGCTGGACGGCATGGTCGGAGCCTCCCGGCTGGCCATCCCCATCATCGTGGCCTGCGCCTCGGCGGGCATCATCGCCGGTGTGATCACCACCACCGACCTCGGTCTGAAGCTCAGCCGCGGTCTTCTGGGGATCGCCGATTCGGTCACCACGGCGTTGGCCAACCTGCTCACCGCGATCGCCGTGTCGCCGATGCTGTCGTGGGCCGGCCTGGGTCCGGAGTTCGGGGCCGAGGCGGTGGCCTCCATGCGCGTCGACCTGTTCCTGATCCTCTTCATGTCGATGCTCGCCTGCCTGATCCTCGGCATCGGCCTGCCGACCACCGCCAACTACGTCATCACCGCCACGCTGGCGGCCCCGGCGATCGTCGCGGTCCTGCAGGGCGAGTTCGACACGCGCACCCTGGCCATGATCCTGTCGGCGCACCTGTTCGTCTACTACTTCGGTGTGCTGGCGGACATCACCCCGCCGGTCTGCCTGGCGGCCTACGCCGCCTCCGGCATCTCCGGGGGCGATCCGATCAGGACCGGCTTCTACGCGGTGCGTATCGCGGTCGCGGCGTTCGTGATGCCGTTCATGTTCGTGTTCAACCCGGCCATCCTGCTCCAGGACGTCACGCTGTTCACCGGGTCTGTGGCCGCTGTCTCCGGTGTGATCGGTGCGGCACTGGTCGCCCTCGGCCTCGTCGGCTACCTGGACCGGCCCCTCCAGTGGTACAAGCGTTTGGCCCTGATCGCGGGTGGACTGCTGCTGGTCTCCGAGAGCTGGCACACCAACCTGTTCGGGCTCTTCCTGGTGGTTCTGGTCATCGGGTACGAGCGCTGGAAGACCAAGAGGGAAGGCGGGCCCACCTTCGTTCCGCAGGTGGGATCGGCAGCCGCGGTACCGGGCTCCGTCACCGAGGCGGCGGAACCCTTCGCTGGCAAGGACGCCGAGAACGGGAACCGCGACTGACCGTCGCTCACGGCAGTGCCCCCGGCAGCAGTGCCCCCGGGCCCGGCCCTTCACCGGGCCCGGGGGCACTCCTGCTTGCGCGTGTAACCGAACCGATCCCCCGTGAGGGCCAGCCCGCCCCTGGCACGGGTTAGCCTGGAACGGTGAGCCAGAGTCGTACCTACCAAGTGCGGACCTACGGCTGCCAGATGAACGTCCACGACTCCGAGCGCCTCTCCGGTCTGCTGGAGGACGCTGGGTACGATCGCGCAGCCGAGGGCACCGCCGCAGACATCGTCGTCTTCAACACCTGTGCGGTCCGGGAGAACGCGGACAACCGCCTCTACGGCAACCTCGGGCACCTGCGTCCGGTCAAGGACGCCAACCCCGGGATGCAGATCGCCGTGGGCGGCTGCCTCGCCCAGAAGGACCGCGGCGAGATCGTGCGCCGCGCCCCCTGGGTGGACGTGGTGTTCGGCACCCACAACATCGGCTCCCTGCCGACCCTGCTGGAGCGCGCCCGCGTCCAGCGCGAGGCGCAGGTCGAGATCGCCGAGGCGCTGGAGCACTTCCCGTCCACGCTGCCCAGCCGGCGCGAGTCCGCCTACGCCGCGTGGGTGTCGATCTCGGTCGGCTGCAACAACACCTGCACCTTCTGCATCGTGCCCGCCCTGCGCGGCAAGGAGAAGGACCGGCGCCCCGGCGACGTGCTCGCCGAGGTCCGTGCCCTGGTCGAGGAGGGCGTCACCGAGGTGACGCTGCTCGGCCAGAACGTCAACGCCTACGGCAGCGAGTTCGGCGACCGCCAGGCCTTCTCCAAGCTGCTGCGCGCCTGCGGTGAGATCGAGGGGCTGGAGCGGGTCCGCTTCACCTCCCCGCACCCGCGCGACTTCACCGACGACGTCATCGAGGCCATGGCCCAGACGCCCAACGTGATGCCTCAGCTGCACATGCCGCTGCAGTCGGGTTCCAGCAAGGTCCTCAAGGACATGCGCCGCTCCTACCGCCAGGAGCGCTTCCTCGGCATCGTGGAGAAGGTGCGCGCGGCGATGCCGCAGGCCGCCCTCACCACCGACATCATCGTGGGCTTCCCCGGCGAGACCGAGGAGGACTTCGAGCAGACCCTGCACGTGGTCCGCGAGTCCCGGTTCGCGATGGCGTTCACCTTCCAGTACTCCAAGCGCCCCGGCACCCCGGCCGCCACCATGGACGACCAGGTGCCGCCGGAGGTCGTCAAGGAGCGCTACCAGCGGCTGGTCGCCCTCCAGGACCAGATCTCCTGGGAGGAGAACCAGAAGCTGATCGGCCGCGAGGTCGAGCTGATGGTCTCCGAGGGCGAGGGCAAGAAGGACGGCGAGCACCGCCGCCTGTCCGGCCGCGCCCCCGACAACCGCCTGGTGCACTTCGCGGTGGGCGACTCCGAGGAGCCGCGTCCGGGCGACATGGTCACCGTCGAGGTCACCTACGCCGCCCCGCACCACCTGGTCGCCGACTCCGGGATCCGGAACCTGCGCCGCACCCGCGCCGGTGACGCCTGGGACGCCCGTCAGGGCAAGCCGGTCCAGGTCAGCAAGCCGGACGTCCTGCTGGGCATGCCGAAGATCGGTGTTCCGGCCGAGCAGCCCGCCCCCGTCGGCGGCTGCTGCGACACCTGACCCGAACGCGCACGCCGCGGCCCCCGCACCCCGACCAGGGGAGCGGGGGCCTCTTGTGTTCCACAGGTGTGCGCTAGATTCCAAGCCGCACGGGGAGTTCGCTCAGCCGCAGGGTCCCCGGGACGGGGTCGGGCAGCGGTGGGCGGCCGGGTACCAGGGAGAGTTCCGGGAAGGTCCGGAAGAGGGCTTCGAAGGCGACCTCACCCTCCTGGCGGGCGAGGGCCGCGCCGAGGCAGTAGTGCATGCCGTGTCCGAAAGCCACGTGTGCCTCTCCGGGCCTGCCGTGGTGGCGGGTGATGTCGAAGCGGTCGGGATCCGGGTGGACGCTCGGGTCGCGGTTGGCGCCGGCGACCATCGCCACGGCCCGTTCCCCGGCCAGCACCTTCCCGGTGCGGAGCTGGACGTCCTCTGTCGCGTACCGGGCCTTGGCCGTGAGGGCGGTCCCTCCGAAACGGAGCATTTCGTGGACCGCGGCCGGGAGCAGGCCCGGATCGGAGCGGAGCAGGGCCAGCTGGTCCGGGTTCTCCAGGAGCGCGCGTGTGCCGTTGCCCAGCAGGTGGGCGGTGGTCTCGTGCCCGGCGACCACCAGGGTGAACACCAGAGTCACGAGTTCACTCCCGGAGAGTCGGCCGCCGTCCTCGTCCCGCACGCCGATGAGCGCGTCCAGGAAGTCTTCGCGCGGCCTTTCACGGCGTTCGACGATCATCTCCTCGATGTGGTCGATCATCGCGCCGAGGGTCTCGTTCATCGCCTCGGGCCGGGAGGGGTCGAAACGGGAGAGCTGGTGGCTCCAGGCCAGCCACTGCGCCCGGTCGGCCCCGGGGACGCCCACCAGGTCGCAGATGACCGTGATGGGCAGCGGGTAGGCGAAGTGTCCGATCAGGTCGACCACACCGTCACCGTCCGCGTGCGCGGGCAGAGCGGCCAGCAGATCGGCGCTGATCCGTTCGACGCTCGGGCGCAGCTCGTTGACGCGGCGCACGGTGAAGGTGCGCGAGACCAACTTGCGCAGGCGGCTGTGGTCGGCACCGTCCTTGTCCAGCATGGACTCGGTGAGGTAGGTGACCAGGTCGGGTCGGATCCCCAAGGACTTCAAGGCGTGGGAACGCCTGGCACCGGTCGGCCCTTCGGGCACGTTGTCCGCGTCCACGACGAACCGCCGGTCACTGAGGATGGTGCGCACGTCGGCGTCGTCGACGAAGGCCAGCGCCGCCTGGTTGTCGATGAAGAGCACCGGGGCGCAACCGCCTGCCCTCCGGATCCGTTCGATCACGCGGAGCGGGTGTTGCGCGAACTCCTGGTCGCGCATGTCGATGGGTTCCCGGTCGTCGTTTCGGTGCGCGGACGGGGCGGCGGTGGTCATACGGGCCTCCTCGGGAGGTCTACGTGGTGCGCTTGACGCGTTTCTGTTCCTGGATCTCGTCGGCCAGACGCCCGCGGAGCCCTTCGAAGAGGGCGACCGCCCCGGCCTGTACGTTCCGCATCGCGTTCTCGGAGACGTCCTGTTCCAGGAGCAGGCGGACACTGCGTGCGATCAGGTCGGCCCTGGCCGTGCGATCAGGGATGGGAAAGCCCTGCTGGGCGAGCAGGGGTTCGGAGACCAGATATCCGATGACGGTGGTGCTGTAGACGTAGTACTGCTGCTCGGCCGGGACCCGGGAACTCAGTACCCCGTGTTCGGTCAGTAGTCCCCAGTAGTCGCGCATGGCCTTTTGCCGTGCCTCGACCAGGTCGCCGACCAGGTGGGCGACACTGCTGCTGATCGCCCCGAGAGCCGCGGTGTCGTCGGTGTAGAGCCCCCGGATGATCGGGGACTCGAACTGGAGCAGGTAGATGTTGCGGGCGATCTCGCTGGGCCGGACGGCTTCGGGGCTCTCGTCCATCAGGTCGAGGAGCCGGGTCACCATCCCGGACTGGGCCCGCAGGACCACCGTGAGGAAGAGCCGTTCCTTGGTCGGGAAGTGCAGGTAGACGGTGCCCTTGCCGATACCCGCCCGGCGTGCGACGTCGTCGATGGTGGTCTTGCGATGGCCCCAGGCCACCATGAGCTCCTCCGCCGCATCGAGGATGCGGTCGGCCCGTGCCTCGCGTTCGGTGGGGGCGGGGTTGGCGGACGGGGACACCTGCGGCTCCTTCGGTTCGTGTGACGCCGGTGGTGGCGCCCACCAGCGCTGACGCGACGACCATATCCACACCCCCGATCCGGGTTCTGTCTCCCCGTCCGAACTTCTGACTGTGTGACTGAATTTCAAATTCGGTCACACAGTCAACGCTAGGCGAGGAAACGCCCGTTGGCAAGGGTGGCGGTAGCCTCGCCTTGTGTTGATCGCTGCCGCCGTGTGCCCCCACCCGCCCGTGCTGTTCCCCGAGGTCTCCCAGGGGGCCGCGCCGGACCTGGCGGCCCTGCGGGACGCCTGCGACCGGGCCGTGACCGGGCTCGGCGTCAGTGGGGCGGACCTGCTCTACGTGGTGGGGCGGGGGCCCGAGGAACGACACCACGGCCGCGAGACCGGGGGAGACCTGCGCGCCTTCGGAGTGGATGTGCGGGTGGGTCCGGAACCGGCGGTGTTGGACCTGGCAGCCACCACCGGCCGCTGGCTGGCCGAACGCTCCGGCCTGAGCCCCGACGGCTACCTGGAGGTCTCCTCGAGGACCGCTCCGGAGCGCGCCCTCGAACTCGGCGCCGCGCTGGCGGAGACGGGGGACCGGGTCGCGCTGCTGGTCATGGGGGACGGCAGCGCCCGCCGGACCGAGCACTCACCCGGCTACGTGGACGAACGCGCGATCCCCTACGACGACGCCGTCGCCGAGGCGCTGGCCAAGGCGGACACCGCCCGCCTGGCCGGGCTCGCCCCCGGTCCGGCCCGCGAGCTCATGGTCGCCGGGCGCCCCGCCTGGCAGGTGCTGGCCGGTGCGGCGGGGGAGAGCCCGCTCACCGGTGACCTGCTCGCCTACGAGGCGCCCTACGGCGTGGGGTACTTCGTGGCCGCCTGGTCCTGAGCCCGCGCCGGCCCGAACCGAAAGCGGCGCGGTTCAGCGCTGGGAGTGGGGCAGCAGCGTGGCGATGTCCACCAGGGCCTCGCCGGGCTCCTCCACCTTGCCTGCCAGAGCCGCCTCCACCTGGGCCATCGCCCGCTCCAGCAGGTTCGGGGCGTCGTAGGGCAGCCACTGCACGCGCGGGTCGCGGCGGAACCACGACTCCTGGCGGCGGGCGAACCGGCGGGTGGCCTGGGCGGTCTGCTCCTTGGCTTCGGTCTCGGTGATCTCGCCGTCCAGCTGGGCGAGCGCCTGCGCGTAGCCGAGCGCCTTGGCAGCCGTGCGGCCCTCGCGCAGCCCCTGCTTGTCCAGGCGGCGGACCTCCTCCAGCAGCCCCTGGCCCCACATGCGCTCGACCCGCAGGTCGATGCGCTCGTCCAGCTCCGGGCGCGGGGCGGTCAGCCCCAGCTGCACGCACGGGTAGAACGAGGTGTGGTCGGGCAGGTTGGCGGTGAAGGGCTGTCCGGTGAGCTCGATGACCTCCAGCGCCCGGACGATCCGCCGCCCGTTGCCGGGCAGGATCGTACGGGCCGCCGCCGGGTCGGCCTCGGCCAGTCGGGCGTGCATCAGCCCGGGGCCGACGTCGGCCAGCTCGGACTCCAGCCGGGCCCGCACCTCGGGGTCGGTGCCCGGGAACTCCATGTGGTCCAGGACCGCGCGTACGTACAGCCCGGAACCGCCCACCAGGACGGGGATGACGTCGCGGTCCGCGCAGTCGTCCACCCGCTCCCGTGCCAGGGTCTGGTAGCTGGCCACGTCGGCCGGTTCGTGCACGTCCCAGATGTCCAGCAGATGGTGGGGGATGCCCCGGCGCTCCTCCTCGGGGAGCTTCGCGGTGCCGATGTCCATGCCCCGGTACAGCTGCATGGAGTCGGCGTTGATCACCTCGCCGCGACGACCGGTGCGTTCTTCCAGCCACTCCGCGAGGTCGACGGCCAGGTCCGACTTGCCTACAGCGGTCGGGCCCACGACCGCGATCACCTTGATCATCTCTCCAGCGTAACCACGTCGGACCCGCGCTGGGGCCACACCGGGTGAGAGACAGGTGGGAATCGTGTGACGGACGGGTTACCGACCAGCGGCCGAGCGTCGGCGTTCGATCGCCGGGGAGCGCGCACCTAGGATGGTCGGCATGCGATTCGCCAAGGGCCACGGAACAGAGAACGACTTCGTGATCCTCCCCGACCCCGACGGGGAGCTCCAGGTCACGGAGGAGACCGTCCGGCTGCTGTGCGACCGCCGGGCGGGCATCGGCGGCGACGGCATCCTCCGGGTGGTGCGCACCAGCGCGCTCGGTGAGACGCTCGCCCCGGCGGCCCGCACGGCCGAACGGGCCGAGTGGTTCATGGACTACCGCAACTCCGACGGGAGCATCGCGGAGATGTGCGGCAACGGGGTGCGGGTCTTCGCCCGCTACCTGCTGCACGCCGGCTACGTCCGGGGCGACCGCTTCGAGGTCGGCACCCGCGACGGCGCCAAGGGGGTCGTGATCGAGCCCGACGGCGACGTCACCATAGACATGGGCCGGGTCGAGCGCCAGGGGACCTCCTCGGCCAAGCTCGCCCGGCAGGTCGTGCACGGCGCCCAGATCTCCGTGGGCAACCCGCACCTGGCCTGCGAGGTCGAGGGCCCGGTCGCCGACGTCGACCTCAGCGAGCTCCCCGAACTCGACGCGGAGGCCTTCCCCCAGGGCGCCAACGTCGAGGTGTATACCGAGACCAGCCCCGGGGTGCTGGAGATGCGCGTGTACGAGCGCGGCTCCGGCGAGACCCGCTCCTGCGGTACCGGCATCGTGGCGGCGGCCGCCGCGGCCACCCCCGAGGGAGAGGGCGCCACCTGGAGGGTGCGCGTGCTCGGCGGCGAGTGCACGGTCTACCTGGATGCCTCGGGCGCCCGCCTGAGCGGCCCCGCCGTCATCGTCGCCGAGGGCGAGACCGTCCTGGTCTGACGGGGCCGCACCACGGGTCAGCGCGGGGCGAACTCCCGCTGGGCGGCGACGTCGAAGGCGGTGTCGCAGGCGTCGCGCACGCTGTCGTTGTGCGTGGCGATGACCACCGCGCACCCCGATCGGCTCATCTCGCGCAGCACGTCCACGACCATGGCACCGTTGTCGCTGTCCAGGGCCCCCGTGGGTTCGTCGGCCAGCACCAGTGACGGCTGCTTCACCATGAGCCGGGCCAGCGCCACCCGCTGCTGCTCGCCCCCGGACAGGTAGTGCACCTTCTCCTTCTCGCGCCCGGCCAGGCCCACCCGCTCCAGGGCGGCAGCCTGGTCGGGACGTGTGCCCCGACGCCTGGCCACGTCCAGGTTGGCCTTCACCGTGGCGTTCTCGATCAGCGCGTAGTTCTGGAAGAGGTAGCCCAGGTGGTCGCGGCGGAACCGGCGCTGTCGACCCGGGCCCAACCGGGTGACGTCGGAGCCCTCGAACAGGATCTGCCCGCCGGTCGGTCTCTCCAGTAGCCCCATGCAGTTGAGCAGGGTGGTCTTGCCCGATCCGCTGGCGCCGACCAGGGCCAGCATCCGGCCGGGCTCGACCGTGAGGTCGAGGTCCTTCCACAGGACGCGGCTGCCGAACGACTTGCTGAGGTTCTTCAGGATGATCACGGTGTTCCTCAGTTCTTTGGTTGGTCAGGCCTGGGAAGCGCCCTCGCGGACGATCTTTCGGTGGAAGAGGGCCAGTGCGGTGACGGTGATCACCAGGCAGACCAGTACGATCCCCAGCGCGTAGAAGGGCTCGGCCCCGCTGGGTGACGGACCCGGAACACCGGCCCGGGCCGGGTCAGCCGCGGTGGCCAGCCCGGTGAGGGTGTCCCACACCGCCCAGCCCAGGAAGGCCAGGGCGATCGCACCCTCGACGAGCAGCAGCCGCCGGTGGACGGATACGAAGGCCCATCCGTTGATGTGCCGGGCGAAGATCTCCTGGGCCCGGGAACGCACGTGGACGACACACGCCGCCATCGCGGTGAGCAGCAGTACGGCCGCCGCGCCGATCAGGTTGAACAGCTCGCTGCGCAGGATGTTCAGGGTCAGGGCCTGCTCGTGGCGCGCGTTGACGGTGAGGGTCTCCACCATCGCGATGTACCGGGACGCCTCCGGGTTCTGAGCCCGGTGGTCGGCCACCACGCCCGGATCGGGAAAGACGGTGGAGCGCGCCGTCATGTAGGCGATGTACGCGCTGTCGGAGAGAACGGCGCCGTTGGGCAGGACGATGACGACGGGTTCGTGGAGCAGGGGGAGATGGGGCCGGGGGTCGTCGAAGCGTTTGGCGGCGTAGGTGAACAGCGTCTGCCCTTCGGCGGCGGGGAGCACCTCCGCTTCGGGGGCGGCCCCCGGTTCTCCGTGGAGTTCGAGCCAGGTGCCGGTGACCCCTTCGACGATGTCCTCGCTGTGTGCCGCCGCGCTCTCGGGGACGAGCACGCGCAGGGTCTCAGCCGGGCCGTACCGTTCGCCGGAGGGAGAAAGGACCTCCTGCTCGGCGAGGTAGGTGTTGTTGACGAAGAGGACCTGCTGGCCGATGTCGGGTGAGTCCCACGAGGCCGTCGGACCGGGCGGAAGGAACTCCGTGCTGCTACCGGGGATGACCAGCACCATGTCGCCGTCGGTGTCGGCGCGGCGCAGCCAGGGGCCGAGCTCGTCGTCCACGCTCAGGTCGTCGGCCCACCCGTAGTTGGCGCTCAGCGAGAGGAAGGAGGCTTCGCCCTGGCCCCGGGCCAACTCCAGTTGGACGCGTTGGTCCCGCAGGTCCTGGGCGGCTGTGACGATGCTGCCGAGAATGATCAGGGTCAGCACCAGCACGGGGGCTCTGACGAGGTAGACGGCGACGGAGGTGCTGCGGACCGGGAGGCGGCCCTTGAGAGCGGCCAGGATGTCGGTGGAGTGCACCAGGCCCAGCACGGCGGCGTGCACGAACAGGCAGGGAACCGCGAGAAACCCGAGGAAGACCAGGGCCGTCAAGCTGTAGAGACCGAGCTGATTCCACCCGTTGTACGCGCCGAGGAACACCAGCGCGGCGGCGGCGACCAGTGGCAGGACGACCGCGGCCAGCCGGGCGACCTTGAGCAGGTCGGTGGCGAGGAGCCTCGGGTAGGAATGACCCTGGAGGCGCATCACCCCGTAGTCGCGGGAGGCCAGCAGGACACCGGCCCCGGCGGCGGTTGCCGCGCCGAGCAGGGCGATCACCAACAGGTGGAACAGGTGTCCGCTGGTGAAGTAGTGCCACAACTCGGTGATCTGTGTGCCCGGTGCCTCTTGCAGGCCGTGTTCGGCCAGCGCCGCGCGCAGGGCGGTCTCTGCCTCGGGGCCGCCGAAGACGAGGTAGTGGCCGTTGGGTCCCACGCCGCCGAAGTCGGCGATGGGGTGGGTCCGGACGGTGAAGCCCCGGCCGAAGGCGGGGTAGCCGTCCGTCAACCACTCCGCCTGTGGGGAGGAGCTGTCGGGGACCGCGAGGTACAGGTGGGCGGTGGCGGACGGCTCGTTCACGTCCAGGATCGCGTATCCGATGGCGGCGCCGTGGTCGTCGGCAACCCGTTGCACGGAGGCCGCGACCTCGTCGGTGTCACCGGTCCCGTCGTTCTCGGAGATCCACACCAGCCCCGTGTCCTCAAGCACGTACTGGGTGCGTTCCACACCGGCGGCGAGAAGGAAGGCGAGGATCGAGGCGAAGACGGCACAGACCACGTAGGCGAAGGTCAGGGTTCTGTTGGGCACGGAGTGTTCCTGTCGGGGGGTGGGAACGGACCGCAACGGGCGGGATCCACACCGTTATCGCCACCTGTTCCCCGACCGGTTCACCCCCGACCGGGTCGTTTCCGGCTGTGCGAACCGAAGAGCTGCTCCGCGGCCAGGCCGCGCAGGGAGGCGTCCAGCAGCTGCGCGGTGTGGGCCACCGCGACCGACGAACCCGCGCGCTCCATCGCCGACGCGATCTGCAGCGAACACCCGGGGTTGCCCGAGACCAGGACCCGGGCCCCGGTCGAGGCCACGTCCTCGCCCTTGCGGTCGCCCAGCTCACCCGCCGCCTGCGGCTTGAAGAGGTTGTACACGCCCGCGGACCCGCAGCAGACCTCCTTGTTGGGCAGGTCCGCCACCTCCAGCCCGGGGATCTGCCGCAACAGTTCACGGGGCTGGCGGGTGACCCCCTGGCCGTGGGACAGGTGGCAGGCGTCGTGGTAGGCCACCCGCAGCGGGATCGGGTGGCGTTCGGCTCGCGGCCCCAGGGCGAACAGGTACTCGGTCAGGTCCACGACCTTCTCCGAGACCGCCCGGGCCCGGTGTACCCACGCCATGCCCGCGCCCGCCTCCGCCAGAGTTCGGTCGAAGTGCTTCATGCTGGACCCGCACCCGGCCGAGTTCACCACGATCCGCTCCACCTGGCCGGCCTCGAAGACCTCCACCAGCCGCTTGGCGAACCCGGCGGCCTCGGTGATCCGACCCGAGTGGCCCGAGAGCGCCCCGCAGCACCCCTGGGCGCGCGGGATCACCACCTCGCACCCCTCCAGGGCCAGCACCCGGGCGGTCGCGGTGTTGACCTCGGGGAAGAACGCCCCCTGCACACAGCCCACGAGCATGCCCACGCGCGCCCGGCGCTCGCCCACGGCGGGCACCAGCTCCGGCAGCGGGGGCGGCGGCGCCGCCAGCGGCGGGGCGATGCGCTCCATGGTGGCCAGGGTCGGTGAGATCCGCTCCAGGATCCCGGACCGGCGCACCAGCGAGGAGACCCCGCTCGCCTGGTAGACGCGCAGCGGTCCGCGCAGCATCCGCAGCCGCTTGCGGTACGGGAAGAGCGAGAACACCGCCCCGCGCAGCGCGCGCTCGCTCCGGGGGCGTTCGTGCTCCTCCTCGACCCGGTTCCGGGTGTGCTCGATGAGCGCGTCGTAGGCCACCCCGGACGGGCACGAGGACACACACGCCAGACAGCCCAGACAGTTGTCGAAGTGCCCGACCGCGGTCTCGGTGAGCACGTCCTCCTCGTGCGTCTGGCCCATGAGGTGGATGCGGCCGCGCGGGGAGTCCATCTCCTGGCCCCACAGCACGTGGGTGGGGCAGGTGGGCAGGCAGAACCCGCAGTGCACGCAGTCGTCGAGCAGGTCGCCGAAGAGCCGTTCGCGCTCGCCGGGACCGCCGCTGTCCGGTTCGGTCGGTAGGTCGGTCACGGTCGCTCCCAAGGGTCGGGGTCATGGCGATCGGCGGTCGGACGAGGTCAGATGCCTCCGGCGAACCGGCCGGGGGACAGGCGGTGACCGGGGTCGAGCGACTCCTTGACCGCCCGCATCAGCCCCAGCCCGGGCACCTCGCCCCACGGGTCGATCCCGGCGGCGCGCACGTGCGGTTCGGCGCGCAGCAGCACCAGCGGGTGGCCCTCGGCCGAACGCACCCCCTCGACCACCAGCCTGATCCGATCGGCGGGGGTTCCCGGCGGGAAGGTGACGGACAGGGCCCCGGTGGCGGCCGAACCGCGCACGTGCGCGCCCGCGTCCACCGCCTCGGAGACCTCCCGAACCCAGTCGGCCGCGGTGACGCTCTGCGCGGGAGGGGCTGTGACCAGGGCGACGGTTCCTTCGGCGGGCAGCAGCCCCCAGCCCTCGGGCAGCTCCTCGGCGACGACCGGCCCCTCACCCGAGGCCCAGGGGGCCAGCGCCCCCACGGTCGCCGCCACACGCGCCTCGAGCCCGCCGGGGGTGCCCTCCAACACCACGTCCAGCCGCCCCGGCCCCGAGGCGGGCCAGTCCAGCTCCACGGCGGAGGGCACCACCGTGGTCTCGCACAGCGCGGACAGAGCCCTCTCCGCCCGGATCCGGGAGTCCAGGCGAGCACTCACCAGGCGCAGCGCCTCCGGAACGGGGTGCAGCCGGAAGGCGGCCGAGGTGATCACCCCGAGCGTGCCGTACCCGCCGGTGTGCAGCTTGGCCAGGTCGTACCCGGCCACGTTCTTGACCACCCGGCCGCCGCTGCGCGCCACCACCCCGTCGGCGCGTACCACCGTCATGCCGATCACCAGGTCGCGCAGTGCCCCGGAGAGCAGGCGGCGCGGACCGCTCACCCCCGTGGCCAGCGCTCCGCCCACCGTGCCGCCGAGCCGGACCGGGTCGTAGGACAGGCGCTGCCCGGCGGCGGCCAGCGCCGCGTTCAGGTCGGCCATCGGGGTGCCCGCGCCGACCTCCACCACCAGGTCACCGGCGTTGTGGTCGATCCACGACAGCGCCGAGGTGTCCACCAACAGGTCCAGGGAGCGCGGCGGCCAACCCCAGTCCAGGGCGGTTCCGGCGCCGCGCGCGGTCACCGAGAGCCCGCGCCGGTGCGCGGCCGCCATCACCCGGGACAGGGAATCGGCGTCGGAGGGCACCGCCACCTGCTGGGGCACGACCCCGCACACGGTGTCCTCCGCGGCTGCCTCCCGCACGGTGCAGCCCTCGACGTCCAGGTTCTGTGTCACCCTCGGCCCTCCCGGCCAGTGTCGGTGGTACTCGCGTCTCTACCCGCCCCCGTGACCGGGCCGCCGTCCGGGTCGTGGCCCCGGCCGCGGCCAGGACGGATCAGAACTGCTCGGCCTCACCGGACTGCACCAGCGGGTGCACACCCGTGCGGACTCCGGGCCGTTCACCGCACAGGCGGGGCGTTGGCAGCAGCTTCTCCGGGTTGGCGATCCCGGCCGGGTCGAAGGCCCGCCGGAACAGGTCGAAGGTCTCCAGGGACGCGTCGTCGTACATCCGCGGCATCTTGCAGGCCTTGTCCACCCCCACCCCGTGCTCACCGGTGATGGAACCGCCGTGCTCGATGCACAGGTCCAGGATCGCCCCCGAGACCTCCTCGGCGCGTTCGCCCGCGCCGGGTTCGGCGTCGTCGAACAGCACGAGCGGGTGCAGGTTGCCGTCACCCGCGTGGAAGACGTTGGCGACCCGGATACCGGACTCGGCCGACAGCGCGGCGATCCGGCCCAGCACCTCGCCCAGCGCGGTACGCGGCACCACCCCGTCCTGGACGATGTAGGCCGGGCTGATCCGGCCCACGGCGGCGAAGGCGGACTTGCGGCCCTTCCAGATGAGCGCGCGCTCTTCAGCGCCGCTGGCCGCCCGCGTCTCGAAGGAACCGGCGTCCGCGCACAGGGCGGTGACCCGCTCCAGTTGGGCGTCGACCTCCACCGCCGGTCCGTCCAGCTCCACCACCAGCACGGCGGCCGCCCCCGCCGGGTAGTCGCAGGCCACGGCGCGCTCGGCGGCCTCGATGGCCAGCGCGTCCATCATCTCGATCGCCGAGGGCAGCACCCCGGCGGCGATGATGGCGCTGACCGCCTGTCCGCCCGCGTCGAGCGAGGTGAACGCGGACAGCAGGGTGACGGTTTTCTCGGGGGCACGGGTCAGCGAGACGGTGATCCGGGTGGCCACGCCCAGGGTGCCCTCGGAGCCGACGAACGCCCCGATGAGGTCGTAGCCGTGCGCGCCCGGGGCCTTTCCGCCGAGCTCCACGATCTCACCGGACGGGGTGACGATCTCCAGGCCGCGCACGTGGTTGACGGTGAACCCGTACTTGAGGCAGTGGGCGCCGCCGGAGTTCTCCGCGACGTTTCCGCCCACCGAGCACACCTGCTGGCTGGAGGGGTCGGGCGCGTAGTAGTAGCCGTGCGGGGCGGCGGCGCGGGTGATGTCGAGGTTGGCCACGCCCGGTTCGACCACCGCGCACTCGTTGTCGAGGTCGATCTCGAGGATGCGGCGCATACGCGAGGTGACCAGCAGGACGCCCTCGGAGTGGGGGAGCGCTCCCGCCGACAGTCCGGTGCCCGCCCCACGCGGGACGTAGGGGACGCCGTGCTCGGCGCAGAGCCGGATGACGGAGGCGACCTGGTCGGTGGTGGTCGGCATGACCACGACACCGGGGGTGGAGCGGTGGTAGGTGAGGCCGTCGCTCTCGTAGACGCGCCGCTGGGACAGGTCGGTCAGTACGCCGTCGGCACCGCAGATCTCACGCAGCCGGGGGACCAGGGCGGCCAGCGCCGCGGGTGTGCGTTCGCGGGCACCGGGGCCGCCCGGCGTGCGCGCCCGACCCTCGGGTGTGTGGGGTGCGGTCGTGGCCATGGGCGCCTCCCGGTTCCGTACGGAGAACGCGGCTGGGGTCCCGCTCTCCGACTGTGACCTCGCAAGGGGACCGTACGACCGCGCCCCCCGCCGAAGCAAGGGGGCGCGGTGGAAACGGTTTCTCGGTGTATGAAAACCGCGTTGTATGAAACCGCGTTGTACGGAACCGCGGTGTTCGAAACCGGCGGAACCTCGACCGGGGCCCCGTCCAGGTTGGCCGCGCTGGACGGTGTGCCCGGGGTCCGGGTGCGGGTTCGGTTACGGCATGCGCTCGTAGGCGGGCAGCGTCAGGAAGTCGACGTAGTCGTCGTCCAGCGCGACCTCGGTGAACAGCTCGCTGGCCTGCTTGTACAGGTCCTCGTTGAAGTTCGCGCCGAGGGCCTCCTTGATGGTGGCCAGCTCCTCACCGATGATCTGCTTGACCAGCTCGGCGGTGACCTTCTCGCCGCCGTCCAGCGTGACGTCGTTGTGCAGCCACTGCCAGATCTGCGAGCGCGAGATCTCGGCGGTGGCGGCGTCCTCCATGAGGTTGTGGATCGCCACCGCGCCGTTGCCGCCCATCCACGCCGCCAGGTACTGCAGGGCGACGTTGATGTTGGCGCGCAGACCGGCGAGCGTGACGCCGCCCGGGGTCTGGTCGACGGCGAGCAGGTCGGCGGCGGTCACCTCGACCTCGGGGCGCTGCTTGTCGATCTGGTTGGGCTTGTCGCCCAGGACGCCGTCGAAGATCTCCTTGGCGACCGGGACCAGGTCGGGGTGGGCGACCCAGGAGCCGTCGAAGCCGTCACCGGACTCGCGGGACTTGTCGTCGCGGACCTTGGCGAAGGCGACCTTGTTGACCTCCTCGTCCTTGCGGGACGGGATGAAGGCGGCCATACCGCCGATGGCGTGGGCACCGCGCTTGTGGCAGGTCTTGACCAGCAGCTCGGTGTAGGCGCGCATCATCGGGGCGGTCATCGTGACGGCGTTGCGCTCGGGCAGCAGGAACTTGCGGCCGCGGGTGCGGTGGGTCTTGATGATGCTGAAGAGGTAGTCCCAGCGGCCGGCGTTGAGACCGGCGGAGTGCTCGCGCAGCTCGTAGAGGATCTCCTCCATCTCGAACGCGGCCGGGATGGTCTCGATCAGGCAGGTGGCGCGGATGGTGCCGCGGGGGATCTCCAGGCGCTCCTGGGCCAGCACGAAGATGTCGTTCCACAGGCGCGCCTCGAGGTGGCTCTGCATCTTCGGCAGGTAGAAGTACGGGCCCTTGCCCTTGGCGATCTGGCGCTTGGCGCTGTGGAAGAAGTACAGCGCGAAGTCGACGATGCCGCCGCTGGTGCGCTCGCCGTCGACGAGGATGTGCTTCTCGTCCAGGTGCCAGCCGCGCGGGCGGACGACGATCGTGGCCAGCTCGGAGTCCTCCTTGAGGGCGTAGGTCTTGCCCTGGGGGGAGGTGAAGTCGATCTTGCGGTCCAGGGCGTCACGCAGGTTGAGCTGCCCCTGGATCATGTTCTCCCACAGCGGGGTGTTGGCGTCCTCGAAGTCGGACAGCCACACCTTCGCGCCGGAGTTGAGCGCGTTGATCGTCATCTTGCGGTCCGTGGGACCGGTGATCTCGACCCGGCGGTCGGTGATGCCCGGAGCGGGCGGGGCGACCTGCCAGCTGTCGTCCTCGCGGATGTGCTTGGTCTCGGGGAGGAAGTCGAGGTCCTCCCCGGCGGCGATCTGCGCCTCGCGGGTCCTGCGAGCGGCCAGCAGTTCCTGGCGGCGCGGCTCGAAGGTGCGGTGCAGTTCGGCGACGAGGGCGAGGGCGTCCTCGGTGAGGATCTCGTCGAACCGTTCGTTGAGGGGGCCGGTGATCTCGACCCCGTGCGTGGCGCCCATGGAAAACCTTCCGCAATACGAAACAAGCTTCTGGTATGTGGAAATGAAGCTACTATCTTGATGTCGAGCGGTCAACGTCACTCGCACCCTTGATCAGTGGAGATCTTCCTGGAACAGGAAGGAACACCAAACTTCTGCGGGAACTTTTGCGTTTCTTGAGTTGCTGATCCACTCCCAGGTTCTCACGCTCCGCGCGGGGTCATGGTGTCCGTCACGTTGCCTGCGATAATTCAGATGCCCAGGTCGGGCGGAGGTGCGAGCATCAAGAGCACGGACCGCCGTCCCCGCTCCGGGAAGAACCACGACGGCACAAGCGTTGACCCACCTGGAGGGATATGAATACAGCTGACACCCACGGAAGCGACCACGCGGGGCACCACGCCCACGACGAGGACGTATTCCGTGAGGAGAACACCGTCGGGGACGGGGTCCACACCAACGACGCGTCCCGCGAGGCCACGGCCGACGGCGGTAACCGCTACGAGGACCCGAACAACGCCCCCGACCAGGGCGAGATGGAGCTGGCCGAACGGCACGCGCTCCGCCGCGTCCAGGGCCTTTCCACCGAACTCACCGACGTCACCGAGGTCGAGTACCGGAAACTGCGCCTGGAGCGCGTCGTCCTCATCGGCGTCTGGACCAGGGGAAACCAGACCGACGCCGACAACTCACTCACCGAGCTGGCCGCCCTCGCCGAGACGGCGGGCGCCCTCGTGCTCGAAGGCCTCACCCAGCGCCGCTCCAAGCCCGACCCCGCGACCTACGTCGGTAAGGGCAAGGCCGCGGAACTCCGCGACATCGTCGAGGCCACCGGCGCGGACACCGTCATCTGCGACGGTGAGCTCACCCCGGGCCAGCTGCGCCAGCTGGAGGACGTCGTCAAGGTCAAGGTGGTCGACCGCACCGCCCTGATCCTCGACATCTTCGCCCAGCACGCCAGCAGCAGCGAAGGCAAGGCCCAGGTCGAACTCGCCCAGCTCAACTACCTGCTTCCGCGCCTGCGCGGCTGGGGTGACTCCCTGTCCCGGCAGGCGGGCGGCTCCGGCGGTGGCGGCGCCGGCGGCGGCGTGGGCCTGCGCGGTCCCGGTGAGACCAAGATCGAGACCGATCGCCGACGCATCAACGACAAGATGGCGAAGCTGCGCCGCCAGCTCGCTCACATGCGGACCGCGCGCGATGTCAAGAAGGACGTCCGCCGCACCCGCGAGGTGCCCTCGGTGGCGATCGCCGGATACACCAACGCGGGCAAGTCCAGCCTGCTCAACCGACTCACCGGAGCCGGGGTGCTGGTGGAGAACGCCCTGTTCGCCACCCTGGACCCGACGGTCCGTCAGGCCCGCACGCCCGACGGCCGCGGCTTCACCCTCAGCGACACGGTCGGCTTCGTCCGGCACCTGCCGCACCAGCTGGTGGAGGCGTTCCGCTCCACCCTGGAGGAGGTCGCCGACTCCGACCTGATCCTGCACGTGGTCGACGGTTCGCACCCCGATCCCGAGTCCCAGATCAGCGCGGTCCGCGAGGTGTTCGCCGAGATCGAGGCCGTGGACGTGCCCGAGCTCATCGTGGTCAACAAGGTCGACGCCGCCGACCCGGACGCGCTCAAGACGCTGCGCACCCGCTACCCCGACCTGGTCGAGGTCTCGGCGCGCACCGGCGAGGGCGTCCCCGAACTGGTCACGGCACTGGCCGAGGCGCTGCCCGAGCTCGCCAAGGAGGTGCACGCCCTCGTCCCGTACTCGCGGGGCGACCTCGTGGCCAAGGTGCACGAGGAAGGGCGCATCCTCAGCGAGGAGCACACCGGGGAGGGTACGGCGCTGCACGCCTTCGTCCCCGCTCTGCTCGCCGCCAGGCTCGACGAGTACACGCCCACCAACGCCTAGCCGAACAGGGCTCAGACGCCTGAGTGAGGGCTGAGAACCACACGGCCGGGGTACCCGCGGGGTGCCCCGGCCGCGCTGTGTCCGCGTGCGGTGCGGCAGGTGCGGAGCTTGGGCGGGGGTGTGTCCCTCAGCGCGGACTTCGGCGGTGTTCTTCGGGTTCCTGCCCTGATCGGCGCCGGAACAGGTCTCCGTCACGGGCAGGTGGCCGGTGGGATGCATGTGCGAGGGAAGGCACGTGCGTCACATTCATGTTTTTTCGGGGCAGTGAGGCCGACGGGGGTAAACGGGGAAGGCCAGTTCAGTGCGGGTGCGGGTGTTCTTCGTCACTCTGCGGGCTTGCGAGTTTCAGTCCGGAACGCTCGCATTCGTCCCCGCGGGGAGGTGTACATGGAGTCCGCGGATGGACTACGGTTTTGGAGCACTGGCCGACAGTGATCGCGGTCCCCCCTGCGGCCGACGCGAACCCCCACTGTCACGGCACCGCGCGGCGACCCCGAATCGCCCACGGACCTGTCGGAAGCGCATCCAGATACGAGGTCGCCATGTCCGCCCGTGTACCCCACGCCCCTGCCCCGTACACACCACGGTGGCACTGACCGGCGAGGGCGGACCCCCATGACGGTAGTACTCCTCACCAATATCGGTCGGCTGTGGACCGGGAACGAGCTGCTCACCAAGGCCGCCGTCCTGATGGACACCGACCGGATCGCCTGGGTCGGCCACGCCGCCGAACTGCCCCAGCGCATCCCCGGCGTGATGGAGGACCTCACCGACGTCGACGAGGTCGTCAACATCGGCGGCGGCCTGGTCACTCCCGGGCTGGTCGACGCCCACTGCCACCCCGTCTACGCGGGCGACCGCTACGCCGAGGTCAACATGTGGGCCAAGGGGGCCAGCCGCGCGGACATCTTCGCGGCGGGCGGCGGGGTCTCCACG
Organism: Nocardiopsis exhalans; assembly: GCF_024134545.1. GTDB lineage: Bacteria > Actinomycetota > Actinomycetes > Streptosporangiales > Streptosporangiaceae > Nocardiopsis > Nocardiopsis exhalans. The sequence continues at coordinate 2,343,965 of NZ_CP099837.1, forward strand.
ACCGTCACCATCACCCGGGGGACCGACCCCTGGACGCTGTGCAACGCGGTCCGCGAACGGCTGCGGCACTGGGTGCTGTCCGGCAGCACCACCGTGGAGGCCAAGACCGGCTACCACCTCACCCGGGACGGCGAGCTCGCCGACGTGCGCCTGCTGCGCTCCCTGGAGGAGGAACCGGGCATGCCGCGCCTGCACGTCACCTTCTTCCCCGCGCACGGGGTCCCGCCCGAGTTCTTCGGCCGCCCCAAGGAGTACGTGGCCACCGCCGCCTCCTGGCTCAGCGACGCCGCCATGGCCGGAGCCGACGGCGTGGACGTGTACTGCGACAACCAGCAGTTCACCACCGAGGACGCGCACATGCTCCTGAGCGTGGGCCAGTCCGTGGGGCTGCGCACCACCATGCACGCCTGCTCCCGGCCCCGGCACGGGGCCGTCCGGATGGCCGCCGAGATGGGCTGCTCCTCGGTCGACCTCGTCCACGAGGCCGACGACCAGGACCTGCTCGCCCTGGCCGCCACCCGAACCCCGGTCGTGGCCTGCCCCGCCACCGCCCTGCACGAACGCCGCACCCCGCCGGTGCGGGCCCTGCTCGACCACGGCGTCCCCGTGGGCCTGGGTACCGACCACAACCCGGGCCAGTCCGGCACCACGTCCATGCCGCTGGTCATCTCCCTGGCCGTCTCCATGTTCGAGATGACCGTGCAGGAGGCCCTCAACGCCGCCACCGCGGGCAGCGCGCACGCCCTGGCCCTCAACGACCGCGGCATGATCGCCCCCGGAATGCTGGCCGACCTGGTCCAGTGGGACGCCGACCACGAGGGCGCCTTCGCCTGGTCCATGGGCCTGAACACCCTCCGCGTCTGGCAGGGCGGCCGCACCATCCGCTGAGCCGGTCCGGGACGGCCGGGACCGGCGTTTCCCGTCGCCTCGGTGAGTTGTTGGTTCTGCTCAGCTTTCAGCGGCCCCGGTCAGCGGGTGCCGCGGGCACGGGCGATCTCGATCACCGCGCGTTCCAGCGCGTACTCGGGGTCGCGTCCGGCGCCCTTGATCAGCGCGTCGGTCTCGGCGATCACCGCCATCGCCCGGGTCACCCCGGCCGCGCTCCACCCCCGGGCCTGCTGGCGCAGGGTGCGCAGCTTCCACGGCGGCACCTTGGCGCGCTTGGCCAGGTCCGCCTCGCTCACCCCGCGCGGCGGCTGGGCAGCCACCGCGATCCCCCGCACGGCACCGGCCAGGGCGCTGTTGATCAGCACCGGGGCGGTCCCCACCGCCAGCGACCAGCGCAGCTGCTCCAGGGCCTCGGGCAGGCGCCCTTCCACGGCCCGGTCGGCCACGCTGAACCCGGAGGCCTCCGCTTTGCCGGAGTGGTATCTGGCCACCGCGGCGGCGTCCACCCTGCCCTCGGTGTCCGCGATCAGCTGCGTGCAGGCCGCGGCGATCTCGCGCAGCTCGGTGCCGACCGCGTCCACCAGGGCCTGTGCGGCGTCAGGGGTGATCTGCCGCCCGGCCGAGGAGAACTCGCCCTTGACGAAGGCGACCCGCTCGGGCCCCTTCGTGGGGCCCTTGCAGTCCACCCGCTGCGCCCCGGCCTTCACCGCGGCCTGGAGCAACGCCTTGCCCTTGGCCCCACCCGCGTGGGTGAGCACCATGAACACGTCGTCGGCGGGCGCCTTGAGGTAGTCGGTGACCGTCGCCGCCAGATCCTTGACCAGGTCCTGAGCGGAACGGAGCACGACCACCCGGCGGTCGCCGAACAGTGAGGGGGAGGTGACCTCCACCAGGGTGGACAGGCCCACCTGGGAGGGCACGAGGTCGTGGACGTCCACCTCGGGGTCGGCCTCACGAGCCGAGGCGACGACGGCGGCCACGGCCCGGTCGACGAGGAGCTCCTCGTCGCCGACGATGAGCGTGATGAGGGCGGGTGCAGGCATACAACGAGCATGCCACGCCCCACCGACCAGCCAGTGCCCAAAACCCGGACCCCGCCCCGAATCACCCCGTTCCCGACCTCCGAATCACTCACCGCCGCTCGCCCGCCCCGTGCACCCACCTCCGGCCGCTGGGACCTCCGCGTCCTGTGCCGCTCCGCCTCCGTCGCCTGTGCGCGTGCCCGCCAGGCCTCCTGCCACGGTCAGTGGTCCGGGTCCGGGCCCCGGACGGCCACTCGGATCGGGCCGCCCAGGACAGCGATGTCTCCGTCGAGGTCGGTGCGCGCGTTCACCTGGGCCACCCGCTCCAGCACGCCCAGCGTGAACGGTGTCGGGTGGCCGTAGGAGTTGCCCCTGCCCACCGAGGTCACAGACACCTCCGCCCGGGTCGCGCTGAGGAAGGCCGGATCCTGGGTACCCGCGCCGTGGTGGGGCGTGGTCAGCACCGTTACGGCGAGCAGCTCGGCCTCCGGTCCGCGCACCAGCCTTCCCTGCGCCTCCTCCTCGATGTCTCCGGTCAGCAGCACCGACATCTCCGGCCCGTCGGCGCGGATCACCACCGAGGTGTCGTTGAGCGACCCGACGAACTCCGGATCCGGCCAGAGCACCCGCAGCAGCCACGGCCCCACCCGGAGGTGCTGCCCGCTCTCGGCCGCGGTCAGCGCCACCCCCTCCTCGGCGAGCAGACGGCCCACCGGGCTCTCCCCGAACCCCGCCGGGGCCAGCGCCGCCGACACCCGCCGGTGGCGCAGTACCCCGGGTGTGCCGTCCACGTGGTCGGCGTGGTCGTGGCTGAGCACCAGCAACGGAACCGCGCGCACCCCCAACCGATCCAGGCAGCCGTCCACCAGCTCCGGGTCGTCCCCGGTGTCGAACACCACCGCCTCACCTCTGGCGGAGGACAGCACGAACGCGTCCCCCTGCCCCACGTCGCAGGCGACCAGCGCCCACCCCGCGGGCGGCCAGCCGCCCGGGACACAGCGGGCGGCCAACCCCAGGACCAGCACCGCCACCATCACGGCGGCGATCACCCGCCGGGTCAGCCCTCTGGTCAGCAGCAGCACCACCACGACCGCGGCCAGCAACAGCCCGCCCGCCACGTCCGAGCGCCAGGGCACCGCCCCGTAGGGGACCCGCGCCCCGGTCTCGGCCACCAGAGCGAGCCAGGACACCCCCAACCCCGGCAGGTGCACCAGGAACGCGGCGGCGTCCGGCCAGACCGAGGCCAGCGCCGCCAGCGCCGACCCCGCCACGGTCACCACCGCCACCACCGGTGCGGCCAGTACGTTGGCCGGAACCGTCACCCAGGACACCTCCCCGGACAGCAGCACCAGGACCGGCGCGACCGCCACGTGCGCCGCCACCGCGACCGCGAAGGCCTCGGCCACCGGTTTGGGCCACCGCGCCGACCACGCCCGGGTCCAGCCCGGCACGAGCACGAGGATGCCCGCGGTGGCCAGCACCGACAGCGCGAAACCGTAGGAGGCGGCCAGCCCAGGTGCCACGAACAGCACCCCGACCACCGTGGCGCACAGGGCTCCCATCCCCGCCTGCGTCCGTCCGGTGGCCAACGCCAGCAGACCCAGCGACCCCATGAACGCCGCCCGCACCACGCTCGGCTCAGGTCGGCAGACCAGGACGAAAATCCAGATCATCAGGGCACCGCCCAGCACCGAGCACCAGGTCGGCGCACGCGTCCAACGCGCCACCGCGAGCACGAAACCGGTCAGGATCGCCAGGTTGGCCCCGCTGACGGTCAGCAGATGCGTCATCCCGGTGGCCCGGAAGTCCTCGGCGGTCCGCTCCGGCAGCGCCGACACGTCACCGACGATCAGCGCGGGCAACAGCCCCCGCTCGGGCTGGGGCAGCTCCGCCGCGGCCTCACGCAGGCCGTCGCGCACACCTCCGGCGAACCCCTGGAGCCGACTCGGCTCGGTGACCCCCTCCGGCGGGCCCCGCACCGGCACCAGGGCGGCGGTCAGCCGGTCGCCGTCCGCGGCGAGGAAGGCTCCGCGTGCCTCGAAGGACTGGCCGGGCAGCAGGTCGGCCCAGCCCGGCCCGGAGGCCAGCACCACCACCGGCGCCCCTGAGACGTGCTCCCGTCCGTCCCACCGCACCCACTCCGTGCGCGCGGACACCACCCACTCGGCCCGGCCCGGGCGCGGCATCCCCGCCCGGGAACGCGGATCAGTGGTCACCACCGCCCGGAAGGCCGCCTCACCGCCTCGCTCCACGGCGCTCACCGCCGCACTCGACGCCGTCCGGTACACGTGCGCGCCGGCCACCGCCGCCACCGTGGCGCCGCACACCAAGGTCGCCACCAGGGTCAGTGCGGGGGCCTCCCAGGGCAGGCGGATCGCCGCGAACACCGCCAGGGCGGCACATCCCAGCACCCCCGCGCACAGCCAGGCCAGCCAGGGAGGGGCGGCGAGTGCCCCCAGGGCGGCCAACCAGGCCGCCACGGCGGGCAGGAACAACCTCAGGTCCGGCGGCCGGTCCAGGCCGTACGCGTCGGTGCCCAACCAGGTCACCACGGACCTCACCCCACCGTCACGAGGGGTTCGAGGCTGCTGAACGTCTTCTCCGCGATCCCGTCGACCCCGAGCAGGTCCTCCACGCTGCTGAACGAGCCACCGAGGGATTCCCGGTGCCTGATGATCTTCTGGGCCTTCTTCTCCCCGATCCCGGGCAGGGTCTCCAACTCAGCCTGCCCGGCCTGGTTGAGGTTGACCAGCGAGCCGCTCCCCTCCGGGCCCGCGCCCGTTTCCCCTTCCGCCTGGGGGACACCCACCAGGATCCGCTCACCGTCGGTCAGGGTCCGGGCCAGGTTCACCAGGTCCAAGTCGGCGTCGGGCAGCGGCCCGCCGGCCTCCTCCACCGCGTCGGCCACCCGGGAACCCGCGGGCATCGTGTAGATCCCCGGCTCGGCCACCTCCCCGCCCACATGCACCACCACGTCCCCGCTCGGTGCCGCGTCCGGCCCTCCTCCCTCGCCCCCGGGAGCCTGCCCGGCTCCGTCCGGGACGGTCGAGACCTGATCGCCCGGGTCCTGCCCCGCGGTGGCGGACTGGTTGACCAGCTCGGGCACCGTTACCTCGCCCGGCCGCTCGCGCAGCACCAGGAAGGCGCCCGCCACCGCGAGCAGCCCGAGCACCAGCAGGGCCACCACCGCCCGCCGGGACAGCGAGGTCTGGGGTCCCCACCGCTCGGCCACCCGATCCAGCACGGCACCGGGGGCCTCGGGATCCAGCTCCGTGTACCCCGAAGGCGGTCGCACCGCCTCCGGCCGCCGCCGATGCCGCCCGCCCGACGGCCCCTCAGGCTCTTCCCCCAAACGCGGCTCAGGCCCGCTGCCCTCGCTCCGGCTGTCAGAGGAGGGCCGGCCCCAACGGCCGTTACGAGTTCTCCTGCCGCCGCGGGGCCTGGGGCCGTTCTCCTGTTCCTGGTCCGGAGGGTCCGCTGGGCCGTGCCCGCTGTCGCCGTTCCAGCTGGCGGAGGCGGGGTGCTTCTCGCGGTCTGCGCGGGTTACCTGGCTGAAGGGCATCGGCCCCTCTGCCCGGACCTGCGCCGGGGGTGTCGTTTCGCGCTCGCCGTTGGCGTTCGGGCCGGTGGCGGAGGGCCCCTTCGCGTGGGTGTCACTTCGGGGCGCTTCGCCGGCCGGGGCCCAACCGTCCTGGGGTCCCTCTGGTGGGGGAGGGTCCCGCCAGGGGCTCTGCGCTGGTGGGTTTCGGGGAGCGGGGCGGTGGGTGCGGCGGTCCAGCCGCAGGCGGACGGTGGGCGCCTCCTCCGGGTCCTCCGTATCCTCTTGATCCTCTTGGCTGGCTGGGCCGCGCGGTGCGGGCATGGCTGACCACAGCTCGGCGGGGGTGGGCCTCGCAGGTTCGGGCCGGTAGGGGGTGGTGGCCTCCCCGATCGCGTAGGGCGCGCTCGGGACGGCTTCTTCGGGTGAGGGTTCAGTTTCCTCGGGTGAGGGTTCGGTGGAAGCACGGGGGATTCGGGCGCGCAGCCGCCGGGCGGTGGGGGAGGCGTCCAGGCCGAGCGCGCGGAGTCGTTCCTCGGGATCTGACTGTGGAGCTTTGCGCCGTGACCGACGCGAAACGGTCATGAATCCAACGCTAGGCAGCGGGCAACGCTCTGTCAGCAGCCGTTTTCCATCTGTGGATAACTTCCGACGGGCGGGCCGGGAGAGCATCGGGGGCGGGCATGCCTGGGCGGGCGGGAGCGAAGGCTCCCCCGATACCGAGCAAAGCAGGCCGGGGACCAGCACGCCAGCGGTGGGGCAGATGCCTGTGGACAACTCGCGGGCCCGGTGCGGGGGCCGGGAACGGCGAAGGGCCCGGTCCTGGTGGACCGGGCCCTTCGGGAAGCCTTGTGCTTCTCGTCCTTAGGCGGACTGAAGCGCGTCCAGGCGCTTGGCGATCGCGCTCTTGCGGTTCGCGGCCTGGTTCTGGTGGATGACGCCCTTGCTGCTGGCCTTGTCCAGGGCGCGAGCGGCCTCGCGCTGCGCGATGGTGGCCTGCTCGACGTTCCCGGCCTCGGCAGCCTCGCGGAACTTACGGATGGCAGTCTTCAGGGAAGAGCGCACCGCCTGGTTGCGGATACGAGCCTTCTCGTTCTGCTTGATGCGCTTCTTCTGCGACTTGATGTTCGCCATGCGAAAACGTGCTCCAGTTACTGTGATCATCGCGTCTGGCGAACAGGCGGCTCATCTCACGGGCAGCCGTTCCATGAGAGGCCTGCGTGGGCGCCGACGCAGGGTGTGTGTGAGTCCACAGGGCTCTTAACCGAACGTGGATTTCCGAGACACGGACTTCTTATTATGCCGTACTCGGCGGACTGCTTGGGACTCCGCGGCCGCACCAAGCCATCCGGTGCCTGCCGGGGCAGCCACACCGCTCCGGTGGTCAGCCACTCTGTTCCAGCGGGTTGAGCCACGCGGTGCGGAAGGCGGTCAGATCCCCGTCCCCGACCTCGTCCACCAGGTACAGGGACACACCCACGGTCATCGTCTCGGGGACCTCCTCGGCCTGGGTCAGGCCCAGCCGGACGGCGGCGAGCGCGGTCAGCGCGGTCTCGTTGTCGGCCACCGGCCCCCACCGCTCACTGTCGTAGGTCGGTACCCCGAACCGCACCGTCACGTCCTCATGGTTGCGCAGCGCCGTCACCGACTCGGTCACCTGACGCACCATGAACCCGCCGTACAGCCCCGCCGTGGGCATGTTCGCGCCCACCCCGGGCAGCACGATCTCGTCCGCGTGCTCGCTCACCCGCTCCAGGTACCCCTTGGACCAGTACTTCTCCTCGCCGCCCGCGACGAAGGACGGAACCCGGCCGCCCGGCATCAGCTCCACGTGCTGGGCCCGCAGCGACAGGACCCGGTCCTCGCCCAGTTCCTCCCGGACCAGTTCCACGAGCGCGGGCAGGGAGGGATCGTTCACCGTCACCGGGCGGATCTCCAGGTGCACCCCGGCGAACCCGTCGGCCGCGACCTCGGCCGCCCGCGGGGCCAGCCTCTCGCGGGCCTCGGCGTCGAAACGGTCCCGGATCAGCGACGAACCCGACTCCACGTGCCGCAGCCAGGCCAGCGCCGACACCTCGGGGAAATTCGCGTCCAACCACGACAACAGCGCGTCGGTCTCCGGAACCCGCTCCACGGCGCCGTCCGCGTCCACTTCGCCCGCGTACACGTACAGAGTGCTCACCGCGCCGGTGCCCAGCAGCTCCTCCAGCGCCTCGGTGTCCTCCCACGAACCCACCCACGCCGCGTCCGCCCCCTGCGAGGCGGCCCACTCCTCGGGGGTTCCCGAGTACTGGTAGGACAGCAGCGCGCCCGCGCCCACCAGCACCACCAGGACCGCCGCCACACCGGCCAGCAACCGCTTCAGAAGCCACTTCACCCGTACGCCACCCGTTCCCGTCCGGTCTCCGCCTGGCCGGGCACCCGTTCCGTCCGGCTGCCCGCATCGCCCGTTCCCGGTCCCAGGTCGCATAATCTGGACACAGGTCCCGCGCTCGCGCCCATACTGCCGTATCCGTCCCGGCCGCATCCGGTGAGGACGGCACCGGCGCCGTGGGATGATGAAAGATGCCGTGGGTCGGTGGTGATCCCACCACCTTCCGCGGCAGGGCGGCGCCACCTCGGCGCACACGACCCGGACCCAACCCTGTGAACGGAGCACGGTGGCACAGCCGAACTGGACCGATCCCGCGCTGATCCGCAACTTCTGCATCATCGCGCACATCGACCATGGCAAGTCGACGCTGGCCGACCGGATGCTCCAGATCACCGGGGTCGTCGAGGACCGCCAGATGCGCGCCCAGTACCTGGACCGCATGGACATCGAGCGCGAGCGCGGCATCACGATCAAGTCGCAGGCGGTGCGCATCCCGTTCACCGCGTTGGACGACAAGACGTACACGCTGGACCTCATCGACACCCCCGGCCACGTCGACTTCACCTACGAGGTGTCGCGTTCCCTGGCCGCCTGTGAGGGCGCGGTCCTGCTGGTCGACGCCGCGCAGGGCATCGAGGCGCAGACCCTCGCCAACCTCTACATGGCGCTGGACAACGACCTCACGATCATCCCGGTCCTGAACAAGATCGACCTTCCCGCGGCCCAGCCTGAGAAGTACGCCGAGGAGATCGCCGGGATCATCGGCTGTGAGCCCTCCGACGTACTCAGGGTCAGCGCCAAGACCGGTGAGGGCGTCGAGGAGCTCCTCAACGAGATCGTCAACCAGATCCCCGCGCCGGTCGGTGAGGCCGACGCCCCGGCCCGCGCGATGATCTTCGACTCGGTCTACGACACCTACCGCGGTGTGGTCACCTACGTGCGGGTCATCGACGGCAAGCTCAGCCCGCGTGAGCGCATCCAGATGATGTCCACCAAGGCCTCCCACGAGATCCTGGAGATCGGGGTCAGCTCGCCCGAGCCGACCAAGAGCCAGGGCCTGGGTGTGGGCGAGGTCGGCTACATCATCACCGGTGTGAAGGACGTGCGCCAGTCCAAGGTCGGTGACACCATCACCACCCTGAACAAGCCCGCCACGGAGATGCTCGGCGGCTACCAGGAACCCAAGCCCATGGTGTTCTCTGGTCTGTACCCGATCGAGGGCACCGACTACCCGGTGCTGCGCGACGCCCTGGAGAAGCTCCAGCTCAACGACGCCGCCCTGGCCTTCGAGCCGGAGACCTCCGCCGCCCTGGGCTTCGGCTTCCGCTGCGGCTTCCTCGGGCTGCTCCACCTGGAGATCACCAGGGCCCGCCTGGAGCGCGAGTTCAACCTCGACCTCATCTCCACCGCGCCCAACGTGATCTACCGGGTGGACATGGAGGACGGCGCCGAGCACGTGGTGACCAACCCCAGTGAGTTCCCCACCGGCAAGATCGACGCCATCTACGAGCCGATGGTCAAGGCCACCGTGCTCAGCCCCTCGGACCACATCGGCCAGATCATGGAGCTGTGCCAGGAACGCCGCGGCGAGCTCCAGGGCATGGACTACCTCTCCGAGGACCGCGTCGAGATGCGGTACAAGCTCCCCATGGCGGAGATCGTCTTCGACTTCTTCGACGCGCTCAAGTCCCGGACCAAGGGCTACGCCTCCCTGGACTACGAGCCCATCGGCGAGCTGCAGGCCGACCTGGTCAAGGTCGACATCCTCCTCCAGGGCGAGCCGGTCGACGCGTTCTCCGCGATCGTGCACAAGGAGAAGGCCTACGCCTACGGCGTCGAGATGACCAAGAAGCTGCGCGAGCTCATCCCGCGGCAGCAGTTCGAGGTGCCCGTCCAGGCCGCCATCGGCGCCCGCGTCATCGCCCGTGAGAACATCCGCGCCATCCGCAAGGACGTGCTCTCCAAGTGCTACGGCGGCGACATCAGCCGTAAGCGCAAGCTGCTGGAGAAGCAGAAGGAGGGCAAGAAGCGGATGAAGATGGTCGGCCGGGTCGAGGTACCCCAGGAGGCCTTCATCTCCGCGCTGTCCACCGACACCAGCGGTGCCGAGGACAAGAAGAAGAAGTAGCCGTGTCCGGCCCGGCGGGCACACCGCCACCCGGGCCGCCGCCCGGACCACAGCCGGGCCGGTACACGACGAAGGAGGGGCGCCCCTACGGGAGCGCCCCTCCTTGCGTGTGCCTCGTGTATCCGCGGAGCCTAGCCCTTGACCGCTCCGGCGGTCAGGCCGTCGCTGATGTAGCGCTGGAGGAACCAGAACACGGTCAACGTCGGCAGGGACAGCATGATGGCGCCCACCGCGAACATCCCGAAGTTGGCGTTGCGCTGCGAGGCCACCAGTTGGTAGAGCCCCAGCCCCAACGTCTTGGCGTCGGTGTCCCGCAGGAACACGCTCGCCATCAGGAACTCGTTGATGGTGGAGATGAACACCAGCAGTGCCACGATCGCCAGTACCGGGGTCACCAGCGGCAGCATGATCCGGAAGAACACCTGCGCGTGCGTGGCGCCGTCGATCTGCGCGGACTCGTCCAGCTCCTTCGGCACGGTGTCGAAGAAGCCCTTCATCAGCCACGTGTTGATGCTCAGCGCACCGCCCAGATAGACCAGCAGCAGACCCCAGCGGGTGTCGAAGCCGATCGCCGGGTAGAGCTCCCCGATGTTGGAGAACATCAGGTAGATCGCCACGATCGCCAGGAACTGCGGGAACATCTGGATGATGAGCAGGCCGATCAGGCCCACCCGCCGACCCTTGAACCGCATCCGGCTGAAGGCGTAGGCCGCCAGCGCGGAGAGCAGCACCGTCACCACCGCGTTGGTGAGCGCGAAGAACAGCGAGTTCGCGTACCAGGTGGTGAACGGCGTGTTCTGGAACAGGTCCTGGGCGTTGGCCAGACTCGCTCCGGTCGGCCACAGCTGTGAGCTGCTCAGGGTGCCGACCGGGTTGAGCGCGGCCGAGACCACGAACAGCACGGGGAAGACCGCGAAGGCCGCGACCACCCACATGACCACGTGCCGCCAGCCCAGGCGCTGTGCCCACAGCGCGAACCGGGTGGCGCCGCTGCGCCGGTAGGGCGTGCGCACCGCGTCAGGAACGGTAGCCGTCATCGGTCCACCTCCTTGAGTGCCTTGCTCCGGCTCAGACTGACGATGGAGATCACCGAGACGATCAGGAAGATCATCACCGACAGCGCCGCCGCGTACCCGTACTGGGCTGTGGCCTCGCTGAAGGCCAGCCGGTAGGTGTAGGTGATGAGCAGGTCCGTGCCGCCGGCCGTCGGGTTGTCCGGTGAGAACGGGCCGCCCCTGGTGATCAGCCACACCGCGTTGAAGTTGTTGAAGTTGAACGCGAACGTGGCGATGAGGATCGGGGTCATGGCGACCATCAGCAGCGGCAGGGTGACGTGCCGGAAGGCCTGCCACGGCCCCGCGCCGTCGATCTGGGCGGCCTGGCCCAGCTCACGCGGGATGGCCTGCAGGGCACCGGTGGCCACCAGGAACATGTACGGGTAGCCCAGCCACACGTTGGTGAGGATGACCGCCGCCCGCGCGGTCCACACGTCGCCCAACCAGTCGACCTGGAGGCCGAGCATCCGGTTGAACAGCCCGAAGTCGGTGTTGAACATGTCCCGCCACAGCAGGTACATGGCCAACGAGCTCATGGCGTACGGCAGGATCACCAGGATGCGGTAGAAGGTCTTGCCGCGCATCCTGGGCACGTGCAGGGTCATGGCGACCGCCAGGCCCACCACGAAGACCAGACCGGTAACGGCCACCGCGAAGGTGATGTTCCACAGCAGGATGCCGAAGAACGAGCTGGCGAAGGTCGGGTTGAGCAGGAAGCGGGCGAAGTTGTCGAGCCCGACGTTGACCTGCCAGCCCTGGGCCAGCCGCTGTCCGTCCTCGTTGTAGAAGGCGCCGCGGTCGTTGTCGGCCGTGTAGACCTCGCCGGTCTCGGTGTCGGTGACGCAGTCGCAGGCCTCGTCGTAGACCCGGATGGCGCTGCCCTCGAAAGCGCTGGACAGGCCGCTGGAGCGGATTCCGGCGCCGTCCCGAGTGGGGACCGCGAACTCCTGGAGCTCGTCGCTGCGCGCGTTCACCTCGGCGGGGGAAAGGAGCGTGTACCCGAACGCGTCGGTCACCTTCCCCGCCTGGTCGACGTCGGCGCCGCCGAGCTCGCTCAGCCCCTCGTCGGTGCCCGCGTAGGCGTTGCCCTCGGAGTCGGTGAGCAGGAAGACCAGCTCGCCGGTGTCGGGGTCGCCGGTGGTGGCCACGGTCAGGACGTATTCGGGGGAGTCGGGGTCGCGGGTGACCGAGAACGCCTCGATGGCGGCGATCGCCCGGTCCTTGTCGCCCCGGTGGCCGTCACTGAGGTTGGTGACCGAGGTGCTCATCGTGTAGAGCACCGGGATGATCTGGAAGGCCAGGAGGAAGACCACACCCGGTACGAGGTACTTCGCCGGGACGGTGCGCTTGGACAGGTAGACGTAGTAGACCAGGCCGACCACCGCGACGACCAGGCCGATGCCCCACCAGTTCCCAGCCACGTACAGCGGCAGGACCGCCCACACACCGAAGGCGGTGAACAGGCTGAGCAGAGCGATCTTGACGAGTTGCCCGACGATCGACCCGTTGGCGGCGAACCGCCCTCCGGGCAGCGGTGGACGGGCGGGCGCCCCCTGGGAGGGGGCGCCCGCGCTGTCGGGGCTGGAGGAGGCCACCACTACTCGCCGATCTGCTCGGCGATGGTGTTGTGGGCGGCCTCCATGGCCTCGCGGACGTCGTTGCCCGCGATGGCCTGGGCCTGGGCCTGGCCCAGCGGCTCCCAGGTCTCACCCATCTCGGGGATGGACGGCATCGGCATGCCCTCGGCACCGGCCTCGGCGATCGCCGCGATGTTGGGGTCGTCGGCGGAGACGGACTCCAGGGCCTCGGTCTGCACCGGGGTGCGCGGGTCGGCCTCGTAGAGGCTGAGGATGAAGTCGGTGGAGGTGACGTAGTTGGTCACGAACTCCTGGGCCAGGGCGCTGTTGGCGCTGCCCTCGGTGACGAAGAACGCCTGGTAGCCGATGTAGGGGCTGGCCGGGTTCTCGCCCTCGAAGCCCGGGATGGGGCTGATCTCGAAGTCGATGCCCGCCTCGTTGGCGTCACCGATGTTCCACGGACCGGCGATGAAGAAGGGCGCCTCCTCCTCGTAGAAGAGGTTGGCGTCGTTCTCGGTGTCGATGGAGCGGCGCAGCACCCCTTCGCCGTCCTCGCCGTACTCGGCGATCTTCTCCATGGCCGCGATGGACTCGTCCGAGCCCACGCCCAGGTCCGAGGGGTCCCAGGTGCCGGTGTCGTCCTGGCCGAACAGGTAGCCGCCCGCGGAGGTGAACAGCGCGTTCATCCGGAAGGGCTCGCCCTCCTGGCCCACGGCCATGGCCAGGACCTCGCTGGTGTCGCCCGCGTCCTTGAGCTCGGTGCCGACCTCGACGAGCTCCTCGAACGTTTCCGGGGCGTCCGGGGCCAGGTCCGTGTTGCGCATCAGGAAGATGTTCTCCTGCGAGTACGGAACACCGAAGAGCTGTCCGTCGAAGGAGAGCGCCTCGACGGCGGTCTCGTCCACGCCGCCGGCCTGGTCGCCGGTCAGCTCGACCGGGGTGACGGCGCCGTTGCGGACCAGGTTGCCGGTCCAGTCGTGAGCGCCGATGAAGACGTCGGGCGCGTTACCGGCCTGGTGGGCGTTGAGCAGGTCGCCCTGGATGTCGTCGAAGGCCAGGCCCTGGACGTCCACCTCGATGCCGTTGGCCTCGGCGAACTCGGCGGCCGCACCCTGGATGGCGTCGGCGCGCTCGGGGTCGGACCAGATGACGAGCGTGCCCTCTGCGGTGCCCTCGTCGCCTCCGTCCGAGTCGTCGCTGTTGCACGCTGTCGCCATAAGGGCGATCGCGGCGATACCGGCGACCGCTGACGCGCTGCGGGATCTCATGGTGTCTTCCTTCCGGGAGGACTGATCGGAGGTGCTGTGCATGCGGTCCACCGGCGGAACCGGGTCCGTTGCGGGCATGCTTGGTGATGTGACGTTAGCAATAACTTGCAGCCTTTGAAAGGCTTTGCAGTCGCTGTGGATAAAGATGTGGAAACACCCCGGAAACGGAAAGGTGTTCCCTGCCGAAGGGTGCCAGGGCCGTCGCGCTGGGTAATAAAAACGTGGTCCTTTGACGCTCGCCCCGGCCGCGGAGCTACTCTCCGAAGCCCTCGACGATCAGCCGCTCGGCCTCGGCCAACGCCTCGGCGGGGTCCGCGCCACCGATGATGTCCGCGCTGGCCTGCGAGAACGGGCTCCAGACCAGTTCCATCTCGGGGATCGCGGGCATCGGCAGCCCACCCTCGCCCGCACGCTGGAAGGCCTCCAGGTTCGGGTCCTGGTCGGTCACCATCTGCAACGCCTCGTCCAGGGCGGGCACGCGCGGGTCCGCCTCGTGCAGGATCACCGAGAGCTCGGGGTCGTCCAGGATCGCCTGGGCCAGGCTCTGCCCGAGATCCGGGTCGCTGGCCCCGGAAGCCACGTAGAACGCCTGCACACCGATCAGCGGGCGGGCCTTGGCTCCCTCCGCGAACGAGGGCACCGGGTCCACCGCGAACGGTACGCCCTCCTCCTGGGCCGAGGCCACACTCCACGGTCCGCTGACCAGGAACGGAGCCTGTCCGGAGGTGAACAGGGAGGTCGCGTTGGCCGAGTCGGTGGTCCGGTTCAGCACCCCTGAGCCCTCCTCCCCGAGCTCGGCCAGCAGCTCGAAGGCGGCGATCGACTCCGGCGCGGCCACACCCAGGTCCGTGGGATCGGGGTCGCCCGAGGCGTCCTCGCCGAACAGGTAACCGCCGGCCGAGGTGAAGAAGGGGTGGATGTGGTAGGCGTCGCCCTCCGCGCCCACCTGAATGCTCAGCGCCTGGCTGGCCGAACCCGAGTCCACCAGGTCCGTGCCGGTCTCCAGCATGTCCTCCAGCGAGGTCGGTGCCTCCGGGGCCAGGTCCGTGTTGCGGAACAGCGCCAGGTTCTCGGTGGCGTAGGGAACTCCGTAGACCCTGCCCTCGTAGCTGACCGCTTCCACGGCACCGGGTGAGAACAGGTCGGCGTCCTCCGGCTCCAGTCCGACCGGCACGATCGCCCCGGCGGCGGCCAGCTCACCGGTCCAGTCGTGCGGTCCCACGAGCAGGTCCGGGCCCAGCCCGGTGGCGTGCGAGCTCAGGAAGCTGGCGCGCAGCTCCTCGTGGTCCACGACGATCACCTCCACCGGGCGGTTGGCGTCGCGGGCGAAGGCCTCGGCGAAGGTTCGCATGGCCTGGGCGCGGTCCTCGTCGGCCCAGATGGTCAGCGGAATCGACGAGTACTCGTCGACCTCGTCGGCGGCGGAGCAGGCGGTCAGGGCGAGCACCAGACCCACCGAGCACAGGGAAAGTCGTGACCTCATGGCGGTCTCCAGGGGTGACTGGCGGGGCCCGGGCTAACGGGCGGGAGGGTGCCCCGCGGATGAAGAGGAAAGGGAGGAGGGAGGCAGGCGAAAGGGTGAGGAAGAGGAGCCGCGCGTAGGCGCGGGCTCAGGCGTGAGCGTGCGCCTGTGCAGGAACGCGCGGGCGGGTGCGGGTGCCGGACGGCGTGCGGGCCGCCCGGCACCCGGAACTCAGCGCCGGATCAGGCGCGCAGCCACACCGAGGTCTCGGCGGGCAGCGACAGCGTGCCACCGGACAACTCTGTGCCCGGGCCGCTGGCCACCAGGACCTCACCGGAGGCGGACAGCTCGACCGCCGCGTCGGTCAGGTTCACCGCGACCCGCACACCCGGCTCGCGCTCGAAGTACAGAACGCCCTCCGGGGAGTCCAGCCAGTTCATCGAGCCGTCGCCCAGGGCGTCCAGCTCGCGGCGCAGACCGAGCGCGGTGGTGTACAGCTCCAGCGTCGAACCCTGAACCCCGCGCTGGGCGGAGCGCGCCAGGCCCGCCCACGCCTCGGGGACCGGCAGCCACGGCGTGGTGCCCTCGGGGCCGAAGCCGAACGGTGCGGCCTGACCCTCCCACGGCAGCGGCACGCGGCAGCCGTCGCGGCCGCGTTCGGTGCGGCCCGAGCGCTCCCACGTGGGGTCCTGAAGGGATTCCTCCGGCAGGTCGGTGACCTCGGGAAGGCCCAGCTCCTCGCCCTGGTAGAGGTAGACCGAACCGGGCAGGCCCAGCATCAGCAGGGTGGCCGCACGCGCCCGGCGCAGCCCCTGCTCGCCGCCGCCGAAGCGGGTGACGTGCCGGGTGACGTCGTGGTTGGACAGCACCCACGTGGTGGTCGCGCCCACGGCGCCGTTGGCTGCCAGCGAACCGTCGATCACCTCACGCAGCCGCGCGGCGTCCCACGGCGCGGTGAGGTACTCGAAGTTGAACGCCTGGTGCAGCTCGTCCGGGCGCAGGTAGCGCGCCACCCGCTCGGCGTCCTCCACCCAGGCCTCGGCCACCATCGTCCGGTCGCCCGGGTACTCGGCGGCGATGCGCGACCAGCGGCGGTAGATCTCGTGCACGCCGTCCTGGTCGAAGTAGGGCAGCGAGGTGCTGCCGTCGAGCAGGTCGGCCTTGGCGTCGGGGTCGATGTCGGGCAGGGCCGGGTCCTTGACCATGCCGTGCGCCACGTCGATCCGGAACCCGTCCACACCCCGGTCCAGCCAGAAACGCAGGACGTCGTCGAACTCGTCGTGCACCTCCTGGTTGGTCCAGTCGAAGTCGGGCTGCTCGGCGTCGAACAGGTGCAGGTACCACTGCTCGGGGGTGCCGTCCTCGGTCTTGAGGCGGGTCCAGGCCGGGCCGCCGAAGATCGAGTTCCAGTTGTTGGGCGGCTCGTCGCCGCCCTCACCCTTGCCGTCCCGGAAGATGTACCGGGCGCGGGCGGCGCTGCCCGGCTCGGCTGCCACGGCCTCACGGAACCAGCGGTGCGCTGAGGAGGAGTGGTTGGGGACCACGTCGATGATCATCCGGATGCCCAGCTCGTGGGCGGTCGCCAGGAGGGCGTCGAAGTCCTCCAGGGTGCCGAAGCGGGGGTCGACGTCGCGGTAGTCGGCGACGTCGTAACCCCCGTCGGCCAGCGGCGAGACGTAGAAGGGGGTGAGCCAGATCGCGTCCACGCCGAGCTCGGCCAGGTGCGGGAGGCGTTCACGGATGCCCGCCAGGTCGCCCTCCCCGTCCCCGTTGGAGTCGGCGAAGCTGCGCACGTAGATCTGGTAGATGGCGGCCTCGCGCCACCAGTGCGACTGGTGCTTCATCTGCGGGGGTCCTTCCGGGTCGCGTCTGCAAGTTCTTGCGCAAGATTACCGCCAACTTTCATCCCTGTGACGGTAATCTCGACTAGAGTTGTCCGCATGGGTCCACGACTTGCCGACATAGCGCGGCACGCAGGCGTCAGCGAGGCAACCGTCTCGCGGGTGCTCAATGACAAGCCCGGCGTCGGCAGCGACACCCGCAAGGCCGTCCTGACCGCGCTCGACGTGCTCGGATACGAGCGCCCCGCCCGACTGCGGCAGCGCTCCGCCGGGCTGGTCGGCATGGTGATCCCCGAACTGGACAACCCGGTCTTCCCGATGTTCGCCCAGGCGGCGGAGGGGGCCCTGGCCCAGCGCGGGTACACCCCGGTGCTGTGCACCCAGACCCCGGGCGGGATATCCGAGGACGAGTACGTGGAACTCCTCCTGGAGCGCAACGTCTCCGGCATCCTCTTCGTCTCCGGCAAGCACGCCGACACCACGGCCTCGCACGAGCGCTACCAGACCCTGGTCTCCCGCCGCCTGCCGATCGTGCTCGTCAACGGCTACACCGAGTCCATCCCCGCGGCCTTCATCTCCGCCGACGACCGCGAGGCCGGACGCCTGGCCGTCAACCACCTGGTCGCCCTCGGCCACACCCGCATCGGCTTCACCAGCGGCCCCGAACGCTACGTCCCGGTCCGCCGCAAGCTGGAGGGCTTCCACCAGGCGTTGGCCGAGCACGGCCTGGACGGCGACGGCCTCGTCGAACTCTCCCTGTTCGGCGTGGAGGGCGGCCACGCCGCCGCGGTCCGCCTCATCGAACGCGGCGTCACCGCGATGGTCTGCGGCTCCGACATCATGGCGCTGGGCGCCATCCGCGCGGCCCGCCAGCGCGGCCTGCGCGTCCCCCAGGACTTCTCCGTGGTCGGCTACGACGACTCCCAGCTCATCGCCTTCACCGACCCGCCCCTGACCACCGTCCGCCAGCCGGTCAACGCCATGGCCATGGCCGCCGCCCGCGCCCTGTGCGACGAGATCGCCGGACACCCCGTCTCCCATGCCGAGTACGTCTTCGACCCCGAACTGGTCGTACGCGGCTCCACCGCGGCCGCCCCGACCGCCCCCGCCGTCTCCGTGCCCGGACCGGTCACCCCCGAGGCCCGCGTGAACAGCCCCGTCCCGCCGCGCCGCGACCCCCAGGAAGCTGCCCAGGGCCGCTGAGCCCCGGAACCCGCACGTACGAGCACTGGGGTGCGCGCTGCGCGCACGCACCCCTGGGTCGGAGAGGTCCTTCGCCGAACCGGACCGCGACCTCCCGTCACCCGTGCCGGGACACCCCGCCGGGTCGGCGACACTGGAGACATGCCATCCGTAGCCCTCGACGGCGAACCCGTGCCCCGGACCGGGCAACTTCCCGAACCCTCGCTCGCCCAGATCGGGGAGCGCCCGCTCGGGTTCTACGTCCACGTGCCCTTCTGCGTCACCCGCTGCGGCTACTGCGACTTCAACACCTACACCGCCGACGAACTCGTCTCCCGCGACGGCACCGCCACCGCCTCCCGCGAGACCTACGCGGAGCAGGCCGCGGCCGAGGTCGCACTGGCCGACCGGGTCCTGACCGGCGACCGTCCCCGCGTCAGCACCGTCTTCGTCGGCGGCGGCACACCCACACTCCTGTCACCCGAGGACCTCGGCCGTGTTCTCGGTGAGATCCGCGACCGCTTCGGGCTCACCCCCGACGCCGAGATCACCACCGAGGCCAACCCCGAGACCGTCGACCCCGACTACCTCGCCCGCCTGCGCGCGGCCGGGTTCACCCGGGTCTCCTTCGGCATGCAGAGCGCCCAGCCGCACGTGCTCAGGATCCTGGAGCGCGGCCACACCCCGGGACGCCCCGAAAAGTGCGTGACCTGGGCGCGCGAGGCCGGTTTCGAGCACGTCAACCTCGACCTCATCTACGGCACCCCGGGGGAGAGCGACCAGGACTGGGCGGCCTCCCTGGAAGCCGCGATCGGTGCCGGACCCGACCACGTCTCCGCCTACTCCCTGATCGTCGAGGACGGCACCCGGCTGGCCGCGCGCGTGCGGCGGGGCGAACTCACCGAACCCGACGACGACGCCATGGCCGACCGCTACCTCATGGCCGACGAGGCCCTGGCCGAGGCCGGGTACACCCCCTACGAGGTGTCCAACTGGGCCCGTAGCACCGAGGGCCGCAGCGCGCACAACATGCTCTACTGGACCGGCGGCCACTGGTGGGGGGTCGGTCCGGGCGCGCACAGCCACGTGGGCGGAACCCGCTGGTGGAACGTCAAGCACCCGGCCGCCTACGCCGCCCGCCTGGCCGCGGGGGACAGCCCGGCCCAGGCCCGTGAGGTCCTCACCGAGGCCGAACGCCGCTTCGAACGCGTCCTGCTCGAACTGCGGGTGGACGGCGGCTGCCCGCTGGACCTGCTGGACGCCCGCGGGCTGTCCGCGGCCGAACGCCTGGTCGGCGAAGGGCTCCTGGACGCGCGGGCGCACGCCGAGGGCCGCGCGGCGCTGACCCGGCGGGGGCGGCTGCTCGCCGACGCCGTGGTCCGCGACCTCACCTGAGACACCTGAGACGCCCCGGGGCGAGACCCGGGGCGACCCGAGCCGTCCCGGGCAGAGAACCCAGGGAAGACCGACACGACGAAGGGGCCCGGCGCGATGCCGGACCCCTTCGGTGTCGATCGCGGGGATCGGTGTTACTTGATCCAGCTGACGTTGAACGGGTAGCGGTACCACTCGCCCTTGTTGGCAGCCATCGCCCCCATGATGCCGAAGACGATCGCGCACACCCAGAGCGCCAAGTGAATGAGCGCGCCGATGAGGATGAAGTACAGCACCATCGAGATCAGGTAGCCGATCAGCAGCAGGATCTGGAAGTTCAGCGCCTGCGCGGCCTGGTCGCGGACGAACGGCGACTCGTCCTTCTTGATCAGGTACAGGACCAGCGGTCCGAGGACGCTGAAGAGGATGCCGCTCAGGTGGCTGAGCAGACCCATCGTCCGCTCGTCCTGGTTCGGCTGCCCCGTGACCGCGGAGGAGTCGCCGAAGCCGGGGCCGGGCGCGTAGCCGCCGGGCTGCCCGGGGTAACCGCCCTGGCCGTGGGGAACACCGTAACCGCCGGGCTGCCCGGGTTGGGGCTGCCCGTAGCCCCCCTGGCCGGGGTAACCGCCCTGACCGGGGTAGCCCCCCTGGCCGGGGTAACCGCCCTGCTGCGGGTCGGCCGGGGGCGGGTAGCCGCCGGACGGACCCTGGTGGGGCTGCTGGCCGCCCTGGTCGTAGGGATCATCCGGGTTCGGGTTGTTCTGATAGGACATGACGATTCCTCGGTGTCGGGGGCCTCGGTTCTACTTCAGGAGCCGGATACTCGCCGGATAGCGGTACCAGGTTCCCTTGTTCGCTCCTGATGCTCCTATGACGCCGAAGACGATGGAAAGGATCCATACGAGGGCGATGAGCAGGTAACCGATCCAGGAGAGGTTGGGGAAGAAGATACCCAGACCGAAGAAAGCCACGCCGGCGAACACGTACGGGATGAGCATGGTGATCTGGAAGTTCGCCGCTTCTGACGCGTGGTGGCGGACGAACTGTGACTGGTTCCGCTTGGCGAAGTAGATCGCCAGCGGCGGGATCCAGCCCAGGCAGGCGATGACGAAGCCGGACAGGTGGGCCAGCATCGCGACCAGAATGTCGTTGCCGCCACCCGGCGCCTGCGGCTGCGGCTGTTGGCCGAAACCGGCCTGCGCACCGCCGGGCTGTCCGTAGGCCCCGGGCTGGCCGAACTGCGGCTGCTGGGCCTGCACCGGCTGACCGTACTGCTGTTGGCCGTGCTGGGGCTGCTGGCCGTACTGCTGGCCGTAATCAGGCTGCTGTTGTCCGGGCTGGGGCTGTACCGGCTGCTGACCGTACCCCGGCTGCTGCGGCTGCTGACCGTACCCCGGCTGTGCGCCGCTGGGCTGACCGTAGGGCTGCTGGGGTTGCTGCGGCTGCGCGGGCTGCTGCTGGGGCTGACCGCCTGAGGGCTGGCCCCACGCGGGCTGAGCGCCACTCTGCTGACCGTACTGCTGCTGGGGCTGCTGGCCGTACCCGGGCTGTGCGCCGCTGGGCTGACCGTAGGGCTGCTGGGGCTGTTGTCCGTACCCGGGCTGCTGCGGCTGGCCGTACGGCTGTTGTCCGGGCTGCTGCCCCGGCTGTGGCTGCTGCGGCTGAGCCTGCGGTTGGCCAGGCTGTCCCTGTTGCTGGCCGTAACCGGGCTGCGGCTGCTGCGGCTGCTGAGCCTGGCCGGGATCCCGCTGCGGCGGGTACTGCTGCCCCGGCTCTTCGTCAGGGGGCGGGGGACTGGACGGGGTCTCGCTCATGCTCTTCCTTGGCTCCGCTGTTGAGGGGCGTGTGATGTGCTGCCCGAACCGGTCGGGCCGTACCGACGACCGCGGAGGGCCGGAGGCTGTCGTTGTGTCCGCCGGAAACCGGCAAGGGGGACCACGGGGATCCGAGGCCCGCTCGTCAGACGACGCGATGGGGCAATCCTAGTGTTCCGCGCACCGGGGGGCCGGTGCCCTCAGAGCTCCGCGAGTTCCGTGTCGTGCGGGCCCGTGACGAAGTCGATGAGCTCCTCGACCCGCCCCAGCAGCGAGGGTTCGAGATCGCCGTAGCCGCGGACCGAACCCAGGATGCGGCGCCAGGCCTCACCCGTCTCCATTCGCCACCCCAGGGCGTCCACGACACCCTCCTTCCACGGCAGGCCCCGAGGCACCTCGGGCCAGGCCCCGATCCCCACCGCGCGCGGCCGCACCGCCTGCCAGACGTCCACGTAGGGGTGCCCGACCACCAGCACGTCCGAACCCCGGACGCGCTCCGCGATCCGGCTCTCCTTGGACCCCGGCACCAGGTGGTCCACCAGGACCCCCAGACGGCGTCCCGGCCCGGGTGAGAACTCCGCCACAACGGACGGGAGGTCGTCGACCCCCTCCAGGAACTCGACGGCCACGCCCTCCACCCGCAGATCGTGGCCCCAGACCTTCTCGACCAGCTCGGCGTCGTGGGCGCCCTCCACGTAGATCCGGCTCTCCCGGGCCGTGCGCGCCCGCGCGTCGGTCACCGCGATCGATCCCGAAGCGCTGCGCACGGGTCCTTGGGGGGCGGCGGCCGGACGCACCAGCGTCACCGGCTCCCCGTCCACCAGGAAGGCGGCCGGGCCCAGCTCGAACACCCGGCGGCGGCCGTCCCGGTCCTCCAGGGTCACCGCGGCCTTGTCCCAGGACACCACGGCACCGCAGAACGTCTCGTCGGCGTCCTCCACGACCAGGTCGCGGGTGAGGGGTATCTCGCGTACCGCACCCTTCTTGGGCCGTCGCCAGTCTCCCGCCAGAACATCGCGGCCGTAACGGCCGGTTCCCTTGGTAACCACGGTGGTGCAGTCTACTGCTGAAGGCGGCTCCGCGCCCGGTAGCGGGTGGCGCACGTCGCCGGTCCCCTCGGGAAGAAGCGGTCCCCGTACCCGTGTTACTACTTGCTGGTAGCCGTGCGGGTTTGCGGCCGGGCATAGAATTAGCACTGAGGACCTTGGAGTGCCAGGAGGTGGCGAGTTGCTGGATGAGCGCAAGCTCGCGGTCCTGCGTGCCGTCGTCGAGGATTTCGTCAACACCAATGAACCCGTGGGTTCACGGGCGTTGGCCGACCGGCACCCCCTCGGTGTCTCCCCGGCGACCATCCGCAACGACATGGTCGCCCTGGAGGAGGACGGGTACATCCACCAACCGCACACCAGTGCGGGACGGGTGCCCACCGACAAGGGCTACCGGCTCTTCGTCGACCGCCTCTCCTCGGTCAAGCCGCTCTCGGCGGCCGAACGGCGCGCCATCGAGTCCTTCCTCGGCGGCGCCGTGGACCTCGACGAGATCGTCGCCCGCACGGTACGGCTGCTCGCGCAGCTCACCCGGCAGGTCGCGATCGTCCAGTACCCGTCGCTGACCCGCTCGTCGGTCCAGCACGTGGAACTGGTGCCCCTCGGCAGCCAGCGCATCATGATGGTCGTCATCACCAACACCGGGCGGGTCGAGCAGCGCGTCATCGACGGACTGGGAACGGTCAGCGAGAACGCGGTCAACGACCTGCGCGGCATGCTCAACCGGGCCATCGCCGGAAAGCACCTCGGAGATGTCCCGGACGCGGTGGAGGACCTGCCCGCGCAGGTCGCGCCGGAGGACCGCCCGGTCGCGGTAGCGGTCCTGTCGGTCCTGTTGGAGAGCCTCGTCGAGCGGCACGAGGAGAAGATCGTCCTGGCAGGCACCGCGAACCTCGCGGCCGTCGACTTCGCGGCGAGCCTGCGGGACGTGCTCGAAGCACTGGAAGAGAACATGGTCCTCATCCGTTTGCTCGGTGAGGCGAAGGACCCCTCGATGCTCACAGTGCGCATCGGCGCGGAGAATTTCCACGAAGGCCTTCGGTCCACTTCCATCGTGTCGGCCGACTACGGTGTGGGAAACCAGTCGCTGGCCAAGATCGGTGTGGTGGGACCCACCCGTATGGACTACCCAGGGACAATGGGCGCCGTCCGTGCGGTGGCTCGGTATGTCGGACAGATTTTGGCAGGACAGTAACTCAGTGGCCAGAGACTATTACCAGGTTCTCGGGGTGCGTCGCGACGCGTCCAAGGACGAGATCAAGAAGGCGTACCGGAGGCTCGCGCGCGAGCTCCACCCGGACATCAACCCGGACCCCGCCACCCAGGATCGCTTCAAGGAAGTGACCCAGGCCTACGAGGTCCTCTCCGACGAGAACAAGCGTCGGATGTTCGACATGGGTCAGGACCCCTACGCCCCCGGCGGCGGAGGCGGCGCCGGAGGGTTCGGCGGCGCGGGCGGGTTCGCCTTCGACGACATCATGAACGCCTTCTTCGGCGGCGGCCAGCCCGGCGGGCGCGGCCCACGGGAGCGGGTCCGGCGCGGACGCAGCATCAAGATCCGCATCGAACTCGACCTCGTCGAGACCGCGTTCGGGGTCAGCAAGGAGATCACCTTCCCGACCGCCATCCTGTGCGACACCTGCCAGGGTGAGGGCACCGCGGCCGGTTCGCACCGGAGCACCTGCGAGATGTGCCACGGCCAGGGTGAGGTATCCCAGGTCACGCGCTCCTTCCTCGGACAGGTCATGACCTCGCGTCCCTGCCCGCAGTGCTCGGGTCAGGGCTCGGTCATCACCAACCCCTGCGGCGACTGCGCGGGCGAGGGCCGGGTGCGCGAGAAGGTCACCCGCACCGTCAAGATTCCCGCCGGTGTCGATGACGGCACCCGTATCCAGCTCGCGGGCGAGGGCGAGGTCGGCCCCAACGGCGGACCACGCGGCGACATCATCCTCGAGGTCGTCCAGAAGGCCCACCCGACCTTCGAGCGTCGCGGCGACGACCTGCACTGCACCATCACCGTCCCGATGACGGCGGCGGCTCTGGGCGCGTCCTTCGCCTTCGACACCCTCGACGGCACCGAGAACATCGACCTGCGTCCGGGCACCAACTCGGGCCACGTCATCACGCTGCCGGGCAAGGGCGTCACCCACCTCGACGGCGGCGGCCGGGGCGACCTGCGCATCCGTGTGGACGTGGAGACCCCGAGCAAACTGGACGAGGAGCAGGAGGCCCTGCTGCGCAAGTTCGCCGAGCTGCGCGGCGAGGACGAGAACCCGGGTCGCTTCAGCCCCGGTCACGGCGGTTTCTTCTCCAAGCTCCGCGACGCCTTCGGCGCCAAGTGACCCCGCCGGTCTTCCTGGTCGAGCCGGCCGCCCTCACGGGTGACCGGATTCGGCTGGACGGTCCGGAGGGCCGCCACGCCGTGGCGGTCCGCCGCATCCGCGAGGGCGAGACCGTCGACCTGTCCGACGGTCTCGGCCTGCGTGTGCGCTGTGAGGTGGCCGAGGCCGTCGGCAAGGACACGCTCGTCTGCCGGGTGCTGGAACGCCTGGCCGAACCCGAGCCGACCCCGCGGATCACCGTGGTGCAGGCCCTGCCCAAGCGGGACCGGGGTGAACTCGCTGTCGAGATGATGACCGAGGCCGGGGTCGACGCCGTCGTGCCCTGGGCCGCCGAGCGCTGTGTCACGCAGTGGAAGGGCGACCGCGGGGCCAAGGCCCTGGCCAAGTGGCGGGCGAGCGCCCGGGAGGCGGCCAAGCAGGCCCGCCGCGCCCGGACCCCCGAGGTCACCGAACCGCTGGACCGCAAAGGGGTCAGCGCCCTGCTGGCCGAGGCGGACCTGGCCGTGGTCCTGCACGAGGAGGGGGCCCAGCGGTTGTCCGAGCTGCCCCTTCCCAAGGACGGGGCAGACGAGGGCACCGGGGCCGGAATCGTACTGGTGGTCGGCCCCGAGGGCGGGATCTCCGACGCCGAACTCACCGCCTTCGACGAGGCCGGAGCGGTCCGCTCCCTGCTGGGGCCGTCGGTCCTGCGCACCTCCACCGCCGGGGTGGCCGCGCTGTCGGTCCTGCAGGCCCGCACCGGCCGCTGGTGACTCCGCCACCGGTCTGAACGAACACAGGACCGCTGACACAGGACCGCTGGTCCGAACGAACGCGGAAGGGGCCCACGGGAGAGATCCCGCGGGCCCCTTCCGCTGTGTACCGGAAGTTCCTCAGACGAACGGTCAGTTCTGGCTGGTGCCGCTCTCCTCGTCACCGTTGCTGCCGGAACCGCCCCCGTTACCGCCGCCCGAGCCGCTACCGTCGCCGGAGCCGTTGCCGGACTCGTCGTCCTCGGGGTCGTCACCGTTGCCGCCGCCCGAGCCGTTGCCGGGCTCGTCGGTGGGCTTGTCCGCCGGTTCGTCGGCGGGGTCGCAGTCCGGGTGGTCCGAGCCGCGGTTGTCCCGATCGTCGTCCTTCTCGTCCTCGTCCCGCGTCCCGTTGGTCGCGGTGGCGTCGTCGTCCCTGGGCGGGCACGAGGTGGTGGACTCCAAGCTCTCGTCCTCGGCGGCGGAGGAGCCGTCGTCGGCGCCTGTCTCGTCCTCGGGGGCCTGCCCCGGCGTCTCCTCCGGCTTGCTGGTGCCGGTGGCCGAGTCCGTCGTGGGCTCGGGGGCCGCCACACTGTCGCCACCACCCTGCTGAGCCTCGGGCGGGGCGCCCTCGCGGTCGGCGCCGGCGGGGACGATCTCCAGGACCTGGTCCCTTACCTGCGGGCTCGACATGATCACCGAGGCGACGATCAGAACGGCCGCCGCCACCGCTGACGCTGGACGCAGCCACGGCAGTCCGAACCACGCCGAGCCCCGTTGGCGCTCGGTCCGCTCACGGATGAGGTTGAGGCCCTCGCCTGAGGGTCTGACCTCGCCCGCCTCGGCCTTGAGTATCTGGCGGAGCTGGTCTTCGAACTCCAGCTCGCTCCGTTCGTTGGGGGTACTCATGACGTCTGCTCCAGTACAGAGCGGAGGGCGGAGATGCCACGCGACGTGTGGCTCTTGACCGCGCCTCGGCTGATGCCCATGGCGTCCGCGATCTGTGCCTCGGACAGGTCGCCGTAGTACCGGAGCACGATGGCCTCTCGCTGACGGGTGGGTAGCTTACGCAGTCCCGTGATGACTGCCTCACGTTCCAGGAGGTTCATGGCTCCGTGCTCGGCGCTGGGCGCGTCCGGCATGGCCTTCGGGGCGTGCTTCTCGACGACGGCCCTGTGACGGAGCACCGACCTGGCCTTGTTCACCACCGCCTGGCGGAGGTAGGACAGAGCCTTGTTCGGGTCCCTGAGACGACGCCAGGCTCCGTGCATGGCCACGAAGGCGTCCTGAACGACTTCCTCCGCGGTCGCGTGGTCACGGACCAGCAGGGCGGCAAGCCGAACAAGTGGACGGTAGTGCTCTCGGTAGAGCTCCGTCACGGCGTGGTCGGCGTCCCACTCGACCGAGAGTGGCGCCGTGGTGGCACCGGCCACCAACGTTTCTGTCGTCACATCAGTTCGACGCACACCCTTGTCGCGGGGTTTACGAAAGGGCATACCTCTTCTTTTCCAAGTAGACGTGCGTTTCAATCCGAACACGCCGGATGCGGCCAAACGGCGGGCATACCGACAACCTGACGCGCACGGACGCAAAGCCTATCGCGCCCCGGCCCGCCACCGGCGGGGAAACCGGATCGGAACGGTTGCGGAAAGGTTGAGGGTTCATCTCTGTCGGGTGGTCGGCCGGGTGTCGGCCGCGTCCTCCACGGGGCCCGCGCACCTGCGGCATCATGGGCACCGGACATGCCCGAGAGGGGTGCCGCCCTGCCCGGCGGCCCCGCGTGACGGAAGGTGAGCGATGGTCGACCCCGACTGCCTTTTCTGCAAGATCGTGAAGGGGGAGGTGCCCGCGGAGATCGTCCGCGAGGGGGAGCGCACGGTCGCCTTCCGCGACATCAACCCCCAGGCGCCCACCCACGTCCTGGTCATCCCGCGTGAGCACCACGCCGACGCCGCGGCCGCCGCTGCCACGGACACCGGCCTGCTGGACGCCGTGGTCCGTGAGGCCCACGAGGTGGCCAAGGCCGAGGACGTGGCCGACATCGGCTACCGGATCGTCTTCAACACCGGGGCGGGGGCCGGGCAGACCGTCTTCCACCTCCACGCGCACGTGCTCGGCGGCCGCGGCCTGAGCTGGCCGCCCGGATAACCACGGGTCGGGGTCGCCGGGGGCGCACACGCCCAGGACGGCCACGTCTTCCGTACGGCTGTCCCTCCCCGGCCCGGTGGGCGCGAAAAATCCCATCGAGTCCGCCGGGTCCCCGTTGGTAGACTCGCAGGCGGGCCCCACCGGCCACTTCGGTTGTCCCGCACACCCGTGGTGAACGTGCACGACACCGTCGGACACGGTGTGCGGCCCGTCCGCGAGGAACCCCGGGAAACCGACCCCGGGGCCGTGACCGAAGGGTAGGGACAGCGGCCGCAAGGCCACACCATGGTCGAGTCAACTCACACGCACCCGGACCGGGAGACCCAGGTCAAGGTCGTGGTGCCGGACGAACACACGATGATCAGCCTGCTGGGTTCGGGGGACGAGCTCCTCCGGGCGCTGGAGCGGTCCTTCAAGAGCGACATCCACGTCCGCGGCAACGAGTTCACGATCAGCGGGACCCCCGAGGAAACGGGCATGGTCGTCCGCCTCGTGGAGGAGTTGATCGAGCTCGCCAAGAGCGGCACCCACGTCACCCCCGACACCATCGAGCGCATGATCCACATGCTGCGCTCACCGGGCAAGGAACGCCCCGCGGACGTGCTGACCACCAACATCCTGTCCAACCGGGGCAAGACCATTCGCCCCAAGACGCTGAACCAGAAACGCTACGTCGACATCATCGACCAGCGCACCGTGGTCTTCGGCATCGGTCCGGCGGGCACCGGCAAGACCTACCTGGCCATGGCCAAGGCGGTCAAGGCCCTCCAGGACAAAGAGGTCAACCGGATCATCCTCACCCGCCCCGCGGTCGAGGCCGGCGAACGCCTGGGCTTCCTGCCCGGCACCCTCTACGACAAGATCGACCCCTACCTGCGCCCGCTCTACGACGCCCTGCACGACATGCTCGACCCGGACTCCATCCCCAAACTGATGGCTGCCGGCACCATCGAGGTCGCACCCCTGGCGTACATGAGGGGTAGGACGATCAATGACTCCTTCATCATCTTGGACGAGGCGCAGAACACCTCACCGGAGCAGATGAAGATGTTCCTCACGCGCCTGGGGTTCGGGTCGAAGATCGTGGTCACCGGTGACGTCACCCAGGTGGACCTGCCCGGCGGGCAGACCAGCGGGCTGCGCACGATCGAGAACATTCTGCGTGATATCGACGACATCGCCTTCTGCCGACTGACCAGTGAGGACGTCGTCCGGCACAAGCTGGTGGGGCAGATCGTCGACGCCTACGGCCGTCACGACGCCGCTCAGAGCAACCAGGCCAACGGGGACCGGGGCCGTCCGGGCCCGCGAAAGGGGCGGCGCCGGGGCGGCGACACCCCGAGGGACGGTGGTGGCGGCGCAGAGGGCGCCCAGGACCGGGCAGACTGAGAAGAAGTACGTAGTGACACCGGCCGGTGGGCCCGCCTCGTGCGGGCCCACCGCTGTCGGTAGGGCGCCCCTCGCCGGGCGCCCCGGCGGGGACACCGCCGACCACCGACCCGAGACGCGAGAAGGCAGCCGCAACCGATGAGTATCGACGTCGCCAACGAGTCCGGCGTCAGCAGCGTGGACGAGGAGCGACTCTCCCGCCTGGCCCGGCACGTGCTCGACGCCATGCGGGTCCACCCGTTGGCCGAGCTGTCCGTCGTGCTGGTGGACGAGGGACCCATGACCGACCTCCACGTGCGCTGGATGGACGAGCCCGGACCCACCGACGTGCTCTCGTTCCCCATGGACGAGCTGCGCCCCGGCGGCCCCGGCCGCACCAG
Organism: Nocardiopsis exhalans; assembly: GCF_024134545.1. Lineage (GTDB taxonomy): Bacteria > Actinomycetota > Actinomycetes > Streptosporangiales > Streptosporangiaceae > Nocardiopsis > Nocardiopsis exhalans. The sequence goes on from NZ_CP099837.1 coordinate 2,373,521, forward strand.
CGACCCCGGCGTGCTCGGTGACGTGATCATCTGCCCGCAGGTGGCCGAGCGCCAGGGCGAGGCGGCCGGTCACGGAACCGAGGCCGAGATCGACCTGCTGTGCACGCACGGCATCCTGCACCTGCTCGGCTACGACCACGCCGAGCCCGAGGAACACAAGGAGATGTTCGGTCTCCAGGGTGAGATCCTCGCCGCCTGGCGCGAGCGCGAGGCCGCCGACGAGGAGACCACCGAAGGGGACGAGAGCGCCCGATGAGCGCGCCCCTGTGGCCCGACCTGGCGCCGCTCACCACGGGTGACCCCCTGGAGTGGGTGGCGGCCTTCGTGGCCGCCCTGGCGCTGACCGCCGTCGCCGGGTTCCTGGTGGCGGCGGAGGTCGCCGTCACCCGCGTGGCCTCCATGGGAATGGAGGCGCTCCACGGTGAGCGCTCCGCCAAGGCCGGCCGTGCCTGGGAGCGGGTCTGCGCCGACCCCACCGCGCACCTGAACATGCTGCTGTTCCTGCGCGTGGTGTGCGAGGTCTGCGCGGTCCTGGCCGCCGCCGTCGGCATGGTCTTCCTGCTGGGGCCGGGCTGGCCAGCCCTGGTGCTGACCGCCGTGGCGATGGTCGTGGTGGAGTGCGTCCTGATCGCTGTCACCCCGCGTATCCTCGGCCGCCAGTTCGCCGGTCCGCTCGCCCGGGCCAGCGCCGCGGTCGTCTACCCGCTCCAGGTGGTGCTGGGCCCGATCGCCAGGCTCCTGGTGGGCGCGGGCCGCGCGCTCACCCCGCGGGGCAAGGGCGACCGGGACGGCCCCTTCAGCAGCGAGGTGGAGCTGCGCCAGCTCGTGGACCTGGCCGAGCAGGGGGAGGTCATCGACCCCGAGGAACGCCAGATGATCCACTCGGTGTTCAAGCTCGACGACACCTCCGTGCGCGAGGTGATGGTGCCGCGGCCCGACATCGTCTTCACCAGCCGGGACGCCGACGCCGACGCGGTCCTCACGCTCGCCATGGGCAGCGGGTACTCGCGGATCCCGGTGACCGGCGAGGACGAGGACGACGTGGTCGGCATCGTCTACCTCAAGGACCTGGTGGAGCGGCTGCGCGACCGCTGGGCGGCGGCCGCGGGCGGCGCCCAGGACGTGCCGCTGACCGCTGCCGACGTGATGCGTCAGGCCAGCTACGTGCCCGACACCAAGCCCATCGACGAGCTGCTGCGCGAGATGCAGCAGCAGCGCAACCACGTGGCGGTGGCGATCGACGAGTACGGCGGCACCGCGGGCCTGGTCACCCTGGAGGACATCGTGGAGGAGATCGTCGGTGAGATCACCGACGAGTACGACCACGAGATCGCCCCGGTGGACTGGCTGGACGAGGACAAGGTGCGGGTGACCGCGCGCCTGCCGCTGGGTGAGCTCGCCGAACTCTTCCCCGACCGCGATCTGGAGGTCTCCGACGTGGAGACCGTGGGCGGTCTGGTGGCCTTCGTGCTGGGTCGGGTTCCAGCAGGCGGGGCCCAGGCACAATACGCTGGACTCAGGCTCACCCTGGAGGGCAAGAGCAGCCGCCGCAACCGGATGACCACGGTGCTGGTGGAGCGCCTGCCCCTCGAACAGGACCAGGGTTCGGACGAACACGTAAGGAGCACGGACCAGTGACGGACACGACGGGACTCGGCCCCGAGGACGGCAAGCTCATCACGCTCGCGCGGGCCTCCCGGGCCCGGAACGCGGCCGCTGAGGGCGCAGCCGTGCGCGACGAGACCGGGCGCACGTACGTCGCCACCACGGTGTCGCTGCCCTCGCTCAAGCTGACCGCGCTCCAGGCCGCCGTGGCCGCGGCGGCCTCCAGCGAGGCCTCCGCGTTGGAGGCCGCGGTGGTCGTCACCGAGGCCAAGGAGTTGACCGAGGCCGACCGCGCGGTGGCGGACGACCTGAAGACCCAGGTGGTGGTGATCGCGGCCCCTGACGGGGTGCCCGCGAGCATCACCCGGCGTTAAAGAAGGACCGATGAAAGACCTCGACCTTGAGAAGCTCCGCGTGCCGCTGGAGTTGCCCTCCTACCCGGAGGGCTTCCGGAGCGGTTTCGCCTGCTTCGTGGGCCGCCCGAACGTGGGCAAGTCCACCCTGATGAACGCGCTGGTCGGGCAGAAGGTGGCGATCACCAGTAACCGGCCACAGACCACCCGACGGACCGTGCGCGGCATCGTGCACCGGCCGGACGCGCAGTTGATCATCGTGGACACGCCCGGTCTGCACAAGCCCCGCACCCTGCTGGGGGAGCGGTTGGACTCGCTGGTGCGGTCCACGTTGGTCGAGGTGGACGTGATCGCGTTCTGTCTTCCGGCCAACGAGCCGATCGGGCGCGGTGACACCTACATCGCCAAGGAGCTCGCGGAGCAGACCAACACCCCGGTGGTCGCCCTGGTGACCAAGACCGACCTGGTGGACAAGGCGACCGTCGGGGAACACCTGATGGCCGTGAACGAGCTGGGCGACTGGGCCGACATCGTCCCGGTGTCCGCGCGCGGCGCCTACCAGCTGGACACGGTCACCGAAGTGCTGTGCTCGCACCTGCCGGAGGGGCCGCCGCTGTACCCGGACGGCGACCTCACCGACGAACCCGACGAGATGCTCGTGGCCGAACTGGTCCGCGAGGCCGCCCTGGAGGGGGTTCGGGACGAGCTTCCGCACTCCATCGCGGTGGTCGTGGACGAGATGTACGAGCGCGAGAACACCAAGCCCGGCAAGGAGCTGGTGGACATCTACGCGTCGCTGTACGTGGAGCGTCCCAGCCAGAAGGCGATCGTGATCGGCTCGAAGGGTTCGCGGCTGCGCGACGTGGGCTCGCGGGCCCGCAAGCAGATCGAGGGCCTGCTGGGCCAGCGGGTCTTCCTGGACCTGCGGGTTCGGGTGGCCAAGGACTGGCAGCGCGACCCCAAGCAGCTGCGCAAGCTGGGATTCGACCAGCAGACGTAGGAGTTCATGGGCGCAGGGGTCCGCTGAGGCGGATTCAGGCAACGAGAGGGGCCGTGACCACATGTGGTCACGGCCCCTCTCGTGTTCCGCGTGTCGTGCGGGGTGCTCAGTGCACCGGGCACGGTGTGTTCTGTGCTTCGTGTGCCTAGCTCTGGTTGTTGAGGTCGGTGGCCAGGACCCGGGCGCACTTGCGCACGATGGGGGCGGCCTGGTCCACGAAGCCCCAGCTCACCCGGGCTTCGGGGCCCGAGACCGACACCGCCATGCCCGAGGGGGCGTCCTTGACGGGCACGGCCACGCAGCGCACGCCCACCTCCTGCTCGCCGTCGTCGATGGCGTAGCCGGTCTCGCGGATGCGCTGGAGTTCGGCGAGGAAGGCCTCGGGGTCGGTGATGGTGCGCTCGGTGGCGGCGGGCATGCCGGTGCGGCGCACGGTGGCCAGGGCCTCCTCGTCGCTGAGCTGGGAGAGCAGGGCCTTGCCCACACCCGCCGAGTGCGGCAGGACGCGGCGGCCGACCTCGGTGAACATGCGCATGGCGTGCGGTGAGGGAACCTGGGCCACGTAGATGACCTTGTCGCCGTCGAGCATGGCGAGGTTGGCGGTCTCGCCGAGGTCCTCCACGAGCTGGGCCAGGTGGGGGCGGGCCCAGGTGCCGAGCATCTGCGCTGCCTTGTCGCCGAGGCCGATCAGGCGCGGGCCCAGGGCGTAGCGGCGGGAGGGGAGCTGGCGCACGTAGCCGTTGCCGACCAGGGTGCGGATGATGCGGTGGATGGTGGGCAGGGGCAGGCCGGAGGAGTCGGCGAGCTGGCTCAGGGAGGCCTCACCGCCGGACTCGGCCATGATCTCCAGCAGCGCGAAGGCGCGGTCCAGGGACTGCACGCCGCCGGAGCGCCGGGCCGCCGCCTCCTCGGGAGGTCGGGGCTGGTCCGTTTGGGGGGTCTCTGAGGCTGACAAGGGTCGTGCTCCCATGCTGAGGGCCGCTGCGGTCACGTCCATCATTCTGCAATACGAAAGCCGTTTTTCGCTCTCCGTTGTGTATCGAAGCTTTCGGATCCGGATCGTCGGTGCCTCAGGGGCCTTGTTCTTCCGAATCGCAGAAGTTAGTATCCGCATATAGAAATTAGTGTCCGGTCTCTCAGTGACTCCGAGAGACCGGCACCGACGACTGAGGAGGACACGACACGTGGCGAGTGACAGCCTGCAAGGCCTGACCGACCTGGTCACCGAACTCGACACCCGGCTCGCGGACGCGGACAAGCGGCTGGACCGCGAGTACCCCGGGACCAACGGCGGCCGCCAGCCGGTCCACAGCGTCTACGTGCCCGCCGACCGCATCCAGCCCGGCCTCGCCGCGGCCTGGGGCGAGCAGGCGATCGCGGTCCTCGACGAGTACGCGCCCAAGGCCGCGGACCTCGCCGAGATCACCGGGCTCAGCGAGGCCGCCGTCGCCGACGCGCTCCCGCTGGTACGGGCCAAGCTCACCCGCGAACCCGTCGAGGACCTGCGCGCCGACTTCGAGGACGGCTACGGGGCCCCTGGTGAGGAGGCCGAGGACGCCCACGTGCTCGCCACCGCGAACGCGTTCGTCTCGGATCTGAAGCAGGGGACGGCCACCCCCTACTTCGGTATTCGGATGAAGGGCATGGAGGCGGCCGGGCGCCACCGCGGCGTGCGCACCCTCACTCTCTTCCTGCAGGCCCTGCTGGAGGGGCACGGCTCCCTGCCGGACAACCTCGTGCTCACCCTGCCCAAGATCACCTCGGTCGAGCAGGTCGAGGCGATGGTGTGGGTCAGCGAGCGGTTGGAGGAGCGCTTCGGGCTGCCCGCCGGGCGGCTGCGGTTCGAGCTCCAGATCGAGACCCCCCAGTCGATCCTGCTCACCGACGGCACCGTGTCCGTCGCCCGCATGATCCAGGCCGGTCAGGGCCGGGTCACCGCCCTGCACTACGGCACCTATGACTACAGCGCGGCCTGCGGGATCACCGCCGCCCACCAGAGCCTGGCGCACCCGGTGGCCGACTTCGCGAAGTCGGTCATGCAGGTGGCCGCGGCCGGTACCGGCGTATGGATCTCCGACGGCGGCAGCAACATCCTGCCCGCGGGCAGCCCCGAGGACGTGCGCTCCGCGTGGAACCTGCACGCGGGCCTGGTCCGCCGCTCCCTGGAGCGCGGCTTCTACCAGGGCTGGGACCTGCACCCGGGCCAGTTGCCCATCCGCTACCTGGCCACCTACGCCTTCTACCGCGAGGCCTTCGCTCCCGCGGCCGCGCGGCTGAAGGCCTACCTCGGCCAGGCAGGCGGCAACGTCATGGACGAGCCCGCCACCGCCCAGGCCCTGGCTTCGGTCCTGGCCAGCGGCCTGCGCTGCGGCGCGCTCGAGGAGTCCGAGGTCGTCGAGGCCTCCGGTGCCGACGCCGGTACCATCGTCGGTCTGGCAACCCGCCGTGTCGGACAGGAGCAGTGAGTTGACCGAACACGCACTCGTCGTCCGCGCCCGCCGCGCCCTCACCCCCGAGGGTGAGCGCCCGGTGAGCGTGGTCATCGACGACGGACGGATCACCGAGGTCCTCACCGGGGACGACGCACCGGTCCAGGCCGAGCGCGAGCTGCGCCTGGCCGAGGACGAGGTGCTGCTGCCCGGGCTCGTGGACAGCCACGTTCACGTCAACGAGCCGGGCCGCACCGAGTGGGAGGGGTTCGCGAGCGCCACCCGCGCCGCAGCCCTGGGCGGGGTGACCACCCTGGTGGACATGCCGCTGAACAGTGTTCCGCCCACCACCAGCATCGAAGGCCTCAAGGCCAAACGCGCCGTGGCCGAGGGCAAGCTCGCCGTGGACGTGGGCTTCTGGGGCGGAGCCGTCCCGGAGAACAGCGGTGCCGGCACCACCGGCATCCTGTCCGACCTGTGGGCCGAAGGCGTCTTCGGGTTCAAGGCGTTTCTTTCGCCCTCTGGTGTGGAAGAGTTCGGCCACCTGTCCCCGGAGCAGTTGTACACCGCGGCCACGGCCATCCACGCCTTCGGGGGCAGACTGATCGTGCACGCCGAGGATCCCGCCGTCCTGGACTCCGCACCCGCCGCCTCCGGGCGCGACTACGCGGACTTCCTGGCCTCCCGCCCGGACGAGGCGGAGCACGCGGCGATCGCCCTGGTCATCGACACCGCCCGCCGCACCGGGGTTCGCGCGCACATCCTGCACCTGTCCAGCGCCTCCGCGCTGCCCCTGATCGCTCAGGCCAGACAGGAGGGCGTGCCGCTCACGGTGGAGAGCTGCCCGCACTACCTGACCCTGGCCGCGGAAGAGGTTCCGGCGGGTGACACGAGCTACAAGTGCTGCCCGCCCATCCGCGACAGCGCCAACCGCGACCTCCTCTGGAGGGCGCTCCAGGACGGTCTGATCGACTGCGTGGTCAGTGACCACTCGCCGAGTACCCCGGACCTGAAGGACCTGGACACCGGCGACTTCGGCACCGCCTGGGGCGGCGTCTCCGGACTTCAGGTAGGCCTGTCCGCCATGTGGACCGAGGCCCGATCCCGTGGCATCGCCCTCGCCGAGGTCGTCCGCTGGATGTCCGCCGAGCCAGCCCGCGTCGCGGGCGTGCCGGGCAAGGGCTCGATCGCCCCGGGCCTGGACGCCGACCTCACGGTCTTCGCCCCGGAAGAGACGGTCCGCGTCGAAGCCCGCTCCCTGGCCCACCGCAACCCGGTGAGCGCCTATGACGGCGCCGACCTGTTCGGCCGGGTCCGCCGCACCGTCCTGCGCGGATCTGACATCGGCCCGGAGAGCACCGACGGCCGGATGATCACCCGGGGTTAGTTCCCCGAACTGTTCACGGGCGCCCCGCCGATGTGGTGGGGCGCCCGTTCGCGTGCGGGGTGGTTGGTCCGGCACGGGAGCGCTGACCTGCATCGGTTGACAGCTGGTCTGGTTCGGGTGATCATCTTGCCCAGCTTTTGTGCAACTTATTGCACAAAAGGGCAAACCCCGAACCGGAGGCCCCTGACCCGTGACCTCCGTTCCCCCGAGAGGACACCCCCACACCATGACCGCACGCATACGTCAGCTCGCCTGGTCGCTGTTGGCAGCCGCGGGAAGCCTGACCCTCATGGCCGCCGCGTGCACCCCGTCCACCGGGGCCGAGGGGACCGCGGTCGAGGTGGCCGAACCCGCCGAGTCCGCCGAGTCCGCCGAACCCTCACAGGCTCCGAGCGGGCCCGCCTCAGCGGCCCCGGAGAGCTCCGAGCCGCCAGCGCAGGCCGCTGAGGAAGCCGCGGAAGAGGCCGCCGGGATCGAGGAGACCACCGCCGCCGATCCGCTCAGTGACGTCCCGGTCGGTTACGCGTCGATGAACGGTGGCACCACCGGTGGTTTCGGCGGTGACACCGTCAACGAGTACCTGCTGAGCGAGTACCCCTCCTGGAGCGAGGAGAGCACCCCCGGCGAGGCGCTCTACGAGGTGCTCAAGGACCACATCCGGGCCGACTCCGACGAGGGCCTGGTCGTCTACGTCGACGTCACCGTCACCCCGGACCAGGTCGGCCAGGACAAGATCGACGTCAAGGACGTCTCCAACGTCTCCGTCCTGGGCGTGGGCGAGGACGGTCGGTTCGACGGGATCGGCTTCAAGGTCACCCGTTCGGAGAACGTCGTCTTCCGCAACCTGGCGATCCGCGACGTCTCCCAGGGCGAGGGCGACGCTCTGGAGGTGACCGAGAACAGCTCGAACGTGTGGATCGACCACAACGAGTTCAGCAGCCAGAAGGAGGGTGTCGACAAGGACTTCTACGACGGTCTGGTCGACATCAAGCACGGTTCGGAGTACGTGACCGTCTCCTGGAACAAGTTCGAGGACCACTGGAAGACCGCTCTGGTGGGTCACAACGACAACCCCAGCTCCGGTCCGGACCGGATCACCTACCACCACAACCTGTTCAGCAACCTGAACACCCGGGTGCCGCTGGTGCGCCACGCGGACGTGCACATGCTCAACAACGTGTTCCAGGACATCGACGGATCGGCGATCAACGCCCGGATGGGCGCCCGCGTCCTGGTCGAGGGCAACCACTTCGACAACGTCGGATCGGGTGAGGTGGACACCCACGCCGGTCAGATCCAGGGTCCGGTGGGCTGGTGGTACGGCAGTTCCGAGACCGGTTACTGGAACCTGGTCGACAACACCTTCGTGGACACCCCGTACGAGCACCTGGAGTCGACCACCGACTTCACGGTGCCCTACGAGTACGAGGCGCAGAGCCCCGAGGACGCCAAGACTGCCGTCGAAGCGAACGCGGGAACGGGCGTCATCACCCCCTGACCGAACAGCTCCACGGCCGCACCGTCCCGGGCATCAGGTCTCTTGCCCGGGCCCCGGCCCGAAACACGTGGAGGGGCGGGCACGCTGACGCGTGCCCGCCCCGGTCTTTCGGCGCTGGTCAGGCCTGGGCGGACTGCCAGCGGTTGCGCAGGTCCGCCGCACCGGCTTCGGTGAGGGAGCCGTAGACGTTCAGGCGGGCGATGCCGCCGTCGGGGAAGACGTCGGTGCGGATGTGCGTGACGGTGGCCGGGGCGTCCAGGACGAAGCGGTGGGCGCTGTCGGGCTGGAGGCGGGTGCGGCCCACGAGCTCGAACCACTCGCCTTCGCCGTCGCGGCCCAGGATGGTGACCCAGCCCGCCGAGTTGCCCTTGAGGTAGGCGGTGTCCAGTTCGATGGCGCGTACGGAGGCCTGGGCGGTCAGGCGGAAGCGGACCCAGTCGTTGCCGGTGTCGCGGCGGCGGCGGTTCTCCCAGCCGTCGTCCATCTTGTGCGAGCGGCCCGGCTGGATGATGTTCTCCGGCGAGGAGTAGAAGCGGTCCGACGCGTCCTCGACGGTGCCGCCGTTGATCAGGGCGGCCAGGTCGAAGCTGCCCAGGGTGGAGAGCCAGTTCGGGTCCGCGACCGGTTCGCCGTACACGCGCAGGCGCGCCACGCCGCCGTCGGGGAACTGCTTGAGGCGCAGGTGGGTCCAGCGGCGCTGGACGTCGACCTTGAAACCGTTCTCCGCGTGCCCGTACACCGGGGTGCGGGGGACGATCTCGGTCCACTCGGCCGCGAGGAGCTCGTCGGTGGCGGGGGTGCCCTCCACGTGCGCGACCTCGACGCTGACCTCGGTGGGGTGGTTGCCGCGGAAGTGCGCGGTGTCCACCACGAGGCCGCGGATGATCCCGGGCAGAGCCAGGCGGACCAGGGCCCAGTCGTGGTCCTCAGCGGTGGGGTGCGGCTGCTCGGAGCTCACACCGCGACGGCGGCGGGTCTCCCAGCCGTCCATGACCTTGCCCTTGTGCCCGAAGTGGTGCGGGTCGAACACCGCGGGCTCGGTGCGGAGCAGGTTCTCGCGTTCGGCGAAGAACTCGTCGTTGGCGGCCACGACACCGGCGCCCAGGCGGCGGTCGGCGAGGTCGACCAGCCCGGAGAAGTCCAGTTCGGTCTTCTTGAAGTCACCGTAGGGGTCCCCGCCCGGGTAGGGCTGGGCGTTGTAGGCGCGGGGGTCGAAGGACGGGGCCTGGCTCACGTTTCTCCTGTCGGTCTCTGTGCTGGGACCTTTCCAGGTTCGCAGGAGAAACCGATTAATTCCAGCGAAAGTTTTTGATCATTATGTTCGTTTTGGCTGAACGGTTGGGTTGCTCAGATGCGCGGCGGCCTCGGCCAGGGCCTGGAGGGCGAGGGCGATCTGCGGGCGCTGGCCCGAGCCTGAGCGAACCGCGGTGACCACGTGGCGGCGCGGTTGGTCCGTGTGCGGGATGCGCAGTGCGACCCCCGGTGTCTCCTGGGCGGCCGCCAACCGGGGGATCAGCGCCACCCCCATGCCCGCCGCCACCATGTCCAGGATCGCCCGCCAGTCGGAGGCCACGTGCGCCTGCTCGGGGGCGAACCCCGCCTGGGCGCAGGCCGCCAGGGTGATCTCCCGCCAGGGCCCCGACGCCCCGTAGATCCACGGCTCCTCGGCGAGGTCGCGCATCCGCAGCGCCGGGGTGGTGGCCAGTCGGTGCTGGGCGGGTACCGCCACGTCCAGGGGGTCGGTGAGCAGCTCGGTCCGGTCGTAGCGGCCGTCGGAGCCGGTCGGCGCCTGTGCGGCCAGGGACAGGCCGATGTCGATCTCTCCCGCGGAGAGCAGCTCGTACACCTCGGCCGCCTCGGCCTGGTGCACCCGGGTGCGCAGCCCCGGGTGGGCCGTGCGCAGGGCGTTCAACGCGGGGACCACCAGCCCGGGGATGGCGGTGGCGAAGGTACCCACGCGCACGCGCCCGGACTCGCCGCGCACGTACCCGTCGAGCTCGGCCTCGGCCCGCTCCAGCTGGGCCAGCACCACGTCGGTGTGCCGCAGCAGCACGTGCGCGGCGTCGGTCAGCCGGACCCGGCGCCCGTGCGCCTCCAACAGCGCCACCCCCACCTGCTGGGACAGCGACGACAGTTGTTGGGAGACGGCCGAAGGAGTCATGGAAAGGGCCTCGGCGGTGGCGCGGACGGTCCCGAGCTCTTCGAGGGTGCGGAGTACGCGCAGCTTGCGCAGGTCCCAGTCGGTCACCCTCACAGGCATACCATTCATCTCCGCTTAACAGAAAGCGGGGCGGGCGCACGGTCACGGTGCGCCCGCCCCGGGGGAGTGGGGAGTACGGAGAGGTCAGGTCCGTTCGGGGTGCTCGGTCCCCTGGCCCCCGCTCTCCCGCGACGACGAACCGCGGTAGGTCGCGCCCGCCTGGTCGGTGTACTTGGCCTCACCGGGCCCGGCGCTGCCGATGTCCGCCTGGTCGATCTCGGCGGGGGAGGCCGAGGGGCCGCGGCCGATCACGTTGAAGCAGATGTTCAGCAGGATCGACACGATCGCCGCGCCGATGATGCCCGAGTGCGCGATCAGCTCGACCGACTCCGGCAGGAACTTGTAGAAGGTCGGGTAGGCCAGCGGGATGATCGCCACGCCCACCGAGGCGGCCACCAGGATCAGGTTGAGGTTGTTGGTGAAGTCCACCTTGGCCAGGGTCTTGATGCCGCTGGCCGCGACGCTGCCGAACAGCACCAGGCCGGCACCGCCCAGAACCGGGGTGGGGATGGCGGCCATGACCCCGCCGAGCACCGGGAACAGGCCCAGAACCAGCAGGATGCCCGCGCCTGTGGCGACCACGTAGCGGCTGCGGATCCCGGTCAGCGCGAGCAGGCCGATGTTCTGCGCGAACGAGCTGGTGGGGGTGGCGCTGAAGATCGGACCGATGATCGAACCGCTGACGTCGGCGCGCAGACCGGCGGAGATGCGCTTGGCGTCGACCTTGGAACCGGTGATCTCACCGACCGCGATGATGTGCGAGGCGCCCTCGGTCAGGACCACGAGCATGATGATGCACATGGTGATGATCGCGGCGATCTCGAACTGCGGCGCGCCGAAGTAGAACACCGAGGTCGGGTTGAACACGAAGTCGGCCTCGCCCACCCGGCTGAAGTCGGCCATGCCGAGCGGGATCGCGACGAGCGTGCCCACGACCAGGCCGAGCAGGATGGACAGCCGCCCCCAGATGCCGGGGAAGAGGCGGGAGCCGACGAGGATGACGGCCAGGGTCAGCCCGGCCAGGGCGAGGTTGCCCAGGGGGGCGGCCGGGACCTCGCTGCCGTCCTCCAGGACGCGGGTGGAACCGTCCATGATCCAACGGGTGGCCACCGGCATCAGGCTGACGCCGATCACCGTGATGATCGTGCCCGTGACGATCGGCGGGAAGAAGCGGATCAGCTGCCCGAAGAAGGGGGTCAGCAGCAGGGCGAACACACCCGCGGCGATCGACGCGCCGAAGGCCACGGGGAGGTTCTCGCCGTTCTGGCCGGCGGCCAGGGCGGTGATGGCGCTGACCGGGACGAAGGAGCAGGCCACCACGATCGGCATCTGCGCGCCGATCCGCCTGTGGCCGACGGTCTGCATCAGGGTGGCGATACCCGCCACCAGGAGTGCGCCGCTGACGAGGATTCCCATGGCGGCGGGGTCGTTCGCGAGCCCAGCGGCGGCGCCGATGACGAGTGCCGGTGCCACCGCACCGGCGTACATGGTGAGGATGTGCTGGAGCCCGTAGACGAGCATGAGCCGCAGGGGCAGCTTCTCGTCCTCGGGACGAGTGGGGGTCGTGGCGTTTGTTGTGGCCGAGTCCTTCGCGGACGGACTGTTCGACATGGCCAGTTTCCAGCCTTCGGGTTGTTGGCCACCACGGGGGTGACCGGGTTCTCCGGGCGGGTGCCCGGTGGTGTCGCGCCGGCCCTGGCTGATCGAAACGCCTGTTCTCAGGCATGCCGAAGGCCGGTGTGGCCCAGTTCTGGGTGGGCAGGCGAGGGAGACCTCGGGTGGGTGCCCCGGCCGCGGTCGATCCACGTTCGAGTCGGGTCCGGGGTAGAGAGTCCCGAAGCCTTCGTGTGTCCGAAGCCCTCGGGTTCCCGGAGTCTCGACCGATCACGGGTCCGACCGGTTCGGGGCGGAGAATCCGGGGCCCGGCCGCACGCACGGGCCCCGGTGTTCAGGGAGCTCGAAAGAGCGCGGGGGAGGGCCCGGGTGAGCGCGCGGCACTCACCGGGGCCATCACCCGGAAGGAGCTAGACGAAACCCGGAACGGCCTTCCAGGCGTCGCCCGCCTCAGGGGCGTCGTCCCGCTCGACCGTCGCCTCGATCTTGCCGTAGGGGCGGTCGGCGGCGAAGAAGACCTCGTTGGGGTTGTCCAGGTCGAAGGAGGACAGGTCGACCAGGAAGTGGTGCTTGTTCGGCATGGAGAACCGGATCTCGGCGATCTCCGGGTGGGCCTCCAGAACGGCGGTGCCCATCGCGTACAGCGTCTGCTGCAAAGCGAGGCTGTGCGTCTCGGCGAAGGCCTCCAGGCACAGGGCCCGCACTGAGGCGTACGACTTGTCGAAGTCGTGCTCGGTGCCGACGTAGCGCCAGCGGGCGGTGACGTCGGTGGCCAGGATCCGGTCGTTGGTCTCGGGGAGCGTGGTGTACCGGGTCTTGGGGTACCCGTGGAACTCCGAGCCGGTGGACTTGAGGACGGTCAGGCCCTCGAAGCCGGAGACCACCCACTCCTTGTCGCCGTCCTTGTTGACGACGGTGGTGCGGGTCTCGGCGCCGTTGCGGGAGAAGGCGTGGTCGTGCGGGCCCTTCGCGGTGGCGATCCGGTCCCAGGAGTACTCCTGGATCTCCTGGCGGGCGCCGTACACGTACTCGTGCTCGTCCACGAAGTGGCGGGCCAGACGCAGCGCGAAGTCCTCGATCGCGCCGACGCCGCCCCACTCGCGGGCCTTGGCGTAGACGGTGTTCTTCTGGGTGTCGGTCGGCAGGCACTTGCTGTTGTCGCCGACGGTGTGGACTTCCTCGAGGTCGCCGCGCAGCTGCGAGGTGACGTTGATGTCCTTGATCTGGTGGACGGCGGTGTCGCGCTTGACGTGGACGAGGCGGACCTCGGCCTTGCCGTACTGGTTGTCTCCGAGCTTGATGCCCATCAGGGTGAACTCCATCCGTGTGGATTCGGTTTCATCGCTTGCGCCGCGCTTTGCGTTCGCGTCGGTGCGCTGTGCGTATGAGGGAGGACCGCTGTGGTCATGCGGAAGGACCTGTCACGCACTCGAAGAGGTTGAGATGTTTCAGCTGGTGGTGGGGCCTTGGCTGCTCCTGGGCCGATGGGGTGGGGTACCGGGCGCTCGCTGGCTGGGGGTCGGCTACGAGCCCCGGTAGGTCGAGTAGGCGAACGGGCTCAGGAGCAGCGGCACGTGGTAGTGCTGGTCCTCCTCGGCGAGGTCGAACACGATGCTGACCTCGGGGTAGAACCCCTTCTGGCCGCTCGCCTCGAAGTAGGACCCGGTGTCGAAGACGACCCGGTAGTACCCCGCGGAGAGCTGCTCGGGCCCCAGGTCGGGCACGCGGCCGTCGCTGTTGGTCCGGCCCTCGGCGACGGTCTTCCAGGAGCTGCGACCGGGGTCGACCGCGGCCTCCAGGCGGACCGGGACGTCGCGGGCGGGCTTGCCCAGGGCGGCGTCCAGGATGTGGGTGGTCACGTGGCTCATGCTGCCTCCAGGAGTTTGACCAGGCGGAGTCCGGAGATCTTGCGGAGCTCCTCGCCGACCACGGTCAGCTCGGTGTCGCGGTCGTTGTCCAGCCGGGCGACCAGGTCCGCGAGGAGTTCGCGGCTGCTGCGGCCGCTGGCGCAGACAAGGTAGATCTGCCCGAACCTTCCCTCGTACTCACCCTGCGCGAACGTGAAGATCCGCTGAACCCGGGCGGAGGCGTCGTCGGTGTCGGCGGCGAACGCCGACTGCTCACCGCGCGACCACGCCGACTCGGTGTCCTGTCCCTTGGCCTTCTCCCCGATACGGGGGTGGCGGGCCAGGGCGGTGGCGACCTCGTCGGAGGTGATTCCGCGCGCGTGGCCGTCGGCCCGCGCGAGCAGGGTCTCGCGGTCGGAGTAGGGCGCCTCGGACGCGACGGCCTCCACCCAGCGGTCCACGTTCAGGCACTGCGCGAGTTCGGTGCGCAGGTCCTCCTTGGAGAGGGCGTTCAGACGCGCCAGACCCGGGTCGGGGGCGTCCCCCGGCTGGTCCGGGGTGGTCTCGGGCATGTGTTCTCCCGTGGCTCGGCCGGTGCTCGGGCTCCCCGCCGTGGAGGGCGGAGGACCGTCGAACCGGCCTGGGCTTTCGTAGTGCAGATAGCTGATTCCGTATTACGGATTGGAGGGACTCTAGTTGATGACAGTGTGACCTTGTCAACACTGGCAAGGGGGGATCTCGGAAAAACAGTGGAATCTGTGTCTCCGCACAAAGAAATCGCGAAGTTCCTGCGTGCTGGCGAGGCGCAGGGGGTGGTTGGGGCCGTTGTTGCCGGTTCGCGCAGACGCCGCGGCGGGGTTCGACGCGTGTCCGGCGGGGGTCTGCTGGAGGCCCGTCCGAACTTCGGTTCGACCGGGTGGTTGACAAGCGGCGGTGGTCCGCCCCACACTCAAGGCATTCCTTAAAGTGAAAACTACTTTCCGCAATACGGAAGTGGATGCCGGAGGCAACGCATGAGCCACACACTCGGGTACACGGTGAACTGCTCCCTGCTGTTCACCGAGCTCCCCGTCAACGAGCGCCCCCAGGCCGCACGCGACGCGGGTTTCCACGCCGTCGAGTTCTGGTGGCCCTTCGAGACCGCCACCCCGGAGCAGGCGGAGATCGACGCCTTCGTCACCGCCCTCGACAACGCGGGCGTGCGCCTCAGCGGCCTCAACTTCTTCGCGGGCCAGCTCCCCGGCCCCGACCGCGGCGTGCTCTCCCACCCCTCGCGCACCGCCGAGTTCCTCGCCAACACCGAGGTGGTCGCCCAGATCGCCGAACGCACCGGCACCACCGGGTTCAACGCCCTCTACGGCCTGCGCCAGGACGGAGTGGACCCGGCCGAGCAGGACCGGCTCGCGCTGGAGAACACCGTGGCCGCCGCCAACGCGGTCGCCAAGGTCGGCGGCACCGTACTCGTCGAGCCCATCAGCGGCTCCGACGACTACCCGCTCAAGACCGCCGCCGAGGGCCTGGCCTTCGTCGCCAAGGTCAGGGAGGCCGGGGCCGAGAACGTCGCGCTCCTCGCCGACTTCTTCCACCTGGCCGTCAACGGCGACGACGTCGCCGCCGTGGTCCGCGATCACGCGGCCGAGTTCGGGCACATCCAGATCGCCGACGCCCCCGGCCGCGGCGAGCCCGGCACCGGCGAACTGCCCATCGACGAACTCCTCACCGCGGCCCAGGCCGGCGGCTACCGGGGCCTGGTCGGCCTGGAGTACAAGCCGACCGTCCCCAGTGCGCAGAGCTTCGGCTGGCTGAGCTGACCCCACGGGTCACAGCGGCCCGGCCGAGTCGCGGAGCAGCGCATCGCGTCGCACCGATGCGCGGTGCACCGCGCCGCACGGAAGGCCCAGCACACCGCGACTCACCGGGCCGCGCACACCAGCCGCACCCCGTGGCAGCCACAGCAACAACAGAGCCACAGCAACAACAGCAACAACACGCAGTACTGCGACCACACGCAGTACAGCCACACAGTCACACAGTTGGAAAGGGGCCGACATGGCCGCCAAGAAGATCGCTTTCATCGGTCTGGGCATCATGGGCCTGCCCATGGCCACCCATCTCGTCAACGCCGGCTACACCGTCACCGGTGTCAACAAGGGCCGCGAGGCCGAGGACACCCTGGTCGCCAAGGGCGGCCTGCGCGGCGGGAGTATCGCCGAGGCGGTCGCCGACGCCGACATCGTCATCACGATGGTTCCGGACTCCCCGGACGTCGACCTGGTCCTGCGCGGGGAGGGCGGTGTCTTCGACAACGCCAAGCCCGGCACCCTCGTCATCGACATGAGCACCATCCGCCCCGACGTCTCCCGCGAGCTCGCCGCGGTCGGCACCGAGCGCGGCTTCCGCGTCCTGGACGCCCCGGTCAGTGGTGGCCAGGCCGGTGCGGTCGAGGCCAAGCTGTCCATCATGGTCGGCGGTGCGCAGGAGGACTTCGAGGCCGCGCGCCCGGTCTTCGACGTCCTGGGCACCACCCCGGTCCTGGTCGGTCCGAGCGGTTCCGGTCAGACCGTCAAGGCCGCCAACCAGCTCATCGTGGCAGGCAACATCCAGCTCCTCGCCGAGGCCCTCGTCTTCCTCGAGGCGCACAACGTGGACACCGAGGCGGGCCTTGAGGTCCTGGGCGGCGGGCTCGCGGGCAGTACCGTGCTCCAGCGCAAGGGCAAGGCCATGCGCGAGCGCGACTTCGCGCCCGGCTTCCGCATCGCCCTGCACGACAAGGACATGCGCATCATCACCGACTCCGCGACCGCCGCCGGTGTGGCGATCCCGCTGGGTTCGCAGGTGGCGCAGTACGTGGCCGCTCTCAAGAACCAGGGGCACGGCGGTCTCGACCACTCCGCGCTGCTCAAGATCGTCCTGGAGCTCTCCGGCCGCGAGGCCGACTAGCCGGGAGGCCGTGGCCGGACCCCGGCCGCACCGCAGTACCCGCAGCAGAGCAACACCAGCGGTTTCCCCAGCCACAGCAGTCCGTATGACCGGGACGTCGCGTCGTCCCCGGGTGGTGGCCCACCCGGGAGGCGGACGAGCGCGCCGCCCCACCCCTAGCACTCATCTCTGGATGGCCGGGGGACGTCCGCCCAGCCAGGACGCCCCCCGGCACCCCAGCCACCCCAGCACTGAAGGGTTCGCTCCCATGGCGAAAATGCCCGCGATGAACGCCGTCGTGGAGGTTCTCAAGGACGAGGGCGTCGACACCGCCTTCGGCTGCCCCGGCGCCGCGATCCTCCCCCTCTACAAGGCGATGGAGGACGTCGGCGGCATCGAGCACCTGACCGTCCGCCACGAGGAGGGCGCCACCCACATGGCCGACGGCTGGTCGCGTACGACCGGCAAGGTCGGCGTGGCCATCGGCACCTCCGGTCCCGCCGGAACCAACATGATCACCGGCTTGTACACCGCCATCGCGGACTCGGTCCCGATCGTGTGCATCACCGGCCAGCAGCGCACCGACCTGCTGGACAAGGAGGGCTTCCAGGCGGTCGACATCGTCGAGATCGCCAAGCCCGTCACCAAGTGGGCCGTGCAGATCAAGGAGGCGGCCACCGCCCCGTGGATCTTCCGCGAGGCCTTCCGGATCGCCCAGGAGGGTCGTCCCGGCCCGGTCCTGATCGACATCCCGGTGGACGTCGCCCAGAAGATCATCGACTACGACCCCGAGCTGGACGCCGCGCTCAAGATCAACACGGTCGAGCCGCACCTGACCCGGGTCGAGAAGGCCCTGGACCTGCTGCTGGCGGCCGAACGCCCGCTCATCCTCGCCGGCGGCGGCGTGATCCTGGCCGAGGCCTCCGACGACCTGCGCGAGCTGGCCGACTACCTCCAGGTCCCGGTCCAGGTCACCCTCATGGGCAAGGGCTCCTTCGACGAGGACTCGCCCCTGTACTCCGGCATGACCGGCGTCCAGACCTCCCAGCGCTACGGCAACGCCTCCTTCCTGGAGTCGGACCTGGTCCTGGCCGTGGGTGCGCGCTTCGCCGACCGCCACACCGGCCAGATCGACGTCTACCGCGGTGAGCGCAAGTTCATCCACGTGGACATCGAGGCCACCCAGATCGGCCGGGTCTTCGAGCCCGACCTGGGCGTGGTCTCCGACGCCAAGCTGTTCGTCCAGGAGCTGCTGGCCGCCGCCAAGCGCCGCAAGGCCACGGCGAAGGTCGGCGCGTGGATCGAACGCGTCAACGAGCTCAAGTCCACCCTGACCCGCCGCGAGGACTTCGACACCGTTCCCGTGAAGGCGCCCCGCGTCTACAAGGAGATCAACGAGGTCTTCGACGAGGACACCTACTTCGTCACCGCCATCGGCCTCTACCAGATCTGGGGCGGCCAGCACCAGAAGGCGTACAAGCCGCGCCACTACCAGATCTGCGGCCAGGCGGGCCCGCTCGGCTGGGAGATCCCGGCGGCCATCGGCGTCAAGAAGGCGCTGAAGAACACCGAGCCGGACGCCGAGGTGGTCGGCATCGTCGGCGACTACGGCTTCCAGTACATGGTCGAGGAGCTGGCGGTCGCGGCGCAGTACAACGTGCCGTACGTGATCATCATGCTCAACAACGAGTACCTGGGCCTGATCCGCCAGGCGTCGATCCCGTTCGACATGAACTACCAGGTGGACATCCACTACGACGAGTACGGCACCGACAGCGTGAAGCTGATGGAGGCCTACGGCTGTTCCGGCCGCCGCGTCTGGGAGCCCTCGGAGATCCGGGAGTCCCTGGAGTGGGCGCGCAAGCAGGCGCAGACCACCTCCCGCCCGGTGCTCGTCGAGATCATGATCGAGCGCGAGGCCAACACCCCGCACGGCCCGGCGATCAACGCGGTGAAGGAGTTCGAGCCGGTCCCCGGCGAGTAACCCGCGCGGTTCTCCGCGAAGCCCGGTGAGTTCATCGGGTCCGGGCGCGTCATCGGGGCCCGGACCCGCCACAGACGGCCACGGGGTCGGACCTGCACCCCGACCCCGTGGCTCAGGCCCCCTCCGCGACCGGCAGGAGGGGGCCTCCACCAACCCCGAGGGGCGGTAACGTTCTTCGCTGGCTCAGTGCCGCCCCTCGGTTTCTCGCGCTCCAGCACGGATTCAGATCCGGCGGACCTTCTGCCCGGTGATGCGGGCGATCGTCTCGAAGTCGTTGTCATCGTGTAGCAGAGTGAGTCCGTGCATCTCGGCGCAGGCGGCAACCAACAGGTCTACCGGGCCCGCGCTGCGGTGCTCGCCTCTGGCAGTGAGGAGACGCTGGACTTCCCAGGCGCGGGCGAAGTGTTCCTCACCCAGGCCAACCGGAAGCAGCATGCGGTTGAGCAGGTGAACCATCTGCTCTCGGTGTCTGTCGGAGCGCGCGCTGTAGAGGAACTCGAGTTCGGTGATGGGACAGACCGCCACTGTGCCGTGGATGAGGGCGTGGTCCCATTCCTCGTTTCCTTCAGGGTTGCTGTAGATCCGGGCGAGTGCGCTGGTGTCCACTAGGTAGACGGCTGGGCTCACCGGCGGTACTCCCGCTTGTCATCCAGCACCTCGAGGTCCACGCCGCCTTCGGTCACGAGTTCACGCATCTCAGCCAGGGCAGCGGCTCTGTCCAGTCTGCGCACGGTTTCCTGGAGGGCGGTGTTGACCGTGTCCTTCTTGGTCTTGGTACCGAGGATTTCAGAAGCCCGGGCCAGAGCCTCGTCGTCGATGTCGATCAGGACCTTGCTCATCGCAGAACCTCCTTGTATATACGGATGCTCTTGAAGTATATGCAAACAAGTGTCCTGACGGGCGGCCCGAGGTGAGCGCTGTACTTGCATGGCAACCACGGAGGCGATCATCTCGGCACTCAGGCTCCCGGTGGAGATCGAGCGGCTACTCGGACGCCCGCCCCGCACGCCGCGCGCGTGTCGGGGTGGAACGCCTGGCATTGGCGCGGGCACGACTGGGCCTGATGGCCTGACGGTCCCAAGCGCCAGATGACAGCGGGTGCGTAGGTAGCGGACAAGAGAAACGCCCGCCCCCTGGCTCCGGGGGCGGGCGTTGGAAAGGATCTCCGTCGGCGGTACCGGCTCTGCGGCGGTAGGGCTTACCTGCCTGCCGAGGCCTCGGGTGTTGGCCGCACCCTGGGTCCCGCCGACGGAATCCGTATGACCCCCCTAGCACTGAAGGGTTCGCCTCCAGGGTAACCGCTCCCGGCTGTATCTTGAAGTCGAGGTACCTGTTTTGAACGATCATCTAAAATCCGCAGGAAGCGTGCGAATCGCCGCAGTTCAGCGAGGGGTGTCCCATCATGTGGACAGCGGGTACCGAATTCCGTCACCGGTCTGCTAGCGTAACGATCGTTATGCTGCGCGAGCTCCTCCTTCTTAGTGGCCGCGGCGGGGATCGTTAAAAGGTCGGCCCCTCGCCGCGGGACTTCGGCTTGCCGTGTCGACCACGACATCACGCGCCACACTTTTCCCGAGGAGCCACACCGTTATGGTGCCGCAGCAGAAGCCCAGCCCCATGCCGTTCCACCGTTACGAGCCCTTCGCTCCGGTGGACCTGCCGGACCGTACCTGGCCCACGAAGACCATCACCGAAGCGCCCCGCTGGCTGTCCACCGACCTGCGTGACGGCAACCAGGCACTGATCGAGCCGATGGACTCCGCGCGCAAGCACGAGATCTTCCAGCTGCTGGTCAAGATGGGCTACAAGGAGATCGAGGTCGGCTTCCCCTCCGCCAGCCAGACCGACTTCGACTTCGTCCGGTCGCTGATCGAGGACGACCTGATCCCCGACGACGTACAGATCTCCGTACTGACCCAGGCGCGCGAGGACCTGATCGAGCGCACCGTGCAGAGCCTGGTCGGCGCCAAGCGCTCCACCGTGCACCTGTACAACGCCACCGCGCCCACCTTCCGCCGTGTCGTCTTCCGGGTCGACCGCGAGGCCTGCAAGAACATCGCGGTCGAGGGCACCCGCCACGTGATGCGCTTCGCCGAGCAGTACCTGGGTGACACCGAGTACTTCGGCTACGAGTACTCGCCGGAGATCTTCGTCGACACCGAGCTGGACTTCGCCCTGGAGGTCTGCGAGGCCGTCATGGACGTCTGGCAGCCCGGCCCGGGCCGCGAGATCATCCTGAACCTGCCCGCCACCGTCGAGCGCTCCACGCCCAACGTCTACGCCGACCAGATCGAGTGGATGAGCCGCAACCTGTCGCGGCGCGAGCACGTGGTCCTGTCCGTGCACCCGCACAACGACCGCGGCACCGGGGTGGCCTCCGCCGAACTGGCCGTCATGGGCGGTGCCGACCGCGTCGAGGGCTGCCTGTTCGGCCACGGCGAGCGCACCGGCAACGTCTGCCTCATCACCCTGGGCATGAACCTGTTCAGCCAGGGCGTGGACCCCAAGATCGACTTCTCCGACATCGACGAGATCCGCCGCACGGTCGAGCACTGCACCCAGCTGCCGGTCGCACCCCGCCACCCCTACGGCGGCGACCTGGTCTACACGGCCTTCTCCGGCTCCCACCAGGACGCCATCAAGAAGGGCTTCACCGACCTGGACGCCCGAGCCGAAGAAGCGGGCAAGGCCGTCGAGGACTACCCGTGGGACGTCCCGTACCTGCCCATCGACCCCAAGGACGTGGGCCGCAACTACGAGGCGGTCATCCGGGTCAACAGCCAGTCCGGCAAGGGCGGCGTCTCCTACATCATGCAGCGCGACCACTCGCTGGACCTGCCGCGCCGCCTGCAGATCGAGTTCTCCCAGGTCATCCAGGGCCACATGGACACCGATGGCGGCGAGTTCCAGGCCGAGAAGATCTGGGACGTCTTCTCCGACACCTACCTGGCCGAGGCCGGTCCGGTCGCGGTTCTGGCGCACCGCTCCAGCACCGCCGAGGACGGCACCTACACGATCGAGGCCGACGCCCGCGTCAACGGTGAGATCCGCGAGCTGAAGGGCACCGGCAACGGCCCCATCTCGGCCTTCGGTGACGCCCTGGCCGACGTGGACGTCAAGGTCCGGGTCATCGACTACGTGGAGCACTCCATGGGCGAGGACGGCAACGCCCGTGCCGCCGCCTACGTGGAGGCCGAGATCGACGGTAAGACGGTGTGGGGCGTGGGAATCCACAGCAGCATCACCACGGCCTCGCTGAAGGCCATGTGCAGCGCTATCGGCCGCGCCTGACCCGCACCACCTGAACCACACACCCGAATCGCGGCGATTGGCCCGCCGCGACCGGCTGCCCCTGGCACCGAACGAACGGGGCCCGCGACCACGGCTGGAGATCCAGCCCGCGTCGCGGGCCCCGTCCCGTGTGCCGGACGGACACTCAGAAGGAACCCAGCGGCCCCGGGGCGGGAAGACCCAGGGACGAGCAGAACTCCAGGTTCGCTCCGACCAGCTCGGCCACCGGAGCGGGTGTCCGGGTGGTCGCGGCCAGGTCCGACTGAGCTTCGGCTGACCACAGGAACGGGTACACCGTGACACCCGTCGACGGGGGCAGGTTCGCGGTCTCCGCTCGCCAGCCCGGCCAGCGCAGGCCCTCGTAGAACTCGGTCAGGTGGCCCGCCAACAGCCGCTCCCACCACCCTGAGCAGCCGGTGCCGAGGGGTTCCCACTCCAGGCTGTCCGGTGCGAAGTAGACCATCTCGCCAGGGGCTCCCGGCCAGCCCAGGGCCTCGGTCTCCGGCCCGTTGAGGGCGAAGACCCCGCCGATCACGTCGTGCGCCACCACCAGCCGCGCCGGGCGCACGTCCCCGATCTCGCCGGTCATGCCGTTGACCCGGTCCAGCCCGGGCAGGTCGGCGCAACCGCCGCCGTGCACCCGCAGCCAACCGCCGTCCACCAGGATCCCGCTGGACTCCAAGGCGACCGCGCCGAGGAAGGACCCCGCACCCACCTGGACCCGCAGCAGGCATCGTCCCGGGTGTTCAGGATCTGGCGGCAGCACCCGCACATCAAGGGGGCCGGCCTCGAACATCCGGCTCAGCTCCGGCCATGCGCGGTGCTGGACGTCGACGAGTTCGCTCAGTTCTCGCATGAGCGCATCCTTCCACCCCCGGGTGACGCCGTGGACCGGAGCCAGAGGCAGGGGATCACAGGTACAGGTAGAACCCGCCGCCCTTCCACTGCGAGAAGCCGCAGGAGCGGTAGAAAGTGTGCACGTAGGCGTCCTCGGCGGCGAGGAACTGGATCTTGTAGCAGCCCTCCCGCTCGGCGGTCCACCGCACCTCGGTCATGAGCAGGCGGCCCACACCCCGGCGGCGGTGGGACTCGGACACGATCAGGTTCTCCATGACCAGGCGCGGTCGACCGCCCCGGCTCAGGTTCGGCATGACCACGCAGTCCACAGTGCCCAACAGATCACCCGAGTGGTCCTGCGCAACCAGCATGGATCTGCCGCTCTGCGCCTCGATCTCCGCCCAGATCCGGGCGGACCGAGCCGCTGACAGCACGGGGTCCTCCGGGTACATCTCGCCGAGGAGTCGCAGGACGTGGGGTAGGTCGGTGCCGGTCGCGGGCCGGATCTCGATGCTCACCCGAAGCACTCTAGCCATCCGTTCTGTGGCGCTGGTCACCCGGCTGGCGGTTCCTTCTCGACCTGCTCCTGGCAATCACCGGCACACTCTCCTCGCCCCTTCGGGGCTGGGCGGTTCGTACCGGAGATGCTCGGTCCGCCCGCCCGGCATGACGAGAGCGGGCCGCACCCCCGTCGGGGATGCGGTCCGCTCTCGCTGTTCCTCCGGTGTCCCTGCCAGCCTGTGCTGACTACTCCCAGCCGAACTTCTGGGTCCAGGCGAAGTTGGCCTCGCCGACACCGATGGCGACCAGGCCGCAGTTGAGGATGTTGGCCCGGTGACCGGGGCTGTTCATCCACGCGTCCATGACCTGGTCGGCGGTGCGCTGACCCTTCGCGACGTTCTCGGCGCCCCAGGAGTCGTACCCGTGCCTGCTCGCACGATCGCCCGGGCCCTCGCCGTCGGGGCTCTCGTGCGCCATGTAGTTACGGGCGTCCATGTCCTCGCTGTGCTCTTGGGCGGCAGCCGTCAGCCGGTCGTCCACGCGCAGCGGGCCGCAGCCGTTCGCGGCGCGCTCGCTGTTGACCAGGGTCACCACGGCCGAGGCGCTGGGACCGCCGGCGGCCTGGTTGCCGCCGCCACCGCCCCCGTTGCCGCCGCCACCGTTCCCACCACCGGAGCCGTTGCCTCCGCCTCCGCTGCCGCCATCGCCGCGGTTGCCCGCGTCCTCCTCGGCCCCGGAGTCTTCGGAGCCCTCGGTGGACGAGGAAGCGGTGACCGCGGTGCTCTGCGGGCCGTTGTCCCCCTGGGGTTCGGCGGCTTCGGGCGCGTCGGTGGGCGGCTCGAAGAAGTCGTCGTCGGCGGCCGTGTCGGGAGCGTTGGAGTCGTCGCTGATCGCGCCGCCCACCTCGCCGACACCAGCGGCGGTCGTGCCGTCCGCGGGGTCCGCCTCGTTACCGACTCCGGAGAGCACCAGGGCCCCGGCCAGGGTCAGGCCCACCGGGATCGCGGCCATCGCGGCGACCAGCGGGACCTTCCTGGCCTTCTTGCCCTTCCTACGTGGTTCCTCGTGGTCCGAGCGCTGTTCGCGAGCGCTGTTCGCGAGCGCTCATTCTGCGCCTGCCTCGGCGACCTCGCGCCATATCGCTCTGCCTTCCGTGCCGGGTGGGGAATAGTTCGGGCACCCCTGCGGGGTGGTCGGGGACCTCGGCTCCCGACGGGGTTCCGCCGCCGGGGTGGGTCTTCCCCGGGTCGGGTCTTCCCGTGCCCATGGCCACGTGAGAAATCAGTGGCTTCGTGTGGATCGGGCCAGGTTTACGGTCTCGGTCGTCAAAGCCGCGGGGGAGGGGCGGCGGGACCGAAACCATCAGGCCCTAGCGCGTGAGAGTAGAGCAAATATCCGAAAAAGGGAATCCAAACCGTAATAAACCAGTTCAGGGTGGTGCGCGTCGTCGGGACACCGGGAAACCCGCGTCGGTGGTCCGTACCGGACCGCACGGGACGGTCGGTGCCATCCGCGACAATGGGACCGTGAGTCTCTACCGCGACGAAGGCGTAGTCCTGCGCAACCAGAAGCTGGGCGAGGCCGACCGCATCGTCACCCTCCTGACCCGCCGCACCGGGCTGGTGCGCGCCGTCGGCAAGGGCGTGCGCCGCACCAAGTCGCGCTTCGGCGCCCGGCTGGAGCCGTGCACCCACGTCGACCTCCAGCTGCACACCGGCCGGACCCTGGACGTCATCACCCAGGCCGAGACCGTGCGCTCCTACGGGGCCGCGGTCGTGTCCGACTACGCCCGCTACACCGCCGCCACCGCGATGCTGGAGACCGCCGAGAAGATCGTCGCCGTGGAGAAGGACCCGGCCCTACGCCAGTTCCTCCTGCTCATCGGCGCCCTGCGTACCCTGGGAGAGGGAAGCCACGACTCCCGGCTGGTCCTGGACGCCTACCTCCTCCGGTCCCTGTCCGTGGCCGGGTACGCCCCGGCCCTGACCGAGTGCGCCCGCTGCGGCAGCCGGGGGGAGCACCGTGCGTTCGCGGTCCACGCCGGCGGTATGGTCTGCTCGGTGTGCCGTCCCCACGGTTCCACGCACCCCTCACCGGACACGCTCCGACTCATGTCGGCGCTGCTCGGGGGCGACTGGGACAGCGCGGACGCCAGCGACGGCAAGTACCGCTCCGAGTGCAGCGGGCTGGTCGCGGCCTACCTACAGTGGCACCTGGAAAACGGAATCCGATCACTGCGCCATGTGGAGCGTTCTTGAGTCTGTTCAGCTTCGACAACGGTAAGCGGCGCGAGCGGGACTACACCCCGCCCGTCCCGCACCCCAGCGGGGCCCGGCCCCCGCGGCTCCCCGCCGACCTGGTGCCCCGCCACGTGGCCGTGGTCATGGACGGCAACGGCCGTTGGGCGAAGGAACGCGGCCTGCCGCGCACCGAGGGCCACAAGGCCGGCGAGTCCTCGCTCTTCGACGTGATCGAGGGCGCCCTGGAGATGGGCGTCCCCCATCTGTCGGCCTACGCCTTCTCCACCGAGAACTGGAAGCGCTCGCCCGACGAGGTGCGCTTCCTCCTCGGTTTCAACCGCGACACCATCCGCAACCGCCGAGACGAGCTGCACGCCCGCGGCGTGCGCGTCAAGTGGGCCGGACGCTCCGGGATGCTCTGGAAGAGCGTCATCAAGGAGCTCAAGGACGCGGAGGAGATGACCAAGGACAACACCGGGCTCACCCTCCAGTTCTGTGTGAACTACGGCGGACAGGCCGAGATCGTGGACGCCGCGCGCGAGCTGGCCAGGCAGGCCGCCGCCGGGCAGATCTCCCCGGAGAAGATCACCGAGGACACCCTCTCCCAGCACCTGTACGCCCCGGACGTCCCGCCGGTGGACCTGTTCGTGCGCTCCTCGGGTGAGCAGCGGCTGTCCAACTTCCTTCTCTGGCAGTCCGCCTACGCCGAGTTCGTCTTCCTGGAGACGCTCTGGCCCGACTTCGACCGCCGCGACCTGTGGCGAGCCTGTGAGATGTACGCGAGCCGGGACCGCCGCTACGGCGGGGCAGTACCCAACCCGGTGGAGGAGGAGAAGAAGTGATGGCCGAAGGCAACGGCTCGCAGAAGGCCGCGGACTCCACGGGGTCGGAGTCCCCGCTGATCAGGCCCGGGATGACGCTCGCCTCGCTCGGTGACAGCTTCACCGAGGGCGTGGGCGACCCCTACCCGGACGGCGGCGGTGTCTTCCGCGGCTGGGCGGACCGGCTGGCCGAGCACCTGGCCGACCACACGGGCGGGATCGAGTACGCCAACCTCGCCGTGCGCGGCAAGCTCATCCGCCAGATCGTCACCGACCAGGTCCCGCCCGCCCTGGAGATGGCTCCGGACCTGGTCACCCTGTGCGCGGGCGGCAACGACCTGCTGCGCCCCGCCGGCGACCCCGAGCGCCTGGCCAAGATCCTGGACCACACGGTGGGTCGCCTGCGCGCCAAGGGCAGTCAGGTCGTGCTCTTCACCGGCGTGAACGTGGCCACGGGCTACATGCGCGGCACCATCGGCCTGTTCGCGCGCTACTACATGAACGTGCGCGCGATCGCCGACAAGCACGACTGCTTCCTGGTCGACCAGTGGTCCATGGACGTGCTCACGGACTCCCGTGCCTGGGACGAGGACCGGTTGCACATGTCCCCGGAGGGCCACCGACGCCTCGCCCTGCGCGTGGCCGAGGTCCTGGGCGTGCCCACCGAGGAGCGCTGGGACGCGCCCTGGCCCGAGGCGGACCCGGTCAGCTGGACCGAGGCGCGCCGGGACGACCTGCACTGGGTCAAGGAGTCCCTGGGGCCGTGGATCGGGCGCAGGCTCACCGGTAAGTCCTCGGGTGACACGGTGACCGCCAAGCGCCCCGAGCTCACCCCGCTCACCAAGGACCGCTGACGCCGCAGCCGCGTCTGGCGCGAGGTTTCCGGGCACACCGCCCATGGTGTGAGCTCAACCCCAAAAAGCGACAAACCATCTACCTACTGTCGCGTAACCAGGGCCTTGAGTAGCATCATCGAACACCATGAGCGGTGTGCCGACCGGATCTCCCGGTGACCTGAAAAGCAAGGACATTCTGTCCTACGTCGCCCTCGGGGACAGCTTCACCGAGGGCATGAGCGACCACTACCCGGACAGCGACAGCGTGCCCAACGGCCGCTATCGAGGCTGGGCCGACCGCGTGGCGGAACACCTCGCCGACCACGTGCCCGAGGTCCGCTACGCCAACCTCGCCATCCGCGGGCGCCTCATCGCGCAGATCCGCGACGAGCAGGTGCCGCGTGCGGTCGAGATGAAGCCCGACCTCATCACCGTCTGCGCGGGCGGCAACGACATCATCCGCCCGGGCAGCGACCCCGACCAGGTCGTCGAGATCTTCGAGTCGATGATCGCCGACCTGCGCGCCACCGGAGCCCGGGTGCTCATCTTCACCGGCTTCGACACCAACTGGCAGCCGGTCATGCGCCACCTGCGCGGCAAGATCGCCACCTACAACATGCACATGCGCGCCGTCGCCGACAAGTACGGCTGCGACGTCGTCGACGTGTGGAGCATGAAGATCTTCTCGGACGCGCACGCCTGGAACTGGGACCGCCTCCACCTGTCTTCGGAGGGCCACCGGCGCCTGGCCCTGCGCGTGTGCGAGGTCCTGGACATCCCGGTCGACGGCGACTGGAACGAGCCCTGGCCGCCCCCCGCGCCCCGCGACTGGCGCGCCGCCCGCCAGGAGGACCTGCACTGGGCCCGCGAGTTCCTCGTCCCGTGGATCCACCGCCGCCTCACCGGCCGTTCCTCGGGCGACGGCGTCCACGCCAAACGCCCCACCCTGGAACGCTGCGACCCGCCGCAGAGCCGGGATCACCACTGACCACGCCGTGCGGCCCTCGACACCGGGGGCCGCACACGTGTGTGGGGCCGGGCCTACTCAGCCGGTCGGGGTCAGGTTCTGGGTGGTGGCCATGTTGACCTTGCTCGGCAGAGGGCTGACCGGCCAGTTGCGTGTGGAACCGCCCGCCGCGTGGATCGCCGTGCGGACGAGGTCCAGGCCCCGGCCCAGCACCCGGGTCGGATCCGTCTCGTCCAGGAGCAGGATCTCCACGGTGATGCTCCGCTCGGCGGCGTCGGTGCTCACGGTGGAGTCGGTGAAGTCGGAGTTCAGCCTCTCGAGTTCGAGCAGTTCGCGCATCACGGCCTCGCCGTGGGCGTGGAACATCTCCGGGGTGGTCGCGGGCGCCGCGGCCAGTTGGAACTGGAGGGAGAGCTGGGTGGCCTTCCTCGCGCTCACACGTCCTCCTTCTGCTCGGGCCGGCACACTCGTCTGACGAAGCGTACGGTCTGATTCCAGTAGTTCGGGTTGGCGGGTGTCAGGTGCACCTGTCTCTGGTGGTTACCGCACGGGCACTTGATCGTGTAGTAGGTGGGCGGATTCTCGATCCGCCATCCGAGGTCCGAGATCTGCCGGAGCGCCTCCTCGCCCTCCTTCCTCGGATGCTTCCTCCAGTAACCCAACGGGAATCCTTCCCAGATTCGCTCATCGGCGGCGGTTCTGTCGAGAGTGACTGTGCGCACCCTAGCCGTCGTGTGCGGAGAAACGGGACGGGCCGCCGGAAAAGGACGGAGGACCCCGCCGACGGCGGGGTCCTCCGGGCGTGCGTTCAGGGCCGGTCAGACGGCGGGAGCGGCGCCGAAGACCGGGTAGTGGTCGGAGTAGTCGTCATAGGTGTAGTCGCGGCCCCAGGAGCGGACCGTCCAGGGTTCGCTCTTCACGGCCCGCGTCTCGTTGACGTAGGACCGCGGGGCCGCGCCGTTGCGGACGGGCAGGACGTGGTCCAGCTGCTGCGGGTCCCAGTCGGGGTAGTCGTAGGCGGCGATCGAGTTGGTGGTGGGGTCCCAGGAGATCGCGTCGCCGGTGTAGGCCGGCTCCACGGCGTCGAGCCGCTTGACCGCCCGGTCCCATTCGGCGCTGCCGCCCACGATGTTCAGGTCACCGGCCACGTAGATCCGCTCGTCGTCGGGGATGGCCTTCTCGTCCAGCAGCGCGACGATCTGGTCCAGCTGGGCCTCGCGGACGCTCTCGTCCTCGCCGTCGGCGCAGGCGCTGTCCTCGGACTGCATGTGCGTGCCCACCACGTGCAGCGGGCCTTCGGGGGTCTCCAGCTCCACGTAGGCGAAGCCCTTGTTGGAGAACCAGTCGGCCCCGCAGGCGCGGGAGAACACGTGCTGTTCGGCGCGCAGGACCGGCCAGACGCTGTGCACGCTCACACCGCCGTTGGTGACGGTCTCGTGCCGGAAACCGGTGGTGTGGTCCCAGCCGGAGGTGGAGCGGCCCAGGACGGGTGTGCCGTGCGGGTACTCCTCGGCCAGTCCCGAGCGCAGGCGTTCGGCGCTGGAGTTCTCGAACAGTTCCTGCAGGACCACCACGTCCTGACCGGAGAGGAGGCCGTCCTGGACGGTCAGGTCGGCGCGGATGTCCTGGCCCCAGTTCGGGTAGAGGGCCTTGGGCAGCAGGAAGGCGTTGTGGGTGACGATGCGGGGGTGGGCCGCGTCCTGCTGGACGGAGGGGCCCGGTTCGGCGGAGGCGGGGGAGGCGGACAGGAGCGGGGAGATGAGCAGCGCGGACAGCAGCGCCGCCGTTGTTCGTCTGTACACGAACACAAAGCCTGGCCCAGCCACCGCACAGCATGACTACCAGCGGGTAACCATCGGGTGGAGACCACGTGCACGCCGGTTTCCGTGCGTCAGGGTCCCTGACGCTGTGTAGTTCACTCGGGCGCACCAGTCCCACGGGCCCGCGCACGCCACAGCTATCACAGACGACGAAGACCCCGCACACACCGTGAAACGAAAAGGTGTGCGCGAGGCCCGGATGTCGTCGGTCAGGCCCGCTGCGCGGTGCGCAGGGAGCAGTTCCCGCAGGTGCCGAACACCTCGACGGTGTGGGTCACCCCGGTGAATCCGTGCTGGGCCCCCACCTCGGCGGCCCACTTCTCCACGGTGGGGCCCTCGATCTCCACGGCAGTGGAGCACGAACGGCACACCAGGTGATGGTGGTGGCTCTCGGTGTCGCACGCACGGTAGACGGCCTCGCCGTCGTCGGTGCGCAGCACGTCCACCTCGCCGGAGTCGCTCAGCGCCTGCAGCGCCCGGTAGACCGTGGTCAGGCCGATCTTCGATCCGTCGGCCCGCAGGTCCGCGTAAAGGTCCTGCGCGCTACGGAAACCGGAGGACTCGGTCAGCGCCTGGCGAACCGCGTCGCGTCGTGTACTCATGGTGTCACCCTCCCCCGATCAGTCTGGGGCATCGTATCCGCCGGGCCCTCCGCAACGGGATGCAGGGGGGCCGGTGGGCGCCGCTTGGTCAGGCGGCGCAGGACCCCGCCGACGAGCACGGCGAGGCAGAAGAACGCCAGGGCGAGCAGCACGATCGTGGCGCCCGGCGAGAGGTCGGAGTAGAAGGCCGTGGTCAGGCCGCCGAGCGAGGAGAGCAGCCCGATCAGGATCGCCAACCCCATCGTCACCCGGAAGCTTCGGCTCAGCTGCTGGGCGGCGGCGACCGGGACGATCATCAGCGCGCTCACCATCAGCACACCCACCACCCGCATCGCGATCACCACGGTCAGCGCGGCGGTCACCGCCAGCAGGATGCTCAGGAAACGGACCGGGAGGCCGTGCGCCCTGGCCACCTCCTCGTCCTGACACAGCACGAACAGCTCGCGGCCGAACACCGCCAGCACCGCGATCACGCCGACCGCCAGCACACCCACGATCCAGATGTCCTGCTCGCCAACGGTGCTCACCGAGCCGAACAGGTAGGAGGTCAGGGTGGCGTTGCTCGCCCCCGGGGTCATCCCGATGAGCAGCACACCGCCCGCGATACCGCCGTAGAACAGCAGCGCCAGCGCCACGTCGCCGCTGGTACGCGTGCGCACCCGGACCAGCTCCATCACGATGGCGCCCGCGGTGGCCACGACGGCCGCGGTGAGCACCGGCGAAGTGCTGGTGAGCAGGCCCAGGGCCACGCCGGTCAGGGCGATGTGGCCGATGCCGTCACCCAGCAGGGCGAGCCGCCGCTGGACCAGGAAGGTGCCGATGATCGGGGTGACCAGGCCGACCAGCACCGCGGCGATCAGCGCGCGCCGCATGAACTCGTACTGGAGCAGCTCAGTCACGGCGGGGCACCTCGAGTCTGATCATCTCCGACGGCGCGGCAGTGGGCGCGGCGTGCGGATCGGGGTCGTTGGGGTCGGGGTGGGGGTGCTGGTGCTCGTGTCCGGGACGCGCGCACTCCCCGGTGGCCTCTGGCGCTGTGCCGTCGTGCACGATCCGGCCGTGGTCCAACACCACCGAGCGCTCGATGACCTCTTCCAGCGGGCCCAACTCGTGCAGGACCAGGACCACGGTGCTGCCGTGGTCGCGCAGGCGGGCGATGGCCTTGGCCAGTGCGCGCTGGTTCTCGGCGTCCACCCCGGCCATGGGCTCGTCCATCACGAAGGTGTCGGGCCGCCCGGCGAGCGCGCGGGCGATCAGCACCCGCTGCTGCTGGCCGCCGGAGAGCTCGCGCACGGCGCTACCGGCCCGGTCGGACAGGTCCACGGCGGCCAGGGCCTCGTCGACGGCAGCGCGGTCGGCCCGGGTCGGCCAGGAGAGCCGGCGGCGCCTGGCGACCTGCCCGGAGGCGACGATCTCGCGCACGGTGGCGGGCACGGCGCCCCCGGCGGTGAGCCGCTGAGGCACGTAGCCGATCCGCTTCCAGTCCCGGAACCGGCGCAGCGGCGTGCCGTGTACGAGGATCTCGCCGGAGCTGAGGGGGACGATGCCGAGCATCGCGCGCATCAGGGTGGACTTGCCCGAACCGTTGGGTCCGAGGACGGCCATGGTCTGACCCACGGGTATCTCGAGGCTGAGGTCGTCGAGGACGGGAACGCCGTCGTAGGCGACTCGCGCTTCGATGGCCTGGAAGGCGGGCGGGGTCTCGGGGCTCGGGGCCCCGTCCTCCGTGAACTGGGCAGACACTGCTTCATTATGGCGAAAACGAAAATGGTTGTCAAAATTAACGGGGGTGTCCTGTCCCTCAGAGGCCCGCCCCTCAGAAACCCAGCATCCGGGCCATGGCCAAGACCAGCACCACCAGCATCATCAGCACGCGGGGCACCCGCTGCTGCCGGGTCAGGGAGGGCCAGGTGAGGTAGGCCAGCCACAGGAAGAACACCGCCACCAGCAGCAGACACAGCGCGCCCAGTGGGCCGGGGGCCATCAGCCCCGCGATGAACAGTGCTCCCAAGATCACCGGCGGTATCCACCGCGGCCGCTGGTGCAACCAGACCAGGGGTACCGCGCTGCGCTGCTCGACCTCGCGGCGCAACCGCCCGGCGCCCGGTGTGAGAAGGCTGTCACCCAGGGGAAGGGGGCGTCCCTGCCCGGCTCGTCGTCGTTCGTCCTCGTGCTCGGGAGAGGCCATCGCCGCCCGTTCCTCTTCCTGTGTCCCGGCGCTGTGTACTCCGCCCGGGCCTGATGAGGGCCCTCAGGTGTGCGAACCGCGCCCCAGCGCCTGTGATAATCCTTGAAACGTTGGATCTGACCCTAGTGCAGGGACCTGGCACAGCGCCGGGTGAAGGCGCGGCAGCAGCGTGACACCGCCGCGCGATCCCCCCTCGCACCCGCATCCCCTTCTGTTCCGGGTTTGACACGAGACGGGTCAGGAACCGCCTACATTCAGTTACTGGCCGTCTGATCAACGCGGACCGTCCGCACCACGGTGCCCGCACGTCGTGCAAGCGACGAACCCTCCGGAGGGTGTCAATTTCCGTGCCCGAACCCACAGTTGTCGTGACGTTCGACGTCACCGAACCACACTTGCAGAACTGCCTCGACTCCCTGGCCCGTCAACGTGACGAGACCCAGGGCGGGGACGCGGCGCCCGACGGTGCCCTACGGCCGGACATCGAGGTCGTCCTCGTCCCGGTCCGCACCACCAACGGCGCCCCGAGACCGGCGCTCGCCGAACCCGGCTCCGCTGATCAGGGAGCCAACGGGGAGAACGGCGAGAACGGCGACAACGGGGACGAGGAGGGAACCCTCCCCGACCCCGACGCGCCCCGCCCCGAGGAGAACGACCAGGGCGACGAGGCCGTCGAGTCCGCCCGCGAGGACGGCCTGGCCACCGCCGCGGCCTTCGCTCAGGCGCCGCCCGCCGGGCTCAGCGTCACCCTGCTGTCCGGCGAACCGGCCCCGAACCACCCCGAGGCGCGTTCCCTGGGTGGTGCCGCGGCCACCGGCAGCCACCTGCTCTTCCTCACCGGCTCCGACGCGCTCACCGCCTACGCCCTGGCCTACCTGGTGCGCAGCGCGGCGGACACCCGCTCGGACCTGGTCGTCGGCAACGTCCACCAGTTCAACGAACTGGGTGCCGCGCCCTCCAAGGCGCACAGGAAGTTCGGCCGCCACCGGCTGGCGGAGGACCCCCGCTCCGTGCCCGGACTGGTGGCCGACGCCACCCTGGGCAACCGGCTCTGGCGCAAGGAGTTCTGGGACTCCCTGCCCGACCTCGACATCGCCCCGGAGGACACCGACCTCGCCCTCGGCCGGGCCACGCTGCTCGCCCGGGCCGTCGACGTCCTGCCCGCACCGGTCCTGCTGATGCGCGAACGCGAGAGCGCGGGCATCCCCCTGGACAGCGCGGTACTCACCCGGCGCATCACTCTCATGCGCGAACTCTCCGCCGAGCTCACCAGCGCCGACCGCGAGCAGTGGCACCGTATCCGCCTCCAGGGCGAACTCCACCGCATGCTCCTACGGCTCGACGACGCCGACGAGCAGGTCCGCGAGACCGCCATCGAGCTGCTGAACACCTACCTCGACGAGGTCCCCAACGCCCTCCTGCGCGGCCTCAACGTGCTGGACCGCCTGCTGCTCCACCTGGTGCGCAAACGGCGCCTGGCCGACGTGCTGGAGGTCGCGACCTTCGCCAAGAGCGTGGAGATCAAGAAAGCCACTGTCGTCCGGCAGGGGCTGGGCTACTACATTCGCTATCCGTTCTTCGGCGCCAAGGACCCGGACAAGGCCGTGCCCCGGGAGATCTACCGCCTCGAGGACGAGATCAAGGTCCGGCAGAAGACCGAGGACATCCGCTGGGAGAACGGCCGCCTGCACATCAGCGGCCGGTTCGGCATCCGCAACCTGCGGGCGCGCAAGCGCTGGCAGCAGCACGCGATCGCCTTCGTGGTCAACACCGCCACCAAGCGCCGCGTCCGCGTCCCGGTGCGTACCCGCCTGGCCGCCGAGTACCGCCTGCCCGACCTGCCCGACTCCGCCCGGCACGACTACGGCGGCTTCACCGTCGTCGTGGACCCGCGCCGCCTGCGCACCTCGGGGGGCTGGGTACCGGGCGAGTGGAAGGTCGAGCTCGTGGTGTTCAACCGCAGCCTGGCCCGGCGCCGCATCGTGTCCAGTCCGGTGGCCGGGCCGCCCGAGCGCCCCGGCTACCAGAGCGTGGGCGACGACGTGTGGATCCGCCCGCAGTGGAACAAGGACAAGCACCTGGTCATCGCGGTCGAACCGGCGCGCGTACGGGTCACCGAGCACCACTTCGACCCCCGGACCGCTGAACTGTCCCTGAGCGGCGAGCTGCTGTCCGCGCCCGCGGCCGAGGCCACCGAGCTCCGGCTGGTCCGGCGCCCGGGCACGGCCCAGCTCAGCTACCCGGTCACCATCCAGGGCGGCCGCTTCGACGCCAGGATCAGCGGTGAGGAGCTCTTCGCCCGCAGCCTCAGCGAGTGCGGCGGGGTGATCCGGCAGGAGGAGTGGGACGCCCACCTGGTCACCGACGACCAGCGCACCCTCCCGCTCGTTCTGCCCGAGGACGTCGAGACCACCGCCTACGACTCCGAGGGCGCCCAGCAGCAGCTGGCCGTCCAGCGCACCTTCACCGGCCACCTCAGGCTGCGCGCGGGTCGGGCCCGGCCGGTGGTCGACCGCGCCGAGTGGCAGGAGCGCGTCCTGGTCCTGGGCGGGGACTTCCCCTCCGGTGTGGACCTGAACATCGTCGCCAAGGCGCGGGGCCGGGACGAGGAGCACGAACTCACCGTGGAGCGTTCCGGAAACCGCTTCACGGCCCGGTTCGACCCCTCCCGCATCGCCACCCTGTCCGGTGAGCTCTCCCTGTCGACCGGCACCTACCAGCTGTGGGGCCGGGTCAGGGAGGATCCCGCCGAGAAGACCAAGGGAGCGGAGGGCGCCGAGGTAACCGGCGCGGACGTGGCCGGCGTGGACGTGGGTGTGGAGTTCGACGACACCCTCATCCACGGGCTGCCGCTGGAGACCGAGAGCCCCGAGCGCGCCTACACGCTCTCCTACCAGGGGCGCGGCATCCCGGTGCTGCAGGTCGGTACCGACCTGCGCCCCGCCGAGCGCGGCACCTTCGCCCAGCGCGAGCTCCGGGAGACCTTCTACCCGGCCCAGCGGGCGAAGGAGATCACCGAGGGCATCCTCTTCGACACCTACACCGGGCGCCAGTACTCCGACAGCCCGCAGAGCGTCTACGCCGAGCTGCGCAAGCGGGACAGGTGGGCCGACTACCCGATGTCATGGCTGGTCGCCGACGGGCAGGTCCGACTGCCGGACGACCTCACCCCGGTTCGGCACAAGGGCGAGGAGTACTACCGGGAACTGGCCCGCAGCCGGTACCTGGTGAGCAACTCCCGCCAGCCCGCGTGGTTCCACCGCCACCCGGACCAGGTGGTCGTGCAGACCTGGCACGGGTCGATGCTCAAGCGGATCGGCTTCGACGTGGAGAACATCCGCGGCAAGTCGCGCGACTACTTCGACAAGCTCGCGTGGGAGACCCGGCAGTGGGACTACCTGGTCTCGCCGAGCCCCTGGGCGACTCCGATCCTGCGCAGCGCCTTCAGGTTCGAGGGCGAGGTCCTGGAGACCGGTTACCCGCGCAACGACATCTTCTTCGCACCGGACCGCGAGGCGATCGCCGAACGCACCCGGCGCCTGCTCGGCCTGCCCGAGGGCAAGAAGGTGGTGCTGTACGCGCCCACCTGGCGCGACGACAAGTACTACACGCGCGGCAAGCACAAGCTTGATCTGCACCTGGACCTGCGCCGGATGTACGAGAAGCTCGGTGACGACCACGTGCTGCTGGTGCGCCGCCACCCGCGCGTGGTGGACAGCGTCCCGATCGTGGGGGAGGACTTCGTCTACGACGTGTCCCTGTACCCGGAGATCCAGGAGCTCTTCCTGATCACCGACGTGCTCGTCACGGACTACTCGTCGATGATGTTCGACTTCGCCAACACCGGTCGGCCCATGCTCTTCTTCACCTACGACCTGGAGAGCTACCGGGACAACCTGCGCGGGTTCTACTTCGACTTCGAGGAGACCGCGCCGGGGCCGCTGCTGACCCGCTCGGACGACGTCATCGGTGCCCTGCTGGACATCGACGAGGTCGCGGAGAAGAGCAGCGCCTCGTATCGGTCCTTCGTGGACCAGTTCTGCCCCCTGGACGACGGCCGCGCGTCGGCCAGGGTCGTGGACCGGGTCTTCGGCAAGGACTAGACAACCGATAGTCGTCGCGGGCCGTCCCCGAGCACCACCGGGGGCGGCCCGCTCCGTCGTCTGCGCCAGAATGGTCCCGTGATCGTCATCACCCGATACTCCGTGCCCGAGGCCGATACCGAGGCCTTCCGAACCGACGCCGACGCCGCAGTGGAGGTCCTCTCCCAGCGTCCGGGCTTCCGATGCCACCGCATCGGACGCGCCGCCGACGAACCCACGCTGTGGACCGTGGTCACCGAATGGGACGGCGCCGGCTACTACCGACGGGCCCTGTCGAACTTCGACGTCAAGGTCACCGCGGTGCCGCTGCTCTCCCGGGCCATCGACGAGCCCACCGCGTTCGAGATCCTCGCCAGCGGTGACACCAGCGCAGACGCTCCCTCCTGACGCCGGCTCCGCGGTGCGTACTCCGCGTGCTCGGGCGGACTCCGGCTGCGAACAAGGAGTGCGCGCCCGCCTCCGGATTGCTCTAGCCTGGTGGGAAGCGGTCGCCCGGTGCGCCACATCCGTGGCTCCGCGTGCGGACCGCTTCCCAACAGACCCGACGATGTATCGCGAACAGCGATCCACCGACCGCCAGCCGGATGGAGAGTCACCCCATGGCCGCCAAGTCAGAGGCAATGGACGCACTGGTCAACCTCGCCAAACGCCGAGGTCTGGTCTACCCCTCCAGTGAGATCTACGGAGGTCTGCGCGCCGCCTGGGACTACGGCCCCCTTGGCGTGGAGCTGAAGAACAACGTCAAGCGTCAGTGGTGGCGTTCGATGGTGCAGGAGCGGGACGACATCGTCGGCCTGGACTCCAGCGTGATCCTGGCCCGCGAGGTCTGGGAGGCCTCCGGCCACGTCAAGGAGTTCGTGGACCCGCTCACCGAGTGCCAGTCCTGCCACAAGCGCTTCCGTGCGGACCACCTCATCGAGGCCTACGCGGAGAAGCACGGCAAGGAGCCGGAGGAGGGCCTGGCGGCTATCGCCTGCCCCAACTGCGGTTCCAAGGCCTCCTTCACCGAGCCGCGCATGTTCAACGGCCTTCTGCGCACCTACCTGGGCCCGGTCCAGGACGAGAAGGGCCTCGCCTACCTGCGTCCGGAGACGGCGCAGGGCATCTTCATCAACTACAAGAACGTCGAGCAGAGCGCCCGCCGCAAGGTTCCCTTCGGTATCGGCCAGATCGGCAAGTCGTTCCGTAACGAGATCACCCCGGGCAACTTCATCTTCCGGACCCGCGAGTTCGAGCAGATGGAGATGGAGTTCTTCTGCAAGCCCGGTACCGATGAGGAATGGCACCAGTACTGGATCGACCAGCGCCACCAGTGGTACCTGGACCTGGGCATCGCCAAGGACAACCTGCGCGTGTACGAGCACCCGCAGGACAAGCTGTCCCACTACTCCAAGCGGACCGTGGACCTGGAGTACCGCTTCGGCTTCCAGGGCAGCGAGTGGGGTGAGCTCGAGGGTGTGGCCAACCGCACCGACTTCGACCTCCGCACGCACGCCGAGGCGTCGGGCGTCGACCTGTCGTACTTCGACCAGGAGAACAACGAGCGCTACATCCCGTACGTCATCGAGCCCGCGGCCGGTGTCGACCGGGCGGTGCTCACGTTCATGCTGGACGCGTACAACGTCGACGAGGCGCCCAACGCCAAGGGCAAGCTGGAGAAGCGCGCCGTGATGCGCCTGGACCCGCGCCTGTCCCCGGTCAAGGCCGCCGTCCTGCCGCTGTCGCGCAACACCGACCTCTCGCCCAAGGCCCGCGACCTCGCCGCCCTGCTGCGCAAGCGCTGGAACGTGGAGTTCGACGACGCCGGCGCGATCGGCCGCCGCTACCGCCGCCAGGACGAGATCGGTACGCCGTTCTGCGTGACGGTGGACTTCGACACGCTTGAGGACAACGCGGTGACCGTGCGCGAGCGCGACACCATGTCGCAGGAGCGCGTGTCCCTGGACCGCGTCGAGATGTACCTGTTGGAGCGCCTCCCCGGCTGCTAGCCGTGGAACCCCGGCCAGGGCACGCAGTGTGATCGGCCGCCTGTCCCCGTGAGGGGGCGGGCGGCCTTTTCGTGTACTCGCTCGTGCGCTGGGTTGGTGTGTGAGGCGCCCAAGGGTTGGGGCCCCGATCACCATCCGTGGCAAGCTGTACGGGATCGCGGGATGGGTGGTCGACGTGGCGACGTGGCGAGGCGGCCGGACCCGGGGGGATGTGGTTTCCGACCGCCTCTTCGGGTTCCCCGCCGCACACGGCAGGGAACCCTTTCTCAACCTAGCGTCAGGCCTGAGGCGATGTGGGGGAGTTTCGCCCTCCCTGTCCTGCCGCGTGAGTAAATCGTGACGACATCGACTGTGCGGTTGCCGGGGGCGGGTTCCCGGCTACAGCTCTCAACGTCCACGTGGTGGACGAGCGGGCATCGAAACGAGGCCTCGGTGAAAGGGGAACCGCACCCTTTCGCACACAGCCGGGCCTGGAACTCGGGTGAGGTGTCCGGCCCCGCCCTCGGCCCGATGGAGAATCCCCATGCGCGGACCGGTACGGGAACTGTTTGCCAGGGCGCGGTAGTACCTAGCTGTCTGCTGGCGCCTCGTTTCCGGTGAAGACCTGGCCGCACTGTTCGATTGCAGTGGCGAGGTAGGCGTCGGTCGGAACGTAACCGCCTTCGTCCTGCCCCGTTCCGGGGAGTCGTTCGTAACCTGGTTCCATTGCCTGCCAGTAGGAGGGGTAGACCTCACCGTCGGTCCGGTGCAGTAGGAACGTGGTGTGTGGTGGTCCGGCGAAGCGGATGCCGATGGAGTCGACGGCGCAGTAGACCTTGGTGAGTTCGTT
Source organism: Nocardiopsis exhalans (assembly GCF_024134545.1). GTDB lineage: Bacteria > Actinomycetota > Actinomycetes > Streptosporangiales > Streptosporangiaceae > Nocardiopsis > Nocardiopsis exhalans. The sequence goes on from NZ_CP099837.1 coordinate 2,413,440, forward strand.
GGTCCAGGGCCAGTGCTCGGCGTCGTTGCCGTGGGGTATCTGTGTGAAGACGTCCTTGTCGATGACGTGCGCCTCGGTCCAGCCGATGGTGTTGACGGCTGCGCCTGTTGGGGCCAGGGCGAGAAGAGTGAGTGCGACAGGCGCCAGAGTTCGTGCGAAACGGGGGACACGGGTTCCTTGCCGTCCTTTGTCTGTTGTCTGCCCATTGGTTATGGGGCGGTCGGCTCCTGGCCAGGGCTGGCCGGATGAAGTCCGCTCGGGGCACTTTGCTTCCGCCTCTTGGAGGAGCAGAGCTGATTGGCCTGCTCTGGCCAGGGAGGCGAGGACAGCGCGCAGGAGACCGCGGGGGTTGCGGTCCTGGGCCGTTCCGGCCGCGACAGTGACTTCAGCGATGGTACGACGCGGGCTGGTCGGCTGTAACACCACTGGCCGATGGGTGTCCGGGCCCGACCCGAAGGGGGAGGGCGTTTCTGCGCTCGGGATGCTTCCGTCCCGTTCGGCCTGGTCAGGCCGCCGTGTAGACCACGAACGACACCGCGATGTAGTGGCAGACGAACGCCGCGATGGTCAGTGAATGGAAGATCTCGTGGAAGCCGAACCAGCGCGGGGCGGGGTCGGGTCGTTTGAGGCCGTAGACCACGGCGCCGACGCTGTAGAGCACGCCGCCCACGAGGATGAGGATCCAGGCGGCCGGGTGGGTGCCCTCGACCAGGTCCGGGATGAACAGCACCGCGACCCAGCCGATGGCCAGGTAGAGGGCGGTGGACAGCCAGCGCGGGGAGTTCAGCCACAGGAGCTTGAACGCCACCCCGGCGATGGCCCCGCCCCAGACCAGCGCGAGCATGGCCGTGCGCAGGGTGCCCTCCAGGACGAGCACGATGAACGGCGTGTAGGTGCCCGCGATGATCAGGTAGATGTTCGAGTGGTCCATACGGCGCAGGACTTTCTGTGCGCGCGGGGACCAGCGGCCCACGTGGTAGACGGCCGAGGTGCTGAACAGCATCACCGAGCTGAGGGCGTACACCGCGCTGGCGATCATGGCGGGCACGGTGGGGGAGAGCACCACCAGGACGATGCCCGCGGCCAGGGCGATCGGGGCGGTGCCCAGGTGCAGCCAGCCGCGGAGGCGGGGTTTGACGGACTCCAGAAGATCTCCGGCGGCAGCGGCGGCCCGTTCGGGGACGGAGGCCTCCGCGTTCCCTGTTTCCCGGTCCTTCGACACCCTTCGCACCCCTTTGATCCAGTGAACCCCGCTCGGTGGCGGGCCACACCGCAAAGCCTAACTTACGGATGCGTAGGTTACTTACTGGTAATGCTGTGTCGCGCCGCACAGTCGCTTGCTGGGAGGCCTGTGTGGCGGGGGAGTGGTTGTGTTCCTGGTTTTGGTCGGCACTGTTCGCTCTTGACCTACTGTTAGGTTGCGGTCAAGCGCCCGTGACCAGCGGTGTCGCCTGTCGCATCGCTGCCCCTGTGCCGTTTTGGCTCGTGGGGACACGTGTGCCCAAGCTGGACCATTGGTATAGACCTTTTTAACGCCTGTGAACAGGTGTTATGCCGTAAAACGGTGGTTCATGGAGGGTTACTTTTGCGGAGTGTGGATAGAGTCGCGCCCAACAGCTGGCCGACCCGACGCCGAGTCGCCGAGAGAGAACGAGGGAGCACCCCCGTGACCAAGTACGTCTACAAGTTCACCGAGGGCAACAAGGACCTGAAGGATCTGCTCGGTGGCAAGGGGGCCAACCTCGCCGAGATGACCAACATCGGTCTCCCGGTTCCCCCCGGCTTCACCATCACTACCGAGGCGTGCCGTCACTACCTGGAGAGCGGTGCCGTTCCCGCGGGCCTGGACGCCGAGATCGAGGCCAACCTCAAGGAACTCGAGAAGTCCATGGGGCGCAGGCTCGGCCAGCCCGATGATCCGCTCCTGGTGAGCGTACGTTCGGGTGCCAGATTCTCCATGCCCGGCATGATGGAGACCGTCCTCAACATCGGCCTCAACGACGAGTCCGTCGTCGGCCTGGCCACCCAGGGCGGCGACGAGCGCTTCGCCTGGGACTCCTACCGGCGCCTCATCCAGATGTTCGGCAAGACCGTGCAGGACATCGACGGCGAGCTCTTCGAGGACGTCATCGACGAGCTCAAGGCCGCCAAGGGCATCACCAACGATCTGGACCTGGACGCCGACGACTTCCGTCAGCTCGTGGCCCGGTTCAAGGAGATCGTCGCCGAGCAGACCGGCAAGCCCTTCCCGACCGACCCGCGCGAGCAGATGACGCTCGCCGTCCAGGCGGTCTTCGACTCCTGGAACGCGCCCCGCGCCGTGCTCTACCGCCGCCAGGAGCGCATCCCCGCCGATCTGGGCACCGCCGTCAACATCTGCTCCATGGTCTTCGGCAACCTCGGCATGGATTCGGGCACCGGCGTCGCCTTCACCCGCGACCCCGCCTCCGGCCAGCCCGGTGTCTACGGCGACTACCTCCAGAACGCGCAGGGCGAGGACGTGGTGGCGGGCATCCGCAACACCGTTCCCCTCGCGGACCTGGAGAAGATCGACGCCCGCAGCTACGAGCAGCTCATGGGCATCATGGACACGCTCGAGAACCACTACCGCGACCTGTGCGACATCGAGTTCACCATCGAGCGCGGCAAACTGTGGATGCTGCAGACCCGGGTGGGCAAGCGCACCGCCGCGGCCGCCTTCCGTATCGCCGACCAGCTCGTCGACCAGGGCATGATCACCCTCGACGAGGCGGTCCAGCGCGTCACCGGCGACCAGCTCGCCCAGCTGATGTTCCCGCGCTTCGACGACGTCGCCGCCGCCGGGGACGGCGTCCACCGCCTGGGCCGCGGCATGAACGCCTCGCCCGGCGCCGCGGTCGGCAAGGCCGTCTTCGACTCCTACACCGCCGTCAAGTGGTCGCGCAGCGGCGAGAAGGTCATCCTCTGCCGCCGCGAGACCAACCCCGACGACCTCGAGGGCATGATCGCCGCCGAGGGCATCCTCACCAGCCGCGGCGGCAAGACCTCGCACGCGGCCGTCGTCGCCCGCGGCATGGGCAAGACCTGCGTCTGCGGTGCGGAGGAGCTCGACATCGACACCAAGAACCGGCGTATGACGGCGCCGGGCGGCGAGGTGATCGAGGAGGGCGACGTCATCGCCATCGACGGCACCAGCGGCCAGGTCTACCTCGGCGAGGTGCCGGTCGTGGACTCCCCGGTGGTCCGCTACTTCGAGGGCGAGATCGACCCCGCCTCCGACCAGGCCGACGACCTCGTGCGTTCGGTGGACCGGCTCATGCACTACGTGGACGCCGCCCGCCGCATGTACGTGCGCGCCAACGCCGACACCCCCGAGGACGCGGCCCGCGCCCGCCGCATGGGCGCCCAGGGCATCGGCCTGTGCCGCACCGAGCACATGTTCCTCGGCGACCGCCGCCAGCTGGTCGAGCGCCTCATCCTGGCCGACACCCCCGACGAGCAGCAGGAGTCCCTGGACGCCCTGCTGCCGCTCCAGCGCGCGGACTTCAACGGCATCCTCGACGCCATGGACGGCCTGCCCGTCACCGTCCGCCTGCTCGACCCGCCGCTGCACGAGTTCCTGCCCGACATCACCGAGTTGTCGGTGCGCGTGGCGGTGGCCGAGGCCCGCGGCGAGAGCCACGAGAACGACCTGCGCGTCCTGCAGGCCGTACACAAGCTCCACGAGCAGAACCCGATGCTGGGCCTGCGCGGCGTGCGCCTGGGCCTGGTCGTGCCCGGCCTGTTCACCATGCAGGTCCGCGCCATCGCCCAGGCCGCGGTGGACCGGATCAAGGAGGGCGGCCGCCCCCGTCCGGAGATCATGATTCCGCTGGTCGGTACCGTCCAGGAGCTGGAGATCATCCGCGACGACGCCCAGCGCGTGCTGCGCGAGGTGGGCGAGGAGAACGGCCTGGAGCTGGACTTCCCGGTCGGCACCATGATCGAGTTGCCCAGGGCCGCGCTCACCGCCGGGCAGATCGCGGAGAACGCCGAGTTCTTCTCCTTCGGCACCAACGACCTCACCCAGACCGTGTGGGGCTTCTCCCGCGACGACGTGGAGGCCTCCTTCTTCTCCGCCTACCTGGAGAAGGGTGTCTTCGGGGTGTCGCCGTTCGAGTCCCTGGACGTGGACGGCGTCGGCCGCCTGATCCGCATCGCGGTGGAGGAGGGCCGCGCCGCTCGTCCGGGTATCAAGCTCGGTGTGTGCGGCGAGCACGGCGGTGACCCGGCCTCGGTGCACTTCTTCCACAAGGTGGGCCTGGACTACGTCTCCTGCTCGCCCTTCCGGGTACCCGTGGCCCGCCTGGAGGCGGGCCGGGCCGCAGGGCGCTCCGCCCAGGGCTGATCCTGACCCGAGGCCGGATCTGAGCCGAACCGGGCCGACGTGGCGGCGCGCCTGCGACAGGCGCGCCGCCACGGGCGCTTCACGGGTTCGGGGCGACTAGAATCGGGCATCACGGCGGAGGTCGACCGGAAAGTCGGCTGTGACCTTTTCGTGATATATTCTGGCCCTCGGTACGCTGCTCATACACGATGTCTGAATCCGCCATCCCACCGGCGGGAGCTCGGGCACGTTCGGCCACCTACCCCACGTCCACTCCCCTTCGCCAGCCGGGGATGCCCGCGAACCAGCGGTGGACACCGGGCGTCCCAGTGGGCGTACCGTGTCCAGATCAAACCAAGCGGAGGTGAGCCGGTGCGAACGGCCAGCGACGGTCGCGGCGAAGAGCCGTGGGAGGACCCCACCACAACTCCGGTCTCCGCTGACAACGAGGCCACCCAGGTCTTCTCCCGTGACGGGTTCTCCGGATCCGCCCCGGCCGCCGAGGCCACGCGGGAGTTCTCCAGGGCGCCCCAGGCCCCGGCCGATGGCGGTGCCACCCAGGTGTTCACCGGCGACGACGGCGCAGGGGACACCCGCGAGTTCAACCGCTCCGAGGCGGGCGACGAGAACAACGCGTTCACCCGCAGGTTCGTCCGGGACCGGCCGCTGCCGCGCGCCCAGGGGGACCGCCCCCTGTCCCGGGAGGCGCGGGGTGACGCGGATCCGGTCGGCCGCGGTTCGGACGAGCAGGGTGACGCGGCCCCGGCGGGTGACCAGCCGTGGGAGGAACCGCGGGCGGACGAACCCCGCCGACATCGCGACCGCCGCTCCGTCCCGCCCCGCGAGCCCCGGCCCCACCAGCCCAAGCGACGCAAGCGACGCCGCTTCCGTGTGCGCTGGATCATCGCCCTGATCCTGGTCACAGCCCTCGCCATCCCGCCCGGCACCTGGGGTTGGGTCTGGTACACCGCCCGCCAGGACGACCGCACCGCCTCCGACGCCATCATCGTGCTCGGCGCCAGCCAGTACAACGGTGTTCCCTCACCCGTCTTCGAGGCCCGCCTGCGCCAGGCCCAGGTCCTCTACCTGGACGGTGTGGCGCCCTACATCGTCACCGTCGGCGGGAAACAGCCCGACGACGCCTACACCGAGGCCGCCGCGGGCCGGAACTGGCTCGTGGAGGTGGGCATCCCCGCCGAACAGGTCATCGCGGTGGAGGAGGGCAGCGACACCCTCCAGAGCTTCCAGGCGATGGAGGAGGTCTTCACCGTCAACGAGTGGGAGACCGCCATCCTCGTCTCCGACCCCTGGCACAGCCTGCGTTCCAAGGTCATGGCCGCCGACCACGGCATCGAGGCGGGCACCTCACCCTCACGCTCCGGCCCGGCCGTCATCGAACGCCGCACCCAGCTGTGGTACATCACCAGGGAAACCGCCTCTCTCTGGTACTACTGGATTTTCAACGACAGCAGCGACATCCGCGTCAACGCGGCCTGACCAGGGCCAATGACGCGTTCTGTCACAGTCGGGAAGTAGGCTCGGGGCCATGACGACCACCCCCGGCGAACCCGTGCGCACCGAGAACACCGTGCGTTCCGAAAACACCGCACGGCCCGAGAACACCGTGTCGGCCTACACCGCGCGGGACACCGAACGCCTGCACCAGGAGTCACGCAAGAGCCGCAGACGCGGACCCTTCGAACGGGACCGCGCCCGCGTCCTGCACAGCTCCGCCCTGCGCCGGCTCTCCGCCAAGACCCAGGTCGTCCAACCCGGGGTGAGCGACTTCCCGCGCACCCGGCTCACCCACTCCCTGGAGTGCGCCCAGATCGGTCGCGAACTCGGCCAGGCCCTGGGCTGCGACCCCGACCTCGTCGAGGCCGCCTGCCTGTCCCACGACCTCGGCCACCCGCCCTTCGGCCACAACGGCGAACGCGCGCTGGACGAGGCCGCCGCTGCCTGCGGCGGGTTCGAGGGCAACGCCCAGAGCCTGCGCCTGCTCATCCGGCTGGAGGGCAAGGTCATCGACCCCGACGGTCGCAGCGCCGGGCTCAACCTCACCCGTGCCACCCTGGACGCCACCGTCAAGTACCCCTGGCGTCGCGGCGAGGGCGGCGACACCCACAAGTTCAACTGCTACCCCGACGACTCCGAGGCCTTCGCCTGGCTGCGCGAGGGCGCGCCCGCCGGGCGCACCTGCTTCGAGGCGCAGGTCATGGACTGGGCCGACGACGTCGCCTACTCCGTGCACGACGTCGAGGACGCCCTACACGCCGGACTGGTCAGCATGGCCGCCCTGCGCGACCCCGGCCAGCGCGCCGAGGTCTGCCGCATCGCCGCCGCCCGCTACTGCGACGCCGACGAGGCCGAACTCGACGAGGTGTTCACCGAACTGCTGGCCGAGCCCGTCTGGCCCAGCGAGTTCACCGGCGACCTCGCCTCCCTGGCCGCCCTCAAGAACCTCACCAGCGAACTCATCGGCCGCTTCTGCCGGGCCGCCGAACGCGCCACCCGCAAGGCCCACGGCCCCGGCCGCCTCACCCGCTACCGCGCCGACCTCGTCCTGCCCCGCCGCGCCCTCCTGGAGTGTGCCCTGCTCAAGGCGGTGGCCGCGCACTTCGTCATGTCCCGCGAAGAGGCCCGGATCTACCAGGCCGAGGAACGCCGCACCATCACCGAACTGGTCGGCGCCCTGCGGCTCGGTGCCCCCGGCGCCCTCGACCCGCAGTTCCGCGACTCCTTCGAGAACGCGCCCAACGACGCCGCGGCCCTGCGTGTCATCGTCGACCAGGTCGCCTCCCTCACCGACACCTCGGCCACCGCGCTGCACGCCCAGCTCGTGCGCTGACCGATACAGCAGGGCCCGGGACGGCAGGACTCGGAACATAGGGAAAGTTCCGAAACCGGCGGCGCTTACCGGTCGTGACGGGCCCCGTGCCGGTGCGGACCCCGCCGAGGTCGGCGAGGCCGCGGTCCGCCTGCTCCTGGCCGAGCCAGAAGATCTGGAAGAGGCGGAGGCGAACCCGGAGAAGGGCAGGGCAGCCACCTCCCTACTCCTCCCGGTCCGCCCGCGCGTGCGCCGAAGCACCGGGCCGCAGCCCGCGCGCCGTCTTCGTTAGGCGCTCGCTGGCCCACCGGTAGCCGCGGATCCCCCGGAAGATCCGTTCCGGCTCCATCTGCCGGGCGTCGAAGACCCGCCCGGCACCAGGGCCAGGGGCTGGCTCACACCGGGCGGTAGGACCCATCTTCGGCCGGGCCCGTGAGCAGGTGTACGGTCTCGCACCGGAAGGGACTTCCTGGGGAAGGAAATGATCCTCCACGGTGGTACCCGGGCCCAGCCCTCAGGCGGCGCCCGGATGTCCGGCAGATGGCGCGACGGGAGAGCCCGGCCTGTGGACCCGTGGCCGGAAGGTCCCCGGAGCGAACTAGGCTGGAAACCGTGGCAGGCCGGATCAAAGACGAAGACATCGCCCTCGTACGCGAGCGCACCCCCATCGCTGACGTGATCGGCGAGTACCTCCAACTGCGCAACGCCGGCGGAGGCTCGCTCAAGGGGCTCTGCCCCTTCCACGACGAGAAGTCCCCCTCCTTCAACGTCACCCCCGCCAAGAACCTCTGGTACTGCTTGGCGGGCGAGACGCGGGTACTGACCCGGGACGGGGTCAGGCCTATCCGCGAACTGGCCGGGGGCAGACACACGATCCTCACGAAGAGCGCCACCTGGGTGGAGGCGCCCTTCTACTCCTTCGGCGTGCAGCGGCTGATGCGGCTGACCCTGAGCCGGAACGGCCAGCGCAAGGAGATCCACGCCACCCCCGAGCACCGTTGGTTCGTCCAGGCGGGCAAGGACCGCTCGCAGGTGCGCGAGGTCACCACCGAGGAGCTGCGCCCTGACCACCGCCTCGCCTACGTCTTCCCGCCCAGGAAGGTCACCGGGACCACGCCCTCACCGTTCGGGGTCGCGCACGGCATCACCTTCGGTGACGGCACTCGCCTGGGGCGTGGCAGCACGGTGGAGTTGGACATCGAGAAGGACCCCGGGCTACTCAAGTGGTTCCCCAACAGTGAGACCAGCCAACGTGGCCGTCAGATCCTTGTTCACCACCTGCCCGGCTTCTTCAAGGACCTGCCGCCCCTGGACGAGTCCCATTCCTACCTCTATGGATGGCTCGCCGGGTACCTCGCCGCGGACGGACATGTCTCCAAGGACGGAACGGTCCTGCTCGACTGCGCCGACCGCTCCGTTCTGGAGCATGTCCGCATGGTCGCGACCCGGCTCGGGATCGGCACCTACGGGATCACCGAACAGGTACGTGAGGGCTTCCCCGGGCGTGAGCCCTCCTCGCTCTTGCGGGTGCACTTCGTCAACGAAGACCTGACCGAGGAGTTCTTCCTCCACGACGAGCACCGGACGCGCTTCACCGGGGCTGAGAAGAAGTTCGCCAGCCGGGGCTGGACCGTGCGCTCGGTCGAGGAGACCGACCGCTGTGAAGAGGTCTTCTGCGCCGTCGTGGACGAGGGGCACGCCTTCGTCCTCGAGGACAACATCCTCACCGGGAACTGCTTCGGCTGCGGAGAGGGCGGGGACGTCATCTCGTTCGTGCAGCAGATCGACAGCCTCAGTTTCACCGACGCGGTCGAGTCGCTGGCGCGGCAGACCGGGATCGTGCTCCGCTACGAGGAGGGCGGGCGCAGTACCTCCCGGAGGGACGAGGGCAAGCGGCAGAGATTGCTGGACGCGCACAAGGCGGCCGCCCAGTTCTACTCCGAGCAGCTGCTGTCAGCCGAGGCGGTCATCGGGCGGCGGTTCCTGGCGGAGCGGGGGTTCAACCGGGTGCACGCCGAGCAGTTCGGGCTGGGCTTCGCGCCCGCTGGCTGGCAGAACCTCACGGATCACTTGCGTACCAAGGGTTTCACCGACGCCGAGATCATCGAGGGCGGACTGGCCAGTCAGGGGCGGCGCGGGGCCTACGACCGGTTCCGGAACCGGCTGCTGTGGCCGGTGCGCGAGGTCACCGGGGAAGTGGTCGGGTTCGGTGCGCGCAAGCTGGCCGCCGAGGAGGACGGGCCCAAGTACCTCAACTCCCCCGAGAGCCCCATCTTCCACAAGGGGCGTCTGCTGTACGGGCTGGACCTGGCCAAGCGGGAGATCTCCCGGCAGAGCAAGGCGGTCATCGTCGAGGGCTACACCGACGTCATGGCCTGCCACGAGGCCGGGGTGACCACGGCGGTCGCCACCTGCGGCACCTCGTTCGGTGAGGACCACCTCAAGATCCTGCGCAGGATGCTGCTGGGCCGCTCCAACCACGGCAGCAAGGTCGTGTTCACCTTCGACGGCGACAAAGCCGGGCAGAAGGCCGCCGTGCGCGCCTTCGCCGAGGAGCACGGGTTCACCTCGGAGACCTTCGTGGCGGTCCAGCCGGACGGGCTCGACCCCTGTGACCTGCGGCTCCAACACGGCCCGCAGGCGGTGGCCGATCTCGTGGACGGGGCCAGTCCGCTGTACGAGTTCATGATCCGCAACATCGTCGAGGGCTACGACCTGTCCAGCGCCGAGGGGCGCATCGCCGCCCTGGACGCGGCGGCCCCCGTGGTGGCCAGTATCCGGGACGAGGGAGTCCGACTCACCTACGGTAAGAACCTGGACCGCTGGCTCGGGCTCATGGACGAGTCCTTCGTGCTGCGACGGGTACGCCAGCACATGGGCCGTGGCAAGGGCTCGGGCCGGCCCGGACCGCAGGCGCCGCCGGTGCCCACCCCCGACGCCCAGAGCGCCCCCTACGACCTGCGTGACCCCTCGGTGCAGCGGGAGCGGCAGGCGCTCAAGGTCGCGGTCAAGCACCCGAACCTGGCCCGGGGCTTCGACACCCTCACCGACGAGGACTTCACCGTCCCCCAGCACAGGGCCGTCCTCCAGCTCATCCGGGAACAGGGCGGGATCGCGGGCGTGACCGACCCGGAAAGCTGGGCGCTCACCCTTCGTGACGCCGCGCCGAATGATGTTCAGCGCGATTTCGTCACACGCCTGGGTGTAGAGGCGATCGAGTTCTATGGAGAACTCGACGAGCATTTCGCCCAGCAAATGCTGGACACAATTAGAACTCATTCCATCAACCGGCGCGAGTCAAACCTCAAATCCGAGCTGCACCGGATTGACCAGGCGGCTCAGCCGGAGGAGTACAACCGGATCTTCGTCGAGCTCATGCAGCTTGGCCAGCAGAAACGAGCATTGCAGGAGTCCGACTCCGGGGGTATGTAGCACGGGGGTGACAATAATAGATCTCCCTATTGGGCTAGGGGTGCGGGCACAATGTAGTGGTGGCTCCCACCGTTGTTACCAGCGAAATACCACCTATTCGTCAGGTGGTCCGACTACTACCCGACTCTGGCCGGGGAACGATGAGTCGTGGGGAGGTCGCGTCGGCTTTGGAACGCCTGGACGCGCCCCCCGACTCCCTGGACCAGACCATCACGGACCTGGCCCGTGTCGGGGTCGAGGTGGCCGAACCCGAGGAGGCGGCCCCCGTCGTCGACCCGGGCCGCCGCACCGGCTCCGACCTGGTCCGCATGTACCTGCGCGAGATCGGCCGGGTCCCGCTCCTGACCGCGCGGGAGGAGGTGGACCTGGCCAAGGCCATCGAGGCGGGTCTGTGCGCGCAGCGCCGCGAACCCGAACCGGGGTACTGCACCGCCGAGGAGCTGGCCGACCTCGTGGAGGAGGGCCGACGCGCCAAACGGCGCCTGATCGAGTCCAACCTGCGCCTGGTCGTGTCCATCGCCAAGCGCTACATGGGGCGCGGGCTGCTCTTCCTGGACCTGATCCAGGAGGGCAACCTCGGTCTGATCCGCGCGGTGGAGAAGTTCGACTACACCAAGGGCTTCAAGTTCTCCACGTACGCCACCTGGTGGATCCGCCAGGCCATCACCCGGGCCATCGCCGACCAGGCCCGCACCATCCGTATCCCGGTGCACATGGTCGAGACCATCAACAAGCTCGTGCGGGTCCAACACCAGCTCCACCAGCAGCTCGGCCGCGAACCCAGCGTCGCGGAGATCTCCTCCGCCGCGGGCTTCGGCGGGGACCGGGTCCTGGAGATCCAGCGCATCGCCCGCGAACCCGTCTCCCTTCAGGCGCCCATCGGCGACGAGGAGTCCGACTTCGGAGACTTCATCGAGGACTCCGACGCGGTGATCCCGGTGGAGGCGGCCGCCTTCACCCTGCTCCAGGAACAGCTGCGGGTGCTCCTGGGGGACCTCTCCGAACGCGAGCAGCGCATCATCCGGCTGCGCTTCGGCCTGGCCGACGGCCATCCGCGCACCCTGGAGGAGGTGGGAAGGGAGTTCGGGGTCACGCGTGAGCGGATCCGGCAGATCGAGGCCAAGACCCTCGCCAAGCTCCGCCACCCCTCGCGGGCGGGCACCCTGAAGGACTTCCTGCGCAGCGGCTAGAGGTGGACAGCGGTGGCTGAGGGCCCCGAACACCGGAGCTGAACCGCCCGGGTCTCATGTGTGACCGCGCCTACAACGTGTGGGGCGGCGCGCGGGTTCCCGCACGTCCCGGAACGGCCTGATCTGGCCGACATGGGACGAACATCCCGCCCCGGTGCCGCCGTGCCCCTACCTTCGAGGTGTGAACGCCATTCCGACCCCGCCCACGTCCAGGACGCCCGTCGGACGGCGTCCGCTGCTGGTACTGGGCGCGGCCGCCGTCGCAGTAGCACTACTCGTGGGAACCCTCGTGCTCATGAACCAACGCGAACCCGAGCGGATCGGGTACTTCGCCGACTGGAACGTGGCCAACCGCGGCTACACCGTCAACGAGCTGCGCAACAGCGGAGCCCCCGAGCACCTCACCAGACTCATGTGGGCCTTCGGCAACATCGACCGCGACGGTCTGTGCTTCATCCCCGAGGACAGCCACGACCAGCCCTGGGAGCTGTACCAGCGCCGCTACGGCGAGGACGAGAGCGTCAGCGGCGAGGCCGACGAGTACGAGCAGGAACTGGCGGGTGGCCTCAACCAGCTGCGCCAGCTCCGCGCCGAGTACCCGGACCTGGGCGCGAGCCTGTCCCTGGGCGGCTGGAACTGGTCGGTGAACTTCTCCACCGCGGCCCGCACCGAGGAGTCCCGGGAGGCCTTCGTGACCTCCTGCCTGGACCTGTGGCTGCGCGGCAACCTCCCGGTGCGCGGGGGCGAGCCCCAGGGCGGCGAGGGCGTGGCCGCCGGGGTCTTCGACGGCATCGACCTGGACTGGGAGTGGCCGGGCGGGCAGGGCAACCCCGACAACGTGGAGCACCCCGACGACGCGCGCAACTTCACCCTGCTGGTCGCCGAGTTCCGCCGCCAGATGGACGAGCTGTCCCGCGAGACCGGGGACGACTACCTCCTGTCCGTCTCCCTGCCCGGGGGAGCGGCGCACACCGAGGCCTTCGAGGCGGAGCTCTTCGAGTACGTCGACTTCGCCACCGTGCAGGGCTACGACTTCGCCGGGCCCTGGAACGAACGCACCACCCACCACTCCAACCTCTACGTCCCCGACTACAACGAGGACGCCAACAGCGTGGACGCGGCCATCCAGCGCTACCTGGACCTGGGCGCCAGCCCGGATCAGATCGTGATGGGCATCCCGGCCTTCGGACGCGGCTGGCAGGGCGTGCCCGCCCAGGACGGGGGTCGCTACCAGGAAGCCTCCGGCCCGGCCGACGACGACTACGACGGCCCCACCCGCCCCTTCGACCAGCTGGAGGAGATGGACGGCCGCCGCTTCCTGGACGAGGACTCCGGATCCTACTGGGTCTACGACGGCGACGAGTGGTGGACCTACGACAACCCGGACGTGATCGAGCTCAAGGGCCAGTACGTGCAGGACCACGACCTGGCCGGGATGATGGTCTGGAACCTGGACATGGACCCCGACGGCGACCTGGTCCGCACCATGCACGAGTCCCTGGACTGACTGTGAGGATGTGTAGTGGCCGTCCGCACGGGCACGTGGCAGGAGCGGCCGCCGGACCCGCGCGCCGTGGTTGCCACGCCGCCACCGCCCGCGACACGCTGTGGGCATGGCCGACCCGCAGAGCAGCACCGCACGCACGGGCCCTCCCGCAGGCCCCTCCGCACGCCCCGACCTTCCCGCACTCCGCCGTGACCTCGAAGCCGGCGTCCAGGGAACCGTCGCCCTGGACGCGGGCACCCTCGCCCTGTACACCTCCGACGCCTCCAACTACCGCCGCGTCCCGCTCGCGGTGGTCATCCCCGAGACCGTCGACGACTGCGTGGCCGCCGTCCGCGCCTGCGCCGCGCACCAGGTGCCGATCATCCCGCGCGGCGGCGGCACCTCCATCGCCGGGAACTCCGTCGGCACCGGCGTGGTCATCGACACCTCGCGCCACCTGCGCGCCATCATCGACATCGACCCGGCGGCCCGCACCGCCACGGTCCAGCCCGGGGTCATCCTCGACGACCTGCGCGCCGCCGCCGCCGAACACGGGCTCACCTTCGCCCCGGACCCCTCCACGCACAGCCGCTGCACCATCGGCGGGATGATCGGCAACAACGCCTGCGGCTCCCACTCGGTCGCCTGGGGCACCACCGCCGACAACGTCCTCTCCCTGGACCTGCTGCTCTCCGACGGCACCCGCCTCACCGTCGGCTCCGAGCACACCGCTGAGGAGTTCGCCGAACTGGCCGCACGCCCCGGCCGCGAAGGGGAGGTCCACGCCGCCCTGGGCCGCCTCGTGGAGACCCACCGCTCCGAGATGCGCACGACCATGCCCCAGTTCCGGCGCCGCGTCTCCGGCTACGCCCTGGACCGCCTGCTCCCGGAGAAGGGCCGCGACGTCGCCGCCGCCCTGGTGGGCACCGAGGGCACCTGCGCCATGGTGCTGGGCGCCACCGTCCGCCTGGTGGAGTCGCCGCCCGCCCGCGCACTGGCGGTGCTGGGCTACGAGGACGCCCCGGCCGCCGCCGACGCCGTCCCCGGGCTCCTGGAGCACTCCCCGCTCACCGTCGAGGGCCTCAACGACCGCATCGTGGCCGCACTGGACCGGCACGGGTCCACATCCCGGGTCCCGCTGCCGCTGGGCCGCGCCTGGCTGCTGGTGGAGATCGCCGGTCAGACTGAGGACGAGGCGGCCGTCGCCGCGCAGACCATGATCGACTCCCTGGACGAGTCCGACCGGCCCCGCGACGCCGCCGTGGTCACCGACCCCGCCCACCAGAAGGCCCTCTGGCGGATTCGCGAGGAGGGCGCCGGGCTCACCTCCCGCAGCCCCACCGGCGCCGAGGCGTGGTCCGGCTGGGAGGACGCCGCGGTGCCGCCGGAGAACCTCGGCGACTACCTGCGCGACTTCGAGGGCCTCATGGCCCGCCACGACCGCTACGGGGTCGTCTACGGCCACTTCGGCGACGGCTGCCTGCACGTGCGCATCGACTTCGAGCTCACCCACGAGCGCGGCCGCCGCGCGTACCGGGCCTTCATGGAGGAGGCCGCCGAGATCGTGGTGCGGCACGGGGGTTCGCTCTCCGGCGAGCACGGCGACGGACAGGCCCGCTCCGAACTCCTCAGCCGTATGTATCCCGAGAGCATCATCCGCGCCTTCGGCGAGTTCAAGCGCGTCTGGGACCCGGACAACCTGATGAACCCGGGCATCATCGTCGACCCGCTGCCGCTGGACTCCGACATCCGGGTCGCCACCGACCTGCGCCCCGAGCTCCCGCTGCTGTCCCAGACCACTTTGGCCTACAACGAGGACGACGGCGACTTCGCCAAGGCCCTGCGCCGGTGTTCGGGGGTGGGCAAGTGCCGCCGCCAGAGCGGCCCGGGCGTGATGTGCCCCAGCTACCAGGTGACCCAGGAGGAGAAGCACTCCACCCGCGGTCGCGCCCACCTGCTGTTCGAGATGGCCAACGGCGAGGTCATCACCGACGGCTGGCGTTCGGAGGAGGTCCGCGAGTCCCTGGACCTGTGCCTGTCCTGCAAGGGCTGTCTGAGCGACTGCCCGGTCAACGTGGACATGGCCTCCTACAAGGCCGAGTTCCTGCACCAGCACTACAAGGGCCGGGTGCGCCCGGCCGCGCACTACTCGATGGGGTGGCTGCCGGTGCTGGCCCGCCTGGCCGCCCTGGCCCCGGTGGAGGCCAACCGGCTGGTGCGGCTGCCCGGGGTGTCCGCACTGGCCAAGAAGATGGCCGGTGTGGCCGCCCAGCGCGACCTGCCCGCCTTCGCCCGCACCACGTTCACCCATGCCTTCCGCCGCCGCCTGAACCGGGGTGAGGGCCGTCATGGCGGTCCCAAGGTGGTGCTGTGGCCGGACACCTTCGGCAACCTGCTCAACCCGAACGTCCTCGTCTCGGCCGTGCGGGTGCTGGAGGACGCCGGTTTCTCCGTGGTACTGCCCAAGGGGCAGGTCTGCTGCGGGCTCACCTGGGTCTCCACCGGCCAGCTGGACGTGGCCCGCGCGGTGATGCGCCGCGCGGTCGCGGCCCTGGCGCCGCTGGTCTCCCAGGGGCTGCCGGTGGTGGGCCTGGAGCCGAGCTGCACGGCGGCGCTCAAGCACGACCTCCTGGAGCTGCTGCCGGGGGAGGAGAGCAAGCGGGTGGCGGCCGCGGTGCACACCTTCGCGGGCTTCCTCAACGAGTACGCCCCGGACTGGCAGCCGCCGCGCGTGGCCGCCTCCGCGCTGGCCCAGGTGCACTGCCACCAGCACGCCGTGACCGGCTTCGACGCCGACCGGGACCTGATCGCCAGGGCCGGGATCGACGGCGAGGTACTGGACTCGGGCTGCTGTGGGCTGGCGGGCGACTTCGGCTTCACCGAGGGGCACTACGAGGTGTCCTCGGCGATCGGCGAACGCGAACTCCTGCCCCGGGTGCGCGCCGCCGACCCCGACACCCTGGTCCTGGCCGACGGCTACAGCTGCCGCACCCAGATCGAACAGGGCGCGGGACGCAAGGCCCTGCACCTGGCCGAGGTCCTCGCCCAGGGCCTGGACAAACGGAAGTAGGGGAGCGCGCTCACACGCCCATCTGTTCGCGGAGCAGGGCCAGGGCCCGGGAGACGGCCTCGGAGAGGCGCGGATCCTCCGGGTCCAGGTCCTCGCCCAGGTGCACCCGCCAGTCGATCTCACTGCCCAGCGGGGCGCGCCGGGCCACCAGTCGGAAGCCGGTGGTGGACTCGGTGGAGGGGAAGGGGACGAAGCGGTTCACCAGGATGGTGGAGGTGACCCGTTCGGAGACGGTCTCGGCCATGCGCCGGTAGTCCACCGGGTCACCGGTGAGTTCGGTGCGCAGACGCACGGTGTGCTCGCCCACGCCCTCCTCCACGAAGGTGAGCGCGTCGGGGCTCCACCGTGCGCGGTCGATGTCCTGCCAGAGCACGGCGCGCCCCTCGGGCAGGTACAGGGCGCGGGTGGTCGCGACCAGGACGGCCCCGCCGGGGGCCGGGGAGTCCCCGGCCGGGGCGGCGACGGGTGCCTGTGCGAGCACCCGTTCACCGCGCTCCAGCCGGGAACGCACCTGTTCGGGGAGGTGGGGTCCGAACAGAGCCATAGTCAGAAGTCCCGGTCCTCGGGCCTGCTGTCCCGGGTCCGGCCCTCCTCGGGGCCGTGCCCGGGCCGTGTCCCGTTGGCCACGCTGGTCTCCCACTCCATGAGCTGGACCTCCTCGTCGGTGGGGCGCGCGAGGAAGTCCCGCACCGAGGTGACGGGCATCTTCTCCACGGCCTTGTCGTAGACGGCCCGTCCGGCCTTGCTGGTCTGGGCGCCGACGACCCCGGCCACCTCCTGGACCAGCGGGCTGTCGGCCACCTTGCGGGCGGTGCGGGCGAGCTGCTCGTAGCGGGCCCTGCCCGCCTTGGCACCCAGCACGTATCCGATGGCGAGTCCGGCGACGAACGTGATCCGGTAGCGCATGGCTCCCTCTTTACGGACTTGGTGACGGTCGGAGTGCTCCGTGCCCGACGTTACCTTCCCGTGGTTCGGGCCACACGAGCCGACACCGGTCACGAGCACTCTTGAACGGTCACGAGCACTCTCGAAGCGCGCTAGTCTATTCATGTCGCCGAGGCCGCAGGGCTTCGGGGCGGTGTCGATCCCGCGTAGCTCAATCGGCAGAGCAGCCGGCTGTTAACCGGCAGGTTACTGGTTCGAGTCCAGTCGCGGGAGCAGCAGAGAAAGGGCCCATCGGAGAGATCCGGTGGGCCCTCTTCGTGTCGGGACCCCCCCGGCCCGCGGGTGACCTGTAGGGGATGATCCGCGGGGCGGCGGGCAGGCTGACGGGTTGCGTGCACGTGAGTGTCCGGTGGGGTGAGCTGGGCTGCACAGGGCGAAAAGGCGTCGCGAGCACCCTCGTGGAGGCGCTAGGATTGTGCATGTCGCCGAGGCCGCAGGGCTTCGGGGCGGTGTCGATCCCGCGTAGCTCAATCGGCAGAGCAGCCGGCTGTTAACCGGCAGGTTACTGGTTCGAGTCCAGTCGCGGGAGCAACATCAGGGCCCTACTTATCCAAGTGGGGCCCTTTGTCGTGGATGCTGTGGATCTCGTCGTGGGTGAAGTCCGCGAAGGGAGGCCGGAACGGACATCCGGATGCCCGGGACCGACGGCCTCGCCGCCCCTCGGGAGGTTACGGCGGACCCTGCCCCGGCGCGGACCAGGGTCGTGGTTCTGACCACCTTCGAGATCGATGACCACGTTTACCAAGCGTTGCGGGCCGGGGCGAGCTGTTTCCTCGGCAAGGGAGTGGAACCGTCCGCTCTGGTAGACGGTGTCCGCGCGGTCGTGCGCGGTGACGCCCCGCTGTCGCCGGCAGCGGCCAAGGGGCTGATCCGGCGTTTTCTGGAATCCCCGGTGCCGGTGGTCACCGCAGCGCATCCGGGCATGGCGGAGTTGACCGCGAGGGAGCGGGAACTGACGGCTCTGGTGGCGGAGGGCCTGTCGAACGCAGAAATCGCCGACCGACTGTTCCTCTCACCTTTGACGGTGAAGACTCACGTCAATCGCGCGATGACCAAGCTCGGATCGCGGGATCGAGCACAGTTGGTGGTGGCCGCCTACAAGGACGGGTTGGCCGAACCGTTGGTTTGACGAGGACGACCCATCGCGGCTGCGGGGGTCGAGAGCGGCGCCGGGCCGCGTTGGCGGACGGGGCTACCCTCGCCCGCTGCCGGGCCCGGGGGCTCCAACGCGGGTGCGAGGGTGGTGTGGGCTCAGATGCGCCCCATGCCGCCGATGATGAGTTGCTGGTTGCGCTGTGGCATCGCGTAGCTCCCGGGGGCGGGGGGATCCACCTGCAGGGGGTGCCACTTCTGGGTCTGGAGCAGGCCCGGGGTCACCGTCTCCCAGCCGTCGAAGAGCGAGGCGATCTCCTTCTCGGTCCGCCAGTAGCCGTGCCCGAGGTGTTCGGTGAACAGGCGCTGGAGCTGCTCCGCCCGGAGCGCGCTCTTGGGGCTGCGCGCGGGGTCGGGGCGGCAGTAGTGGCTGAGGGCCATGTGGCTGCCGGGGGCCAGGGCCTCGCGGAGTTCCGCGATACCGCGGGCGGCCGCCTCGAAGTCGCTCAGGTGTGAGACGGCGCCGGTGAGCAGGAGCCCGATCGGCTGGTCCAGGTCGAGCAGCTGGCTGCTCTCCGGGTCGTGCAGGAGGCTGCGGGCCTCTCCCAGCCCGCCCCGCACGGCGGTGGTGGTGCGTCCGTCGCGGATCAGTGCGAGGTGGTTGGTGAGGACCACGGGGTCCTCGCTGGCGTAGACGACCCGGGCGTCGGGGATGCTCTCGTGGGCGATCTCGTGGGGGTCCCCGGGCGCGGGCATTCCGGACCCCACCTGGAGGAACTGGCGGATGCCCACTTCCGCGGCCAGGTGGCGTACTGCCCGCTGGAGGAAGGCGCGTTCCCCCAGGACGATGTCGACGAAACCGGGCACGGCGCGCTCGGCTTTGACGGCCAGATCACGGTCGACCGCGAAGTGGTCCTTGCCCTCGAGGTGGAAGGAGCGCAGTCGGGTGATGCTGGCGCTGACCAGGTTGACGGGCGGCGGAGGTTTGGCCCTGACGTGTTTGTCCCCCGCCTGCCTCAGGAAATCGGGGGAGGTGAAACGAGACATCGCCGTCCTCTTGTCTGAGGTGGGGAAGTGCGGTCGACTCCCAGGTTTCTGGGAAGGTCCCGTGCGGGACCGCGTCAAGGGATTCTATTCCGCGTTGGCGCGGTTGTTAACCGACTCCAGGATACAGGTGGTAAAAAACGTCGCCTGAGGTTGCCCTTGAAGGTGCGCGCGCTACGTGTTAGGACGGCCTTGAGTGAACACGCACTTATACACCCAATGTCCATTATGCGAGGAATGGGGCCAGAGTCACCGGCCCCACCCCGGCACCGGTGCCCCCCCCGAGCCACCTCGGAGGCTCGAAACCTCCCCGCTCTTCGGGCTTCACCGGGGGAACCGGCCGAGCGGCGCCACCCGGGGTCCCGGCCGGGGAGGTCCTCCTGTGCCCCCGCGAACCCCTCCGAAGGGCCCGGGTCGTGGGTCCCGAACGGTCGCGGAAGCCGAAACAGCCGCGGTCGCCGATGGCGAAATCGGCGCGTATTCTCCCTAACGGCACCGCTGCCAGCGACAATCCCCGCTGAGCGCGGTTAAGCCATTCACGCACTTCTCCAGTGGTAGGCCCCGGAAAAGGAAGAGCGCGGGGAAGAGAACACGCGCCCGCGCACGCCCTCGGACTTCACCCGCGCGAACGCCGTTAACCTGGGGGCATGGACCGTCCCTACACCATCCTGAGCTGCGCGATGTCGATCGACGGACGCATCGACGACACCAGCCCCGAACGCCTGCGCCTGTCCAACGAGGCCGACTTCGCCGAGATCGACGAACTACGCGCCGGATGCGACGCGATCCTGGTCGGCGCGGGCACCCTGAGGGCCGACAACCCCCGCCTCCTCGTGCGCTCACCGGTCCTGCGCGAGCACCGCCGCGAACAGGGGCGTACCGAGAACCTGCTCAAGGCCGTGGTCACCCGGGGCGGCGACGTGGACCCCGGCGCGCGCTTCTTCTCCACCGGCGACGCGGGCGCGGTCGTCTACACCGGCGGGCCCGGCGTGGCCACCGCCACCGAGCGCCTGGCCGGACGCCCTGACACCGACCCGCCCGCCGAGGTCGTGGACGCGGGAGACCCGCCCACCGCCGAGGCGATCCTGAACGACCTGGCCGGCCGGGGCGTCACCCGGTTGCTGGTCGAGGGCGGCGGACACATCCACACCCTGTTCCTCACCTCTGGCCTGGCCGACGAGCTCCGGCTGGCCGTCGCCCCGTTCCTGGTGGGTGAGGAGGACGCTCCGCGCTTCGTCATGCCGGGTGCCTACCCCTACTCCCCGCAGACGCCCATGCGCCTGGTGGAGGCCCGTTCCCTGGGCGGGATCGCGGTGCTGCGGTACGCACTGAACCCGGGGGAGCGGTGATGGACCTGACCGGGAGCACCGGCGGCCCCGGCCCGGCGGAGGGGGCGGCCGACCGTTTCTGGCTGACGGCGGCGATCCAGCTGTCCCGCTCCTGCCCGCCCTCGAGCACCGCTTTCTCCGTCGGTGCCGTTGTGGTCTCCGCGCGGGGACAGATCCTCGGCGAGGGCTACTCGCGCCGCGACGACCCGCACGACCACGCCGAGGAGGTGACCTTCCGGGGGATCGACCCCGAGGACCCGCGCCTGAGGGAGGCGACCGTCTACACGTCCCTGGAACCGTGCAGCTCACGGGCCTCACGCCCGCGCTCGTGCACCGAGCTGATCCTCTCCACGCCCGTTCCGCGCGTGGTCCTGGCCTGGCGTGAACCGGCCCTGTTCGTGGACTGCGACGGCGCCGAACGCCTGACCGCCGCCGGACGTACCGTGGTCGAACGCCCCGACCTCGCCGAGGACGTCCGCGAGGTCAACGCCCACCTGCTGAACTGATCGGGGACACTTCACCCCACCGGGTTGTCCACAGGAGGGCGGGTCCGCACTGGCGAGAACGCCCCGCCCCGGTGTCTCCTTGTACTGGGGGAGCCTTCCGTCTCGCCCACCTCAGCATGCCCAGAAACCTCGCAAAAACGCGGACGGGGCCCTCCCCGCCCCAGATGCTGTTGCCGCATCTGGTTGGGGTCCGGGGGTGGTTTCCGGCAGTGGGTTCGAGGGCTTGGGGTGGGTGGAGGTGTCCGAAACCCGGGCTGGCAGGTGTCCGTTGCTTCCGTAACCGTCAGGTTCTCGGTGATCTTGCTACCAGGAGCAAGTTCGGCGCTGAACTTGCTCCTGGTAGCAAGATCACGCTGAAAGGAGGGGCCGAAACCGGTCCGGGTCCGGCCGGGGTGGTGCTTGGATCGGTCTGTCCACCGGGCCGGGTAGGGGGTCCCGCCGGGGCGGGAGCGGTGTCTTCGCTGTTGCTGTTCGTCGGGGTGCGTGACCGGCCGCGACACGGCCAGGCCTCGCGCGCAGGCCGGTGGAGGGTACCGCGCCGTTGCCGTTGCCGTTGCCGTTGCCGTTGCCGTTGGGCCCCTTCGGGGCCCGTCTGTCACCCAGACCACTCCTCCCCCGTTTCCCGACAGCCGCCCACCGCCGTCGCAGCGAAGCGGGTCAAGGTGGACCCGGCCAAGCCGCGACGGCGACCACCTTGACGCGCGCAGCGCAGACGGCAACCACCAAGCGGCGGGCAACGGGGGCCCAGCCCGGACTCCCCCCGGGTTTGCCAACGGCATCCGCCCCGGGAAGGCCCCCACCAACGGCTCAGGCCCGGCTAGAGCCGGTTCACGTCCGTCACGTGCACCACAGCGCGCCCCTCGGCGTTCGACGCGGCCAGGTCGACCTCCGCGCTGATCCCCCAGTCGTGGTCACCGGCCGGGTCGGCGAGGATCTGGCGGACCCGCCACATGTCATCCTCCTCCTCGATGAGGAGCATCTTCGGACCGCGCGCGTCCGGACCGGTACCGATCTGGTCGTGCTCGGCGTAGTACGCCTCCACGGCCTCGGCCCACTCCTCGCCGCTCCACTCGTCGTCCTCGGACAGCTTGCCCAGGTCGCCGTAGCGCCGCCGGGAGGCCAGCTCCACGCGGCGGAACATCTCGTTGCGGACCAGCACCCGGAAGGCACGGGCGTTCGCGGTGACCGGGCGGACCTTCTCCTCGACCTCCGCGCCCTCGCCCTCGGCCTCCTCCTCCGGGTTGGTGAGCTGCTCCCACTCGTCCAGGAGGCTGGAGTCCACCTGGCGCACCAGCTCGCCCAGCCACTCGATGAGGTCGCGCAGCTCCTCGGTCTTGGCGTCGTCCGGCACCGTCTGGTTGAGCGCCTTGTACGCGCTGGCCAGGTAGCGCAGCACCAGTCCCTCGGAGCGGGCCAGCTCGTAGTAGCCCACGTACTCCACGAAGTTCATCGCGCGCTCGTACATGTCACGGGCGATGGTCTTGGGCCGCAGCGGGTGGTCGCCCACCCACGGGTGGCCGGTCCGGTAGACCTCGTAGGCGTGGTTGAGGAGCTCCTCCAGCGGCTTGGGGTAGTCGACCTCCTCCAGCAGCTCCATGCGCTCCTCGTACTCGATGCCCTCCATCTTCATTTCCTGGACGGCTTCGCCACGCGCCTTGTTGAGCTGGGCACCGAGGATCTGACGCGGGTCGTCCAGGGTGGACTCCACCACGGTGAGCGCGTCCAGCGGGTAGGTCGGCGACTCCACGTCCAGCAGGTCCAACGCGGCCAGCGCGAACGTGGACAGCGGCTGGTTGAGCGCGAAATCGGCCTGCAGGTCCACGGTGAGCCGCGCGGTGCGGCCCTGCTCGTCCGGTTCGGGCAGGGTCTCCACGATCCCGCCGTCCAGCAGCGACCGGTAGATGGAGACCGCGTCGTGGATGTGGCGGCGCTGTGTCTTGCGGTCGTCGTGGTTCTCGGTGAGCAGGTACTTCATGGCGGTGAAGCAGTTGCCCGGCCGCCCGATCACGCTCAGCAGCATCGCGTTGCTCACCCGGAACCGCGAGTTCAGCGGCTCGGGCTCGGACTCGATGAGCTTGCGGAAGGTCGCCTCGTCCCAGGACACGAACCCGTCGGGGGCCTTCTTGCGCACCACCTTGCGCCGCTTCTTGCTGTCGTCGCCCGCCTTGGCCAGCGCCTTCTCGTTCTCGATCACGTGCTCGGGGGCCTGGGCGACCACGTTGCCGACGGTGTCGAACCCGGCCCGCCCGGCACGCCCGGCGATCTGGTGGAACTCGCGGGCCCGGAGCCTGCGCACCCGCACCCCGTCGTACTTGCTCAGCGCGGTGAACAGCACGGTGCGGATGGGCACGTTGACGCCCACGCCCAGGGTGTCGGTGCCGCAGATGACCTTGAGCAGCCCGGACTGGGCCAGCCGCTCGACCAGGCGCCGGTACTTGGGCAGCATCCCGGCGTGGTGCACGCCGATGCCGTGCCGCACGTAGCGGGACAGGTTGCGACCGAACTTGGTGGTGAAGCGGAAGTTGCCGATCTCCTCGGCGATCTTCGCCTTCTCCTCCTTGGTGCACATGTTGATGCTGGTCAACGACTGTGCGCGCTCCACGGCCTGCGCCTGGGTGAAGTGCACGATGTACACGGGCGCGTGCCCGTCGCCGAGGAGTTCCTCGAGGGTCTCGTGCAGCGGGGTGACGCGGTAGTCGTAGTAGAGGGGGACCGGGCGCTCGGCGGAGGCGACCACGGCGGTCGACCGTCCGGTGCGCTTCTCCAGGTCCTCCTCGAACCGGCTGACGTCGCCCAGGGTGGCCGACATCAGCAGGAACTGCGCCTGGGGCATCTCCAGCAGGGGCACCTGCCACGCCCACCCGCGGTCGGGTTCGGCGTAGAAGTGGAACTCGTCCATGACGACGGTGTTGATGTCGGCGTCCCTGCCCTCGGCCAGGGCGATCTGGGCGAGGACCTCCGCCGTGCAGCACACGATGGGAGCGTCGGCGTTGACGCTGGCGTCACCGGTCATCATGCCGACGTTCTCGGTACCGAAGATCTTGCACAGGTCGAAGAACTTCTCCGACACCAGGGCCTTGATCGGCGCGGTGTAGAACGCGCACTCGTTCCGTGCCAGGGCGGCGAACAGCGCGCCGGTGGCGACCAGGCTCTTGCCGGAGCCGGTGGGGGTGTTGAGGATGACGTTGGACCCGGAGACCACCTCGATGAGGGCCTCCTCCTGGTGCGGGTAGAGGGTGATGCCCCGCTCCTCGGCCCACAAAGCGAACGCCTCGAAGAGGGAATCGGGTTCTGGTTCGGCCGGAAGCACATCGATGAGACTCACGGTCTCTATACTGCCCGCTTTCCGCACCCCTTCGGGACACGGCGGGGGGTTCGTCCGCTCACCAGGGCCTTGTGCGGTCGCGAACTCCCACACACGCGAAGGGCACGCCCCCGTGAGGAGGGCGTGCCCGTGACAGCCACGCGCCGCGGACCTACGAGCGGACCCGCTGACGGAACTACTAGACGAGGCCGAGCTTCTTGACGGTGTCGCGCTCCTCGACGAGCTCCTGCACCGAAGCGTCGATACGGCCGCGGGAGAACTCGTCGATCTCCAGGCCCTGCACGATCTCCCACTTGCCGTCCTTGGAGGTGACGGGGAAGGAGGAGATGAGGCCCTCGGGCACGCCGTAGGAACCGTCGGACGGGATGGCCGCGGAGGTCCAGTCGCCCTCGGGGGTGCCGTTCACCCAGTCGTAGACGTGGTCGATGGCGGCGTTCGCGGCCGAGGCGGCCGAGGACGCGCCACGGGCCTCGATGATCGCGGCGCCGCGCTTGGCGACGGTCGGGATGAAGTCGTTCTCCAGCCAGGCCTGGTCACCGACGGCCTTGGCGGCGTTGGCGCCGTTGACCTCGGCGTTGAACAGGTCCGGGTACTGGGTGGCGGAGTGGTTGCCCCAGATCGTGAGCTTCTTGATGTCGTTGATCGACACGTCGAGCTTCTTGGCGAGCTGGGTCAGCGCGCGGTTGTGGTCCAGACGCGTCATCGCGGTGAAGCGCTCGGCCGGGACGTCCGGGGCGTGGCTCTGCGCGATGAGGGCGTTGGTGTTGGCCGGGTTGCCGACCACCAGGACGCGGATGTCGTCGGCGGCACCGGCGTTGATCGCCTCACCCTGGGGCTTGAAGATGCCGCCGTTGGCCTGGAGCAGGTCACCGCGCTCCATGCCCGGGCCGCGCGGACGGGCGCCGACCAGCAGGCCGACGTTGGCACCCTCGAACGCCTTGTTGGCGTCGTCGAAGATGTCGATGCCCTGGAGCAGCGGGAAGGCGCAGTCGTCAAGCTCCATCGCCGTGCCCTCGGCGGCCTTGACGGCCTGCGGGATCTCCAGCAGGCGCAGCTTCACCGGGGTGTCGGCGCCGAGCAGCTGACCGGAGGCGATCCGGAACAGGAGGGCGTAGCCGATCTGGCCGGCGGCGCCGGTGACGGTGACGTTGACGGGTGCTTTGGACATGCGTGAACTCTCCTGACGACGATGTGCGACCCGCGATGTTACCAACGGGTTCGAGGCGGCTCCGGTGCCGGGCCCAGGGGGTACGGCCAGGCGCGCGCCGCACCATCACACCCTAGACCGCTCCCCGGCGCCGTCCGCGACCAAGGTGCGGTCTAACGCTGCGCGCGTCGCCGCCCACGGCCTCACGTGCGTCGTTGTCCGGCCTGTCTCCAGTGTTGCTCCCGGGTGTGGGCAAGCCCTGCGGCGCAACGGATTTACCGCGAGGAAACGGCGGACACACCCTGTTAGGATGACGTTTGCTGGCGACAGGGGGCCGGTAGCTCAGTTGGTTAGAGCAGGGGACTCATAATCCCTGGGTCGCGGGTTCGAGTCCTGCCCGGCCTACACCTCTCACCTGTGTGGAAACCCCCTCCACGCGGCGCCGACGGCACTCTCGGGCCGTCGGCGCACCCACCCCTTCAATTGCTGAACCGGGGTGGCGTGCGCGGACTATCTCGCTTTTCGTGACGTTTGTCCGAATGGCTCCCTTTTCTGGTTTTCCGGTGCTGCGTGTCCAGCGAAGACCGTGTTCTCCGCCGGAAACGGACAGCACCGAAACCTCACCGCCCGGGGCCCGTTCGTTCGGCGGGCTCCCGGGGTGATCGACGCGATGGCCACGTGGTCAGTCGTCGCCCACCATCTGTTTGACGAAGGACCGGTAGTCGCGCAGGACCAGCCGCAGCGCCTCGGTGTCGGCCTCGGTGTCGTTCCAGACCGAGCGCAGCGAAGCCCGGCGCGCCTCGATCTCGGCTATCAGGGCGTCGGCGACCTCATCGGCCAACGCGTCCGCCTCACGCACCGAGCGCGGGGGGTCGTCCACGAACTCGCCCTGCGCTTCGGTCCAGCGCTCACGCACCTCGTGTGTGACCAGACCGCGGGGGCGGAGGCGCCAGGTTCGGGAAGGGTCGGGGGTTCGGCGGGATCTGGCCTGCTGGGGCACGCGCACCTCGGTCGTCTCGGTCACGTCGGTCGTCGTGGCCTTTCCACCGGTCTCGTCTTCGCCGCCGGTTCCGACTCGCCCGGCGGGCTCGGCCGGGGCGGCAGACTCGGGGGCCGACACCGGTTGTGGGGGTTTCGGTTTCTCGACGGGCTCGGGGTCGATCCGTTTCGCGCCCGGCCGGTGCCGGGGTCGCACTGGGCGATCCGCCATGTCAACCTCCCTCGTGATGGCTACTCCGTCTGTTCCGCCTGCGCGGGGGGCGTTCCGGTCTCCCGGCCGTTGCCCTTCCTGTGCTCCTTGGGGAGGCCGCCGAGCAGGGCCTCCACCAGCTCCCGGTAGGCCAGCAGCGCTTCGCGCAGGTTCTCGGTGGCCGTCTGGTCCGCCTCTGCGAGGTGCCCGGCCGCCCAGGTGGCGCGGTAGCGGGCGACCGCCTCGGGGTGGTCCACGGACAGATCCTTGGCGCGTCTTTCGAAGCTCGCGTCGTCGTGGACACCGCCCTCGGCCATCGGGCCGTCGGGGTAGCCCAGGTCCCGCATGATGCTGTCGGTGAGGCTGCGCGCGCCGCGGACCGACCCGACGGGGTCGTCCACGAACTCCCCCTGAACCGCGGTCCATGCGTCGGCGTGTGCCGCGGCCTCCTCCCGGGTGAGCTCACGCAACTCGGTGCCCCCGCGCTCACGGAGCCGTTCGGTGAGGTCCCGCTCGGCATCCGCCCTGTCGCCGTACACCTCCAGAGCGTGGTCGTACTCGGGGCCGAAGCGTCTTCTGAGGCGGTTGGTACGAAGGGCGGGGAGGAGCACCAGCTGAGCGGCGGCCGCGGCTCCTCCGGCGATGACGATCACGACTATGACGATGATGACGATCGTTCCGGTCTCCACGGGGGGTACCTCCTGACCGCCCTTTTGCCCTCAAGGGGCGGGTACGAAACGCCACGTTCCGTGTGCCTGCGGACTTTCCGCAGTTCGGGGCGGATGCGAAGAGAGCACCGGGTTTCCCGGGGGTGGTTCCGGAGTGTCGCAGGGGGCCGTCGGGTCGGGGCCGAAAGCGAATGCGAGGCCCCTCGAACACGGGGTCGGCACCCCCGTTCTCCCCTAAACTGGCGGCCGGTCGGCGGCCGCCATGTCCCATGTCTCCCGCGTCCGGTGCAACCACCGCGCCGGGGTTCGTCGGGCCAGTGGGTGGCTCAGACGTGTACGGGAGCATCCGCCGCCTCCGGGGGACGCGGACACCGGAGCGCGCCCGGGGCGGCCGGGAGGAACAGACGGGGAGGAAGGCGTGTGGTGGACGGGGGGCGAACAGGCACGGGCGCCGCGAACCCGAAGGCCACGGTCTGGGACCACGTCCTGCGGGGCGTCTCCGTCCTCGCGGTGTTCCTGCTTGTGCTGACCGCCTTCAACACCACGGTCACCCCCGACGTCACCGCGCACCCCGCCGACGACTCCGACGAACCCGCCGCGCAGCCGCTGTCCGCCCTCATGGATCGGATCGGGATCTCCCCGGACGGCTCCGCCGGCGCCGGGGACCTCGACCACGCGGGCAACAGCCTGTCCGCGCGCGGCCTGGCCGCGGCCGGCTGGCACCCCGGCGGAGAGGTCGTCCTGCTGGACACCCCGCTCGAACTCCCCGTCTACGGTCCCGGACGCCCCGACCACGTGATCTCCGACGGCCAGTCCGTAGCGCTCGCCGCCGAGCCCGCCGAGTTCCAGTCCGTGACCTTCCTGGTCACCGGGACCCGGACCGACGGCACCGGCGAGGACGTGCGGGGCAACGGCCGGGTGGTCTACTCGGACGGCACCACCAAGGACTTCCCGTTCTCGGTTCCGGACTGGGCGGCGGGCCCGGCCGGGGACGCGGTGCTGTCCCTGCCCTACGCCAACTCGGCCACGGGTTTCGGGCAGGACACCATCGGCTCGGTACGCCTGTACGCCCGTTCCGTGCCGCTGGACCCCGACCGCGAGGTCGACCACGTCATCCTGCCCACGGTCCTGGACGACGACGCCAGCCTGCACGTGTTCTCCGTGGGCGGGCGGTCCGCGGCGCAGTCCTGGACCGGTACCTGGGCCCGCGCCACCTCCGGGTACGCCGAGGTGGGCCCGTGGGAGGACCAGACGCTGCGCCTGACGGTGCGCACCACCACCGGCGGCTACAAGGCCCGGATCCGGCTCGACAACACCTTCGCCTCCCGCCCGGTCGCCATCGGCGCGGCCTCCATCGCCCTGCGGGACGAGGACGCGGCCACGCACGGCGCGGCCACCCGCGGCGCGGCGGTCCCGCTCACCTTCGACGGCGTACCCGGAGCGGTCATCCCGGCCGGGGGCAGGCTGGTCAGCGACCCCGTCGACATCCTCCTGCCGCCGCAGACCCAGCTCCTGGTCAGCTTCCACCTGCCCGAACGGGTCACCGCTGCGCCGGTGCACTACGCCTCGGTGGACACCAACTACACGAGCGTGCCCGGCAGCGGCAACCAGACCATGGACGGCACCGGCGAGCCGTTCACCGGGCTGGTGGACCGGTGGCCGTTCCTCACCGGGATCGAGATTTCGGACGGCCCGGGTGCGGTGGTGGCCTACGGCGACTCCATCACCGACGGCCTGCGTTCGGGCCGGGACGCCTACACGCGCTGGCCGGACGTGCTCAGCGCGCGGCTGCACGCCAGCCCGGACCTGCCCAACCCGGGGGTGCTCAACCTCGGGGTGGCGGGCAACCGGATCACCTCGGACGGCTACCCGGGCGAGGGCGTGTCCACCTACGCCAGCGGAGTGAGCATGCTGCACCGCGCCCAGCGGGACGTCTTCTCCCAGAACGGGGTGGACTCGGTGGTGGTCTTCGCCGGGATCAACGACCTGCGTTGGGGCGCACACCCGGACGAGGTGGTCGCGGGGCTGAGGCGGCTGGCCAACACCGCGAACGAACACGGAGTGCGGGTCTTCGTGGCGACCCTGGTGCCCTGCGCGGGGGAGGCCCGGTGCACTCCGGAGGTGGACCAGGGACGTGAGTACGTCAACGCCCACCTGCGGGAACAGGCGCAGGACACGGCCTCCTCGGCCTTCGACGGGGTGTGGGACTTCGACGCGGTGCTGCGCGACCCGATGGCGCCGGACCGGCTGCGCCCGGAGTACGACTCCGGCGACCACCTGCACCCCAACGAGGCCGGGCTGAGGGCGATCGCGGAGTCGGTGGACCTGTACGAGCTGATCGGCGACTGACAGCCCCCGCCGGTGCGGTCAGCGCGGGTACTGGAGGTGGTGGTGGATCACCAGGTCGACGTAGACGCCGCCGAGATCGCTGAGGCTGAGTCCGGCCTCGGGGTCGTACCAGTGCAGCAGTGAGTCGAAGGTGTCCAGGACGGAGTCGGTGGCCTTGCCGGTGTCGCGGATGGGGAACTGTCCGGCGGCCACCCCCGCCACGATGATCCCGTGCACGTGCGCGCGGAAGGTCCGGTGCAGCGAGCTGATCTCGCGGTGTCGGGCGGGGTTGATGGCCCGCAAGGTCGGTAGCAGGTCCTGGCTCAGGGCGATGGCGGCACGGTGTTTCCAGCCGGAGCTCACGTGCCTGCGGACGAGGTCGGACATGCGTTCGGTGGGCGGCCGCTCGGGGTCGTCGGCCGCCAGCTGGGTGTTGACGCGTTCTCGGGTGGCACGTAACACGACGGCGTAGGTCAGGTCGAACCTGGTGGGGAAGGCCCGCCTGAGGCATGCCGCGTCGGTGTCGGTCTCGGCCGCGATCCGGTGGGTCAGATCGGACATGGCCATGCCGCGGGAACCGTGCTCGGCGAACAGGCGGGCCGCGCAGTCCAGGACGGGGGCTGTCGTGCGAAGCGCGTGAGGGGAGAGGTCGGCCGTCATGCGTGGGTTTCTCGTCGGTCGGTGTGCACCGCAAAGGGGAGGGAACTCCAGGGTATCCGCGAGCGGGTGACAAAACGTGTGGAACAGCGGAACTCATTGGCCAAAGCGGATTTTTTTGGTGCGCATGGTGTTCATGTGCGCAATGACATTATTTATGGGTGTCGTGTGCTGTTTCTCCAGGGCGGCCAGTGGGCCGTCGCGGGCCCCCGGCCTGCTGTCTCAGTGCTTCCTCAGGTCGGTCCGGTGGGCGGGTTCGTTCCCTGTGCGACTCCTTGGAAGGAGCCCTGGGAGGCGCTTTGTTCCGCGTTGCGAACGCCGTTGTGGACGGCGTTGTCAATGGCGTTATGGTGCGTCCCCTGGTGCGCCTCGTGCGGTGTCACCGATGGCCCCTGCGGAGTTCCCGGCACAACCCCCTGAGGGGTTTCCTGGGCGCGGCCGGAAGTCAGCGAAACCAGGTCGTCGACGCGTTCGGTGGCCAGAGCGTCCACACCCATGCCGATGAGCCGGGCCATCTCCGGGAACTCGTTCACGGTCCATGCGACCACCCGATAACCGTGCCGGTGTATCTCACCGATCCTCTCCCGGTCCAACAGGGTGTAGTGCGCCCCCAGGAACGTCGGACGCAACGCGTGTGCCACCTCCTGCGGCGGTGGTCCGGGCTGCTCCCAGGCCAGCATCAGCCGCGCACCGGGGCTCCGGGCGCGCAGGGCCCGCAGGGTCTCCAGCGGCCCGGTGAACAGCGCCTGGTCGCCGAAGCCGTGCTCACGCAGGACCTGGTCGGCGGCGAGCGCGGCCTCCGGCGAGGTGACGTCGATCAACAGGGGCGAGGCGTCCCGGCCGCAGAACTCGGCCAGCACCTCCATCAGTGTGGGTACGCGCCGCTCCACGTCGTCGCGGGTGGCGGCAAGTTCGGCCAGGGTCAGATCACCGACCTGGCGGGGCGGGGAACCCGGGGCGGTCACGACACGTTCGTCCACCAGGACCGGGTACCCGTCCGAGGTCAGGTGGACGTCGATCTTGACCAGGTCCACTCCGGCGCGCAAGGCTGAGCGCAGGGCCGGAAGCGTGTTACCCGGGAATCGTGCGGTGTCTCCGCGTAGTGCGATGGACAACGTCATGCAGTCAAGAGTGGCAAAAAGCAGCGCGTTACGTGGCGCAAACAGGAAAAACGCCCACCAAGGCGTTCGGGTGGGGCCCGTGCGAGCGGTGCGCGGCGCCGGTACGTACGGTGCTGAGGTCCGACCGTGGTGGGATTGCGAGCGGACTCACGTCGCCAGGACACCGTCCTGGGTACAGCTACCTGGGAAACTTTGTTACTGGGTGTCGTGATGGCACGGCGCCCCAAGGCCGGCCCCCGAGTGTGAGGCGAACGATGATCCCGGACCAACGGCGAGAGCACATCCTGAAGCTCCTCCAGGAGCGGCACGTGCTGAGTATCAACGAGCTCACGTCGATGCTGTCCGTGTCCCACATGACGGTGCGTCGCGACATCCAGGCTCTGGAGAACGACGGCAAGGTCCTGTCGGTCACCGGTGGTGTGCGGCTGGCCGCGCGGCTCAAGAGCGAGCCCTCCTACCTGGCCAAGGCCCAGCTGGAGGTGCCCGCCAAGCGCGCCATAGCCCGCGCCGCGGCCGACCTGGTGCGCGAGAACTTCACCATCTACCTGGACGCGGGCACGACCACCCTGCAGATGGTGCCGCTGCTCACCGACAAGGTCGGGCTGACCGTCATCACCAGTGACTTCAACGTCGTCGGCCACCTGATGGAGTACCCGGGGATCGAACTGATCCACACCGGGGGCGTGGTCTCGCACTCCGACCACTCCTCCGTCGGCCAGTTCACCGCGGACTTCCTCCGCCAGGTCAATGTCGACCTCGCCTTCATCGCGAGCAGCTCCTGGGACGCCGAACGCGGCTCGACCACGCCCTCCGAGGCCAAGGTGACCGCCAAGCAGGAACTGCTGCGCATCGCCTCCAAGAGTGTCCTGGTGGTGGACAGCACCAAGTACGGCAAGTTCGGCACCTTCCGGGTGGCCCGCCTGGAGGAGTTCGACCTGATCATCACCGACGACCGCTTGCCGCGCTCCGCGGTGGACGAGCTCGGCGAGCGCGACATTCGCCTCAAGACCGTTCCGGGCGAGTAGCCCCGCTCCTCCTCAGGTTTCCCAGATTCCCCGCGCAGAGCGCTCTTTCCTCG
Organism: Nocardiopsis exhalans; assembly: GCF_024134545.1. Classification (GTDB taxonomy): domain Bacteria; phylum Actinomycetota; class Actinomycetes; order Streptosporangiales; family Streptosporangiaceae; genus Nocardiopsis; species Nocardiopsis exhalans. The sequence continues at coordinate 2,446,218 of NZ_CP099837.1, forward strand.
CAGGGAGCGCTCTGTCCGGGGACATCAGTCCTCGTCGGTGTCGGGGTCGGCGGGCACGAACAGTGCGAGTTCGGTGCCGTCGGGGTCCTGGAAGACCAGGGTCGAGCCCTCCGCGGTGTGGGCCACCGGGGTGTGTTCCACATCCATCCGGGTGAACCGGTCCTCCCAGGCCTCCAGCACGCCCGGGTTGGCCACGGCCAGGGTCAGGCGGCCCAGGCCGCAGCGGCGGCTGTCGAAGCGGCCCTTGAAGTTGTCCTGGTGCTGGACGAGCTCGATCACCGGTCCGCCCGGAAGCTGGAACACGGTCTGGCGCGGGCCGCCCCGGCTTTCGGGGCGTTGCGGCTGCAGCCCCAGGACGGAGCGGTAGAAGTGCGCGCTCACGTCGTGATCGCGTACGGACAGGGTCACGCGCGCGACCCCGGCGAGTGGAGGGGACGGCGGAGAAGCTACACGGAGCAGGCTGGCACGGGGCGCGAGCGCCTTGAACAGATCAAGCACGATTGTTAAGCCTAGGCTCGGAACCGGCCCCCGGACCAGGTTCTTGACGCGGGCTTAACGCTGGAGCCCGGGAGCCGGTCCAGCTCAATCCCCCCGGGTGGCCCCAGCGGTCCTGGCCACGGGTGTCCCGGCCACCGGCGCGGTGGCACGGGCACCGGCACCAGAGTTGTCGGGGCGCTCGTACCAGCGCCCGCGCAGGACCAGCGTGGTCACCGCGAACGAGATCAGCCCGCCCGCCGTGGCCAGCGCGAACGCCCCCTGGTGGCCGTAGGTGTCGGCCAGGGCGCCGGAGATCATGGAGCCCAGGGACTGCCCCAGGATCAGGCTGCTCAGGATGATCGCCATCGACTGCGAAAGCCGGCTGGGCGGGGCCGCCCGCTCGATCAGCCCGAACAGGCTCACCAGGTGCGGGCCGATCGCGACACCCAGCACGAAGATGGCCACCGCCAGGGTCGCGGGCCCGTGGTTCAGGTACAGGGGGAGGGTGAGCAGGGCCAGACCGCCCGCCGCCACCCGGGTGCGCGCGGTCAGCGAGAAGCCCACCGGCAGCGAGGCCATCATCAGTCCGGCCACGGCGCTGCTGGACCCCATCACCGCGTACATCAGTCCGGACAGGTCACCGTGTCCGGCGTTGTCCGCGAACGCGGTCACCCCCGTGGACATTCCGCCGAAGAACAGCCCCTGGCAGAACATCGGCACGGCGAGCAGGAGCAGCGCCGGACGGGCGATCCGGCCCTCGGCGCCGCGCACCGGGGCCGACCCGGGCGGAGCGGTGGGGTGCAGGGCGAACACGGTGCCGAACACACCGATCAGCACGGCCGCGCCGAGCACGCTCGCGGTGGGGGAGAGGGTGAGGGTGAGGATGCCGACCAGGGCCGGGCCCAGTACGAAGGAGGCCTCGTCCAGGACGCCCTCCACCGACATCGCCGCCGAGACCGAGCGTTCACGCTCCGGCCCGTGGCCGGTCCCCTTACGGATGAGCACCACCCAGCGGGTGCGCGCCATCGGGCCGACCTGGGGCATGCACAGACCGCCGACGGCGGCCAGCGCCACCAGGGCCGGCAGCGGGGCGTCCGCCGCGACCGCGGCGACCAGCAGGACGATCAGGGCCGCGTCCAGGAGCGCGGTCACCAGGACGGGGACGCGCTGCCCGTGGCGGTCGGCGAAGCGGGCGATGATCGGACCGCCCACGGCCTCACCGAGCGCGAACGCCCCGGAGACCAGACCGGCCGCGGCGACGCTGCCGGTGGTACTGGTGACCAGGGTCAGCAGCCCGATGAGGGTCATCGATACGGGGAGCCGGGCCAGGAAGGTGGCGAGCAGCAGCGGCCAACCGGCGATCCGGTTCATCCGCCGCAGGGTCTCCAGAGGTGACATACAACCTCGTTCTGTCTCGTGGTGCCGCACCGTCGCCCCCGGCCGCAAACCATCCCATGATAGGTGGATTGTCCTGGGCGGGTGACACGGCAACCGTCCTGGGGCGGGGCCGTCAGGTAGCGGGACAGGGCGACCACCCTCGGACGGGGGCAGGACCTGACTTTCGTGGGTGACCGGACCCGGCCCCGGCTGTGTAGGTTCCTCCCCATGGACTTCGCCGAACTGTCCCGGGGCGCGCGCCGGGCCCTGACCCCCGGCCCCGGGTGGCCCACCCGGGGCGCCGCCGTACGCGACCTGCTGCTGTGGCTCGGTTTCAGCCTGCTCCTGCTCGCGGAGTCCTACGTCTTCTCCGTCGTCGGCTACGACCACACCTGGCGTTTCCTGGTCGTCAGCGCCATGGTGGGGACGGCGATCGTGCTCAGTCGCACCTACCCCCTGCTGGCGCCCTGCCTGGCCGTGTACGCCTGCACCTGGTCCCAGGCCTTCCTGGTCCCGCTGATCGTGGTGTCCTACCTCGCGGGCCGCCGGACGAGGCGCACCTGGCTCGCGATCGCGGTCTTCGTCGCCCTGTGCCTGGCGATGGCCGCACACGTGCTGATCAGGATCGAAGAGGTCCCCGGCCTGTGGGTCACCGTGGGGTTCGCCCTGGTGATCTGCACGGTGCTGCCCTGGCTGGTGGGCGTCTACCGGCGCCAACAGGTGGAACTGGGTGCGGCGGGCTGGGAGCACGCCCGCCAGTTCCAGCTCGAACAGCAGCTCACCGCGGACCGCGCCCGGCTGCGCGAACGCGCGCGGATCGCCCAGGACATGCACGACTCCCTCGGCCACGAGCTCAGCCTCATCGCCCTGCGCGCCGGAGCCCTGGAGGTATCTCCGGAGCTGGCCGACCGCCACCGGGAGGAGATCGCGCAGCTGCGCGCGACCGCCGTCTCGGCCACCGCCCAGCTGCGCGAGATCATCGGGGTCCTGCGCCCCGACGCCGAGCCGGAGCCCGCGCCCACCGCGCCGGCCGGGGAGAGCGTCCGCGCCCTGGTCGAACGCGCCCGCGACTCGGGGCTGGACGTCACGATGGTCCGCGAGGGGCCGCTGGAGGAGCTGCCGCCGATGGTGGACCGCGCCGCCTACCGGGTGGTGCGGGAATCCCTGACCAACGCCACCAAGTACGCGCCGGGTGCCCCGGTGACGGTGTGGTTGACCGCGGACGGCACCCGGGTGGAGGTCCGGGTCACCAACGCCCGCCCCGGGAAGGAGGGACAGGCGCCGGGCTCCGGCGGCGGGCACGGGCTCACCGGCCTGCGCGAACGCGTCCGGATGGTCCGCGGAACCCTGGCCACCGGTCCGCACGGGGACGGCTGGGAGGTGTGCGCCACCATGCCGCTGGACGGGGAGCAGGTGACCGAGGGGGAGGGCGACGGCGACAGCACCGAGGTGATCGAGCAGCTCCAGCGGGCCGCCCGCCGCCGGGTCCAGCCGTGGACCCTGGCTCTGGTCGCTGTTCCGGTGGGCGTGGTCCTGGTCGTGATCGCCGCCGTCTACGCCACTCTCGCCAGCGTCCTGGCGGGCAGCACACTGCCGCCGGAGGAGTACGCGTCGATCCCCCTGGGCGAGCACCGGGAGGGCCTGGAGGACCGGCTGCCCGACTACCCGATGGCGCTGACCGGGGCGCAGCTGGAGAGCTTCGAGTCCGCGGACCCCGGCTGCGACCACTACCGCGGCTCGGCCGGGATGTTCGACGCGGACGTGGCCTTCTACCAGCTGTGCTTCGAAGAGGGAGTGCTGGTGAGCAAGGAACAGCTGGAGTCCCGATGAGCCCGCGAACCCGACGGGAACGGCGTTGTGGCATGCTTCCCCAGACATTCCGGACAGGAAAGAGGTCACGGCCGTGATCAGGGTGCTGCTCGCCGACGACGAAGCGATGATCCGCGCGGGTGTGCGGGCGATCGTGCAGAGCGATCCGGAGATCGAGGTGGTGGCGGAGGCCGCCGACGGCCGCGAAGCGGTGGAGCTGGTCCTCTCCCACCGCCCCGACGTCGCCCTGCTGGACATCCGGATGCCCCGTATGGACGGGCTCGCCGCCACCGCAGAGCTCCGCAAGGCGGCCCCGGACACCAAGGTCATCATCCTCACCACCTTCGGCGAGGACAGCTACGTCTCCCAGGCACTCGGTGACGGTGCCAGCGGCTTCCTGCTCAAAGCGGGCGACCCCCGCGAACTCATCTCCGGGGTGCACGCGGTCGCCGACGGCGGCGCCTACCTGTCCCCGCAGGTGGCCCGGCAGGTGATCGCGCAGTTCGGCGGAGGCCGGGCGGCGAAGCAGGCCGCGGCCGCGGAACGGGTGGCCGACCTCACCGAACGGGAGCGGGACGTGCTCGTCCTGGTGGGCGCGGGGCTGTCCAACGCCGACATCGCCGAACGCCTCTTCCTGGTGGAGGGCACCGTCAAGAGTTATGTGAGTACTATCCTCAGCCGCCTGGGTATGAAGAACCGCGTGCAGGCCGCGATCCTCGCCTACGAGGCCGGGCTGGTGGAGGGCGCGGACCCCTGACCGGGATTCTCGCCCCCGCCCTGGGGAAGGGTGGTCACATGAGGAGCTTCGAGGACCGGCCGGATCGCTTCTTCCCTCTACGGGAGGAGGACGCGATCCTGCTCGCCGACTCCTGGAAGCGCCTGGCCGGGGAGGGCTACGAGGCCCGGGCTGCGGGGGAGGAGCTCCTCGGCCGCTGGAGCGAGTCACACCGCCGCTACCACACCGTCTCCCACCTGTGGAGCACTCTGCGGGCCGTGGACACCCTCCAGGAGGAGGCCCGCGACCCTGACGCGGTCCGGTACGCGGTCTGGTTCCACGACGCCGTCTACGAAGGCCGTCCCGGCCGGGACGAGGACGAGAGCGCGGCCCTGGCCGAGCGCCTGCTCGCGCTCATGGGCAAGGAACCCGGACTGATCGCCGAGGTGGTGCGTCTGGTGGGGGTCACCAAGAACCACCGGCCCGAGCGCTGGGACGCCAACGGCGCGGTGGTCTCCGACGCCGACCTGTCCACACTCGCGGGTCCCGCGGACGAGTACCTGGCCTACACCGCGGCGGTGCGGGCCGAGTACTGGCAGCTCGCCGACAAGGTGTTCCGTGCCGGACGCCTCCAGGTCCTGCGCTCTCTGCTGGAGGCCCCGCACCTGTTCCACACGCCCTTCGGCCGGGCGCACTGGGAGCCCCGGGCCCGGTCCAACATCCTCGCCGAGGTCGACCGGCTCACCCAGGAGGTCCCGGGGGAGCTTCCGCCACCCTGACCGGCGGCGCTTCCCTGTCGGTGGGCGGGGCGGGCCGCGGGTGCTTGGGGCGGCGCAGCCCCGACGCGCGCAGCCGACGGACCAGCTCGCGCCCGCTGACATGCTCGGCGCCCAGGTCCAGCGCACGGGCGTGCAGGTGCTCGGGGACGTCGTAGTGGTCCCGTTCGAAGGCGCGCTCGGGGACGCCCAGCTCGCGCGCGAAGGCGTGGAGTTCGTCGAAGGAGCTGTCGCTCACCAAATGCGCGAAGCTCCAACCCCGCGGGCCCGGCCAGACGGGGCTGTCGATCAGGATGCTCACTGCATCCCCGGTGCGGTCACCGCGCGCCAGGGCACCGGGCTGGACAGGACCATCGTGCTGGAGGGGCGGCCGTGCTCGGCGAGCTGGTCGATGACCTCCTCGAAGTGCTCCATGGAGCGCACCGCGATGAGCAGTACGCAGCAGGCGTCCCCGGTGACCCGGTGCACCTGGAGGATTTCCGGCAGCTCCAGCGAGGACCGCTCGCGCAGCAGGCAGTGGGCGCCGAAGCACTCCATGCGCACCAGAGCGGTGACCGGCAGTCCGGCGGCGGCCGGGTCGACGTGCGCGTGGTAGCCGGTGATCACCCCGCGGTCGGTCAGGCGGCGGACACGGTCGGCCACGGCGGGGGCCGAGAGGTTCACCCTTCGGGACAGTTCGTTGAAGGACAGCCGCCCGTCCTGTTGGAGCTCCTGGAGGATGCGCTGGTCAACGCTGTCCAGCGGGGTTGCCAGTCGTGAGGTCATACTTTGTGATCCCAAGGCCGATGGTTGTTTCCCGTTATGAATGTTAGGTCAATGACCGACTTGTGTCGTCGACGCCCATTCCGTATCGCGGGAATATGTCCGAGTATGTGAGCTCACGTTCACGGCGCCGTGCACGGGGGACTTTTCGACCACGGCGCGGTGCGTGCGACGACCGAAGCCGCGCAGCAAAACGAGGGGTACACCCGATGCTCTCCACCACGTCCGCCCAGCAGTGTCCCTACGCTCCGACCGAGGACGTCGGCGCGGCGGAGGCCCGCGCCAGCAGGGCGGAGAGCAACGGGGGAAAGCCGACCCTGAGCTTCGACAAGAACACCCCCTACGTCGACTACGCCGGGATCGACACCCTTCTGAGTCTGCAGAACCCGCGCACCAAGGAGCCCGCAGAGTCGGCCTTCATCATCGGTACCCAGGTGATGGAGCTGTTGTTCGCGCTGATCCAGCAGCGCTGGGAGCAGGCCCGGGACGCGCTGGAGGTCGACGACGTGCCCGGCGCCGTAGCCTGGTTGCGCAGCGCCTGCAACGCCCAGGACGTGCTCAACAGCACCTGGGGCCTGTTCTCGGACATGACCCCCACCCAGTTCAACCGCTTCCGCGACTCCTTCGGCGAGGCCTCGGGCTTCCAGTCCTACAGCTACCGCAAGCTGGAGTTCCTGCTGGGCCACAAGTCCGCCGCCATGATCCGCCCGCACAAGGCGATGAGCGGGGTCGTCACCGACCTCACCGACCTGATCGAGCGCCCCAGCCTCTACGACGCCGCGCTGCGCCTGCTGCACCGCCGCGGCCTGCCCGTCCCGGACACCAGCGCCGAGCGCGACTGGACCGAGGACTACGAGCCCTCCGCCGAGGTCGAGCGCGCCTGGACCGAGGTCTACGCCGACGACCGCCCCGGAAACGAGCTGTACCTGCTGGCCGAGGCGTTGGTGGACGTGGCCGAGCGGGTGACACGTTGGCGTCAGCTCCACCTGGTCGCGGTCAAGCGCACGATGGGCGGCAAGCCGGGAAGCGGTGGCTCCAACGGCCTCAACTGGCTGGCCCGCAACGCCGAGAAGGACGTCTTCCCGGAACTGTGGTCCCTGCGCAGCACCATCTAGAGACACCGCGCAGCGTCCTCCGGGCACACCGCGTCCGGGAAGATCGCGATGCCGAACAGTCACCACACACCTCACAGCACAGCCTTCGCAAGGAAGCAGGACCCGATGACGCCCACCACCCGTGAGGAGTGCGCCGCCCTGGACGCGGCCGACCCCCTCGCCGCCCTCCGCGAGGAGTTCGTCCTTCCTGAGGGCGTGATCTACCTGGACGGCAACTCGCTGGGCGCGCTGCCCCGCTCCACCCCCGCCCGGGTCGCCGACATGATCGAGCGCGAGTGGGGCCAGGACCTCATCCGCAGCTGGAACGACGCCGGCTGGTGGGACAAGCCGCGCACCCTGGGTGCCAAGGTCGCGCCCCTGGTCGGGGCCGACGCGGACGAGGTGATCGTCGGTGACGGTGCCTCCGCCAACCTGTTCAAGTGCCTGGTCACGGCGCTGCGCCTGTCCGACCGCTCGGTGGTGTTGGGCGAGGCGGGCAACTTCCCGACCGACCTGTACGTCACCGAGGGCGCGGTCGGCCTGGCCGGTGCGCGGCAGCGCCGGATCGACCCGGACGGCCCCGAGCTGGCCGAGGCCCTGGCCCGGGAGGACGTCGCCGTCCTGCTGCTCAGCCACGTGGACTACCGCAGCGGGGTGCTGCGCGACATGGCCGGGATCACCCGCCTGGCGCACGAGCACGGCACCCTGGTGATCTGGGACCTGTGCCACAGTGTGGGCGCGGTGCCCATCGAGCTGTCCGGCAACGACGTGGACTTCGCGGTGGGGTGCACCTACAAGTACCTCAACGCCGGTCCGGGTGCCCCCGCGTTCCTGTACGCGGCCCGCCGCCATCACGCCGCCGCCGACCAGCCGCTCAGCGGTTGGCACGGGCACGCCCGCCCCTTCGACTTCACGCCTGACTACGAACCCGCCCCGGGGGTCTCGCGCTTCCTGAGCGGATCGCAACCGCTGGTGGCCGACGCGGCCCTGGAGGCCGGACTGGACGTGTGGGCCAAGGCCGACCTGGCGCACGTGCGGACCAAGAGCCTGGCCATGACCGACCTCTTCCTGGCCAAGGCGGCCTCGGTGGGCCTGGCCTCGATCACCCCGGCCGAACACGAGCGGCGCGGCAGCCAGGTCGCCCTCATCCAGCCGGAGGAGGGCGCCGGTTACCCGATCGTGCAGGCGCTGATCGAGCGCGGGGTGATCGGTGACTTCCGTGCTCCGGACGTCATGCGCTTCGGGTTCACCCCGCTCTACCTGCGCTACGTGGACGTCTACGACGCCGCCACCGCGCTCGTCGAGGTCGTGGAGTCCGGCGAGTGGCGTGCCGAACGCTTCAACCGCAGGTCACAGGTGACCTGATCCGCGAGCACTCCCCGGTCGGGCAACCTACCGGGGAGTTCTTTGTACCGGCTGGGCCTTGGGTGCCCTGCCGTGACCCCGGCCAAGACCACGCTTACGTGGCCTTTACCACGAAAGCCCTCCGCACGGCTTCCCCGCTCCACCCCTGACCCGCTCCGGAATAGTCCCGGTCCCGTGACCTTCCGGTGCGTATGTGGCCCCCTGGCCGCTTCCGGCTCGTCCCGCGGACACGTGTACCGGTTTATGACGAGGGCCACGCGCGGGCCTGTCCGCCGTCCTCGGACAGGCCCGCGAACCCCTGCTGACAGGGGTTTTTCGTGTTTTCAGGGCAGGTTTCGGGCTGCGTCATTTTGTATTTTTGTAAACACGCACTGTCATTTTACTCGGAATCCTTCGGTACTTTGCCAAAGCCTGGGTTAGTGTCCTTCGTGACCGGCTCGTTATGAACCTTTAACGCACCGGTGCCGAGCCCTTGACCGGCCTGCGGGTCGGAAGGGAATCGAGACCTCATCTCTCTCGGGAACGAGCAGCGCGAATCCACGCGCAGCTGTCCGGCGGAGCCGATCCGGCCCCCCGTTCCCACCCCGCCACTCGCCGCCAGCGACGCGGGACGCCCCATGGCATGACACCAGCCCGGAGTGCAGACCTGTGCACCCGTGTGCCCTGACGAGTCATGCCCCGGTCTTCTCGGCCTCTGACGTCAACCTGGCTAATACTTCATGAGCAACGAGACTCCCATTCAGTACGGCGAAATGACCGCGACCTACTTCTGGGACGACGGTTCCGGCATCAACGGCGACACCGGGCTGCCCGCCAGTGGTGAACCCATGCAGAAGGGGCTCTTCTCCAGCCCCAGCTGGCCGCTGGGCACCGAGGGATTCATCGTCCACGAGGGCGAGGAGTACGAGTTCTTCATCGGCGATCGCGGTCCCGGTGTCCCCTCCCACGACTGCGACGTCCTTCTCGACATCGACGGCAAGACCTTCGCCGACATGATGGGCGAGACCTTCGACGACCAGACCCTCGTGGTCAGCGGCGGCAACGGCCACGCCGAGGTCGAGTACTTCATCACCAAGTGGGGCGACGGCCACGGGGACGAGGGCACGCCGTACCCGTTCCAGCAGCCCGAGAACAAGTGTGAGAACGCCGTCTCGGAGATCCCCGCGGAGTACCTGCCGCAGGAGGAAGAGGAAGAGGAAGCCGAGGAGGAAGAGGTCGCCGAGGACGCCTCCGAAGAGACCTCCGAGGACGCCGAGGAGCAGCAGGACGAGGCTCCCGCCGCAGAGGAACAGGACGACTCCGACACCGGCGTCACCGCCGAGACCGCGACCAACGACCTGTCCGGCTTCGGCCTGATGGGCGCCGAGGGCACCCCCTCCGCCGCCGGTCTGCTCACCCTGGCGATCATCCCCGCGATCCTGATCGCGCTGTTCTTCGCCTGGACCCGTCGCCCCGCCGGCGCCCACGCCGGTGCCGACGACGACAGCGGTAAGGGCCTGATGGCCGAGAGCGACGGCCGCCACGGCATCGCCTCGTTCTTCGACAAGCTGCGCGGCAAGTAACTCCGACAGCACCAAGAACCACCCCCGGGCCCACCTCTGGTCATCCGTGACCTCGGGAGTCCGACATGCCAGGTGTTCCTCCTGGCGGGGGGAACAAAGGAGACTCCCGGAGGGAACGGACCCTCGGAGAGTGGGTAGGGGCAGGGGCCGCGATCGACGATCGCGGCCCCTGAGCCGTGGTCAGAGATCGCCGAGCAGCAGCTGAGGGCGTTCCACACAGTCGGCGACCCAGCGCAGGAAGCCGCCCGCCATACCGCCGTCGCAGACCCGGTGGTCGAAGGTCAGGGTGAGTTCCGTGACCGGGCGGGGGACCACGTCGTCGCCGACCACCCACGGGCGGCGCAGGATGCGACCCACCCCCAGGATCGCTACCTCCGGGTGGTTGATGATCGCCGCCGAGCCGTCCACCCCGAACACCCCGTAGTTGTTCACCGTGAAGGTTCCGCCGCCCAGGTCAGCGGGGGCGAGCTCACCGGCACGAGCGGCTCCGGCGCGCTCGCCCAGCCGGGCGGAGAGTTCTCGCGTGGTGAGCGTGTGGGCGTCGCGGACCACCGGAACCACCAGGCCGCGCGGGGTCTGCGCGGCGAACCCCAGGTGCACGGCGTCGTGGCGCACGATCTCCTGACGTGCGGGGTCGAAGCGCGCGTTCAGTTCCGGGAATCGAGCCAGGCCCAGCAGTGCGAACCGCGCCACCAGCCCCAGTACTCCCACAGGCCGGTCCGGTGCGGCCTCGTTGAGCTCCCGGCGCAGCTCCAGCATCCCGGTGGCGTCGGCGTCCACCCACACGGTCGCCTCGGGGATCTCGCGGCGGGACCGGGACAGGCGTTCGGCCATCACCCGGTGCGCTCCGCGCAACGGGATGCGACGGGTTCCGGGCGGGTCAGCGGGTCGGGGTGCGGGCTCCGGCACTGCGGCGGGCGCGGCTGCGGCCCGAAGCTGCGCCTCGACGTCGCGGCGCAGGATCAGCCCGCCCTCACCGCTGCCGCGCAGCGCGGTGACGTCGATTCCGTTCTCCCGGGCCAGCCGCCGGACCAGGGGGGAGACCACCCTGGTCACCGCCGGGGCCGGGGGAGCGGTGGAGGTTGTGGGCGGGCCGCCGGTCGCCGTTGACTCGGCTGGCCCGCCCGCCCCGTGGACACGGCGGCGCGAGGGCCGCGTGCCCTGTCCCGTGCCGTAACCCACCAGGACCGCGCCCGAACCCGCGTCTTTGTCGGCGGCGCCGTTGCCGCCCGCGGGGTCGGAACCGTCCCGTGTGTTCGGCACGGTGGTCTGTGTCGTGCTGCCTGTGCCGCTGTTGGTCGTACCGCTTGGTCCGGCAGCGGTTCGAGTGTCAACGGTGATCAGGGGTGCGCCGACCGCGACCACCTCGCCCACCGCCCCGTGGAGTTCGGTGACGGTCCCACCGTAGGGGGAGGGGACCTCCACCGTCGCCTTCGCGGTCTCCACTTCGACCACCGGTTGGTCGACGGAGATACGGTCCCCCGCCGTGACCAGCCAGGACACGATCTCCGCGTCGGCCAGCCCCTCACCCAGGTCGGGGAGGGCGAAGGTGGCGGCCCGGCGCTCTTCGGCCTGGCGCTCCTCGTCCCGGCGCTCCTCGTTCACTCGCGCCCCTCCACCCACTCGGACTCCCACTGGAGGCGGTCCACCGCGGCCAGGATCCGGTCCACCCCGGGCAGGTGGTGCTCCTCCAGCTTCGGCGGCGGATACGGGATGTCCAGCCCGCCGACCCGCAGCACCGGGGCCTCCAGGTAGTGGAAGCACTGCTCGGTCAGGCGCGCGGCCACCTCCGCGCCGTAACCGCCGAAGACCGAGGCCTCGTGCACCACCACCGCGCGTCCGGTCCGGCGGACCGAGGCGGCTACCGCGGCGTCGTCGAACGGAGCCAGTTGGCGCAGGTCCACGACCTCGATGTCCCGCCCCTCCGAAGCGGCCTGCTCGGCGGCCTCCAGAGCGGTCTCCACCATCGGACCGTAGGCGATGAGGGTCACGTCCGTACCCGGTCGGCGCACCACGGAGCGTTCCATCGGCTCCGTACGCACCGGCAGGTTCACCGCCTGCCGGGACCAGTAGCGCCGCTTGGGTTCCAGGAACACCACCGGGTCGTCGACGGCGATCGCCTCGCGCAGCATGGAGTAGGCGTCCGCGGGGGTGCCGGGTGTGACCACGCGCAGCCCCGGGGTGTGCGTGTAGTAGGCCTCGGAGGAGTCGCTGTGGTGCTCGACCCCGCCGATTCCACCGCCGTAGGGCACCCGGATCACCACCGGCAGGGTGACGGCGCCCCGGGTACGGTTGCGCATCTTGGCCAGGTGCGAGACGACCTGCTCGAAGGCGGGGTAGGCGAAAGCGTCGAACTGCATTTCCACCACGGGCCGCAGCCCGTACATGGCCATGCCGATGGCGGTGCCCACGATCCCGGACTCCGCCAGCGGTGAGTCGAAGCACCGTTCCTCACCGAAAGTCGAGGTCAGACCGTCCGTGACCCGGAAGACCCCGCCCAGCGGGCCGACGTCTTCCCCGTAGACCACCACGTCGGGGTCCTCGGCGACGGCGTCGTGCAGGGCGCGGTTGAGCGCCGCGCCCATGGTGACCTCGGCCGTCTCGGCGGCGTCGGTGCCGGAGGCGGTGGGTTCCCAGGTGCGTGTGCGCGCCATCAGACCCCCTTCAACTCCTCCGCCAGCCCTCGCCGTTGCTGTTCCAGCGCCGGGGGGACGGCGGCGTACACGTCGGTGAACAGGGAGCCCGGGTCGAGTTTGTCCTCCCCGGCCATGCGCTCGCGGACCGCGGTGGCGACCTTCTCACCGTCCCGCTCGTAGATCTCCAGGAGACCGTCGTCCACCACCTGCTCGTTGCGCAGCAGAGCCTCCATACGCGCCAGCGGGTCGCGTTCGGCCCAGTACTCCACCTCGGCGGCGTCCCGGTAGCGCTGCGGGGCGTCCGAGTTCGTGTGCGGGTCGATGCGGTAGGTGAGCGCCTCGACGATCGCGGGGCCGCCGCCGTCGCGGGCCTCGGCCAGGGCGTGTTTGACCACCGCGTGCACCGCGGCGGCGTCGTTACCGTCCACGTTGTACCCGCGCATGCCGTAGCCGACGGCCTTGTGCGCGAGGGTGGGCGCGGCGCTCTGCCGGTGGACCGGGACGCTGATCGCCCAGTGGTTGTTCTGGATGAGGAAGACCACCGGGGTGTTCCACACGGCGGCGAAATTGTACGCCTCGTGTGCGTCGCCCTCACTGGTGGCGCCGTCGCCCATGAGCACCAGGGCGGCCACGTCGCGGCCCTTGCGGCGGGCGGCGTAGGTCAGGCCCACCGCGTGCGAGGCGTTCGTGGCCAACGGCGTGCACTGGGGCGCGCAGCGGTACCGGTGCGGGTTGTAGCCCGAGTGCCAGTCGCCGCGGAAGAGCGTGAGCGTCTCCACCGGGTCCACGCCGTGCGTGACCATGGCGACGCTGTCGCGGTAACTGGGGAAGAGCCAGTCCCGCTCCGACAGCGCCAGCACCCCGCCCACCTGGGAGGCCTCCTGCCCCATGGAGGAGGGGTAGACCGCGAGGCGCCCCTGCCGGGCGAGGGTGCTGGCCTGCTGGTTGAAGCGTCGTCCGATGACCATGGCCCGGTGGAGCTCGGCGAGGACTGCCGGGTCGGGAGCGGTGAACGAGGAGTGTTCGTGACGTCGGCCGTGCCGGTCCACCAGTCGCACCGGTTCCTGGGATGGGAGAGGAGGAACCGGACGAGATCGCTCATCGGTGTACTTCATGTCTTGAATATGAGCTGAATCACCCCATATTGTCGATGGGCCCACGCCGATGCTGGACGAACTGCTCGGTAGGGCGCCCGCAATCGCAAATCATCTAACTCGTCCACCATGCGGACGGTATGAGGTAAGACACATGGCCGTGCAGCTGGACGACACCGACCGGCGGATCATCACCCTCCTGCGCGACGACGGCCGCATGTCGATACGAGCCGTCGCCGAACGCGCGCACATCTCCCGGGCCAACGCCTACTCCCGTCTCGAACGCCTGCGTGACGAGGGTGTGATCAGGGGTTTCACCGCCGTCATCGATCCAGAGAAGTACGGCACCGCGCTTTCGGCCTACGTCTCCGTGCGGATCGAACAGCACTCCTGGGAGAGGTTCCGCGGGTACCTGCGCGACATCCCCGAGGTCGACCACGCGGCCCTGGTCTCCGGCGACGTGGACCTGCTGCTCCTGGTCCGGGTGGCCGACGCCGCGGCCCTGCGCACCTTCGTCCTGGAGCGGCTCCAGCGCCTGCCCGAGGTGAAGAGCACCCAGACCATGTTCATCCTGGACGAGCCACACCTGCAGTAGGGGTGGCAGTAGGGTCCACTTCACCCGAAGCTGGCCCTTGGTCACCCCAGTCCACTTGGCAGAATGGGCCCATGCCCGAGTACCGCGTCGTCGACGCCTTCACCGCCGAGCCCCTGTCCGGCAACCCCGCCGCCGTCCTCGTCCTGGACGAGACCTACCCCGGGGCCTGGGCACAGGGGGTCGCCGCGGAGTTCAACCTCTCCGAGACCGCCTTCGCCCGCCGGATCGAGGGCCCCGACGCCGACTTCGAACTGCGTTGGTTCACCCCGAGGGTCGAGGTGGACCTGTGCGGGCACGCCACCCTGGCCACCGCGCACGCCCTCACCGAGCTCGGGGTCCAGGGGCCGATCCGCTTCAGCACCCGCAGCGGCATCCTCACCGTGGAGCGCAGGGACGGCAGGCTTTGGATGGACTTCCCGGCCCGCCCCGCCACCGGGGTCGCAGAACCCGAGGGTCTGGCCGAGGCTCTCGGCGCACGCCCCCTGTGGGTCGGCCGCGGCGGTACGAACGATCTGCTCGTCGAGCTCGCGGACGAGGCCACCGTCCGCTCCCTTGACCCCGATCAGGCCGGACTGGCCCGGATCCCGGCCCGCGGCGTCATCGTCACCGCGCGTGGAGACAAGGGGGCAGAGGGCGGCCCCGACATCGTCTCCCGGTTCTTCGCGCCCAACGTCGGTGTCCCCGAGGATCCGGTGACGGGCAGCGCGCACACCGTCATCGCCCCGTTCTGGGCCGAGCGCCTGGGCCGCACCGACTTCCTCGCCCACCAGGCCTCCCCACGCGGCGGTGACCTGCACCTCCAGCTGACCGGCGACCGCGTCCTCATCGGTGGCGACGCTGTTACCGTCGCCACCGGAAACCTGAACCTCTAGAAGGGATCCCCATGGAGCAGTGGGCCACGAAGGAAGAGATCAACGCCGCCCGCGAGCGGCTGGAATCAGGGCACACCGGCTATCAGCGCCCGGCGGCCTACGCGGTGGGGGTGCACCGCGACGGGGAGACGACCTTCGGGCTGACCAACGTCGGCACGAGCCCTCTGCCCGCCATCGTCCTGGCGATCGAGTGCGGCCACACCCGCGGCACGGCCACCTACGAACTCACCCCGGCCCGCCTCGCCTCGGCCATGGACGCCCTCGCACCGGCCGAAGCCTGCGTGGAGCTCAAGCACCCCAACCTCGTCGAGTGGAAGCGGCTGGCGGCGGAGCTCGAGGACAAGGGCGGCCAGCCGGTGGCCGTGTTCGTCGGGGACCTGTCCGACAGCCCGGTGGACCAGCACGACCGGGCGTTCCGGGCGGCTATCGCCTGATTCGCATCACTCGCGCGCAAGCGTATTCCCTCGGTTTCTCGGTTTTCCCCGTACGACCTGCCCCGGTCCGGTAAGAATGGTTCCACGACACCCCCCACCCCCTCCGAGGAGGTGTCGGGACACGGCCTGACCGGGGCGCCCCTTGTTTCCGGACGGGCCGCGTCCGCCCCGCCGGTCGGCGTAGGCCCCCTCCTGCCTGACCGACGTCCTCTGGAGGTCGGGCCGCGAACCCCGTACCCGGCCCGGCCCCAGAGGTCCGGGTGCACAGGGCACGAGTGCTCTCAGGGAAGACACGGGTGCTCTCAGGGAATCCCCGCACCCGGGTTGCGCAGCACCAGGCCGCACCGGCCTCACCTCCGGCCGCCGATTCAAGCCCTCGGCACGGGCCTCCTTCACCCGTTTTCCGTACCCGGCCACTCGGACCGGGGCCCGAACCCCTCGATCCCTCGTGATCTTGCTACCAGAAGCGAGTTCGGCGCCGAACTCGCCTCTGGTAGCAAGATCATCTTCGAACGGGTGACTGAACAGCGCGAGCAGGCCGGCCGCGATACGCGACACGCAGGGCGTTGTGGGGCGGGGCCGGTCGGCACGGGCGAGACAACCGCTCTCGCTGTCGCCTTACGTCCGGGGTCGACCGGCACCGCTGTGGACGACGGGGTCGTCCACAGGGCCGGAGCGGGATTCGCGCAGAAGTCCTAACCTGGGCGTGCAGTGACGTTCAAGCGATTCGGGGGTATCGATGACGGGGCAGCGGGGGAACAGTGGCCAGGGACGCCGTTACGGCGGCGGGGGCCGGGGCGCTGGTGGCGGCCGCAGGCCCGAGCCCGAACCCATCCGCGGCAAACGCGACGAGGCGCACCTGTCCGAGGAGCTCCTGAAGATGCACGGCGCCTCCTACGGGCGCTACAAGGCGCTCAAGGGCGACTGGGACTTCGGCGACTTCACCCTCACCGTGCAGCGGGTCCAGGCCGACCCCTTCGCCCCACCCTCGCGCATCCGCCTCCTGCGGCCGGACGCCGGGATCCCGGACAGCGCCTACGCGGACCCCGTCCGGCGCCGGGCGACCGCCGACTACCTGGGCCGACGCGCCCGGCGGCTGCTCAAGGGGTCCTTGCTCAAGATCGACACCGGCGGCCAGGAGGTCATCGCCCGCTCCTCCTGCCAGGTCACCGAGGAGGGGGCGCTGGACCTGCGGATCGGGCTGGACCTGCCCGGGCAGGGCCGTCGGATCGACGGCCGCACCGCCGAGCGGGAGCTGTGCCGTACCGTCCCCGAGCTGATCGACGACCTCGACTGGGACGAGATCGACCGGGAGGAGGCCGAGGCCTTCGCCGACAGCGTGGCCGACACCGTCGCGCTGCGCGCGGGCCTGGCCGAGCGGGACCTGGTCGCCTTCGTGGCGGACGGGGCGGTCCTGCCCCGGCGCAGCGGGGTGAGCGACGAGCCCATGGCTGGGCGGGGAGTGGTGCCCTTCGCCTCCCCGGAGAGCCTGCGGGTGAGCGTCGACCTGCCGCACCGGGGCACGGTCACCGGTATGGGAGTGCCCGAGGGCATCACCCTCATCGTCGGCGGCGGCTTCCACGGCAAGTCCACCCTGCTGCACGCCCTGGAACGGGGGGTGTACGACCACGTGCCCGGCGACGGCCGTGAACTCGTGGTGACCAGGCAGGACGCGGTCAAGATCCGTGCGGAGGAGGGCAGGGGCGTGGAGCGCGTCGACGTCAGCCCCTTCGTGCGCAACCTGCCCACCGGGGCCGATACCAGCGACTTCCGCACCGAGAACGCCTCCGGTTCCACCTCGCAGGCGGCCAACATCTGTGAGGCGGTGGAGGCCGGGGCGCGCACCCTGCTGGTGGACGAGGACTCCACCGCCACCAACCTGATGATCCGCGACGAGCGCATGCAGGCCCTGGTGCACGGCGACCGGGAGCCGCTGGTGCCGTTCGTCGACCTGGTCCGGCCCCTGCACCGCGAGCACCGGGTCTCCACGGTCCTGGTGATGGGCGGCAGCGGCGACTACTTCGACGTCGCCGACCAGGTGATCATGCTGGACGCCTACCATCCGCACGACGTCACCGAACGCGCCCGGGGCCTGGCACATGAGCGCGAGGACGCCGAGTTCACCCTGCCCCGGGCCCGCGTGATCGATCCCGGCTCGGTGGACGAGAACACCGCCAAGGGGC
Organism: Nocardiopsis exhalans; assembly: GCF_024134545.1. Lineage (GTDB taxonomy): Bacteria > Actinomycetota > Actinomycetes > Streptosporangiales > Streptosporangiaceae > Nocardiopsis > Nocardiopsis exhalans. The sequence goes on from NZ_CP099837.1 coordinate 2,463,969, forward strand.
GCAGCAGGCTCAAACGCCGCGACATGGACGTGCTGGTCTTCGGCGAGAGCGACATCGACGTCCGCTCGGTGGAGCAGTTCGTGGACCCGGGGCAGATCACCGGGGCCGGGCTGGCCCTGCGTGCGCTGGTCCGGGGGCGGCACCTCGACGGGACCCGAACCCTGGCCGAGGCACTGGACTCCCTGGAGGAGGCGCTGGACGAGAAGGGGGTGACCCTCTTCGGCGGGGACTTCGGCGGGGACTACGCCCTGCCTCGCAGGCACGAGATCGCCGCCACCCTCAACCGCCTGCGCTCCCTCACCGTCACGAGCCAGCGCTGAGGACCGCTGCCGTACGCGGCAGCGGTGTGGCCGTTCTCACCTCCGGGGCCGGGGGTCCGGTCCCACCTGTGCCGGGTCGGTATTGTGGAAAAGCAGGGCACAGCGACCCCGCTGAGGGGCATATCGGTCCTTTCCGGCAGTCCGGAGCGGGTGCGTCGCGCCCCCTGCGACCCCGACCAGCTTTGGAGACGAGAACCCGGTGCGTGACCCCGCAGATCTGTACGAACTCCACCCAGGCTTCGACGACGTCGCCGGACTGGTGATGCTCGTCTGTCTGGACGGCTTCGTCGACGCCGGAAACGCAGGCCGCCAGATGGCCGAGACGCTGTTCGAACGGTTCACCGCCGAGGAGATCGCGACCTTCGACACCGATCGCCTGGTGGACTACCGCGACCGCAGGCCGCCGATGACCTTCGTCGAGAACACCTGGACCGAGTACACCCCGCCCAAGCTGGCCCTGTACCGGATGCACGACGACGAGGGCAGTCCCTTCCTCCTCCTGCACGGCCCGGAGCCGGACCGTGAGTGGGAGGCCTTCGTCGCGGCGGCCACGAGCCTGGTCGAGCGCTTCTCCGTCTCGCTGTCCATCAGCGCCAACGGCATCCCCATGGCGGTCCCGCACACCCGGCCGGTCACGGTCACGCCGCACTCCACCCGGCCCGAACTGGTCGCGGGGCACACCCCGTGGATCGGCCGGGTCGAGGTGCCCGGGAGCGCGGTCTCGCTGCTGGAGTTCCGCCTGGGCGAGAGCGGTCACGACTTCCTCGGCTACGCCATCCACGTGCCCAGCTACCTGGGTCAGTCCACCTACCCGCGGGCGGCCATCGCCGCCGTGGAGTACGTGGCCGGGGCGACCGGCCTGGCCGTGGCGACGGAGAGGATGGAGGAGGTCGCCGCTGCCACGGACGTGGAGATCGCCGAGCAGGTCGCGGCCTCCGAGGAGATCCAGCGCGTGGTCGCCAACCTGGAACGCCAGTACGACGACATCATGTCCTCGCGCTCGGAGGAGGGCGGCGGCCCCGCCCCCCTGTCCGACGACGCCGCGGGCCTGCCCACCGCCGACGAGCTCGGCGCGGAACTCGAACGCTTCCTCGCCGAACGCGAGGGAGACGGAAACGGATGACCGTGTTCTACCAAGTCCTCTTCAGCTCGGTCCTGCGCCACATGGACGCGGAGAAGGTCCACAAGCTGAGCTTCGCCGCCCTGCGCGGCGTGACCGCCGTACCCGGTGTGGCCGAGACCATGGAGCGGGTCCTGGGACCGCGTGAGCCCGAGCTCACCGTGCAGGCCCTGGGCCGGGAGTTCCCCGGCCCGCTGGGCATGGCCGCCGGTTTCGACAAGAACGCTGAGAGCCCGCGCGGCCTGGCCGCCCTGGGCTTCGGCTACGTGGAGGTGGGTACCGTCACCGCCCACCCCCAGCCCGGAAACCCCAAGCCGCGCCTGTTCCGGCTGGTGGCCGACCGCGCCATCGTCAACCGGATGGGCTTCAACAACGAGGGTTCGGCGCTGGTCGCCGAACGCCTGCACCACCAGCGCAAGGGCCCGCTGGTGGGGATCAACATCGGCAAGACCAAGGTGACCCCCGAAGCCGAGGCGCCCGCCGACTACGCGCTCAGCGCCCTGCGGCTGGCACCCTACGCCGACTACATGGTCATCAACGTCAGCTCGCCCAACACCCCGGGCCTGCGCAACCTCCAGGGCGTGGAGCAGCTGCTGCCGCTGGTCACCGCGGTCCGCGAGTCCCTCGCCGAGGCGGGCCGCCCCGAGCTGCCGCTGCTGGTGAAGATCGCCCCGGACCTGGCCGACGAGGACGTGGACGCCGTCGCCGAGCTCGCGCTGGCCGAGGGCCTGGACGGGATCATCGCCACCAACACCACGATCTCCCGCGCCGGGCTGGACACCCCCGACGCCGAGATCGAGGAGGCCGGTGCCGGAGGCCTGTCGGGCGCCCCGCTCAAGGAGCGTTCGCTGCAGGTCCTGCGCCGTCTGCGCGCCAAGGTGGGCGACCGGGTGACCCTGGTCGCGGTCGGCGGGATCGAGACCCCCGAGGACGCCTGGGCCCGGATCCGCGCCGGCGCCACCCTGGTCCAGGGCTACACCGGACTGATCTACGGTGGTCCGCTGTGGCCGCGCCGGATCCACCGCGGCCTGGCCAGGCTGGTGCGCGCCGCCGGTTACCGGTCGATCCAGGAGGCCGTGGGCTCCGACGCCCCGGCCCCGGCGCTGAAGGTGGTCCAGGAGCCCTCCGAGGCCAGCTAGCCGACCCGGGAACAAGAAGGCGGCCGGTGGGGAGGGTTCCCACCGGCCGCTCTTGCGTGTCCAGGTCGCCGACCCCTACCAGTCGCCGTCCCAGCCGTCCGGGTAGACACGGCCCGGCTCGGGGCCGCCGAGCGCCTGGGTGGTGGTCACGAACACGTAGTCGTCGTCCTTCAGCCGCTCGATGAGCTCCGGGACCGCGGCGAGCGTGGCGGGCTGGGGGTCGTGCAGCAGTACCACCGCGCCCGGGTCCATCCGGGAGATGACGTTGTCCACGATCTCGTCGGGGCTGATGCTCTCCCAGTCCTGGCTGTCGATCGTCCACGCGATCTCGGCCATCTCCTGGGCCTCGACCTCGTCGTGCACGTCGTCGTTGGTGGCGCCGAACGGAGGCCGGAAGAGGTCCACGGTGTACCCGGTCTGCCTGCGGACCATCGCGCTCACCGCCGCGGTCTGCCGGGGCAGCTCATCGGCCTCCATCTTGTTCATGTGCTCGTGCTCGTCACCGTGGCTGGCGATCTCGTGGCCCTCGGCGTAGGCCCGCCGCAGCACGCTCGGCCGGGTCAGGGCCGGGCCGCCGTTGAGGTAGAACGAGGCCGTCACCTCCTCCTCGGCCAGGATGTCCAGCAGGTGCGGGGTGGCCTCGACCGGGCCGTCGTCGAAGGTGAGCGCCACGCACTTGGTCTCGCCGTCGTAGCAGTTCACCCCAGGCTCCCCGGCGGTGATCACCCCCGGCACCGGACCGGGGTCCTCCTCGCCCTCGTCCGCCTCGGTCCCGGGCAGTTCCAGGTCGGGCTCGTCCACCATGGCTGCCTCCCGGGCCCGCGTGCCCAGGTCCGACAGCAGCGGTTCGGCCCGCTCGTGCTCGACCACCACGGTCTTGCGGCCGGGCTCGCTGTCCGGGACGTGCCCCTCGACGGTCGGTGACAGGTGTCCGTCACTGAACTCCACGACCAGGTCACCCGCGTCGTTGAAGCCGATCGAGTCGTAGGTCCGCCGCACCGGCCACAGTGCCTCGGGGTCCACCTGATCGTCGTCGGCCAGCTCCCCGCGCGCGATCGCGTTGAGCTCGGTCAGTTCCTCCTGCCCGGCCAGCAGCTCGGTGGAGTAGGCCGCGGCGCCCGCCCGGGCGTCGTACCAGTAGGTCGAGTAGCCCTCACGCAGACCGTGCATGTCCTGCTCGGTGCGGAGCAGCCGCACACCCAGCACACCGTCCCCGGCGGCGACCAGCTCCCAGCCGATGCCCAGGCTCACCGGGTCGCGGGTCCCGGCCCGGAAGTCCTGGACCTCCTGGTCCACCCGCGCGGCCAAGGCCTCGGAGAACGCCTCGGCCCCCTCGAACTCCGGGTAGGCGACGCTGATCTCCAGCCCCTCCGGTTCGTAGGGGTGGCCGGTGAAGTCCCCGGCGTCCCCGCGCCACTCCCCGAAACCGTCCTCGACCTCGTCCACCAGCACGGTGAGCTCTGCGGGGTCGCCTCCGCCCACGATCTCGTTCTCACACGCGGCCAGGGGCAGGACGAGGGCCACGGCCAGCGCCCCGGACCAGAACGGGTGGCGGCCCGTGCGCGGCCGAGGAACGGTCCGGTCCGGTTCGATTCTCCTCGACGACAAAACCCGACTCCCTCGTGCCTAGGGCAGCTGCTCACACGGCTGCTGGCAGCAACATAGGGGACAAGGACCCTGGCCCCGGGGCGGTGTCCACATGTGGACACCGCCCCGGGGCGGGAATGCCCCGAGGGTCACCCCAGGTCGTCCGAAGCACCTTCCCCGGAGGTCTCCTCCGTGCCTCCCCCTTCGTCTGTCAAAGGGGGTTCGGGGACACCGTCGACATAGGTTCCGCCAGGCTCCGTGGTGCCCAGCAGCTGCGACACCGTAACCATGGTGTACCCGCGTTCGTCCAGTTCACGGATGATGCCGATGGACGCGTCGATGGTGGTGGGGTGGATGTCGTGCATCAGGATGATGGCGCCGTCGGCCGCGCCGTCCAGTGCGCGCTTGCGCACCACGTCGGCCTTGCGGTCCTTCCAGTCGTTGGTGTCCACGCTCCACAGGATCTGCGCCAGCCCGAGCTCCGCGGTGATCTCGGCGACCTTGTCGTCGGTGGCGCCGTAGGGCGGTCGCATCAGGTCCATCGTGTAGCCGGTCTCGCGGTACACCAGGGCCTGGGTGGCCTCCAGGTTGGCGCGGGCCGCACCCGCCCCGACCTCGGTCAGGTTGGGGTGGCTGAGCGTGTGGTTGGCCAGTTCGTGGCCCTCGGCGTAGGTGCGCCGCAGTACCCACGGATGCTCCATGACCGGGTATCCGGTGACGAAGAACGTGGCCCTGGCGTCGTGTTCGGCCAGGGCGTCCAGCAGTTCGGGGGTGCGCCCGCCGGGGCCGTCGTCGTAGGTCAGGGCCACGCACTTGGTATCGGGGTCGGCGCAGTCGACGGAGTCGTCACGCGGGGGCAGCACGCCGGGGGCGGCCGCGCTCGAGCCGTCCTTGTCCGCCTCGGGGGCCCGGTCGATGGTGAACTCGTTGACGCCGGTGGTCGCGGCCTCGCGTACGCGCAGGCCGAATTCGGACAGCAGGGCCTCGGCCTCCTCCCGGGGGATCACCGCGTGGATCCGGCCCGCCGAGGCCGGGGCGACCTGGCCGGAGTCGAACTCCACCACGAGGTCGCCGTCGGGGTTGAAGCCCACGGAGTCGTAGAGGGAGCTGATCGGGTGCAGCGCGGACGGCACGGCGTCGGTGTCCGACACGGCCTCGCGCACCCGGTCGTTGAGTTCGGTGAGCTCGGCCTGCCCGGCGATCAGGTGGCTGGAGCCGTGGACCGTACCGTCGCCGGTCTCGTACCAGTAGGTGCTGTGGCCCTCGCGGGTCTCCTCTGAGTCGGTCTCCTCGCTGGTCAGCCGGACCCCCACGATCCCCTCCTGCGCGGCGGTCAGCCCCCACTCCCCGATGAACGAACGAGCTCCGGGGTTGGCCGCCTCGAAGGCGTGTACCTGGGCGGTCAGGGTGCGGTCCAGGAAGTCCGACAGCGGGGTGGCGTTGGGGATGACCGGGTAGGCGACGTCGGTGTCGCTGTCGCCCTCGAAAGCGATTTTCGCCTCCTCGAGCCCGGGGAGGGCGTCGGGGGCGACGGTCGTCAGACGGTCGGGTTCACCGGTGGCTGGAAGCCGTTCCTCGTCCGCTGCGGGCTGCCCGGACGAACTGTCGACGCCGGCGTCCTGCGGCGGCAGACCGGGCGGTCGGGCGGCCGACAGTACCAGCCCCAGCAGGACGACCATCGCGATCGCGACCGTGAGGAAGGGGCGGTCGGGGGCCAGGGTCTGAGGGTTCTGCTGCTTCACCTGGGGTTCTCCACGTTCATCGTCAGACGAACGTTCGCGGGGGAGGCGGGGGGCGCGCTCTCCCACGTAACGCTGATGTCGGGTGTGATGCCGAGCACACGGCGAGGGTTCGCTTCGTGCGGGCGGGGGCCATGCCGGGTTCAGGGGCGGAGGGGGTGCTCCCTATACTTGCAGGCGTGGAAGGTACACGCTCCGCCATTTCGACCCTGGAAGCCCTTCGGGGAGGGCGGTGCGTGTCGAAAGAGGGAACCCGGTGCGAATCCGGGACTGCCCCGCAGCGGTGAGTGGGAACGACTGTCGCCATAAGCACTGGTGATCCGACCGGAAAAGTCGGAAACTGGGAAGCGGTGACCGGTAGGAGACCCGGCGGCCACGCCGGAAGCGCCCACGAGTCCGAAGACCTGCCTCCACCCGGCGGCGCACCCGTGCCGCCGGTGGTCCCGCGCCCCGAGGGAGGGCCGAGGGCGGGCACAGCCGTGCGCCGATCCGGCGCTCCCCCCGGCATGCCCGCGCCCTCGCTCGCCTCGCGGCCGGTACCCGGCTTTCGACGAGGGAGAGAAGCTCTTCATGTCTACGAACCCGGCCGCCCGGCCGCCCGTGCGGTCCACGGTGCACGGTTACCCGCGGATCGGCCCCGATCGCGAACTCAAGCGCGCCAGTGAGTCCTACTGGAAGGGCACCACCACCGCCGCCGAACTCGACGCCGTCGCCGCCGAGCTCCGCAAGGGCGTCTACGCCCAGCTGCGCGAGGCCGGTGTGGACGACCTGCCGTCCAACACCTTCTCCTACTACGACCACGTGCTGGACACGGCGGTCCTGTTCGACCTCGTGCCCTCGCGCTTCACCTCCCCGGCCCAGGCCGGGGACCGGGACGAGCAGCTGCGCCGCTACTTCGCCCTCGCCCGCGGGGTGCAGGGGGCCACTCCGCTGGAGATGACCAAGTGGTTCGACACCAACTACCACTACCTCGTCCCCGAGCTCTCCCCGAGTACCCGCCCGCGCCTGGTCGGTGACAAGCCCGTCGCCGAGTTCCGCGAGGCCGCCGAGGCCGGTTTCCAGACCCGCCCCGTGCTGGTCGGCCCGCTGACCTTCCTCATGCTGGCCAAGGCCGCCGACGACGCCCCCGAGGGCTGGGAGCCCATCGAGCTGCTCGACCAGCTCCTGGACGCCTACGCCAAGCTCCTGGGCGACCTCAAGGCCGCCGGTGCCACCGAGGTCCAGCTCGACGAGCCGATCCTGGCCACCGACGAGGGCCGCGCCGCCGTCGGTCGGCTCGAGCGCGTCTACCAGCGACTGGGCTCCCTCACCGAGCGCCCCTCCCTCCTGGTCTCCACCTACTTCGGATCCATCGGCGCCGCCGCCCTGCGCGTGCTCAAGGACTCCCCGGTGGAGGCTGTGGGCCTGGACCTGGTCACCGACTCCGAGGGTGTCGCGGACCTCGCCGCGGTCTCCGGCCTCGGCTCCACCCGCCTGGTCGCGGGCTTGGTGGACGGCCGCAACGTCTGGCGTACCGACCTGCCCGCCGCCGTGGCGGAGCTGGGTACCCTGCTCGCCCTCAGCGACGAGCTCACCGTGAGCACCTCGTGCTCGCTGCTGCACGTGCCCATCGACCTGGACGCCGAGACCTCCCTGGCCCCCGAGCTGCGCGGGGCACTGGCCTTCGCCAAGCAGAAAGCCAAGGAGGTGGCCCTGCTCGGCCGCGTCCTGACCGAGGGCGAGGACGCGGAGTTCGACGCCGCCAGGGCCCAGAACCCGTCCTTCACCGACGCCCGCGTGCGCGCCCGTCTGGACGCTCTGGGCCCGGACGCCTACGAGCGCCCCGAGGAGCGCGGCGCGCCCACGGACATCACGCTCACCACGACCACCATCGGGTCGTTCCCGCAGACCCCGGAGCTGCGCCGGGCCCGCGCCGCGCACCGCCGGGGCGAGCTGCCCACGGAGGAGTACGACCAGATCCTCCGTGCGGAGATCGACCGCGTCATCGCGCTCCAGGAGGAGATCGGACTGGACGTGCTCGTGCACGGCGAGCCCGAGCGCAACGACATGGTCCAGTACTTCGCGGAGCAGCTGGAGGGCTACGCCACCACCGAGAACGGGTGGGTGCAGTCCTACGGTTCGCGTTGCGTGCGTCCCCCGATCCTGTTCGGTGACGTCTCGCGTCCCGAGCCGATGACGGTCGAGTGGATCACCTACGCCCAGTCGCGCACGGACAAGCCGGTCAAGGGCATGCTGACCGGTCCGGTCACCATGCTGGCCTGGTCGTTCGTCCGTACCGACCAGCCGCTCGGGGAGACCGCCCGTCAGGTCGGTCTGGCCCTGCGCGACGAGGTCGCGGACCTGGAGAAGGCGGGTATCCGCCACATCCAGGTGGACGAGGCGGCCCTGCGCGAGCTGCTGCCCCTGCGCGGGGAGCAGCGTCAGGCGTACCTGGACTGGGCGGTCAACTCGTTCCGTCTGGCCACCTCGGGCGTGGCGGCGACCACCACGATCCACACGCACATGTGCTATTCGGAGTTCAACCAGATCGTCGGCGGCATCGAGGCGCTGGACGCCGACGTCACCAGCGTCGAGGCGGCCCGCTCGCGCATGGAGGTCGTGGAGGCCCTGGGCCGGCGCGGCTACAAGCGGGGGATCGGCCCGGGCGTGTACGACATCCACTCGCCGCGGGTGCCCTCGGTCGAGGAGATCGAGGCCTCGCTGCGGCTGGCGGCCTCGCACATCGACGCCGGGAACCTGTGGGCCAACCCGGACTGCGGTCTGAAGACCCGTGGTTACGAGGAGACCGAGCAGGCGCTGCGCAACATGGTCGAGGCGGCCCGCCGGGTACGCGCCGACCTGGGCTAGGCACGCGCCACCAGGGCGAGACCAGGCGATGAGAAAGGGGGCCGCGGCACTGCCGCGGCCCCTCCGTGGCCTCGGGTACTCCGTACCCTCGACGCTGTTACTAGCCGGCGGCGAGGACGTTGAGGGCCTCGTTGGCGACGTCGAGCATGCTCTCCTCGACGTTGTCCGGCATGACGAAGTCAGCGCTGTCGTCAGTGTAGTTGCTGAGTTCGTAGTTGATCTCGATGATGAGGTTGTCCTGGCGGATGACCAGCATGGCCTCGGGGAACGAGTTGCCGAGCGAGTCGTTCATCGTGGTGCTGATGAAGTACGCCTCGCTGCCCAGGCCGTCGATCTCCTTGTCCTCCTCGACGTCGTCGGCGCTGTAACGATCGCTGTAGCCATCGCCGCGCAGATTCTCCAGCGTGTACTCGATGTCCGTGGAGGCGGCCTCGGGGGAGTCGGTGGCGCTGAAGGGCAGCTTGAAGGTGACGTCCAGGTAGCCGGTGGTGCTGTCGGCGTTGTCCGGCACGCCGCCGCGGCTGGAGGAACCGGTGCAGCTCGCCCGGTTGTCCGAGACGTTCTTCCTGCCCTCACCGCTGAGGTGGAAGTCCGACTGGGTCGTCTCGGTGAAGACGTCGCAGGGCTCGGTGGGCAGTCCGTGCGGCGGATCGCCGAGGTCGCCGCCGGTGTTCGCCGGCTCTTCCTCAGGCTCTTCCTCGGTGGACTCAGGCTCTTCCTCGGGGTCACCGGCGGCCTCGGAGGCATCGCCGGGACCGACCGCGACCTGTTCGCCTTCGCCGCGGTTGCCGTTGGTGACCAGCATGACGACCACGGCGATCACCAGAACGATGATGACCGCGCCGCCGCCGATGACCACCCACAGGCCGGCCTTGCTGCCGCCGCCCTGGGGCGGCTGGGCGGGCGGGTACCCGCCGGGGACGCCGGGGCCGCCGGGACCGGCGCCGTAGGGCGGCTGCCCGCCCGCGTACATGCCCTGGTCCTGGCCGGGGACGCCGGGGCCGCCCGGGTAGGGGGCCTGACCGTAGCCGGGCTGGCCGCCGGTGCCGGGGTCGCCGTAAGGGCCTCCCTGCGGCTGGCCGTAGGGCGGCTGGCCGCCGGTGCCGTCCCCGCCACCGTAAGGGTTCTGCGGTGGTTGGTTGTAAGGTCCGTTTTCGCTCATGGCTCCCCTCGCCCGGTGATGTGGTGACCGTGTTGTCTTAGGCGCACGTTTGCGCCTGTGGGTTCTCACGAGTTCCCGTGGCGGCCACCGGCGGATCGCCGGGGTGGTGACAGCACGGGGAACCGTGGGGGAGGTGGGCCCGCCTCGGACGCCGTTACCGCGGGCGAGAGCGGGTGGGCGAGGGCAGGAGTTCCCCGTGTCGTGAGGAAGGTCCCCGGTTCAAACGGGGCTCCGACCGCCGCGTGTGGAGCCGGCGGGCCGGTTCCCCGCAGGCCAGGGGTCGGGACGCCTTGCATCCTAACCGCGACTGGTGTGTGAGGGGCAGGTCGGACCGGGGTCAACAGGGTGAATCGTCACCGTTTCGTGCTTAGCGCGCGCGAGCTCACATTCCACGTGACTCAATCGTGACACCGAATCGTGGACAGGCTGATCAGGTATTAGGTAATGGGAGGCGTCAGCATTAAGGTCTTTCGTCACCTGAGGCCTGGATGAAGGCTTTTCCTGTGAAATGCGCTACTGCGTCGGGTGGAGGGCGGTGATCGCAGAGTGAGGGCCGTGACCGGTTGTGGCCACAGGGGCGTCGAAGATCAGGTACCGGAGACCAGGTGGTTGCGCGTATCGGTTCCGCGGCCGCGAGCTGCCTGCCGTGAACCTACGCCTCGGCCTGGGCCACGCGGCGATCCCCCGTCAGGACCGATGCTCACAACGTGGTCAGAACATCGAGATGTGCACGTGGTCGAAGTGGTTCTCGGTGAGGTTGCCCCGGTCCGACATCGGGCGCCAGTCGGTGTCGCCGCGGCGCACGTCCCAGATCTGCTGCCGGTAGATGATGTACATGATCCCCAGGGTGTCGGCGTTCTCCATCGCCCATTCGGAGATCGCCCAGCCGCGGTCGATCTCGGCCTGCGTGGGCATGCCCCCGCTCGGGTGCAGCATGAAGTCGCAGGCCCGGCCCTTGGGGTGCTCGCCGACCACCCAGCCGCCCACGGCCCGGTAGCAGCCGACACCGCCCACGTCGTCCCCGCGCCCGAACTCCTCGATCACCAGGTCGCGCATCTGCTCCGTGCGTGGGGTGAGGTTGTTGTGCGGCTGCATGGGCTGGTTCGGGTGGTCGGCGATCAGGGCGTGCACCTCGGTGCGGCGCTCCTCCAGGGCGTCCAGGTCCTCCTGGGCCTCGGCCAGCAGCTCCTCGGCGTTGGCCTGCGCGACCTCATCGCGGGAGAGCGCCTGGGCGAGCTGGTCGATCTTCTCCTGGTTGGTGGTGGAGAGGTAGTCGATGACCACCGCGCGGTCGATGACCTCGTCCGGATCGGCCTCCACGAACAGCGACATCGACGGGTCGATCCCGCTGTTGGTGTAGGTGGCCACCGCCAGGGAGACCACCTGGTCACGGGCGTCCCGCACGTCCTGGCGGGTGCCTTCGGCGCGGCTCTCGGCCCGCTCGGCCTCCTCGATGACCGCCTCCATGTCGCGCAGCTCGCCCTGGAACTCCTCGGTCAGGTCCGCGGCGCGCGACTGGAGGTCGCTCATGCTCTCCGGCTCCCGCGGGAGGAGCCCGGGGGCCGGGGCGGCCGAGGCCGGCAGCGGTGTCAGAGCCGTCGCGCCGAGCAGGGACAAGGAGACCACGGCCACCCGGCTCCGGCCCGGGCGCGCCAGGGCGGGCAACACCCGCGGCAGGGGCCCGGCGCAGTCGGCGAGAACCTCCCGCCAGGTGCGGGCGGGAGGATCGGGCGCCCAGAAGTCGGCGTACTCGTCCCCGGCCTTCACTGTGCTGCCGGCCTTCGCTGTGTCATCGAACTGCGCTGGGCCTTCGAACTGCGCTGGGTCCTCAAACTGCACGGTGTGGTCGCTCCTCGGCTCCACGCGCGGCCCCCTGCGGGTACGGGGGCGCTGTGGACGCGTCTGCTCGTCTTTCCCGGGCGGGGCGCGGCGGCCGTCCGACGGCCGGGCCCTCGACATCCGCGGCGCGAATACGCCGGGGAGAGTAACGGGACGGTAATGAGTGTAGGCACTCACACGGACCAACGGGAGGGGCGAGGGGATTCACACGTCCGGCAAACGCCCCAATGTGTTGTAAATAACCGTATGAGGGCCAGGGATTTTGCCGAACCGACCCGTCCGATCATGGTTGAGTTGGTTCCGTGAAGGCTCCTGAGCACGTCAAAGCGACCCCCGCCACCACGGCGGACACCACCCGGCGGTGCGTTCCGCTGCCCGGCGGTCGCTGTCGTATGCCCCGTTAGTCACCTCTGACACCGAGCCGAGCCCGGCGCCACGCGCCGGAGCCACCCCAGGGCCGCCCTCCACACGCCCCGCGACCGCCGGGCACCGGCGCGTCGCCGCCGCCCGCCAGGTGAGCGCTTCGTACGCTCGGGTGTGGACGTCAAACCCACGCTGAGTCCAGAGCCATCCCCTGCCCGAGAGCGGCCGCTGGGACACCACCGCCAGACGTCGATGGGAAAACCGTGATTGACGCAGTGGGTCTACACAAGACCTACAGGTTGAAGAAACGCCAGGTGCACGCCCTGAACGGGGTGGACCTGCATGTCGAGTCCGGCGAGATCTTCGGGGTCGTGGGCCAGAGCGGTGCGGGCAAGAGCACCCTCCTGCGCTCAGTGAATCTCCTGGAGCGCCCGGACAGCGGCACCGTGACCGTCGGGGACGAGGAACTCACCTCCCTGCGCGGTGCCCGGCTGCGCGCGGCCCGGCGGGGGATCGGCATGGTGCACCAGCACTTCGCCCTGCTCTCCTCGCGCACGGTCGCGGGCAACGTCGGCTTTCCCCTGGAGGTCGCCGGGGTCTCCCGCGCCAAGCGGGCCGCCCGGGTGGGCGAACTCCTGGAACTGGTCGGCCTGGAGGACAAGGCGCGCGCCTACCCCTCCCAGCTCTCCGGCGGGCAGAAGCAGCGCGTGGGCATCGCCCGCGCGCTGGCCTCCAACCCCCCGGTGCTGCTGAGCGACGAGGCCACCTCGGCGCTGGATCCGGCCACCACCGACTCGATCCTGGCCCTGCTGCGCCGCCTGCGCGACGAACTGGGCCTGACCATCCTGCTGATCACCCACGAGATGGACGTGATCAAGCGGATCTGCGACTCCGCGGCGATCATGGAGAACGGTGAGTTCCGCGAGTCCGGCCGCGTGCTGGACCTCATCGGCACCCCCGGCTCCCTGCTGGCCCGCTCGCTCTTCCCGCTGCCGGACAACGGCGGACCCGAGAGCGTGATCATCACCTACCCGCGCTCCTTCGACGAGCCGTTCATGTCCGAACTCACCCGCCGCTTCGACGTGGACGTGAACATCCTCGGCGGTGGTGTGGAACAGGTGGCGGGCCAGTCCGTGGGCCGACTCAGCGTCGACATGCGCGGTGAGCACCGCCGTGCGGCGCTCACCTACCTGTCCGAGCACGGCCTGCTGGTCGAGGAGGCCGGAAAGTGACCATCAACCCCGCGGACGCCCTCCTTCTCGCGCAGGACGGCAACGCGCTCACCGCCATCACCGACTTCATCGCGGCCTGGCCGGCCATGTGGCCCAACCTGTGGATCAGTACCCAGGACACCATCTACATGGTGTGGTGGGCGACGGTCTTCAGCGTGCTGTTCGGCCTGCCCCTGGGCGTGCTGCTGGTCGCCACGGACAAGGGCGGCCTCATTCCGGCCCCGGTCGTGCGCGCCGTGCTCAGCGCGATCGTCAACATCGGCCGCTCGCTGCCCTTCATCGTTCTGATGGTGGCGGTGCTGACGCTGACCCGCTTCCTGGTGGGCACGACCCTGGGCCCCACGGCCGCGATCGTGCCGCTGAGCATCGGCGCCATCCCGTTCTTCGCCCGCCTGGTGGAGACCGCCCTGCGCGAGGTCGACCGCGAGGTGATCGAGGCCGCGCACGCCATGGGCACCCGCAAGTTCACGATCGTGGGCAAGGTGATGCTGCCCGAGGCCATGGCCGGCCTGATCGCCGGTCTGGTGATGACCGTGGTCACGCTGATCTCCTACTCGGCGATGGCCGGCGCCATCGGCGGCGGAGGTCTGGGCGACCTGGCCATCCGCCAGGGCTACCAGCGCTTCGACGACCACTACCTGTGGGCGACCGTGATCCTGCTGATCATCATCGTCCAGGTCGTGCAGAGCCTGGGTGACCTGCTCGTGCGCAGGCTGTCCCGGCGCTGACCCCGGCCGGGTCAGCGCCCCGGCCACCACCACCGCCCCCCATGTGTTGCCAGCCCCTTCCCCCCACTTCCAGAGTTGTCCGGAACGAACGGCAAGGAGACAGCGATGACAGGAACGAACGTGCTGCGGGGGGTCGCCGTGGCCGGTGCCACGGCGGTCCTGCTCGCGGGCTGCGGAAGCGCCAGCGAACGGGCCGCCGACGACAACGGCGGCGGTGGCGATGGCGTCGCGACGCTGCGGGTCGGCGCCACCCCGATGCCGCACGCCGAGATCCTGGAGTTCGTCAACGACGAGCTGGCGGCCAACGCGGGCCTGGCCATCGAGGTGGTCGAGTACACCGACTACAACCAGCCCAACGCGGCCCTGACCGAGGGTGAGCTGGACGCGAACTACTACCAGACGGTGCCGTTCCTGGAGGAGTACCTGGCGGGCAACCAGGGCGCGGACCTGGCCTACGTGGCCGACGTGCACCTGGAGGCCTTCGGTGTGTACTCCGAGAGCGTCGAGGACCTGGACGACCTGTCCGAGGGCGCGGACATCGCGGTGCCCAACGACTCCTCGAACATGGACCGCGCGCTGCGGCTGCTCGAAGCCCACGACGTGATCACCCTGGCTGAGGGTACGGACGGGCAGGCCTCGGAGTCCGACATCGAGGACAATCCGCTCGACATCACCATCACCCCGGTGGAGGCGGCCCAGCTGCCGCGCTCACTCCAGGACGTGGACGCGGCCGTGGTCAACGGCAACTACGCCCTGGAAGCGGACCTGCCCGAGACCGCCAACGCCCTGGCCTGGGAGGACACCGAGGACAACCCGTACGCCAACGGCCTGGTTGTGCGTTCGGAGGACGTGGACGCCGAGGACATCGTCCGCCTCAACGACCTCCTGCACAGCCAGGAGGTGCGCGACTTCATGGAGGAGCGCTGGCAGGGCATCGTGCTCCCGGTCGGGGGCGTCGAAGAGTAGGCGAGTGGTCCTCCAGTCGCTCGGATAGTCGTCCGAACCCGTGAACGGCCCCGGCGGGGGAGTCTGAACTGCTCCCTGGAAGTTGGACTGGAAATCCAGTTCCATCGACCAGGGAGCAGTCCCATGAGAGCGAACAGCTCACTCACCCAGGACCAACGCCACCAAGCGATAGCGTTGTTCGAGCAAGGCAGAGCCGATCACGCGGTAGCGGCCTCTCTCGGGGTCTCGCGATGGGCGGTCCGAAGCCTGTACCGACGGTGGCGGATCCACGGCCCGGGAGCGCTGGTGACCAAACAGGCGAAGAAGTCCTACTCCTTCGAGTTCAAGGTCGAGGCGGTGCGCCGCCTCCTGGCTGGCGAGCCCAAGACCGAGCTGGCCAAGGAACTGGAACTGTCCTCACCCAAGCTGCTGGAATCGTGGGTGCGCACCTATCGCACCCAGGGCTCGGAGGGGCTACGCCCCAAGCAGCGAGGACGCCCGCCCAAGAGCGCACCACCAGAGCCAGCCTCAGAGCTGGAACGACTACGCCGTGAGAACGAGCTCCTGCGCGCCCAGAACGCCTACCTGGGAAAAGTGCGGGCCTTGAGGGAACATCCACCAGAGTGAGGGTTCACGCTGTGGTCGCCCTCAAGGCCGAACACCGATTGGACGTGCTGTTGAAGGTCGCTGGGCTGGCCCGCTCGACGTTCTTCTACCACCAGGCCCGGCTGGAGCACCCTGATGCCCAGGCAGCGCTCAAGGCCCAGATCAGGCGGCTCTTCGATCACAACAAGGGCCGCTACGGGCACCGCCGGATCCATGACCAGCTCCTCAAGAAGGGGTGGCGGGTGGCGAAGAAGACCGTGCTCAAGCTCATGAACCAGCTGGGCCTGGTCTGCCGGGTGCGCCGTAAGAAGCCCTACAGCTCCTACCGGGGCCAGGCGGGCCAGGTGGCGCCGAACCTGCTGGAGCGTGACTTCACCGCGCAGGGGCCGAACCAGAAATGGGTGACCGACGTGAGCGAGTTCGCCGTCGCGGGCCACAAGGTCTACCTGTCACCGGTCATGGACCTGTTCGACCGGCAGATCATCTCCTACACGGCGGGTCTGTCACCGAACCTGGAGTTGACCAACACCTCCTTGCGAGAAGCGTTGAAGACCCTGGCCCCTGGTCAGAGCCCGCTGGTCCACTCCGACCAGGGGTTTCAGTACCAGCATGTGTCCTGGCGGCGTCTGCTCGCCGGGGTCGAGGGCATCCAGTCGATGTCACGCAAGGGCAACTGCCTGGACAACGCGGTGATCGAGAGCTTCTTCGGCCACCTGAAGGAGGAATTCTTCACCCATGCCGAGTTCGAGACCGTCGAGGAGTTCACCGCGGGGTTGGAGGAGTACATCGCCTGGTTCAACCACGAACGCGTCCACAGCTACCTTGAGGGCCTGAGCCCGGTGCAGTACCGAGCTCAGGCCCTGGCGGCCTAACCTTTAGTTAGCCGGTCCAACTATCGGGGACCAGTTCAGTCCCGCCGGGGCCGTTTCCGCGGGGAGCGGACCCCCGGGGCCCGGTAACGTTTGGGTTGCGGGCGCACTTCGTTCCGTTGACTTGCGAGTAGGGGTCTGCTTCGGTGAATGGGAGCGCTCCCAAACGATGTCCACCCGCCACGGAAGGTGCGTACCGAAGCAGTGAGCAACCCGAACGATTTCCCTGAGGGCTTCCTCTGGGGGGCGGCGACCGCCTCCTTCCAGATCGAGGGCGCCACCACCGCCGACGGTCGAGGCCGCAGTATCTGGGACACCTTCGCCGAGACCCCCGGCAAGGTTCTCAACGGGGACACCGGTGACCCCGCCGACGACCACTACCACCGCTACGCCGAAGACGTCGCCCTGATGAGGCGGCTCAACCTCGGCGCCTACCGCTTCTCCATCGCCTGGCCGCGCGTCGTCCCCGACGGCACCGGCCCGGTCAACCAGGCCGGACTGGACTTCTACGACCGTCTGGTCGACAGCCTCCTGGAAGCGGGCATCCAGCCCTGGGCGACCCTCTACCACTGGGACCTGCCCCAACCCCTGGAAGACGCCGGCGGCTGGCCCGCCCGGGACACCGCCCTGCGCTTCGCCGACTACTCCAAGGTCGTCGCCGAAGCCCTCGGCGACCGGGTCAAACACTGGATGACCATCAACGAACCCTGGTGCGCGGCCTTCCTCGGCTACGAGAACGGCCACCACGCACCCGGCCACAGGGACGCCGCCGCGGCCCTGGCCGCCACCCACCACCTGCTGCTCGGCCACGGCCTGGCCACCGAGGCGATCCGCTCCACCGGCCACCCCTCCGTCGTCGGTCTGGCCCACAACCAGGCGGTCATCCGACCGCACGGGGCCAACGCCGCCGACACCCGGGCGGCCCGCCGCGCGGACGGCGTGCGCAACCGCATCTTCACCGACCCCCTGTTCAAGGGCGCCTACCCCGCCGACGTCGTCGAGGACCTCGCCGACATCAGCGACTTCTCGTTCGTCAAGGACGGGGACCTGGCCACGATCTCCGTGCCGCTCGACTTCCTCGGCATCAACTACTACTCGCCCGAGTTCGTCGCGGGTTCGGCCAAGGGCATCGACCCCGCCCTGGTCAGCGGCGAGGGCGAGGCCTGGCTCGGTGCAGGCCCCGACGAGGTGCACGTCTCCCAGGGGCTGCCCGTCACCCACATGGGCTGGGAGATCGACCCCACCGGCCTGTACGACGTCCTCCAGCGCCTGGCGGGGGAGAGCGGCGGTATCGACCTGTACGTGACCGAGAACGGCTGCGCGTTCGAGGACACCGTCAGCGAGGACGGCGCCGTCCACGACCCCGACCGCACCGCCTACTACGAGGGCCACCTGAGGGCCGCGAAGGAGGCCGTCCACGCCGGAGTGCCCCTGCGCGGTTACTTCGCCTGGTCTCTTCTGGATAATTTCGAGTGGGCGTGGGGCTACTCCCGCCGGTTCGGGATCGTGCACGTGGACTATGAGACGCAGGAACGCGTCATCAAGGACACTGGGCACTGGTACGCGGAACTGGCGCGGACCAGCCGCTTCCCCGAGCGGTAGTCCACGAGTGTTCGTGGGGCGTCCTACCGGGGCGCCCCACACGCGTTCACGGCGGGCCCGCGCCCGCCCACACACAACACATGCCGTCCGGTCATCCGGCGGCACGACGTCCAAGGAGCCTCCTAGTGGCCAAGAGCGGCGGTCGGCAGCGACCGACCCTGGAGATGGTGGCGGAACGGGCCGGGGTCGGCCGCGGCACCGTATCCCGGGTGATCAACGGGTCCCCCCAGGTCAGCCCACGCACCCGAGAGGCCGTACACACCGCGATCGCCGAACTGGGGTACAGCCCCAACCAGGCCGCGCGCACCCTGGTCACGCGGCGGACCGACACGATCGCGCTGGTCGTCTCCGAGTCACGGGACCGCCTGTTGGCGGACCCCTTCTTCGCCGACATCATCCGCGGAGCGAGCTCGGTCCTGCACGAACGCGACCTCCAGCTCATGCTCACCACCGCCCGGGGCGAGACCGAGCACAAACGGGTGGGCGAGTACCTGAGCGGGTCGCACGTCGACGGCGTGCTGCTGGTATCCCTGCACCGGGACGACCCCCTCACCGTGCTCCTGGCCGAGTCCGGGGTGCCCGTGGTGCACGGTGGCCGCCCCTACTCGCCGTCCCAGCCCGCGCCCTACTGCGTGGACATCGACAACTTCAGCGGAGCCCGCGCGGCCACCGGCCACCTGCTGGAGTCCGGGCATCAGCGGGTCGCCACCATCACCGGCCCCCAGGACATGAACGCCGGTGTGGAGCGGCTTCGCGGCTACCGTGACAGCATGGCCGAGGCCGGGCGCGAGGTCGACGAACGCCTCATCGTCCAGGGCGACTTCAGTGTGGAGGGCGGCGCGGAGGCCATGGTCCGCCTACTCGATCAGGGCGGTGACCCCGACGCGGTCTTCGTGGCCTCGGACATGATGGCCGTCGGCGCCATCCGCGCCCTGCGCGAACGCGGCCTGGTCATCCCCGAGGACATCGCCCTGGTCGGGTTCGACGACACCCTCATGGCCCAGCACAGCGACCCGCCGCTGACCACCGTCCACCAGCCCACGGTCAAGATGGGACAGGAGATGGCGCGGCTGCTCGTGGACGTGGCGATCCCGCGCACGGCCGAGTCCGAGACGGTTCTGCTGGAGACCCACCTGGTGGTGCGCGACACCGCTTGAGGCCGATTCGGAATATGTCCGGAAAGCTTCCGGCCCCGGCCAGGGAGAGGGTCCGGAGCCGGTACTCCGCACCGGACAAGCCCGATGAAACGGACATTCGCCCCATCGTCCCCGCTGGACTCCCGTGTACTGCCTGTGCAAGGCTGGTCACGATTTCGCGGGCGTTCGCGGGAGACGGTGGGAGCATATGGACCCGACACGGGAACCGACACACACCAGGTGCGCCATCTCCGCGTGCGGATGGTGCGACCGGGACGGGGTCGAGTGCCGGTTCTGCGCCGGGACGGGGTGGTGGCGGCCGGAGCGGCCGCACCGGGACGGCAACGGGCTGGTCGTCTGGCACCGGATCGACGAACCCTGCCGCGGCTGCGCCGGAACCGGTAAGGAACACAGCCCCCTCGCCGTCTCCTGACCCGCGCCATCCGCGATGATCTTGCTACCAGAGGCGCGGTGCCACTGGAACCCCAGGCGCCGATCGCGCCTCTGGTAGCAAGATCACGGACAGAGGGAAGAAGGAACATTGCGCTGGGTCACCTATCTGTCGCCGAGCGGCGGAGGCAAGCGCGTCGGCGCTCTGGACGACGGTGACGTGCTGGGCTATCCCGGGCCGGAGAGCCTCGGCGAACTGCTGGACGCCGGGTACCACGCCATGGACAACGCGCTCCAGACGTGCCTGCGAGCCGCCAGCGAGATCATCGTCGAACCCGAGGCGCGGATGTGCGCCCCGGTCGACCCCGCGGCGCTGGTGCCGGTGCGGGTCGGAGACCGTGAACTCGAGATCCATCCGGAACTGGTGCAGGGCGTCGACGACGCCGTGCTGCCCGAGGCCCGTACCGCCTGTGTGGGTGTGGCGGCGCTGACCGCGGGAGACGTGCGCGCGGTCGCCTACACCCCCGCCTGTCTGTGGCTGGACGAGGAGGAGCGTCCCGTCCAGCTGACCCTGGGACCGGTGCTGACCTTCGACGAGGGGAGGGGCATGCGGCCGATCGAACTCAGCACCTCGGTGGACGACCTGGAGAACGGCCGAGGCCTGGTCGACCCCGCCCACCAGTGGCTGGTCTCGGGGCCGGGCCGGATCCGTGCTCTGCTGCCGGTGATCACGCCCGCTCTGGCGGAGGACGACGAACTCTTCGTCGACGCAGGGGAGCTGGGCACCTACGAGGTCAGGGTCGGCTCCCAGGTCTGAACAGGGCCTCCCGAGAACCCAGGACGGCGGCGGTTCCCACGGTCAGGGGGTGAACTCCCAGTGCCAGGGCTCGAAACCGTTCCGTGCCCAGTCCGGGTTGTCCCACCCGTGTGCGGGGCCGTTGTCGAGCATCCACTGGTGCTCCGCGGTGTCGAGCTGGTTCACCCCGCCGCACAGGTCGACGGCGATACCGAGCCCGTGCGCGCTGGTGCCGGGCCTGGCCGCCATCCCGGGCAGCATCTCCTGGAAGAGCCGGACCTGCTCGTGGTAGGGCCGGTAGGAATCGGTCACGCACATGGGGCGGCCGAACTCTGACCGGAACGCGCCGTCGAGTTCGATGAAGGCCACCGCGGCGTCGGCGCGCAGCTGCTCGCCCGGCTGCGGGAGAGGGCAGAGCACGGTGTCCGGGATCTTTCCGTTCTCGTAGCCGCCGGTGCCCCCGCCGCTGCAGCCGCCGGTGCTCTCAGCGTGGTCGTCCGCCTCGCCTTCGGCCGGACGCACCTCGGTTTCGGCGGTTTCTGTCTCCGCGGCCACCGCGTCCGGGGCGGCCGCGCGGGCGTCGAGCAGAGTCGCCTCGCGGCGCTCCTCCTCGTCTTCGGGGTCCCGCGTCCGGGCCAGGGCCTCCTCCAGCAGGGTCTGCCGGTCCAGGAGTTCCTCGGTCCGCTTCTCCTGCGCGTCGATGGCCTCGAAGACCGCCTCGCGGGCGGCGTCGGCGGCCTCGGTCGCCTCTGCCTGCTGTTGTTCCGCGCTCTGGGCCGCCTCGGACAGGGTGTCCGTGGCGACCTGTGAGGCCTGGGCCCGGGCCAGGTGGGCCGAACGGTGCTCGCCGAACAGCGTGAGGTAGGCGCCGCGCTCCAGGGCCAGGGAGGGCCCCTCAGGGGAGGTCCAGGCCTGCATCAGGCTCAGGTCGGCGCCCTTGTAGGCGCTCGCGGCCTGCCGGGCCGCGCCCAGCCTGCTCCCTTCGTGGCGCTCGCCCGCGGCCTCGGCGCGGGAGTCGGCAGCCTCCCGTTCCCCGGTGAGCTCCGTGAGACGGGCGCTCTCCTCCTCGTACTCCCGGATCCGCTCCGTGGCGCTCTCCCGGAGCGCGGCCACCTCCGCGCGGGCCTGGGCCAACTCCACACGCAGCGTGTCCAGTTCCTTCACCTCCGCGGTTCCGGGGGACGCGGAGGTGAGGGTGAACAACAGAGCGGTACTCAACGGGAGCAGAGCGTTGACCGAAATACGACGTACCGCGTCGAACCGGCGTGAACTGCGAAGAGAGCCTTGGGCGACTTTGCCGTTGCTCTGTGTAGTTGAAACTGGGCGCGACGAGGTGCGCATTTCCGCTTCCCCCTCAGGACCTGCGTATACGTCATGTCACGATGTCACGGAGAGGCACCGTTGGAGGGGAAGCTGGGGGTGTGTCCAAATAGTTACCTCAATGTCCGAGCGGTTTTCGGTCCCCCGTCCTGACCTGGGAGGTTGGGAATAATGGGGGCAGGGTGGGCATTATGGTCGCGGCTGACCGCAGATGATCTTGCTTGATCGGCATCAATCGGCCGAAGCGAGCCCTTCTCGCCCATTGGTACGCTATGCAACGCACGTGCACCACGACAGTGTCGGTGCGCGGCGCCTCTCCTCCCAGGCGAGTCCGGCGGACAGTCTTCACATCTCCCCACATTCCCACCGCTTCATGTTCTGGTGGACCACTGTGGTCTATACCGATTTTTCCGGTCTGGAGCGGTTCCGATCCCTGGGTTCAACAGCCGTTCGAGGCGGTGACACGAAAGGTTGCGAGGGTCCGTGTCGACACGAGCGACGAAAAACGGGGCCAGCGCGCAGAGCGAGGCAGCGCAGGCCGATAACGCCGATGCCACGCCCCGGCGCAGAGCCAACTGGTGGCGGCCACGTAACTGGCGGGTGCGCTCCCGACTGGTGGCCCTCATCGTCATCCCCACTGCCGTAGCGCTGGCGCTCGGTGGTCTGCGGGTCTACGAGGCTTCGGTCTCCACGGTCACCCACGCGCACATCGAGGACAGAGCCCAGGTGGGTGTCCTCATCGTGGACCTGGCCAACCAGCTGGGCCGCGAGCGCACGGCCAGCGCCGTCTACATCTCCGACAACGCGGACCCGAGCCGGCGTTCGGACGACCTCCGCCAGGAGATGGACAACCAGCGCGACGCCACCAAGGATCTCCAGATCACCCTGAACGCCCAGCTCGAGGACATGGGTGAGATGGACGGCGACCTCGCGCAGACCCGCCTCTCGGCGATGAGCAGCCAGCTCGCCACTCTGGACGCCCTGCGTACCGAGGTCGACGACACCCGCATCACGGTCCTCCCGGTCGTCACCAAGTACCGGACGATCGCCCGATCGCTGTCGGACTTCAACCAGACGATCGCGGACGAGACCAACGACACCGAACTGCGTGAGAGCGTCCGTGCTCTCACCGCGCTGTCGAACGCCCGTGACCAGCTCTCCTACGAGACCGCGCTGATGGGCCACTCGCTGGCCCGTAACACGATGACCGGCGGTATCTCCGAGGCCATCGACTCCAGCCGGGCCCGCTACGAGAACGAGATCTCGAACTTCATCCAGGCCGCCTCGCCCGAGCAGCGCGCGGTCTTCGACGAGAACTTCACCGGTCTCGAGGTCAGCCAGGTCTCCACCATGCGTATGCGTGTCATGTACCGCGCGGACCGCAACGACCCCCTCACCGGGGTCACGCCCAACGACGGCCCCGCTGACTACGCGGCCATCGCCGACACCGCGCTGGACCGCCTCCAGACGGTCGAGTCGACCCTGGCCGAGGGCATCGCCGACGACGCCAACGAACTGCGCGACCAGGCTCTGTTCCGCACCGTGATCGACCTTCTCCTGGTCGCGGGCGTGCTCCTGGCCGTCTTCATCCTGACCTCCCTCGTGGTCCGCTCCCTGGTGCGCCCGCTGCGCACCCTGGAGGACGGTGCCCGCCGGGTCGCCGAGCGCGATCTGCCCGACTCCATCAACCGGATGCAGGAGGCCGGAGCGGTCCCCGAGACCGTCAAGGTCACGCCGATCGAGGTCGATACCCAGGACGAGATCGGCGAGGTGGCCCGCGCATTCGACGACGTCCACCGCGTCGCCCTGACCCTGGCGTCCGACGAGGCCGCGCTGCGCAGCAACGTCAACGCGATGTTCGTCAACCTCTCCCGCCGAAGCCAGACCCTGGTGGAACGGCAGCTGCGTCTGATCGACGGTCTGGAGCAGTCGGAGCAGGACGCCGACCGCCTCTCCGACCTCTTCCAGCTGGACCACCTCGCCACGCGTATGCGTCGCAACAACGAGAACCTGCTCGTTCTGTCCGGTCAGGACAACACCCGCAAGTGGGCCCAGCCCGTCCCGCTGGTCGACGTCCTCCGCGGCGCCGTCTCCGAGGTCGAGCAGTACGAGCGCGTCAACGTGCGCGCACCCTCGCACATCTCGGTGCTCGGCCGCCCGGTCAACGACGTTATCCACCTCGTCGCCGAGCTGGTGGAGAACGCCACCGCGTTCTCCCCCCATGACACCGAGGTGCAGGTCGGTGCCAAGATCCTGGACAACGGAGCCGTGCAGGTCGACGTGACCGACAGCGGCATCGGCATGGCCCCGGAGGACCTGGCGGCGGTCAACGCCCGCCTGGCCGCCCCGCCGGTCATCGACGTCGCGGTCTCGCGCCGCATGGGTCTGTTCGTGGTCTCGCGCCTGGCGCACCGCCACGGCATCCGCATGAGCCTCAAGGAAGCGCACGGGGGCGGTACCACCGCCAGCGTCGTCTTCCCGCCGGACCTGCTCATCACCCCGGTGGAGGGCCAGCACGCCCTGGGCGGGGCCGATGCCCGGCCCGAGCTCTCCGCGGGCGCTCCGGACACCTACGCGGACGCCGAGGCGGCCTTCGCGGCCAGCCCGGCGGTCGACGAGCCCGCCGACCCCTGGCAGACCCAGGACAACGGTGCCGTGGCCAGCGACCTGGGCGGCCTGCCCAAGCGCAAGCCCGGCGGCGGTCGCACGGACGAGCACCCGCCCAGCGGCCAGGACCTGTGGAACACCACCAGCACCGGTTCGGTCTGGGAGGCTCCCAACCGCGCCGCGGGGCTCTCGCCCAACAACGGCGTGACCGACAACTCCGGCTCCGTCGTGGACCCCTACGACGTTCCGGAGGAGGACGAGCCGCAGCAGCCCCAACAGCCGCAGCAGCCGCAGCAGCAGGAGCCGACCGGGCGCAGCCTGTTCGACCCCGCGCCCCGGAACTCCGACACGGGTTCGTTCCAGGCCCCGGACACCGGATCGCTGCGCCGTACCCCCGACACGGGAGCCTTCAGCCGCCCGCCGTCGGACACGGGGGCCTTCCGCCGGCCCACCGAGGCCGAGCGTCAGGAGTCGGACTCCTACGACGCCTTCGGTGCCGGTGCGCAGCAGAGCAGCGCCTTCGACACCGGATCCCACACCAACGGGTCCTACGGCACGGGTTCTCAGGACACCGGTACGCACAGCACCGGGTCCTACGACACCGGTTCGTTCGACAGCGGCAAGTACGGGAGCCCGTCGGCCCCGGTCCGCGGTGACGACAACACCGAGACCTTCCCGGCGGTCTCCGCGTGGGACACTGGAACCCAGCGGGCTCCGCAGACCCCGCAGCAGCCCCACCAGGCTCAGCAGCCCCAGCAGCCCGAACCCAACGACACCGGGAACTGGCGCACCGGGGGCGGCGACTCCCGGGAGGGCTACGGCTCCACGGCCTACCTCTCGCGCCGCTACGGTGGCGCACAGGGCCCGAACAACACCGTCGTACCGCCGACCCCGGCGGGCGAGGGCGCGGACTCGCTGCCGATCTTCGACGCGATCGAGTCCAACTGGTTCAAGCGCCGCTCCGGTGGTCCCACCGTGGACACCACCGAGACCGGTCCGATCCCGCAGGTGCCCGAAGCGCCCCAGCCGGAGGCCCAGAGCCCCCGTCGGGACGCTGTCCAGCAGCCCGAGCCCAACCCGCGTTCGGAGCAGGAGTGGAACTCCGCGGCGGACCGCGGCTGGAAGGCCGCGCGCACCGCGGCCGAACCGCTCGCCGGCGGTCTCACCACCTCGGGCTTGCCAAAACGAGTTCCCAAGGCAAACCTTGTTCCGGGGACCGCACCCAAGCCGGAGAACTTCAAGCAGATGCCCACCCGGAGCGCGGACCGGGTCCGCAACCGCTTCTCGGGCTTCCAGAAGGGTGTCCGCGACGGTCGGAACCGGCTCGGCGACAGTTCGACGGAGGAGTGACCCAAGTGGCCAGTGGTGGGACGGGGTCCCTCTTATTCCTGGAAGCCGGATGCAATAGCATCTACCGAGCTTCTCGGACGCACCACACCCAACGCTCCACAAGAGCGGAACACCAGACTCCCGCCCCCCACGGGAGGGGCCGGGTAGTTCGCAAAGGCAGTGCTGTCACATGCCGTGCCGGCGGTAGCAGTGCCAACAGATCGACCGGCGAACTTGGACAGGAGATCAGATGAGTCGACAGGTGAATGAACTCAACTGGTTGATCACTGACTTTGCCGACCGGGTGCCCGATGTCGCCCACGCGATCGTCGTCTCCTCAGACGGCCTTCCGTTGGCTTCGTCCGCGGGCTTCCCGGCAGACCGGGCCGACCAGCTGGCGGCTATCGCCTCTGGTCTGTCCAGCCTGACGCAGGGCGCTGCCCGGGTGTTCGAGGGTGGAGCGGTCGCCCAGACCGTCGTGGAGATGGAGCGGGGGCTGATGCTCATCATGGCCATCAGCGACGGCTCCTGCCTCGCGGTCCTCGCGGCGGCCGAGAGCGACCTGGGTCTGGTCGCGTACGAGATGACCCTGCTCGTCGAGCGGGCGGGGCGGGCGCTGACACCAACGGCGCGCACCTCGGGAATCCACTGATCCACCACCGACAGGAGGAAGTGGTGGCACCTCACAGTAGAGATGCCGGGAGCGCCTCGTGGTTCGGACAACAGCCGGGCCATCCCCCCACAGGAGGGATGCCAGCTGTGCCGGGCGGCGGAGATGTTCCTCGACCAATCCAACAACCGTATGACCAACGACCCGCGCCGGGCAGCGCACCCAGTTCGCTGGTGCGTCCCTACGCGGTCACCAAGGGCCGTACGAAGCCGAAGTCTCAGCTTCCACTGGAAGCGCTGATCTCGGCCACCGCGGCGGCCCGGAACGAGTCAGGAACACTGACGCCTGAATGGCAGGCGATCAGTGACCTGTGCCGGGAATGGCGATCCGTGGCGGAGATCTCCGCGTTGTTGCGGATGCCTCTCGGTGTGGCGCGGGTGCTTGTGGCGGACATGTCCGAGCAGGGACTGGTCCAGATCAGGTCCTCGCTCAACAACGAAGCTCGCCCCAACACCAACCTGCTTGAAAGGGTGCTCAGTGGACTTCGCAAGCTCTAGCCCAGCCGAGGAAGGCGGTGCTGGGGGGAACGCGATGACGTCGGTCAAGATCGTCGTCGCCGGGGGCTTCGGTGTCGGGAAGACGACATTCGTTGGCTCCGTCTCCGAGATCGTGCCGCTGACGACCGAGGCGGTCATGACCAGCGCCAGCGTGGGGGTGGATGACCTCGCCAAGACGCCGGACAAGCAGACCACGACCGTCGCCATGGACTTCGGTCGCGTCTCCCTCGACTCCGACCTGATCCTGTACCTGTTCGGTACCCCCGGACAGCACCGGTTCTGGTTCATGTGGGACGACCTGGTCAAGGGTGCCATCGGTGCGGTCGTACTGGTGGACACCCGTCGCCTGGCCGACTGCTTCCCCGCGATCGACTACTTCGAAGAGGCGCGTCTGCCCTTCATCGTGGGCATCAACGGGTTCGACGGTTACTACCCCCACGCCGCCGACGAGGTCCGGGACGCGCTGACGCTCAGCCCGGAGATCCCCATCGTCCAGGTGGACGCCCGTGACAAGGCCTCCACCAAGTCGACGCTCATCACCCTCGTCGAGCACGCGATCACGGTGGGGGACCCCGAGGGCGTGGCCGGGCAGCAGCCCACCTCCACCGGGGGCCAGAACTCCTGGCGCTGACCAGGATCTGTCCCGGGCCGGGGTCCCGCACAGAGCACGGCCCGGTTCCCGCAGAGCGGGAACCGGGTCCTCGTGCTGCCCGAAACCGTTCCGAGCCTGCCGGGCCGGCTGGCATCATGGCAGGATGAGCTCTTCCTCCCAGCCTGACGCGGCAGAGATGACCCGGCGGTTCCGAGATGTGGCCGAGCGGGTGCTCGACTCACTTCTCGCCGACGCCCCCGAGTGGGCGCTGGGTCTGGGGGACACCCGAGGGGCGCACCGGCTCACCGACTACTCGGTGGAGGCCGACGCCCGCCGGGTCGACGTGCTCACCGACGCCCTCGGTTCGCTGGACGAGATCGACGCCGACCTCATCTCCGCCGACGACCAGGTCGATCTGGAGATGCTCCGGACCAGGATCAGCGCGGACCTGTGGCACACCGCTGAGCTGCGCCCGCACACCTGGGACCCGCTGTACCACTCACCGGGCGAGGCCGTCCACGCGCTCCTGGAGCGCGACACCCTCCCGGCCCCCGAACGCCTGGAGGCGCTGGCCGCGCGCTGTGCCGCCCTGCCCGCCTACCTGAAGACCGCGCGCGACCGCCTCTCCGCGGGCCCCGGTATGCCCCGCGTGCACGTGGAGACCGCCCTGGGCCAGCTCGAGGGCGCCCGCACGATGCTCTCCGAGGCCGTGCCCGCCCTGGCCGCCGAGCACCCCGAACACGCCGCCGGGGTCGGGCCCGCGCGCACGGCCGCCCTGGCCGCGTTGGAGGAGTACACCTCCTGGCTGCGCACCGAACTGGAGTTCGCCACCGCCGACCCGCGCCTGGGCGCCCGCCAGTTCGCCGCTCAGCTCTGGTACACCCTGGACTCCGAACTCTCCCCGGACGCGCTGCTGGTGCGCGCCGAAAGCGACCTCCTGGCCACGGAGGAGGCCATCGCCGAGGCCGCCGCCGAGTACACGGACGAGCCCCGCCGTCCCGGGCAGGTCGCCGAGGTGCTCTCCGCCCTGGCCGACGAGTTCACCCTCGCCCCCGAGGGCGTCGTCCCGGCCTGTACCGACGCCCTGGAGCACCTGGACACCCGGGTCCGGGAACTGGACCTGGCCACGGTCTACGACGACCCGGTCAGCGTCATCCCGATGCCGGTCTCCCGCCGCGGTGTGGCGGTCGCCTACTGCGACCCGCCCGGGCCGTTGGACCCGAACCCCCACTCGCAGCCCACCCGTCTCCCGCCACCACCCTCAAACGAACGCCTTCGGCGTCAGCCGACCTTCATCGCCGTGGCCCCGCCGCCCGAGGACTGGCCCGTCGAGCGCCAGAAGTCCTTCCTGCGCGAGTACAACGCGGGCATGCTGCGCAATCTGATGGCCCACGAGGCACTGCCCGGCCACGCACTCCAACTCGCCCACGCCGCCCGCCACCGGGGACACACCCGGGTGCGCTCGGTCCTGATGAGCGGCACCTTCATCGAGGGCTGGGCGGTCCACTCCGAGCAGGTCCTGGCCGCACACGGGTGGTCCGGGGAGAGCACCCCCGACACCCGCCGCGCCAACCTCGCGCTGCGCATGGTCCAGCTCAAGATGCGACTGCGGGCCATCCTCAACGCGATCCTGGACGTGCGCGTGCACACCGGGGACATCACCGAGGAGGAAGCGATCACGCTGCTCACCGAGCGCGGCCACCAGGAGGAGGGCGAGGCGGTCGGCAAGTGGCGGCGCGCTCTGCTCACCAGCGCCCAGCTGTCCTCGTACTACGTCGGCTACGTCGAGGTCTCCGACATCGCCCGGGACCTGGTCGAGGCCCGCCCGGACGAGCCGGTGGGCCGGATCCACGACGCCATGCTCGCCCACGGCAACCCGTCCCCCCGCCATCTGAGGACCCTCCTGGGCCTGTGTTCCCCGGGCCTGTGAACGCGCCACCGGACCGCAGCGGCGGGGTTCAGCGCGCCGATGGCTGATCCCACCAGAACGAACCCGTCATCGCCGCCCCGCTGCGCACCGGCCAGGTCGACGAGGTGCTCGCGGAGCTGGCCAAGGAGCGACAACACCACTCCCTGGACCCAGGAGGCCCTGGACCACCTGCACGCACGGGTGACCGAACTCGACCTGGTCACGCTGCCGGAACGGCGGATCGCGCTGTCCTTGCCCTACCACTCCGTCCCCGGCCCGGCGCCGCCCCCGGCCGGGTCCACGACGAACTACTCTCCCGCGGCCCGCTGCCCCCGCGCCGCCTGCGCACGCTGTTGGGCCTCTGCGAGCCTCGTCCGGCCTCGGGCCCGACATCCGGGGTCCGGCCCGGCCGACCGCCTCCGACGTTTTCCCCACCAGGCGCTTCTATGCTGGAGTGCGCAGCACGAGCAGTACGGAACGGTCAGGCGAGGGGAACGGACAAGCCATGCGCGGTGCCGACGACGAGCCCGGGAACCGGGAGAACGACCTCCCCGAAGCGAGGACCGGGACGCGTGACGGGTACGAACGGCTCTGGACCCCGCACCGTATGGCCTACGTCAAGGGAGAGGGGAAGCCGACCGGCCCCGGCGCCGACGACGGCTGCCCCTTCTGCCGCGCCCCCGGCCTGGCCGAGGAGGAGGGACTCGTGGTGGCCCGCGGCAAGTCCGCCTACGTCGTCCTCAACCTCTACCCCTACAACAGCGGGCACCTCCTGGTGTGCCCCTAC
Source organism: Nocardiopsis exhalans (assembly GCF_024134545.1). Classification (GTDB taxonomy): domain Bacteria; phylum Actinomycetota; class Actinomycetes; order Streptosporangiales; family Streptosporangiaceae; genus Nocardiopsis; species Nocardiopsis exhalans. The sequence goes on from NZ_CP099837.1 coordinate 2,494,100, forward strand.
CGGCACGTCTCGGAGTACACCTCGCTGGACGGGGACGAGACCGCCGAGGTCGCCGCGCTCACCCAGACCGGCATCCGGACACTCACCGAGGCCTACCGCCCGCAGGGCTTCAACGTCGGGATGAACCTCGGTACCGTGGCCGGTGCCGGAATCGCCGCCCACCTCCACCAGCACATCGTGCCCCGTTGGGGCGGCGACACCAACTTCATGCCGGTGATCGGCCAGACCAAGGTCCTGCCCGAGATGCTCGAGCAGACCCGTTCCCGGCTGGCCGAACTCTGGACCCGGGAGTGAGCCCGAGCCTGCCCCCGCCCGATCCCCCACCCCGAACGGCGCCCCGAGGTCGACGCCACCCCCAGCAGGTGCGGCTCCCACCCCGACGACCCTTCCCGTCCTACGATCACAAGAAGACATGCTGAGAATCCTTCGCCCCATGATCTCCCGGGTCACCGCTCCGCTCGGCCGGAGCCTGGCCCGCATCGGCCTGACGCCGAACATCGTCACCATCATCGGTGCGACCGGTGTCGTCGTCAGCGCCCTCTACTTCTATCCGCGCGGCCAGCTCTACGCGGGCTCGGTGATCATCACCGTCTTCGCGCTCTTCGACATGCTCGACGGCGCGGTCGCCCGCGCCAAGGACAGCGCCAGCGCCTTCGGCGCCTTCCTCGACTCCAGCCTGGACCGGGTCGCCGACGCCGCGATCCTGGCCGGTCTCATGTGGTGGTTCGTGGGTGAGGGCGATGACCCGATGCTCGCCGGACTCACCCTGTTCTGTCTGATCAGCGGCTTCATGGTGTCCTACATCAAGGCGCGGGCGGAAGGCCTGGGCGTCAACTGCGACGTCGGCGTGGCCGAACGCACCGAACGCCTGGTGATCGTCCTGGTGGCGGTCGGGCTGAGCGAGCTCGGGGTTCCGTACATTCTCGCGGGCGGCCTGTGGTTGCTGGCCGGGATGAGCCTGCTCACCATCCTCCAGCGCCTCGTGGAGACCCGCGCCCGCCTCAACGACCCCGGCTACGCCGGTGGCGGGGGCAACGGCGAGGACGAGAAGACCAGCAACGGAGCCTGAGGCCCCGGCCGGACGGGTCGCGGGACACGAGGGACAGGCAACACGGACCAGGGAAAACGGTCCAGGGAACACGAGGGAAACGACGTGGACGAACGCATGGCCGACCTGGCCTACTCGGCAGGGTGGGCGATGGTCCGCCGCTCACCCGAGCGGGCCGGGCGGGCGGTGTTCCAACGCCTGGCCGACCGGGCCTGGCGCACCCACAACGACGGCACCCGCGGCCTGGAGCGCAACCTGCGCAGGCTCGTCGGCCCGCACGCCACGGACGCCCAGCTCAGGGCTCTGTCCAAGGCCGGGATGCGCTCCTACATGCGCTACTACTACGAGATGTTCCGACTGCCCGCCATGGGCCGGGAGCACATCCTCGCCAACACCCGCCAACGCGGGGTGGAGGTGCTGGAGGAGCACATCCGGTCCGGGCGGGGGGTCGTGGCGGCGCTGCCGCACATGGGCAACTGGGACCACGCGGGCGCCTGGATCGCCGCCCGCGGTACCCCGCTGACCACCGTCGCCCAGCGGCTCAGCCCCGAAAGCCTCTTCCAGCGGTTCACCGCCTACCGTGAGTCCCTGGGCATGGAGGTACTACCGCTGACCGGCGGGGCCGCCAACACCGTCGGGACGCTCGCCCGCCGCCTGCGCGAGGGCGGGCTGGTCTGCCTGCTCGCCGACCGCGACATCAACGGCACGGGCCTGGAAGTGGACTTCTTCGCTGAGAAGGCCCGGATGCCCTCCGGCCCCGCCGCCCTGGCCCTGAACACCGGGGCCGCCCTGATGCCGGTCTCCCTCTGGTACGACGGCCCGCACTGGAACATCCGTATCCACGACGAGATCCCCGTCGCCGCCGAGGGCACCCGCACCCGGCGGATCCAGGACACCACCCAGGAGCTGGCCCGGGTCTTCGAGGGCGCCATCGCCCGCCACCCCGAGGACTGGCACATGCTCCAGCCCGTGTTCAGCGCCGACCACGACGCCGACCGGGCCCGCCGCCGCGAGATCGAGGCGGCCACCTGGAACGACCTGGAACAGCGGCGGTGATCCGAGCGCTGTCACGGGGGCGGGTACCGGCGGAGGGCCGGGAACACGGGGACGAACGGGAGAAGGACTGGACCGGGATGCGGGTCGGGATCGTCTGCCCCTACGCCTGGGACGTTCCCGGCGGCGTCCAGCAACACATCGGCGACCTCGCCGAGGCGCTCACCGCCATGGGCCACGAGGTCTCGGTGCTCGCCCCGGTCGGCGACGCCGACCACACCCCGCCGCCCTACCTGGTCCCGGCCGGGCGCCCCGTACCGGTGCCCTACAACGGCTCGGTGGCCCGCCTGAGCTTCGGCCCGCGCACCGCGGCCCGGGTCCGCAGGTGGATCGCCGAGGGCGGGTTCGACGTCCTGCACATCCACGAACCCGCCGCGCCCAGCGTCTCCCTCCTCGCCTGCTGGGCGGCGGAGGGGCCCATCGTCGCCACCTTCCACACCTCGAACCCGCGCTCCCGGGCCATGGCCGCCACCTCCACCGCCCTGCGCTCGGCCCTGGAGAAGATCAACGCGCGCGTGGCGGTCTCCGAGGCGGCCCGGCGCACCCTGGTCGAACACGTGGGCGGCGACGCCGTGCTCATCCCCAACGGCGTGTCCGTGCGCCGCTTCGCCCGTGCCGAACCCCTGCCCGGCTGGCCGGGGGAGGGCGGCTCCATCGGCTTCCTGGGCCGCCTGGACGAACCCCGCAAGGGCCTGGCCACCCTGCTGGCGGCCTTCACCCGGATGGCCCCGCACCGGCCCGGACTGCGCCTCCTGGTGGCCGGACCGGGTGAACCCGACCTGTCCGGGGTTCCCGAGCCCCTGCGCGAGCGCGTGGTGCTCCTCGGCCGGCTCGACGACGCCGACAAGGTCCGCGCCTACCACTCCGCGGACGTCTTCTGCGCGCCCAACCTGGGCGGGGAGAGCTTCGGCATCGTCCTGACCGAGGCGATGGCCGCCGGGGCCGCCGTCGTCGCCAGCGACATCCCGGCTTTCGCCGCCGTCCTGGACGGCGGCGGCGCCGGAGAACTCTTCCGGGTCGGCGACCCCGAACACCTGGCCGAACGCGCCGGGGCCCTGCTGGACTCGCCCGAACTCCGCGCCCACCTGTCCGTGGCCGCGCGCAAGGCGGTGCGCGCCTACGACTGGGACACCGTGGCCGCCGACATCGCCCACGTGTACGAGACCGTCCTCATGGGGGACGGCGAGGGCAGCGACGTCGTACGCCTCAGGGGTGGTCGGCCCTGATCGAGGACGTCGGTTTCGTGATCGCGGTCGCCGCGGTCCTGCTCGCCCTGGTCCTGCTCAGCTTCTACCTGTCCTGGCGGGCCACCCGGCTGGACCGCCTCCACCACCGGGTGGAGACCGCGCGCGCGGCCCTGGACGCGGCCCTGCTGCGCCGGGCCGCCGCCGTCCTGGACCTGGCCGCGGACCCCGGCCTCGACCCCCTGACCGCGAAATCCCTGTCGGTCGCGGCCAATCACGCACGGCGCGCCGGGGAAGAGGAGCGGGAACTCGCCGAGAGCGAACTCTCCCGGGAACTGCGCGCCGCCCTGCCCCCCGCCCCGGAGGGCCCCTCCCGGGACCGACTGGCCGAGGTGGCGGTCGCCGCGCGCGGGGTGCACCTGGCCCGCGTCTTCCACAACGACGCCGTCTCCGACACCCGCCGTGCCCGCCGCTCCCGCCTGGTCCGCCTCCTGCGCCTGGCCGGTACCGCCGCACTGCCCGACTACTTCGAGATGGACGACCGGCCGCCGCAGCGCTGAAAAGGCCGGCGCCCGGACACCGAACGGACAGCGTGGCCAGGCCGCACCTGCCAATACTCCAGCCTGGCCAAAGGTCACAAACGGGATGGAACTAGGATGGGAGGCTGGTCGACCCAGGGTGCGCGGCGCCGACGGTGTCCGTGTACCCACGCGTGACCGCCGAGCCCGCTGCCCTGAGTCCGCACTGTCCGCTCAGCCGAAGAAACGGGAGCCCACCACCGTGGCCACCAACGCATCGAACACCTCCGACAACGCCGTCGGTACCCAGCGCGTCAAGCGCGGCATGGCCGAGCAGCTCAAGAACGGCGTCATCATGGACGTCGTCACGCCCGAGCAGGCCAAGATCGCCGAGGACGCCGGTGCCGTCGCGGTCATGGCCCTGGAGCGTGTGCCCGCCGACATCCGCAAGGACGGCGGCGTCGCCCGCATGTCCGACCCGGACATGATCGACGGCATCGTCGAGGCGGTCTCCATCCCTGTCATGGCCAAGGTCCGCATCGGACACTTCGTCGAGGCCCAGGTCCTGGAGTCCCTCGGTGTGGACTTCATCGACGAGTCCGAGGTCCTCACCCCGGCCGACGAGGCCTACCACATCGACAAGTGGGCGTTCACCGTCCCCTTCGTCTGCGGCGCCACCAACCTCGGTGAGGCCCTGCGCCGGATCGCCGAGGGCGCGGCCATGATCCGCTCCAAGGGCGAGGCCGGTACCGGCAACGTCGTCGAGGCCACCCGCCACATGCGGTCCATCAACGGCGAGATCAAGCGCCTGGGCACCCTGGACGAGCCCGAGCTGTTCGGTGCCGCCAAGGAGCTGCGCGCCCCGTACGAGATCGTCAAGGAGGTCGCGCAGCTGGGCAAGCTCCCCGTGCCGCTGTTCTCCGCCGGTGGTGTGGCCACCCCCGCCGACGCCGCGCTGATGCGCCAGCTGGGCGCCCAGAGCGTGTTCGTCGGTTCGGGCATCTTCAAGTCCGGTGACCCGGCCAAGCGCGCCGACGCCATCGTTCAGGCCACCCTGCACTACGAGGACCCGTCCGTCATCGCCCGCGTCTCGCGCGGCCTGGGCGAGGCCATGGTCGGCATCAACCTGGACGAGCTGTCCGACTCCCAGCGCTACGCCGGTCGCGGCTGGTAACAGCAGTAGGCAGGGCGATCGGACGGCGGCCGGGCGGTGGAAGGGAACCCTTCCGCCACCCGGCCGTCCCGCCCTCACCCACCATCCACCTCCTCCCCACACAGCAAGACCCACAGAGTGAGGCCGTACTTGACAGCCAGACCCACCATCGGCGTCCTCGCCCTCCAGGGGGACGTCGCCGAACACGTGCACGTCCTGGAGACCCTGGGCGCGGACACCGTGAAGGTCCTGTCCGCCGACCGCCTCGACTCCGTCGACGGCCTGGTCATCCCCGGCGGGGAGTCGACCACCATGTCCAAGCTCGCCGTGCGGTACGACCTGATGGAGCCGCTGCGCAAACGTGTCGCCAACGGTATGCCGGTCTACGGCACGTGCGCGGGAATGATCATGCTCGCCGACCGCGTTCTCGGGGGCACGGCCGACCAGGAGACCGTCGGCGGTATCGACATGACGGTGCGCCGCAACGCCTTCGGCCGCCAGACGGAGTCCTTCGAGACGGGCGTGTACATCGACGGCATCGGCGAGGACCCCTTCGACGCGGTGTTCATCCGCGCCCCCTGGGTGGAATCCGTGGGCCCACAGGTCCGCGTCCTCGGACGCGTACCCGGCACGGACGAGGCCGGTAGGATCGTCGCCGTACGACAGGGCGGCCTGATGGCGACGTCCTTCCATCCCGAACTCACCGGCGACACGCGTATCCACCGCCTCTTCGTCGACATCGTGAAAGGACACCCATGAGCGGCCACTCCAAGTGGGCCACCACCAAGCACAAGAAAGCCGTCATCGATGCCAAGCGCGGCAAGCTGTTCGCCAAGCTGATCAAGAACATCGAGGTGGCCGCGCGTACCGGTGGTGGGGACCCCGAAGGGAACCCGACGCTCTACGACGCCATCCAGAAGGCGAAGAAGAACTCGGTGCCCGCCGACAACATCGAGCGCGCCCGCAAGCGCGGCTCCGGTGAGGAGGCCGGTGGCGCCGAGTGGCAGACCATCATGTACGAGGGCTACGCCCCCGGCGGCGTGGCCCTGCTCGTGGAGTGTCTGACCGACAACCGCAACCGCGCCGCCTCCGAGGTGCGCGTGGCGGTCACCCGCAACGGCGGCAACATGGCCGACGCCGGTTCGGTGTCCTACATGTTCAACCGCAAGGGCGTCGTGATCGTGCCCAAGGAGGGCACCACCGAGGACGACGTCACCATGGCGGTCCTGGAGGCCGGGGCCGAGGAGGTCGAGGACCTCGGCGAGGCCTTCGAGATCGTCTGCGAGGCCACCGACCTGGTTCCGGTGCGCACCGCTCTCCAGGAGGCGGGCATCGACTACGAGTCCGCCGACTCCAGCTTCCTGCCGACCATGGAGGTCCCGGTCGATGCCGAGGCCGCCAAGAAGGTCATGCGGGTGGTGGACGCCCTGGAGGACTCCGACGACGTCCAGAACGTCTTCACCAACGCCGACATCCCCGACGAGGTCATGGCCGAGCTCTAGAGCCCGGTCCCCGAACGGGAACACGCGTCAACGCCTGTGGCCGCACCCCGCTCCGGGGCGCGGCCACAGGCGTCTGTCGGGGAAACCCCAGACGCGGCGCGGGGTGATCACAGGCGCTCGATTCCGACCTCGGGGCCGGTCAGCCCCTGCTTCTCCACACAGGTGCCCAGCCAAGGGCAGCACATCCGCGCACCGGCCGCTGAGGCACAGCCGGGCGGGGCGGGCGGGTGAACGGATGAGTACAGTTCGTTGTGTCGGCCGCCCCTCCCCACGGGCGGTGCGGACTTTGGCCGAGACGACAACTGAGACGACAGACAAGGAACAAAGAGAGCATGACCAATCCCCCCGGATACCCCCAGGACCCCTCTCAGCAGCCGTACGGCCAGCAGCCGCAGTCCGGCGGGTACCAGGGCGGCCAGTACCAGCAGCAGCCCGCCGCCGGGTACACCCAGCCCGCGCCCGCCAGAACTGGGTTCTTCGGGGCGCTGTTTGACTTCTCCTTCCGGGAGTTCATCACCGCCCGGATCATCAAGGTCGTCTACATCCTGTGGCTGATCATGATCGCCATCGGATTCCTGTTTGGGCTGATCTCCGCCATCGCGATGATGGGCGACGACGACTTCGGCTTCCTCGGCGTCCCCATGCTGATCGGTACCTTCGTCGGAACCGCGATCTCCGTGCTGCTGTCGCGGATCGTCCTCGAGCTGCTCATCGTGGCCTTCCGGATCAGTGAGGACCTCAACGCCATCCGCAAGCGCGGCGGTATGTAGTCCTCCCACGGGGGGCCGGCACCGGACCGCTGCCGCCGGCCCCCGTCCAGGGAAGCTGACGCAGGACCTCGGCGGTGAACTCGTCGGTTCCGGCGGTGTCGCCCAGGCAGCGAGTGCCGCCCAGGCCGCGTCCGTGGACTAGCCGGTCATGTCCATGGCGGCGACGATCTTGGTCGGGCGGATCCGCACCACGAGCTCGCCGGGGACGCCGTTGCGGCGGCCGAACTCCTCGGCCCGCTCCGGGCCCATGTACCGCCGGGCGATCTCGGTGGCGGTGCGCACCAGCTCGTCGGGATCCTCGGAGACCTCCGCTGTGCCCTGGACCTGCACGAAGCCGAACGGCGGCTCCTCCAGGTCCACCAGCAGCGTCAGCCGGGGGTCACGGGCGAAGGACCTGCCCTTGGCGCTCTCGCGGCCGGTGTTGAACACCAGCCCGTCGTCGTCGATGGTGAACCAGACCGGTGCCACCAGCGGACGGCCGTCCGCCGCGGTGTAGGCGACCTTTCCCGTGCGGGTGCCCTTGAGCAGGAAGTCGCGGACCTCGGGATCGGAGAGTGAGCTCATCGCACCAAACTAGATCGCCCGCCGCCCGGGCCCGAGCCCGACACGCACGGCGCCCGGGACCCGGTTCAGCGGAGTACCGGATCCGCACAGGTCCGAGCGCGACCGCCCGGAAGCCCTCCCGGGCTTCGGGACCGTCCCGGGTTCAGGCGACTCGGTGGCGGGCCAGGGGCATTCTCCGGGGGAAGGCGCCCACACGGGGTAGGCGGCGGACCGGGAGGTGGGCGTCGTCCCTGGTCGGGCCAGTGAAGACCGCCTCCAACGGCAGGTTCAGGGCGTCGGCGACCGTGGTGGGCACCTCGCCCGGGACCGGTTCCAACACCGGCCGGGCCGCGGTCAGCAGACCGGCCAAT